>JAKPQA010000144.1 GCA_029547025.1 Armatimonadota bacterium
GGGCTGATCGTCTTCTCGTCGGTGGGTATGGGTACAACATCGACTGCATCGAGGTAGAGGGAGGCCAGCGAGTCCCACTGGATGACCGCATCGACGGCCTGGATCTTCATCGCGTTCCCGAGCTCGGGGGCCGTGGCAAAATGGGCCGACACATTGCGCTCGAACTCCTCGGGCGATATCCCGTTCGCTCTGAGCACTTTGGGGGTGAAGTCGCCGATAGCACACGCCTTGGGTTCGCCGATGCCGACACGAACGCCGGGCTTCATCAGATCACGCAGGCCCCGTATGTTGTGGGGGTTACCGCGCTGGACCATGATCACGGGCACGAAGTAGGCCACGATCCGCTGGTCGGTGACGTAACCCCGCTCCGCCGCCATGGCCATGTAGTAGTCCTCGCCTGGCATGTAGAGGTCCCCGGTCTCGCCGATGGTGATCTGGGCGAGCAGACAGCCTGATCCGGTGAACGTGGGCCGCACTGCGATGCCCGTCTTTGCTTTGAACTCCGTGATGAGGTCCTCTGCGGGCAAGCGGAGGCCGGCGCCGCAAAAGAGCAGTAGCTCGCCGCCCGTGCCATCCGGCTTGGATGTGTCGCGCATGCCCACGGCTCTCACGAGTTCTGCACGCAGGTTCTGACTACGGAGCACACGAGCCAGCGTTGAGTAGGCGGCATCGTCAGGGGTTCCCACGAGCCGAGCCGCCAGGAGTCTCACTGCCGGCTGCCCGCACGCCCCGGGCAGGGGCACGGCCTCGACGCCGGGCGTGACCATGTGCGCGCCCACGAGTGCCGCCCCAAGTTCCCCCGACGAGACAGCCGGAACAAGTCGGCCCGACTCCATGGCAACGATGGCGACCGAGCCCTTGAGGCCCGCGGCCTGCGTGGCGCTCTCCGAGCTCGTGGCCCAGGCGCCCCCGTCGCTCTTCTTGACCATGCCAAGGGGTTTCCCGACCCGCGCCACGTCCTCGGGTGACCGGAGGCCCTGTGGGTTCCCGGGGGCCACCACCATGACGAGAGGTATCTCGCCGAGCGTGATCCCGCTGCCCTCCTCCAGGCGCCCCGCCTTGTCGAGCGGCGTGAGGTCTTCGGCTCCCGTCGCGATAACGACTCCCAGTGTGCTGGGCTGCTTCGCGGCTTCGACCAGTTCGTGGAAGGGCTTGGTCACCGTCGTGACACTGAGGCGTGGGTAGTCCTTCTCGATGGCACGCCGGATCGCCTCGAGGGCCGGCTCGAGCTCAGTTCTGGCATAGAGGGTCACCGATCCGGTCGTGGTCCGAGCTCGGCAACCCACAACGTCCGGCAAAGTGGCCACGAGGGCCAACGCCACCAGTGCGATGGTCAGCGGCGCAGTCCGCTTCCTCACAGGCCGCGCGGAGCCCCTCTCGTCGCTCCCAGACACTGCAACCCCCCCACGGTACAGACCACCGGCCACCGAGCCACCGCGTGGAAACCGTCAGCCAAGGCGCCTTCGGAAGATGGGCACCGCGTCGGCGGATCCAGGCGGCGCAGACCGGGGAACGGCCATGGCCGACCCGGTGAGTGTACGCGCATGCGCTACCTGCGGCAACTGCACTCGCCGCGGTCGGCCGGAGTGATCCCATCAGACGGAGGCCTGGCCTCGACAGCCGCGGCCCGGACGCACCAAGACCTAGGTACCAATTCGCGCGTGGAGGCTCCTTTGTGACACCAATCTGTAGGGGCGACGGCGGGACGGCAGGCCAAGCGCCCAATGTATGGGGGGGCCAGCAGGCGCCGCCGGCACGGGGGCGGAAGGGAACCCGGCCGGGGTGCGTGCCCTGGCCCCGGGGCCGCCCCGGGTTCACTCACCGATTGGAGCCGCGCGGCGCCGCCGGGAGCCTGTGGCCCGCGCACCACGCCCATGACACGTCGCGAATCGCTCAAGACCGTTGCTCTGGCTGCAGCCAGCGCGTGGGCCGGTGGCCCATCGGCCTCCGCCGAGTCCAGCCCGAAGTACTCAGGAGGGAACCCCTTGCGCGGCCCCATCTTCAACCAGGATGACAGCGAGTTCTTCTCCGTCCGCGACCCGTCGGAGGTCAGCGGCGAGGCTGTCGACGCCTGGGTCGACGGGCTTGCCCAAGCCGGCATTGGCACCCTCATGTCGTGCGTGTGCGCCATGGTGGCCAACTACGCCAGCAGTGTGTGGGAGACTCGCTGGACCCGCTACGACCCAGAAGGCCCCGACGATCAGCCACTGCTCGCACACCTGGCGCCCGAGAGCGTGCCGGCGACTCGGCGCTGGATCGAGTCGGAGAAGCGCCTTGCGGAACTGGGTGTCAACTTTCACGAGCGCGCCTTCGCGCGCTGCAAGCAACACGGGATCGGGGCCTGGGCCAGCATCCGCATGAACGACCTGCACGACTGCAATCTGCCCGAGAGCCCGCTGCTGAGCAGTTTCTACAAGGACCAGAGGGACCGTGGGCTGACCCGCGTGCCATACCGCTCGGGCGGGTGGCCTGAGCTGGCCCTGGATTGGGGGCGCGAAGAGGTCCGCGACCACTACATGCGGCTTGTTCGAGAAGTGCTGTCATTTCGGGGTATCGAGGGCCTCGAGCTCGACTGGATGCGCTTCGGCTGGCACTTCCGCATCGGCCGGGAGGCCGAAGGCGGAGAGCTGCTGACTGACTGGATCCGCCGGGTCAGGCGGCTGTGCGATGCGGCGGCCCAGCGCGAGGGGCACCCGGTGCGTCTCGGTTGCCGCGTGCCGTCGACGCCCCAGACCGCCCGCATGCTCGGAATGGACGGTGCCGCGTGGGCGAGGGAGGGTCTGGTGGACCTGGTCGTCCCAACGCCGTTCTGGGAGACCTGCGAGTTCGATATGCCCATCGCGACCTGGAAAGGACTGCTTGAAGGCACCAACTGCGCGCTGGCCGGTGGGCTCGAGATCCGCTACCAGCCCTGCCGCGGCGGCTGGTCCAGCATGATGACGCCCGAGCTTGCCGCCGGGGCCGCCACTGCCGTTCTGGCCGGCGGCGCCGATTACGTCTACCTGTTCAACTACTTCGCCAAGGGCCACCTCGATAACCTGTGGAGCCCCGAGAGCTACGTCCGTACCCTCTCCGCCATGCGCGGTCTCGCCACCCTCAACAAGCTACCCCGCCGGCACGGGGTGACCTTCCGCGACATCGTCGCGCCGGGCGAGCCCTCTGGGCGGCTGTTGCCCGCGGAGCCCGGCCTGTCGATCTTTCGCATCCAGACCGGCCCCAAGCCCGTTGGCCGCTCGGTTCAGGTACTGCTCGAGCTCGAGGCCGCCGACGGTGCCGAGCCCGAAGCGCCTGGCGTCCGTGTGAACAGCGTCGAGTGCCCCGCGCCCACGCGCGAGGGCAAGGCCGTTCTGCTCTACCCGGTGCCCGATGCGGCGCTGTCGGACAGCGAGACGGTGATCGAGGCGACCTCGGCCGCGCGGATCATCCGCGTCGAGGTGGTCATCGGGGCGCCCGAGGCGTAGGCGAGCGAGCCCAGTTCGAGGGCAGCCTTGGGCTCCTCGTCGAGCCCGGTGAGACGGCGGGCAGACGATACGTATGGATCAGCCACGTGTGCTCCTCGGGTGCCGAGCTGACCGCACAGGCATGGTGGCGCTATCACCACACGGGTGACTGCGAGTGCCTATGAACGCACGCCTACCCGCTGCTGCGGAGCGCCGCGAGGGCGCCCGGGCGCTGACTGCGGGCACGCTCGCCGATGATGTGTGGGCAGCCGGCCTGCGCGGCGACTTGGATGGTCAGCACGACCCCGAGGATGTCTGGCTGGACCCGCTGTTCCCCTTTGGGAACTGGACACTGGGTACGCGCGATCCAGCCACCGACCGGGTCTTGCAGGCGCCCATAGACCTGGCACCCGCGGGGTCTGTGCCAACCCGTGCCGCCAGGGCCGCACGGCCCACGGAACTGTGCTCGGGCGGCGTAGACCCGCACAGGCGGCGCTGCGGCCGCGATTGCTCGCGCGAGGGCCGGAACGGTCACATCGGTCGGCACCGGCATCGACTCCAAGCTGGAGGCAGCCCGCCCGCGCACAGTCGGCCTGGTGTCGGCCAGAGCAGCGAGAAGCGCCGGTACGGCACGCCCGGGTGGCGGCCCAGTCCCGCGCGCGGCTCCTGGACCGTGTCGACCACCGAAGAGCTCCGGCAGGCGTTCGAGGCCGCCGAGGATGCCGGGCACATCGTCAAGGACAACCTCGTCGACACCCAGTCGTGGGAGCCGAAGTGAAGCAGAGATCGCGGCAACGGCCCATCTGAGTCGCCGCTGGAAAGTGAACTCCTGTTAGTGGATAGCAGACCCCGCCTGAGATGCTCTGGGCGCCCCCTACACCTGGCACCTGGGGCAGATGAACGACGACGTGCTGCCGGTCTTGATCTTCTCGATGGCCGTGCCGCACTCGGGACACGGCTGGCCCTCGCGGTAGCCCACGAGGAACTCGGAGAAGCCGCCGGGCTTGCCGTACAGGTCCTTCTCATAGGCCAGCCCACCGAGCTTCGTGGCCATGGACAGGTGGTCGACGATGGCCGCGTGCAGCCGGGCGATGTCATCATCGCTCAAGCTCGGTATGGTCCGCTTCGGGTGAAGGCGCGCCATGAATAGCGAATCCTGTGCGTACACATTGCCGATGCCGGCGACGTTCCTTTGATCGAGCAGGTACTGCTTGATGGCGCCACGGCGTCCGCGGAGCATCTCGCGAAAGCGCTCGAGCGAGAACTCGCGCTTGTCCAGCGGGTTCACGCCGAGGTCGCATGTCATCTTGTGCCGGGTCAGGTCGTCAGCCGCGTGGATGTACCCAAACCACCAGAAGCGGAGCGTGAAGACGGACCCATCGTCGAGGTCGAGTCGTCCCTGATAGGTCCCGGGCAGGTCGCCGCCCGCCCTCGTGAGCCGGGCGTCGCCACCCATCCCGAGGTTCAGCAGCAGCCACGCCTCGGGATGCAGCTCCGTGAAGACCCACTTACCCCGGTTCTTGGAGCGCCCGATGATCTTGCCCTCGACGAGTTCCCGGAACCGGCCCGCTGGTAGGTTGAGGCACTTCTCTTGCCGAATCTCGACGGCCTCGATGCGTCGCCCCGTCAGCGCCCGGTCCATCTGCTTCGCCAGGTGGTGTATCTCGGGCAGTTCAGGCATGTGAAGAGCTCCGTCCGCTGATCGGGTTTGCTCAAACGACTTCCATGGTCGACGGTGGCTTGGGCGCGATGCCGTAGGTGACGCTGACGACCCCCGGAACGCCGGTAAGGATGCGGTCGGCGAGACGCTCCAGTGTCTCCCACGGTAGGCGTGTGGGCGTGGCGCGGCGCGCGTCGACGCTGTCCCAGCAGCGGATCTCGATCTGTAGACCAAAGTCCCGCTGGCCGTCGCGCATACCGGTGACACGGTCCTCGTGAAGTATGGCCATGTACTGAAAGGCCCCGGTGTCCTCGAGTTCCTCCTCGGTGATGGCCGTCGCTTTGCGCACGATGTCGAGCCGTTCGGCCGTCACTTCACCGATGATCCGCGCCGCCAGCGCCGGGCCGGGGAAAGGCATGCGGTCGTAGATCGACTTGGGGAGCCCCAGGCCCGCCGCAAGCTTCCGCACGCCATCCTTGCGGAGCTGGATCAGGGGCTCGAGGATGTGGTACCCGAATGCCTCTTGAGGGTCGATGCCCAGCTGTTCGAACACGTTGTGCTGGCGCTTGATCCCGGCCACCGTCTCGTCAACATCCGTCAGGATCGTGCCCTGCAGCAGGTGCTTGGCGCCACTGGCGCGGACCAGGCGCCCGAACACGGTCTTGTAGAAGGTCTGCGTCACGGCCTCGCGCTTCTCCTCCGGGTCCGTGATACCCCGCAGGGCAGCCAGGAACTCGTCACGGGCGTCAATGAGCTCCACGGGCACCCCGAGCTCCGCGAAGAGTGCGACCACTCGCTGGGGCTCGCCCTCGCGCATCAGGGCGTTGTCGACGAAGTAGGTCTTCAGGCGATTGCCGAGGGCCTTGTGGCCGAGCATGGTGACCGCCGATGAGTCCACGCCTCCGGAGAGAGCGTTGATGGCCCACCCGTCACCCACGGCCTGACGGATGCTCTCGACCTGCTCCTCGATGAACTGCTTGACGTTCAGATCGGCAGCGGCGATCTCATGAATGCTCACGTGTGTGTTCCCTCCAGATCAGGAGAGGAGCCGCCCTCTCACAGATTCACCTCAACGCCGTGGTCGCGCAGGTACTCCTTAACTTGGCGGATAGAGAAGGTCCCAAAATGGAACACCGAGGCGGCCAAGACCGCATCAGCATGGCCCTCAGTGACGGCTTCGTAGAAGTGCTCAAGGGTACCCGCCCCGCCACTGGCAATGACCGGCAGTCCCGTGGCGTCGGCGATACCCCGCGTGAGCGCGAGGTCGTACCCGCCTTGCGCACCGTCGGTGGCCTTGCTGGTCGGCAGAAGCTGCCCGACGCCCAGGGCTGCCATCTCGCGGGCGAACTCGACGGCGTCCTTGCCGGTGGGGGTGCGACCGCCGTCGATATACACTTCGCGGCCCGACGGGCAGCTCGGGTTGGCATCGGCATCGATGGCCACGATGATGGTGTCGCTTCCGTACCGCGCCACGGCCTCGCGGACCATGCCCGGGTCTCGGTAGGCCGCGCTCGAGATCGAGACGTGCGCGGCGCCGGCGGCCAATGCCGTGCCGACATCCGCGAGCGACTTGATGCCGCCCCCCAGCGTCAGAGGCACGCTGATGGCCTCAGCCACACGCGTCACGAGGTCGAACACGGTCCTTCGTCCCTCCACGGTGGCCGTGATGTCCAGGAACGCGATCTCATCGGCGCCGCCCTCTGAGTACGCTCGAGCCGCCTCGACCGGGTCAGCCGCATCACGGAGCTCGACGAAGTGAACACCTTTCACCACCCGGCCATCCTTGATGTCCAGGCACGGGATCACTCTCACAGCACCCATGGTGGAAGCTCCCTCCGGCCCGCCCGACGCCATGCCGGCCGAAGCGGCACGGGCACGTGCGGGCCAAGGCTTGGGTTCGGCGGGGCGCGGGCGCCGTCCTCCGCCTGGTCTCGCCATGCGGATGTGTGCGGGAGGCCTCGCCGCGCGAGCCGCGAATGCGTTGGGTGGCCGCCGACCGGCGGCGCCCGATGTAGGACGGGAGGCCACCATGCGTGTACTGGTGCTGTGCGGAGTGCTGGGGCTCGCGGCCGTCACCGGGCCGAGTCCGGCCGCTGACGAGGCGACCGTCGTCGAACGCATTCGCGCTGTGCTGTGGGTCGGCGGCTTCGCCCATGACTTCGATGCCATCGCCGAGATCACACGGGAGTTCCTGCCGCGGCAGGCGCCCATCGACATCAGCGTCGTGCACGACGGCGGCTTCCTCGACGAGGCAGAGCTTCCAGATCTGATCATCATGAACCACTGCATCGAGTCGACCGAGGGCATCCTCACCGAGGCGCGGCAGAAGAGGCTACTCGACGCGATTCGGGGCGGTGTCGGTGTGGTGGCCATTCACGCCTCGTACTACTCATTCACGAAGTGGCCCGAGTTCCGCGAGCTCTTCGGGGCCACGTTCATGCAGCACGCCGAATCCGACATCCAGATCGAGGTGCGTGTCGTTGACGCGAAGCACCCGGTGGCCGCGGGGATCCCAACGACCTTCGAGGTGCACAGTGAGCTGTACGAGTCGACGCCCCTCGCTGACGATTGCCGCCTCATCGCGGTGGCGAAGCAGGTCGGCGGCGACAAGGAATGGCCCTCGGTCTGGGCCAAGCCCTATGGCAAAGGTCGCGTGGTGACCCTGCTGCCGGCCCACTGGCCGGACGCCTATCGCGTGGACGCGTTCCAGCGCCTGATCGTGAACGCTTGCCTCTACGCAGCGGGACGAGGTGCGGCCGCCGAGGCCGCGGAGGAGGCCAAGTAGTGGACCCGACACGCTTCAGCAGACGCGACTTCCTGAGGGCCACGTCGGCGGCCGCATTGGCGGCCTCACTCGCGCCGGCGGGTGGGGCTGACGCCCAAACGACGTCCACACCGCTGAACGACAACGGTCGGATGAAGTACCGGCGACTGGGTAAGACTGAGTTCATGATCTCCGAGGTCAGCCTCGGTGGCCATGGCGGGTCGTCTGTTGACGATCGCGTGGCGGTGCTCGACAAAGCCGTCGAGCTGGGCATCAACTACGTCGACAACAACATCGACACCGAGTGCGACCTATACGGCCAGGCCATGGCCGCATCGGCTCACGCCCAGCGCGAGAAGTGGTTCATCGGCTTCGCCTCATGGCCCGAGAAGATCACCACCGAGTACGAGGACCAGCTCACGCCCGACGGCATGATGGCCAACATCGAGGCCCGGCTCCAGTCGTATCGCACGGACATGCTCGACCTGTGGCGTCCCGTTGGCGCCACATGGGGCGAGGGCCAGACCGACATGGCCACCATGCTGATGGTCAGCGACAAGACGCTCGATATGGTCGTGCAGGTGTTCGAGAAGGCCAGAGAGCAGGGCAAGGTGCGCTTCCTCGGGATCTCCGCGCACAACCCCAAGGTGTTCCGGCGCGTGCTCGAAGCCTATCCGCAGTTCTCCGTCGTCATTTTCCCATACCTGTTCCTGACCGAGGAGTTCGGCGGCGGGAGCTTGCTGGAGCTGGCGAAGGCGAAGGATGTCGGAGTCATCGGCCTGAAGCCCTTCGGCGCCGGCACCATCTTCGCGCAGCGCCCCAGCGAGATCCAGGGCCGGGTCGATGCGCGGGCCCGGGTGCTGATCAAGGAGATGCTCCGCGAGCCGCGTATCTCAGCCGTCATACCCGGCGTCACGGCACCCGAGCAGCTCGAGGAGAACGTGCTCGGCTCCTATGAGCGCGAGGCCATGGCCACACCCGAAGATCGTGTCATCCTCGCCCAGTGCGCCGAGGCTTTCGAGCGCAATCTGACGCCAGAGTACCACTGGCTACGCGAGTGGAGAGTCGTATGAGGGCGCACTGGAGTTGGATCGCCGCCACTGCCGTTGCGCTGTGCCTGGCGGCCCTGGCTCAGGACCAGGACGCTCCGCCGCCCGCGCCGGAGCCTACGGCGCCTGCAGATACGGACGTCCTCGACCCCATGGGGCCGAACGGGGCCTGCTATGTCTGCCACATGACGTTCCTGCGCGAGGATCTGGCGAAGACGCATCTCAAGGCGAAGGTAACCTGTATCCGGTGCCACGGGCTGAGCGCGGCGCACGCGAACGATGAGAATATTGGAGCCACGAAGCCCGACCGCCTCTACGAACGCACCCAGGTGAGCGACTCGTGCCGCGAGTGCCACGCGACTCACGAGGCCGCGCCGGAGAGGGTCATCCAGCTCTGGTTGGACCGCGAACTGACCGAGGTGCCGCCCGTCTGCACGGATTGCCACGGCACGCACCGGATCGATGCCCCGGCACCACAGCAGCCTGAGGTGCCGCCGACCCAAGGCGGGGCGGGATAGGCGGCCGCACGCGCAGGATCCGGAGCCGCCTGACCGGCGACCATCCCACGCGACCACAGTCCCCGGCCGGGCTTGGCCTCGCGTCCTTCGTGTGCTTCGCAGCTGACAGTGATCCTCGCTCTGCCCGCGCTACGCGCCGACTCTGCCCATCACCTCGGCCACGATGGCCTCCGCCGTGATTCCGTGCTCGCGCTTCACATCGGCGTGGCTGCCCGACATGATGGCGAACACGTCCTGCAGGCCCAGGCGACGCAGGGGCGTCGCGGAGCCCGCCTCGGCCAGGATCTCGGCCACGGCGCTCCCAAGGCCGCCAATGACAGTGTGCTCCTCGATAGTGATGATCAGCGGCGTGGTCGCTGCTGCTTCGCCGACCGCCTTGCGATCGATTGGCTTCACGGTGTGCATGTCGAGCACGGTCACCGCGAGTCCGCGCTCCGCCAGCAGCTCGCCCGCGCGGATGGCGTCCACGACGGTTGGTCCGCAGGCCATCACCGTCGCCACGCTGCCCTCGCGCAGACGGACCGCGCGCCCCGGCACGAAGCGGCGTTGGTCCTCCGGCGGCTGTCCGGGAAGCTCGCCGCCCGCCAGTGCGATGTAGCAGGGGCCCTCGATCGCCGCGGCAGCGCGGACCGCCTGTTCCGTCTCGTAGCCATCAGCCGGCATGAACACCGTCATGCCGGGGATCAGCCGCATCAGCGCGACCTCTTCCATGGCGTGATGCGTGCAGCCCCAACCCGCGTACATCAGCCCGCTGCCGTAGGCACCGATGACCTTCACGTTTCGTCTGCCATAGCCCAAGTCCGTGCGGATCTGCTCGAAGCACCGCATGGTCACAAAGGGGTTCATGCCCAGCGCGAAGGGGATCTTCCCGCGCACGGCCAGCCCCGCCGCGACGCCGATCAGGTTCTGCTCCGCGATGCCCACCTCGATGGCGCGCCCGGGGAAGCGCTCCGAGAGCGGCGCGATGAAGCCCCAGCAGTCGCAGCTCACGCCGCAAATGCGCGGATCCTGCTCCGCCAGCTCGACCATGACCTCGCCAAAGGGCTTAGCCATGCCGCACCGCCCCCGCTCCGACCTCGGCCAGCGCGGCCTCGAGCTGCTCCGCGTTGAAGTGGGCCATGTGGTGCGTCTCGATGAACGAGACGCCCTTGCCCTTCACCGTGTCCGCCAGGATCAGCGACGGCCGCCCCGGCTCAAACGGGAGTGCATCGAGCGCCTCGACGATCTGCTCCATGTCGTGCCCGTCGATGCAGCGAACCGCCCACCCAAAGGCGGTCCACTTCTCCGCCAGGGGCTCGAGGGCCATCATGTCCTCCGTCGGCCCCGTCTGGTAGTGGTTGCGGTCGACGATGGCCACCAACGGGTCGGCCTTGTGGTGCGCGGCCGCCATCGCCGCCTCCCAGTTCGAGCCCTCCTGCAGTTCGCCATCGCCGAGCATCACGAACACGCGATTGGCGCCACGGTCGATGCGCACCCCGAGCGCGATGCCGAGCCCCACCGACAGCCCGTGGCCGAGCGACCCGGTCGAGGCATCGATCCCAGGCGTCAGGTGGGCGCACGCATGGCCCGAGATGATGCTGCCCGGCTCCAGGTGCGTCGTCAGCGCCTCCACCGGGAAGAACCCGCGCAGCGCCAGCGCCGCATCCAGCGCCGGCACGCAGTGGCCCTTGCTCAAGACAAAGTAGTCCCGCCCATCCCAGTCCGGCTGTTTCGGGTCCACCCGCATCGCGTGGAAGTACAGGCCTGCCAGGAGGTCCGCGATCGAGAGCGACCCGCCGGTGTGACAATCTGACATGCCCGCGATGCGCAGAACGTTGACGCGGATCTGCCTGGCCGTCTCCCGCAGGTCGGCAATGAGTGCCTCGTGCTGACTGCCCAATGTAGCCCTCCAACCTGATCTTGCGGAGGGGCCCAATAGGGCATCGGCAGTAACTGAGGGCTCCTGTGGCCCCTCCGCAACGGGGCCTACCGGCTGCGGAAAGCCCTAGGTCAGCGCCGGTGCCCAGCCCCCTACTGATGCGGCACCGGCTCCGAATGCCCACTGGCCGACGACTTCTCCGCCGTCTGCAGCACCGTGATCACCCGCCGCCCATCCTCACCGGAGACCGGCACCGGCGCGCCGCGCAGCAGGTGGTCTGCCATGTCCTTGTAGTAAGTCGCCCAGTCCGACTCCTTGTACGGCACTGTGCGCTCGCCCTCGAGTGTGCGCAGCGTCAGCGATCCCCCCGACGGGCCGTTCACCTCGTTACAGTAGCCCACGATTGCGTTGGCGCCGGTGTCGAGGATGGCCCCCTTGGTCCCGAGCACATACCACAGATAGGGCTTACCGATCAGCGCTGCGCGCGAGCAGCAGATCTCCGCCGCGCAGCCGTTGGCGAAGTGGATGATCGCGCGCGTGTGGTCTTCATTGCTCGCAGCATCGTGGAATCGGTGGAAGAAGCCCGTCACGTGCGTCATCGGGCTAGGGACCATCGAGAGCACCCAGTCGACCGCGTGCGCGCCCCAGTCATACAGCCCGCCGCCCGAGATGGCCTTGCTCGCCCGCCACGGATCGCCAGGTCGCCCGTAGTTCGGGTCCTGGCTGTAGCCCATGGCGCACACCTCGATGTGGAACACCTCGCCGAGCGTTCCCTGTTTCACCAACTCGTGGATGGCCCGCACGTTGCCATCGTGCCGGCGGTTGTGGAACACGGCCAGCGTCCGTCCGGCGGCGCGAGCCGCCTCGATCATGGCGTCGGCCTCGGGGATCGTCAGGCACATGGGCTTCTCGACCACCGTGTGCTTGCCCGCCTGAAGGCACTGGATGACCAGATCGGCATGCGTGTTGTGCGGGGTAACGACACTCACCATGTCGAGGTCGTCCCGCTTCAGCATCTCAGCCAGGTCGGTGTAGCCCTCGACGCCCGGGAACTCCGGCAGCGTTCGCCCCAGGGCGGCGGGATCGCGGTCGCAGAGCGCCACAAGCTCCATCTCGGGCACGGCATGGAGCCACTGGCCGTGCATCCAGCCCCAGTTGAACACGGGACCGCAACCCACGATCCCGCAACGAATCCGACCAGCAGGCATGCCTGCATCCCTCCGGTCAGACCGCGCACCGGCCGGGCATAAACCGGTGACAGTCACGAATGGTGCACACTTAAGCCCAATGCCAGAGGCGTATGTCGCATCACCTCTGTAGCCGGGGCTTTAGCCTCGGCTCACAATGGCCTGTGGAGCCACTTCGCGCGAGGCTGAAGCCTAGCCTACGGTTGGGTGTGCGTGGGTGCCGACCCTAAGTGCGTGCCATTCGTGACAGTCACCCATTGCCAGAGTTCAAGAAACAGGTGACTGTCACCGGTCTCCGCCCCCGGCTCGCCTATCGAGTGAGCCGAATCTGTCCCCTGCACTGCACCCTCGCACCGACGGGTGTTTGGCGCAGGCACCGCCGATCCCTCCCTCGCGGTAGGCCCCAACGCCCGCCGCACGGAATGCCACTTGGCCTGTGTGAGCGAGAGAGGGCACGTCACGACCTCGGAGGAACCACTGTGCGCCGACTACCTGTAGCCATCGTCTCAGCAGCCTTCCTATGCGCTCCGTCCACCCGGGCGGCCGCCCCGCTGTCGCTCACCGAGGGCCGCATCAGCCTACAGGTCTCCGCCGACACCGGTACCATCTTGTCCCTCGCCGATGTGGCATCTGGCATCACGCTTGCGGCGCCGCCGGAGCTCGCCGAGAGCTTCCGCCTCGCCCTCCAGATACCGGACCAGCCACCCGCCACCATCATCGGGAAGGACCAGCCACTCGCCTTGCACGTGAGCGAAGCATGCTCCCTGAAGCTGGAGTGGGGCCCGAGGCTGAGGGACACTTCCGGCGCCGAGCACGACCTCACCGTGCGGATGGCCATCACCGCTGCCGATGGCCGCCTCACCTTCACGCTGCATGTCGACAACCGCTCTGCCGGTAAGCTCACGGAGGCGCGGTACCCAATGCTCGGCGGCCTGACCGGCCTCAAGGCACCGGGCAAGGCCTGCGACGCCTCCCTCTGGGTGCCGACGTCGACGCCCACAGAGAAGTCCGTCACTCTGCCCTTCGGAGAGGTCGAGTACGGCTACCCGGGCCAGATGAACATGGCCTTCACCTGCATACGAGGCGGATCCGCCGACCGATCGCTCTACTTCGCCTCTGAGGACCCCATCGCACGCTACAAGGTCTACCGGTTCTCCGAGATCGGTAGCGACGTGTTCGCCTCCGTCGTCCACGTGCCGCAGACGCCGCCTGGGGGCGTGTTCGACGGCTCCCCCGTCGCCGCGCGTTTCGTCGATGGCGATTGGCGAGGCGCCGGCAAGGTCTACCGCGAGTGGTTCATCCGCGCCTTCGGCCTAGCTGACCCGCGGCGCGACTGGATCCGTCGCGAGTCCTTCTTCGTGTTCACCATGTTCATGCTCCCCGAGGGCACGATCAACATGCGGTTCCGCGACATCCCCAAATGGGCCCGCGCTGCCCAGGAGCATGGCATCCACGCCGTGCAGATCAGCGGCTGGCAGCAGGGCGGGCACGACAACGGCTATCCCGATTACACCCCCGACCGCCGCCTCGGCACTTGGGACGAGCTCGCCGCCGGCATCCGCTACTGCCACCAGTTGGGCCTCAAGGTCTACTTCTTCGCGAACTACCAGCCCATGATGGTCGAGTCCGACTGGTACCAGAACGACCTGAAACGCTACCGCGAGATGACGCCCGACGGCGGCTACACCTGGATGGCGGGGTGGGGGATGGGCACCCTCTGGGCCCGGATGGGCCATCCGAAGCTGATGACCTGGGCCGATCTCGGCTTCCCCGAGTACCGCAAGATCATCGTGGACCAGTTCGCGCGGCTGGCGGCCATCGGGGCCGATGGCGTCCACGTCGACAAGATGTTCCCCACCGCGGTCGACTACAATCCGGACATCCCGCTGCCACCGGACATCTCCACATGGGAGGGCGCCATCCTACTCTCTCGCGAGATCATGGCAGCCTGCCGCGCGCGCAATCCCGACTGGGCCATGTCGTTCGAGTGCAACTGGGACCGCATGCTCGAGTTCGGGCGGGCAACGTGGTGGGTCGGCAACCAGCTCATCACCCGGCAGGTGTTCCCCGAGAACGCTGAGACCACGAGCATCACCATGGCCTACGACACCCTCGGCATCAACAACCTGGTGCGCGATGGCCACATTGTGATGGTCACGCCCCAGAGCTTCTCTCGTGGACTGGACTGGCCCCCCGCTGCTGGCCTCGCCGACTACATCAAGGAGGTCAAGCGGCTTCGCGACGGCCTGGCCGACACGGTCTTCTACGGCCAATCACTTGGCGCCACCGGCCTGAGGCCCGATCAGCACATGCCCGACGGCGTCCAGTACTCCGTCTTCGGGAACCGCACCACCGGTCGGCACGTGTGTGCGCTGACCAACGCGCGGATGGAGGACCGCACACTGACGTTCCGCGGCTTCGAGGGCTCCTCGAGCTGGCGCGTCCGCATCGTGACGCCATTCGAGAGGCCGAGCCAACTCGTCCTACCGGCCGAGGTACGGGTTCCCGCCGAGCGGATCGTGTTCGTCGAGGAGCTCCCCACGAAGGGGCCTGGCCCTATCGCTGCCAGCAGTGCGCCCAAGAGGATGGCGCCTCCGGCCCAGTCTTCGCAGTCGCCGGCCAACGGCGGCTTCGAGACGGGCGACTTCACCGGCTGGGAGGCCGACCCCAACTGGGTCGTCGTCGACAACTCCTGCGGCTACTACTCCGGCTGGGCCGGGAAGTGGTGGGCGTGGAGCGGCGGCAAAGGCGAGCCAGCCACGGGCGTGCTCCGCTCGAAGCCCTTCGTGCTCGACCAAGGCGGCGTGGCGCTGCGCGTCTCGGGCTGGGCATCGGTCCGCGGCACGGGCCAGCCGCGAAGGTGGAACTACGTGACCCTCAACGCCGAGGATGGCCGCGAGCTCGATCGTGTCTACGCGCCCGACACCACTGCGTTCGTGCCCGCCTGGCTCGACGGCTCCGGCCACAGGGGCGAACGCGTCACGATTGTGGCCGTGGACGACGCCGACCAGCCGACCTTCTCCATGCTCTGCATCGACGATGTCCACACGGCCGATCCGCCCGGCGACTTCGCCCAGTCCGTTGCCCCGCTGCCAGCGTTCGACCCGATGAGGTCGATCCGGCTCGAGGATGAGCGTGTGCTCATTGAGGCCAGCCGCGCCAACGGCTCCATCACGCGCATCCGCGACAAGCAGGGCGGACTCGAACTCATCCGCGAACCGCGTCTCGCTGGAAGCTTCCGCTTCTCCCTCGTGATCCCGGGCAAGGAGCCCTGGCAGACCATGGAGGCCAACTGGGTCTACGGCCATGATCAGCGCCTCACCTCGGCCAGCGCCGACGGCAGCCGGCTGACGCTGCACTGGGAGGGGCCGCTGCGGAACTACCTCGGCGAGGAGTTTGGTGTCTCAGCGACAATGACCGTCAGGCTCACCGGGGACGGCGCGCGATTCGACCTGGCCATCAGCAACCACACGGCACTGCCGGTGGGCGAGACCTACTTCCCCGTGCTCGGGGGCATCCAGGGCCTGGGGACCACCCGAGGGCAGCTCAAGGCCACGCGGATGGTTCGCCCCATGCCCGACGGGGGCACGGCCAGCGACGAGATCTTCCGCATCTTCGCCAACCAGTCGCCCTTCGGGGATCAGGGGCCGGAGCAGTTCTACGCATGCCCCGCACCGCAGCCAGAGCCCTGGCTGGCGTTCGTCGCTCCCAAGGCCAACCGCTCCGCCCTCATCGGCGCCGTCGACGCGGCCAAGCGCGACCTGGTGTTCCGCCTCGAGCTCGTGCCGTCCAGCTCCGGCACCCCGCGCGACGATGGCAACTGGCCCCGGCCAGAAGAGCTGAATGGACAACCGGTTGGTGTCGAGATGTCCCTTGTCGACACTTCCATGGGCCGGGCAGGCGACGACCATGAGGCCGCACCGGCGTTCCTGCAGTTCTGCGAGGGAAGCGACACAGGACTTCGGCCGGCCTACGAGTCCTGGCACGACTAGCGTCCCCGGCGCCCTCGCCACCAGATCGCGCCGCACAGCGAGGCCAGAACCAGCAGCGACACGGGCATGACGGCGAGTCCGCCCCGGAGGCCCACTCGATCGCCCAAAGCGCCAATCGCCCACGGAAAGACGGTGCACCCGGTGATACCGGCAGCGCCGAGCAGAGCCATCATGGCCGTCGAACCGGCCTGCACGCGCTCGACTGCGATGGCGAGGAGCGTTGGCCAGAAGCAGGCGACGAGCAGGCCGCCCAGGGCAAACAGGCACCAGGCGGCCACCGTGTCCTGAACGAAACTGAGGCCGGCCGTGGCAGCCGCGCACCCGACGGCGGAGCCAGCGACGAGGAGTGGGGCCGTCACGCGCCTCACCGCCGCGCTGCCCCCGAAGCGGCCCGCAGCCATGAATGCGCCGAAGAAGGCGGTGATCAGCGCGCCCATCCGTGGCGTGGCGCCCAGCTCCGCCTCTGTGAAGTTGGTACACCAGATGGTCAGACCGGCCTCACAGCCCCCCCCTATGACCATCGCTAGCATGAGGACCCAGAAGAGCGGCCGGCGAAGGAATGCCATACCGGCTCTACCCCGGCCGTCCGACTGGGCAACGGGATAACCGCGAGTGGCGAACAGCATGGCAACGGCCAACGCGGGGAACACCCACGGCCAGGGCGTGGCGCGCCAGGCATACCCGGCATGCACCATCTCGCCGGTTACCAAGGCGGCGGCAACCAGGCCGACCGAGTACATGCCGTTGACGATGTTCAGCGGCCCGGCGGGACTTCGCCAGTGGATGTCGGCCACCAGGGCGTTAACCAGGGCCTCGAGCGCGCCACAGCCCACCCCGACGATGGCCTGGGCGACCAGGACGGTGGCATGGTCGGGTGCCAAGGCCAGGCATGCCATTCCAACCGCGATCATCACCATGCCCGCACTGAGGAAAGGCGCCTTGCCGTGCTTCTGGGCCATCCAGCCGCAGGCGAGCAGCGTTGCCAGCAACGATGCTTGCCTCACGCTGGCGAGCAGGCCCCGGCTCGAGAAGTCGAGCGAGAACTCGGCGCCGATCTGCGCCAGACAGACCGAGGGCACGATGACCGCGCAACCAAAGATGGCGGCCGCTGCCATGGTCCCGGCATACAGACGACGATGGACGGGGGGCAGGGCGGGCTGTTGGTCTGGCGGGCAGGGAACGCTCAGAGAACCACAACTCTCACGCGCGCCGGTCCGAACGCCTCCGGCGCGTCCGGCCACTGACGTTCGTTCTGCGGGCCCGAAGCCCTTCAACGCGCACTCCCGGGCGCGGACTCTCTCCTTCGGGTGCTACACGGACCGACACCACGCCCGAGGCCCCCAGCAGCGCCGCCACTGCAGCCGTGGCCGCGCAGAAGCCCGCCACTACGGTGACGGACGAGCCGTGCCAGAACCCTCGAGCGCCCTCGGCCCACGTGGGGCCCTCCATGCAGCTCTTGGCAGCCACCAGGAGCGTCTGCGTGCCGCCGATGAAGATGATGAGCCATCCGCCCGACAGCCTGCCGAGGAGCGCCTGGCGACTCGCGATGAGCGCGCCCAGGCCGATGCAGGTGACGGCCAGAGCCGCGACGGCCATCAGGCCAGGCAACGCCTCCTCGTGCGCCTTCGCCACCAGGTTCGCAGCCGAGAGAGTCAGCACGAGTATGCAGCCGACCATGTGGGCACTCGGAAGCCGACTCCGCGCCTCAGAAGACGCGCAGAGCAGAAGGGGCAGGGCGATGCCGAGGAACGGCAGGTAGAGCGTGTCACCCAGTGGCAACACCTGCATGTCCGCCAGCGTGTAGGCGGCGCACCATAGCACCAAGAGGCCGGACTCCCAGACGCTGACTGCGGTCTCGGGCGGCGAATGAGCCACCTGCCCGCGCAGGCGAGTGGCGCCCAGGCCGATGCCCGCCCCGGCGACGGCGCCGAAGGCGACTTCCATCACTTTCCACCAATCGACCCAGCGGTCACCGAACGCGCCAAACGGATGGGCCCAATGCCCCCAAGCCTGGAGCGACTCTCCGAGCGGGAACCCCACGGCGCCCGCGGCCAAGCCATAGAGCGAGAGTCGGACCGACTCGGGCGTGCGGAAGCGGGCCGCCCAGCCGAGGAGCCACAGGTAGGCCAGCCACAAGCCCCCCCAGCACTCGGGCCGAGGCTTGGGGTCGTGGCGATCGGAGAAGTAGATCAGCGGTAACCGCTGGGGCGGGCTATGTGGCCCGTTGACCAGGGCGCGGCCCACCACGAACCACAGGAAGGCAACGCCCAGCACGAACAGCAGCGAGCGGCACCGCACGGGAGGACCAAGCAGCAGCGCCCCGAGCAGCAGGGAGCCGAGGCCGATCCAGACGCCACCTTTCACGGCGAGGCCGAGCATCCCCCACCCGTGCGTGGGCGAACCAGGAGCGTTCTGGACCAGCCCGATGGTCTGGCCATAGGTCATCGATCCGCCGAGCGAGAACGCCAAGGCGCCGACCGCGGCGAAGAGCTCCGGACGGGCCCGGGGCACAGCCAGTGCCACGCAGAGCCCGAACAGAGCGCCGGGGACCATCGCGCCCGACTCACCGCCGAACACGCCTCGGATGCCCCAACCCAGACCGCCGGCCAAGGCGGCAACCAGAACGAGCCTGCGGTTGCTCATCGGCCTCTCACCCAATCGGCTCGCCGAGCAGCTCCCTGCAGCGGAGCACGGGGTAGCTCCCCAGAGCGCGCCGGAGCCAGGCGAACCGCCCCTCGGCCATGGCGGCTCGGATACCCTCTTCGAGCGGCTCGCGGCCGGTCACATCGTGTCCGGAGTCGCGGAGGCGCGCGAAGCCGGCCAGCACGCGGTGGCTCTGCCGCATGAGCTCTTCGCGGATGGGTGGCGGGATCGACGTCTCGAAGCCCTCGACCGCGCACGCCGCCGGGAGCGCCACGGACCGAAGCTCGTAGGCACCGAGTGTGAGGCGCCACAGCCTGCCCGTCTCCACGTGCTCGCGCGTAGCGAGGTCGAGCAGCCTCTCCGGGGGGCGACCGAACCGGACTGCGACCGTCACCGGGCAATACTCGCGGTTCACCAGGTAGAGGTAGCGCCGCGACCCTTCCACCAGCGTGCGCACGGCAACGGGGTCGGTCCGGTCGCCCACGGTCTCGAAACGCTGCCGGGGCAGCGCGCGGAAGGCCCTGACGAAGCGCCGCGTGAGCTCCCCATGGGCCGAGTCGAGGAACAGACCGCCGCGCGTCAGCCGCTGGGCGTCGAGCTCAGCCACCGCGTGGGCAAAGGGCTCCAGGAAGTGGACTCCGGATGGGAACGGCGGCGTGATGCGAAGCTGCGAGTCCCACCAGAAACCGTCCTCGGGGTAGACCGAGTTGATGCGGAAGATGCCCGTGGCCGGCTTCCCATCCATCACTGCCAGCTCGGCCGCCTGCGCGTCATCAGGTCCGCAAGGGAACCACCGGTGTTCGCCCCATGCCTCGACCCAGCAGTTGAAGACGAACGCGCCGGGGCTCGGTTGAGTTCGCATCGCGTCGAGCATGGGCTCATCGAGGAAGTCGTGGTCGCGGTAGGTGCAGACATGCTCGGCCGCCAGCCGGGTGCCGCCGGCCGGGTCTGCGCCGTGCCCACCGCGGTCGCGGGCATTCCCGAGCTCCATGTCGATCTGCAGGCCATCCACGTCGCGCAGTAGGTGCAGATCGAGCCCACCCTCGCGCGCGATCTGCGCCATGCTGGGGCGGGCGTAGATCTGACTCGCCGGGCCCGGGAAGCCCAGGATCTGGGGCACCGAGGGCTCTTCCCACAGCGTCAGCGTCAGCCGAAGGTCGGGCCGGGCGGCGCGGAGTGTATCGCGGAGCCGTGACACCAGGTCGCGGACCTTCTGGCAGCGCCAGGCGATCCAGCGCTCGCGGCAACCGCCGGTCAGGAACGCGTAGCGCTGCGAGAAGCGATCGGGCGCTTTGGGGTCAACGGGCACCGCGACGCCCGTGTCACGCTCGAAGAGCGAGACGGTGTAGTCGTCGTAGCCGACCTGGAGCGACGAGAACCAGATCAGTGTGGCATGCCAGACGTTAACCTGCACGCCGCGAAAGGCGGGGTAGGGGGCATACCGCCTTGCGATCTCGTCGACGAAGCCCACCACGGCTTCCTGCGTCCGAGGGTGGAGCGGGTTGAACATGGGGCCGGGGCCGTAGGGCTCGCCGCTGCGCTCGCCATAGGCCCACGGCAGGTGGCGGGGATCGGCCGGCGCCTGTCCCGACAGCCGCGGGTAGTTGATGACGTTGTACTGCGGCGTCCAGTCCTGCGTCCCCGCCTGGACGTGGTCATCCGCCCGCATGTTGTTGTAGGTCTCGGCCCCGCCCTTGATGGCCTCCAGATCGATGTTCATCCCGTCGAGCAGGCTGCCGAGCCGCAGGAGCGTCAGTGAGCCGACGAAGCCCATGCCTTCGTGCCCCATCCGGTCCATCAAGGTCGCGTACCAGTCCGCGGGCCGGTTCGTCCACCGGCAGTACTGCTTGCGGTCGCGTCCGATGACCACATCGAAGCCATCCGACGGCTCGCGCTCGGAGGGGAACTGAGGGCCGTGGTACCACGCCAGCGGGTAGACGAGCGTGTCCTGCCCCGTGTGCCGCATATAGGCGATGACGCGGTCTATCCACTCGTCGCGCGTCTGCGCACCTTCGCTGGCGCCGGTCCCACATGGGTCCTCGTACTGCACGCCGAACTCGCGCATCGGCCGCGCGCTCGGGCTCGAGGGGAGCTCAATGGGAGGAAGCTCAGGCAGCTCGTAGACGTCGACGCTGGCTGCCGCGGCGGGCTCGCCGTACGACCACGTCGTGAACACGATGCTGCAGTCAGTCCATCGGGGCCAGAATACCTGACGGAGGGTGAGCATCTCGCCGCTGAGCGGTTGCTCAAGGCCCGTGAACACGCCGGTGGTCAAGTCATACCCCGTGCCGTCCATGATGCACATGAACCGCCGCTTGTCGTCGGGATAGCGAATGACCGCGACGTGGGGTCGCCCGATGTGATCGATGGCGAACCGGTATCCGAACCTGGCCAGCGGGCGCCCTTCGGCTTCGCGGTACGGCTGGCCGTCGATCTCGCCGAGCCGCGTGCCACCGCACTCGAAATAGGCCTCGGGCCCCATGTCGGTCGTGCAGTCGATGCGCGCCACGAGGCGGCCCGATGCTTCGAGAGGCGGCTCGGCATCCGGGGCGGCCGCGCAGAACGACGCGGCGGCTCCCGCGACCAGCGCCACGGCCCCGAGGAGGTCAGCAGATAGCATGGAAGTACCTCCAGTCAAAGGTCACCGGGCCGTTCGCGCCGGAGCAGCCCCCTGCCTCCGCCCGGTTCGCGTCTCGCCGCATCGACAGATCGCCCACAAAGCGGCATCATGGAACTCGTGCACGGGTGGGACACGCTACCCTGTACGTCCTGTCACTCGCGAGAACACTACAGGAGGGCTCATGTTGAGGAACAGACTCGCCCTGATCGCAGTGGTGTCGCTGGGCCTGTGTGTCGCCGTTGGCTCGCCCGCCGACGACCAGGCCTACCTTGGCATCTTCGCCGAGACCACCCTCACCGCCATGCCCGGACTGGCTGGCCTGCCCGGCATGGCTGACATGCTGAAGAACCTGCCGGAGGGCATGGAGCTCCCGCCCCAGGTCGCCGCCATGCTCAAAGGTGGCGAGGCCAAGCGCCAGCTTAACATCCGCCTCTGGTCCCCGGGCATCGCGCCCCAAGGGGCAACCGCGTGGGTTGTGCCGCCGGCTGGTCTGAAGGCGGGGAACAAGCTGAACCTGACGCTCTACCGGCCGACGGCTCAGCAGGGCGAGGTCGCCATGCCGCCCGGCATGCCCAAGTTCGAGGAGATGACCCTCAAGATCTACTGGGGCTCGTCGCCGACCGTGAGGCCGGGACAGCCGAGGATCATCAAAGTCGCTGACATGCCCGCGGACAAGAAGGCCGAGATGCAGGCCAAGCAGCAGGCGGCTATGGCCCAAGGCAGCTCCTACTACTACAAGCCAGATTGGACCACGGCCCACTGGCCGAACGAGGAGGATGAGGGCACCATCGCCAACGATGCGACCCTCGCCGGCGATTACGCGCTGACAACGAGCTACACGGGCAATGTGACGCTTCCGGTACCTGCAAACGTGAACTTCCTGGCGCCCTTCTCTCTCTCGAGCCCAGACCCGAAAGCGGTGCCGGATCTGACCAAGGCCCTCCCACTCAAGTGGGCCGCCATTCCCCATGCCCTGGGCTTGCACGCCCGGATCGCCGGAATGGAGGGCCGGAACACCATCGTCATCTGGACGTCATCGGAGAACCTACCCGAAGGCATGGAGTCCATCGACACGGACTACCCGCAGATGGCCGAGGTGCGCCAGTGGGTCGCGGACAAGATCATGATGGAAGGCACCGCCACCGAGTGCACCGTGCCTGAGGGGATCTTCGCCAAGTGCGCCGCGGCCATGCTCAGCATGGTAGGTTTCGGCCCCGGAGCCGCACTCGATCAGGGACAGCCGATTCCGCGGCTGCAGACCAAGACCACCTTCAACATGAACCTGAGCGACATGGCCAAGGCGGCGGGCATGATGATGGGTCCCGCTGGGCAGTAGACCGACACCAAGTGAAACGGGGACGACTGTGGGGACACCGCTCTGTCCTTGAGGCGTGCGGGGTGTCCCTGGCTTCTCGGGCGGCGGCCACCTAGCGCGGAGTGCCTTCGGTCACGGCCAGCTGCCCCACGATGGCTCCCGATCCGTCCAGCCTCGTGGCGAGGACGTCTCCCGTGAGCCGCACCCCCGAGATCTCGATCGTGCTCTCGGACGCGGCGCCCGCGCGGAACGCCACCACGTGCCTCGCGTCGCCTGCCGCGAGCTCGATGGCCACCCAGCCGGGAATATCGAGCAGCTGGGCTTGGGCGATCCGGCCCTCGTCACCCTCGCGGTAGGGCATGAGCACGGTCACGAACTGACACTGTTCCTGCGGGCCCGGTGCTCGCGCCGTGAGGTGCCACTGGTTGGGCATGCCGTCCGCCTCGGGCGGCGCCGTGAACTGGTCGGTCTGGCTCAGCGCGAGGCCGTGCGGTGCCAGGAACTGCACTCGCAGGCGTGCGGCGTTGCGGTGGATGGTCACGGTCTGCGAGGCCGGGTCGATCTCCATCGGTTCGAGCGCATGCAACAGCCAGTCATAGGTTGCCGCCCTGGCGGCGGAGAGATCGTCGTAGAGAACCACGATGGGCTCCTCCGCCGCAGTCGCGGGCCGGATGAACAACGCGTGCCGCAGAAACCGCTTCAGCCGGCCGCCGTAGGCCACCGTAGCATCTCCGAGCGCATAGTGGGCGTAGTCATTGGTCTCGAAACGCGCGATGCGGCCGGTCGAGTCCCAGTCGCGCGTCTGCTGTCCCTGTCCATCCACCAGGATGCTGTTCGAGGCCTTGGTCTCCCACGTCCACTGCGAGTGGTGGGTGCTGGCGTAGTAGGGGTAGTAGCCCGAGGCGATGGCAAGCGGCTCGCCATAGGCGTGGAGGATGAAGGCGTTCTGGTCGGCGTAGGCATGGCTGATGGCTCCAAACGGCGAACTGCGCATCATGAACTGAACGTTGCCCGGGCCGTTGGCCAGATCGCTGTGCATGCAGGCGAGGCCGACATCATCGAAGACGCGGGCCTGGGGTAGATCGCTCGGCGGAGCGCCGGCATCGCCGGCCAGGTAGTAGAGGAACCGCTCCAGCCCGTGGGGCTTCGCATTCTGCTGGTTGGCGAACCACAGAGCGTAGGGGTTGTCCAGCACGACTCCGAGCTTGTACATGGTGTCGCCACCACCCGCCCGGCTCGACTGACCATCTCCGAACGGCGACATGAGCGAGTACGGTGGGTTGCAGTACAGCTTGAAGAATGGCGTATTCCGCAGCCACGGTTTCGCCGTCAGGTCCACGCCGCAGTTCTGCTTGACGAGCAGGAAGTCGCGCAGGAAGGTGGCCGTGCTCCACTGCCAGTAGGACGGCCCCTCGCACCAACCGCCCGCATCGCCGCCGTACGGTGGGAAGAAGGGCGACCAGAGCTGGAGGAGCACGTACTCGAGCATCTCCTCGACCGGCAGCTCGCCGGCCATGCAGATACAGGCCTCGAGCAGGTCACCGATGTAGTAGTCCATGGCGTGCGACTCGTAGGGGTGTATCTCGAACGGCTTCTGCCGGAGCACCTCGTAGACCTGAGGGATCCGCACGGCCAGCACCTCGCGGCACTTGGCGCGGTCGTCGGCGGTCAGTAATGGATAGATCCAGTCATAGACTCTCGGCGTCACCCGCACGAACTCAGTTCCCGGTTCATCGTTGTGCCCAAGGCTCGTGCTGCCGTTCGGATCCCAGGACATCAGGTGCATGAGCCGCCGGCGGGCTTCCTGGCCGTAGACCGCATCGCCCGTCAGCAGATAGACGGTGGCGCAGGCGACCATCGCCGCATTGAAGGGGCGCGTCGCGCGGAAGGTCCTGGTGTAGGCGACGATGCGCTCCTGCCCCTCTTTGGGGAGGAAGTCGGGTTCCGGCAGGAGTGGGCCGCCGAGGTACTGCTTCGCGTCGTTGCGGAGGGCCTCGAGGTAGTCCCTGAGCACGCCTTGGCCCAGTTCGCGGAACCGCTGCAGGTCCTCAGTGCGGACGAAGTCCCGCGGACGAACGCCGCTCAGGCTGGTGACAACGGCCCTCACGTCGGGGAAGGGCACCGGAGCCGCGTCGTCTGAAACGGTGAACGAGCGCGGGCGGCTGAACACCAGTCGACCGTCTTCGCCGGCGATACCAAACCGCCAGTGCCAGGCGCCGGCGCCCAGTGCGGCGCGTGGCACGTAGATGGTCCGCTCGCAGGCCACCTCGGTCGTCTGACCCGCGGCGAACTCCGGGTCGCGGCTGTACTGGAGTCTGTACGTGGTCGCGCCCTCAACCGGCAGCCACACAAAGGCGGGCGGATCAAGCTGCGACACGCTCCCATCGGCCGGCGCGTAGCGCACTGTGTACGGCGAAGGGGGCGCCTCCAGGCGCTGAGCTTCGGCTTGGCGGACCTCTGCCTCAGTCGCATCGCGCAGCACCACGTCATCCCACCAGACGATACCCGGGGCCTCCAAGTTGAAGAGCTCGATGCCCACCGCCGTGCCCTCGGCGGGGAGGTAGACGGTGGTCGCAAGCTCCGCCCAGTCCTCACGGGGCGGGCCCCACGCCATCGGCAGCGACAACTCCTGCCACGTGTCGGCATCGCGGAACAGGATCAGCCGCACCACCGCACCACGCATCCTGGCCGCCGTGGCGGTCTCGGTGCGGTACCAGGCCGTGAACCGCAAGTGTCGCGGCCCGGCCACGGGCACGATCTGACGCCAGACTCCCTTCATGGCGGCGGTGCCGCAGCCGACGCGGACCGAGTGCGTCCCCGAGTGCGCAACGGTGCCGTCCACCGCGAACTCAGTGCCGAGCTTCCAGTTCTCCGTGTGCCAGCCCCTGGGTCTGCCCGCCTCGATCTCCTCGAAGCCGGGGTTGGCGACGAGGTTGGAGGGAGAGGGCGACGCACTGGGGAGCGCCAGCGCCGTGATGAGGCATGCGGACACCATCGTGGGAGCCTCCTGCCGGTCCACCACGCGTTTCGCGGGACCGAGGGGACAGGCCTGCGCGACCGGGCGGGTCCCTGACTACACGGGCTGTCCCTCACGCCTGTGTCGCCGAGCACCACACTGCCGGCATGTGGCGCCATCCCACTCATGCACTCCGGTCACCGCACACGGCCTCTGCTCGAGGGGCTCGAGCGGAGGAAGCAGTCGCCTCGGCACCCGACAGCTTGTCCGGGTCACGGCCACCGTCGAGACGAGCACGGCCCCCGCGAGGGACCACGCAGGCCGCAGGCCCAGGCCGTGGGACCCACCGGCATAGAGCAGCATAAAGACACCGGACCCCAACGCGCCTCGCCAGAGCCCGGCCATCCGTCGGCCGGCCTGACGCCGTTGCGCCGCGGTACCGTCCGAGGCGAACAGCCAGCCCTCGGGATCGGTGGCCGCCAAGTAGGCCAGCGGCCGGCGGCGGGCGAACGCCGCCAGGGTGTCGAGTACAACCACGCCTGCCACGAGCACCAGATACGCCCCCACCAGCCCCAGTACGCCGATCTCCCACCGGCGCAGCCCCAGCGCCAGGCCGGAGCGGCTCATCAGCGTGTAGAGGGGGATGACGAGCACACACGCCAGCGCCGAAGCCGCAACGACGTTGTGGTGACCATCCACGCGGAGTCGTTGCGGCAGGTCTGCGGCGACGGGCCGTCTCAGGGCGACCGCCAGCAGCGAGCAGGCACGGGCCAGCATCATGAGGAGCCCACCCCCCAGCGCCACGGCCATCGGGGCGCTCCACACCCCATAGCCGAGACCGTCGCGAGCACACCACAGGCTCGCCCAAGCGAGCCCCACATACGCGACCACAAACGCCGAGACGCTGAGCACCCGCGTCATGCTGGGCGAACCACTCCCATCCCGCCACTTCGAGGACCCACCATAGATACCAAGCATACCATAGCACTCTGCTATTGTTTAGGGGCACTCAGCCTCTGGCGTGTCGAAGGACGCGTGGTGCCGGGGCAAGCGTCACGACCGGACGCGCTGTGGGACCACTGCGCGGGAGATACCGTGGTACCCCCATGGTGGGAGAGGGTGAAAGGTGGCTGCTGAGGAAACCTGCAGGGCCGCCGCGGGTGCCTCTTGTGCAGGGTTGTGGAGGGTGTGGAGGGTTGTGGAGCGTTTCTGGGTGTTTTCGGCCGGAACGCGGCCTCTCGCAAAAAACACGCGAGAACCCTCCACAACGCTCCACGCTCCACACTTCAGGTGGTGAACACGCGCGCGAGACCTTCCCCGGACAAGCGGCTACGGGAGGCGACGGGCGAGTAGTGTCTCGTGACCCACCTGCGTTCGTCGAGCTCCCGCCCGGGTCGGGTGTGGCTCATGGCATGCTCGCCGTTGGCTTCGGCCCAGGCGGTATGGGCCGACGGGCCTTCTACGCAAACTCATGTATGTATTATAGCACATCAGACAACATAAGTCAATCAAAAGGATGTAGACTAAAGGCATGATACGGAGCGAGCACGGCTCGCCCCCGGTGCTGGCCCCAGGCGCCATGTTGAGGACCGAGGGGCTGACGCAACTCGGTTCTGCTGCCTTTGGGGCGTCAGCGCCGGCCGCCGCCCGGGCGAGTGGGTCCGCCGATCCGGCGTGGGGGCAGCCCGCGGCTCAAGCGCGGCCTCCCAGTCGCCGAAGAACGGAGAGGAGTTACACGAGTATTCGCAGGACGCTCCTCGGAGGACGCCATGCCCCGCGCTATCGCCCAAGCTCGCACCGCTGATCTGCCCGACCTGATCCGATGCTGGAACCAGATCATGGTGTACGACACCATGTCGCGCCAGGAGATGAGCCGCGCGCTCTTCTGCAGCGAACGGCACACGGCCCTCGTCGCACGCGTCGATAGCCACACGGTGGGCCTGGTGGGATGCATCGTTCCTGAAGCCGGCGGGCCCACCGGGCATATCACGATGCTGTGCGCCGCGGACGAGCCGGTGGCGACCGACCTGCTGGCGCACGCAGAGGATCTGCTCCTCGGCGAGGGAGTCTCCCGGGTGGTGGCCTCCGAATACGGTGGCAGCCCCCTGGCTCCCGGCACCGACCCGCGTTACGCGCCCATCCGCGCAGGATTCGAGCGGGCCGGCTACCGCCACATCCGTGATCTGGAGGACATGGAACTCTGTCTCACGGACTACGAGCCGACTCCACACCAGCAGCGGGCCATCGAGAAGGCCGCAGCGTACGGGGTCGAGGTGAGGCCCTGGTCTCCTGAACTCGTTCGGCGGCTCACTCGCTTCGCGGGTGTGGCGCGCGCCTCGGGCCACCTACCCGCGGGCTGGTTCTGGGAAGGCTGGGAGCAGGGCCCGAACATGGTCGTCGCTCTTCGCGGCGAGGAAGCTGTCGGCTACGCCCGCTACGACCCAGCGCCGAGAGGTTTCTACGGCCGCTACCACCGCCGCAACGCCGGGGCGTTCGGCCCGACTGGAGTGCTGGCCGATCACCGAGGCCATGGTGTGGGCACCTGGATGCTGGCCCACGCCTGCCTCGCGGTGAAACGCGCGGGCTGCGAATGGCTGTGGGCCGGCTGGACCAACACGCCTTTCTACATCCCGAACGAGTGGGCGGTCTGCCGCCGGTACGCCGTGTGGCAGAAGGACCTGGGGGGCTGAACGCGACGATGATCCCCTCGCCCGGCCCGGCAGGGCGGTGGGGCCCACGTGGGCCTCTGGGGGCGGGGAGCCCAGGGTCGAGGGCTCGAGACGCGGGCTGGGGAAGCCCTGGCCCGTGGGTGCGGAGCCGCTGCGCGCTCACGCCACGCCTCCGCGGCGGCGCGAAGTGGCCCGCCAGCACAGAGCGGCGAAGTAGGTCAGGCATGCGAGCAGGGCGGCCAGAGCACCCACAGAGAGGCGGACATAGTAGGACAGCCCGATAGCGACGAGGCCGGACACGAGGGCGATGCCGGTAGCGGTCACCATGGCCCGGCGCACCGACGCGCACAACAGCAGGGCGGTGGCGGCGGGCGCGACGAGCATGGCGTAGACCACGATGGCGCCCACACTCTTGAGCACCACGGCGCATGAGAGCGCGATCAGCCCGAACAGCAGTGTGTTGTGCAGGCCGGCACGGATGCCGAACGACTTCGCTCCCTCGATATCGAAGGTGATGAACAGCAGCGGCCGACGGAACCACCAAACGATGCCGCACACGGCCAAGGTGACGCCCCCCATGAGCCACAGATCGCCATTGGTGAGCAGGAGGACATCGCCGAGCAGCACGCTCCACACGCGGGTAGCAGCTTCGGGGATCATCGACATGAGCAGTGCGGCGAGGGCCATGGAGAAGGCGAACCCGACGCCGATGGCAGTCTCGACCAGCTCGTCGGATCCGCGGTTACTGGCCCAAGCGGCCAGAAGGCCGAGGCCAACGGCGGCCAGGGCGGCGCCGACGAGAGGGTTCACGCCGATGATGAGGCCGTGAGTCTCGAGCACGATGACGAGCGCCGCGCCCGCGAGGGCGGCGTGGCTGGCACCCGAGACGAGGAACGTCGACCGCCGGAAGGCGGCGAAGGCGCCGCTGACCCCGGCGTTGGCCGCGATCAGCACCACGCCAGCCAATGCCCGCAGGACGTAGGGCGACGCGATGTAGTCCAGAAACGAGTCAGTGGTCGGCGGCATGGTCAGTGATCGGATGGAGCACCCCGTCATCACACACGAGCACGGGCACCTCGGCCCCATAGGCCTCGGCCAGCAACTCTGGCGTGAGAGTCTCTCCTGGTGTGCCAAAGGCCACCATGCGATTGTCCAGCAGCAGCACGTGGTCGACGAAGTGTGCCAACGGGTTGATGTTGTGTACAACGGCCATGACGGTCACGTGCTTCTCGCGCGAGAGCCAGGCCAAGAGCTCCACCAGCTCGTTACGGTGGACCACGTCGACGCCGGCGAAGGGCTCGTCCATCAGAAGCAGGTGTGGGTCGACCACGAGCGCGCGGGCCACGAGCACACGTTGCTGCTGGCCCCCGCTCAGCGACCCGAACGGCCGGTGGGCCAGGTCCGCCATACCGACCATGGCCAGGGCGTCATTGACGCGGGCTGTCAGGTTGCCGTGGCCGCCGCGGCCGACGCCGCGCGTGCTGGCAGCGAGACCCACGATGTCGCGTGGACACATGGGGAGATGCTGGTTCACCGAATCGTGTTGCGGAACGTAGCCGATGATCCGCTGAATCTCACGCCGGTACTCCCAGGCCTCGCGCCCGGCGACTCGGATGCTCCCTCGCGTGGGCCGGAGCAGGCCCAGAACGGCCCGCACGAGAGTGCTCTTCCCCGACCCGTTCGGCCCCATGACCGCGAGGAATGCGCCGCGCCGCAGCTCAAATGAGACCCCACGGAGGGCACAAACCGGCGGGCTGACGTAGTCATAGCCAAGCCCCACGGCCTCAACGACGATGTCGCCAGTCATCCCATCTCGGCCCCTCGAAGATACCCGCCCCGGCCACCTCGGCGCGGCCCCGCCGACACGACCGCAACCGGGCGGCCAGCCACCCGATGGCGACCAGGGCCGCCGCGAGAACCGCGCCTGCCAGGCGCCACGGACAACCCGGAGGAACCGCAGCGCTCGCACTCCTCGCGGGCTCAGGCGCGGCCGCCGTCAGGGCGGCCACATTGTAGTAGGCCTCGGAGAGATAGGACGAGGCCCCCGCAGTGGGCTGGAGGAAGCGGGCATAGATCACCCGCGAGTGACCATCGTGCGCGACCTGGCGCGAGACCTCACCCAGCTTCGAGTCTCTCATGCTGTCCGGGCAAACCACACCGGCGAGCTCACCCGATTTGAGACGCTCCACCACCTGCGCGAGCTGGCGCCCGCTCAGCGCACCCGCCCCCTCAGTCATCAGCACGCTGCCCACGCGGTACCCCATGTTCGACACCGTGTAGACCAGACAGGCGTCAGCGACAACGAAGGCGGCTCCCTTGAGTCCAGCGGCCTCGACCAGCGCGGCAGACGTGGCCTCGAGCGCCGACACCTCGTGCTCGAACTGGGCGAGCCGAGCCTGGACGAGGGCGGAGTCCACGCCCAGGCCCGGTAGCGCGTCGGCGAGTGCGCGCGCGATGGCCCGGGCATTCGTCCAGTCCAGCCAAAACCCGTGGAACGTCTGCGGCAGGCCGGGGAAATCGAGCAGGCGGGCACCGTGTGCCTGGTAGTCGGGCCAGTCCACGGCGGGCACGCCGGCCAGCGATTCGCGCAGGTGCCTCTCGAAGTGCAGAAAGGCACTGTTCGTGTAGACCATCAACCGCGCCCGGCGCAAGCCTACAACGGTATCCGCGCTGACCGAGAACCCGTGAGGGTCGACGCCCGGTGGGAGCACCGAGAGGCACTCGACGCTATCGCCCGCCAGGGTCTCGACGATCGGCACGACGTCGGGTATCGAGGTCACGACCAAAGGATGCCCGCCTGCCGCGGCTACCGGACTGCTCAATGCGGCGACAAGCCAAGCGAGCACCACCGTCACGCCCCCTCTCATCCCGCGGGTAGCCCATCCCTCGGACCACCAACCTACTGGACGCGCCGGCGGTTCCCTCGGACACCCCCACAGCGGCAAGCAGCCGACTACGGCCCGACCGGCGCCTCGGCAACCGGCTCGCGCTGGCCGCGGAGGAGGGCGATGCCCTCTCGGACGACCTGGAGATAGGCATCGCTCGCAAGGCCTTCGTAGCCCACGAAGTGGCCCTCGACCGGCGGAGCGCTGGTCACCTTGAAGATAGCCGTGCCCTCATCGACCTCGTCGAACATGGCGACGTAGGCCGTGTCGACGCCCAGCTCACGCAACCGGAGGAACTGCTCCCACAGGAACTGGCCCTTCCGGCGTGGGATCCGCGTCGTCCCGGGCGGCTTCTGCATCAGGTTATCCCAACTGAAGCCCGGATAGACCACCGGGATCCAGAGCACGCCCTCGCGATCGCACTCGGCCTTGTCGTCGGGCCAGTAGTGCGTCGAGGCGTGGGAGACGCCGGCGTCATCGAGGGTATAGTTGCCGATGTTCCATGGGCAGTAGGCACCGAAGCGGTGGACGAAGACCGGCCATTCGGGGTCCGGGCATGCGCGCCAGTTCCAGTCGCCGCCACCCACGAGGAACGCAGAGTAGGGCCCGGGCTCCGCGAAGAAGTCGATCAGCCGGTTGGCCAGTTGTGCCGACATGCGGTTGGTCTGTATGCCGTGGTAGAAGCCCCAGATCTGGACGACCGGCCGGCCGCCCTCGTGGAGGTACTGCGCGTCGGCCACGATGGCCTCATCGACCATGTGCTTCCAGTCGGCGGTCACCACGTCGTAGATGCGCTCCGTGGGCATTCCCGCGATATCGTATGAGAGCGCCCACGCGCGACCGGCGGACTGCGCAGCGGCACGCACGTGCTCGAGCACGCGGCGTCGCGATGGGTAGCGCTCTTCCAGCGGCCCGCCGGGCAGATCCACGGCGAAGTGCTGAAGCCACGCGCCGTCGATGTCGTACTCGCGCATCCACTCGAAGTGGGTGCGCACCACGGCGGCGCTGTCGGAGCTGAACAGCGTGGCCTGTGAACCGTCGGGGTGCGTGAACCCCGGCGCCACGTGGCGCTCGGCCTCGGGGTATTCGCTCATGTCGGGCCACATCTCGAACGTGAGCGTGTCGGGCGCGATCCGCGCCGAGTCGCGGCTCCAGTGGACCCAGCCCATGTTCGCCGCGTCCCCCGGGCACCGAAACCAGCCCTGGTAGCCGCACATGACCTTGCCGCGGATCGTCGTGGCATCGACCACAGGGACTTGGGCGAGACACGGGCACGTTGCGACGAGCAGCAGCGGGGTGATGGCGTTCCTCAACGATGGGCACTCCCGTCGGTGCGTCTGGCAACACGGGTTCGCTGGGCGGACGCGGCCAGCCTGCGGAGGGACCACGCTGAGTACCGCCGGGCGGTGGACCGTCCTGTATAGTAAGCGAATGGGAGAGCAGGAGGCGGCCAGTGTGTGGATCCGCGGCGTTCGGCTTGTGGCGTGGGTGGTCGTTATGGCACCTCTCGTGGGGTGCGCCTGGGTCCCCGAGGGCGGCGGCGGCACGAACGTGCCGGACCGTGCCCTGCTGGTCACGCTCACCTTGGCCGATCGGGTCGACGCGAACTACTACTACTACTTGGCCATCGACACCGATGACGACCGCACCGACGGGCCCCTGCCGCTCTACGAGGGGCCCTTCTGGGGCAACGGCTGGGGAACGGGCTCGATGACCTACTTCGTCTCGTACCACGCGGGAGCGTACGGCGTGTACCGCCCTGCCATCCTGGCTGATCTCGTGCCGCGCTCAATCACGGGGGAGCCGGTCGAGACGGGCATTGCTGCCGTCTCGGGCAGCCCAACCGCACCCGTGGCGGGCATCCACAAGCTGACCGTGGACCGCATCAACTATGGGGCCGTCGCCATTGATACCGCCGGCACCGTCCAGTCCGCCGCCAACGCTTCCTTCCAGGGGGCGGGTACGCTGACGATTGGCACCGACGCGGAGGGCCGGGTCGCTGCCGGCAGCATCGTGTTCACCCCGGCGGAGACCGGCGGGCGCCCGCTGACATCGGCGGAGCAGAGCGCCGTCGCCGACCTGAACCGAGGTGGCGCCCTCCTGGCCCCCAACTCTTTGAGCGCCCTGGGACTGGCGTTGACGCTCGCGCCCACGCCGGCCGCCGGCGTCCAGACGCTGACCATCGCGCCCACGACGGGCGCTGTGACCGATCGGTTTGAGGCGTACTTCGACACGGGCGACTATATGGCGAGCGGCGTGCTGTACGCCAACCAAGCCAACTCCGAGGGGCCAACGCCCATCCTACCCGGCGTCCGGTTCACGACAGGGGACCTGGTGCAGGGGGGCGTGTCCAACGTGATCACCCAGTTCGACGTCACCGCCAACTACTTGGGACTGCCCTTCGCGGGCACGGTCCCGCGCGGAACCGGGCTTGCCAGCCGGCAGTTGGCCTTCGAGATCGACCTCGCGCAGATCGGCGACCCACAGGACCGCATCGACCTCAACTTCATCACCACCGATGAGCTGATCTTCGATCCAGAGATCGCCGGCCCCAAGCGCTACGATGGCCTCGGCAACACGGGCAACCAGTTCGTAACGCTGAACCTGAACACCAACTACACCTACGCCAATGATGACGCAACCTATCCGGAGTACTCGGGGGACGCCAACCCCGCGGCCATCGATATCGTCGACTGGCGAATCGAAGTCATACTGGCAAACCGGTGACCCGGACGGCACAGGGCAGAGGGCCCGGCCGGCCTACGGCCCCAGGTTTCGGAAGAGGTAGAGGCCCTCTTTCCCAGGCGCGATGATGTCGAGCAGGCCATCCCCGTCGATATCCTCTACCCAGAAGTAGATGCCGACGCCGCTCCCGCCACTGTCTGCCGGACCCCAGTCGATGATGTGGCGCTCGAACTCGCCCTGACGAATCTTGAAGTAGTAGACGCCCACGGGATCGTTGTCGCCCGGGTCATTGCCGCAGTGGGCCCGATAGCGCTTGCCGGTCACAAGCTCGAGCTCGCCATCGTGGTCGATGTCGACCAGCTGCATGTCGTGATACTGCGCGCAGGTCATGTCGATGACATGCGGAGTCCAGGTCCTGCGGCCGTCGACGTCTCTCGACTGCTCCCACCAGTGGAGGCCATAGCCGTGGGCGTGCCCGACGATCAGGTCAGCGAGGCCGTCGCCGTTCACATCGTGAACCAGAATCGGGTTGCTGGCGGCGCCGAGACTGAACTCGTCGTGAAAGGTCCACGGACCCGACAGCGGATCGGCCGGCGGCTCGAGCCAGCCGCCCGAGAGGATGATCTCACCCCGGCCATCGCCGTCGATGTCCCCAAAACCATGACCGTGACCCGTGGGGCCCTTCATCGCGGTGTACATGCTGAACGTCCCATTACCCCTGCCATCCGGGCCCCTGTTGAGCTTGAAGAAGACCTGGTCGTTGGGCGGCGTGTTCGGGACGATCTCGAGTTCGCCGCAGCCATCCACGTCCCACGCGCGGGTGGTCTCGATGTTGCCGATCCGGGCGATTGAGTGCACGGTCCAGGGGCCGGGCTTGCCCCGGGGGTTCTCGCGCCAGTAGAGGGTCTCGCCGAACCAGCCGCCGGTGACGATGTCGGGGAACCCATCGCCGTTGACATCCATGGGGATGTCGGAGAAGTCGTCGTAGTACTCGCCCTGAGCCTGGACCTCGCACATGGGATGCCGCGTCCAGTCGGGGGCCTCGTACCAGTTCCCGCCGCACACGATGTCCAGGCGGCCATCCTGGTTGATGTCCGCGGCCGAAGCCGCCTCGAACGCCACGGTGTCGATGAGGATCTTCTCAAAGCGCATGGGCTGCCTCCCACCGCAAATGGGCCCCGGCGGAGGCCGCCAGGGCCGTGTCGGCCTGCCTATTGGCGCGCGCCACCTCAGGCACCTGCCCGAGTGCCCAACTCCTGCTCGAGGCCGCCGCCCAGCCGCTCCAGCGCCCGGAGCACTTCGAGCGGGACACAGAACACGACCGTGTTACTCTGATCCGAGCTGATCGTATTGATGGCCTGCAGGGTCCGGAGATGCAGGCCACCGGGCGCGGCCGAGAGCTCACTGGCCGCCGCGGCCCAGTCCTGGGCGGCCATCTTCTCGCCCTCGGCACGGATGATGACCGACCGGCGCTCGCGCTCGGCCTCGGCCTGCTTCGCGATGGTGCGCTTCATGTTCTCGGGGATCACAACATCCTTGAGTTCGAGTTTCTTAATCTTGATGCCCCAGGGGTCGGTGAAATCATCCACGATGTGCCGGATGCGCTCGGAGAGGCGCTCGCGCTCGGCGAGGAGCTGGTCCAGCTCCACCTCGCCCACGATGTTCCGCATGGTCGTCTGGGCGAGCTGCGAGACCGCGTACTCGGGGAACTGCACCTTGGTGACCGAGAGACACGCGTCCTGCACCGCGTAGTAGAGCACGGCATTGACGTGCACCTGGATGTTGTCCTTGGTGATGCACTCCTGGCCGGGTACATCGATGGTGCGCACGCGCAGATCCACCCGCTGCCAGGTCTGGATGATGGGCAGCACGAGCCGCAGGCCCGGGTCCATCTCTCCAGTGAGCCGGCCGAAAGTGAAAAGCACGCCCTTCTGATACTGGTAGACAGCGCGGAGCCCACACAAGACCCACACAACCAGCAGCCCCGCCACACCCAGGCCTACCTCGGCTGCCATGCCCATTCCCGATCCCTCCCACGGCGTTCCGGACGAATAGACGCTCTACAGCCCGTGACGCTCGGAGCGCACAAGAGTCGCGCAGGGCGAGGACCTACGTGCCGCCGGAGATCCCGTCATACCGGATGAAGCGCCGACCGGCCTCCTCGATGTCGGAGAACTCCCCGGCCGTGACCGCGGCTCCAAGAGCGGCTCCCACCGCCGCTTCCTCGGTGTGGCTCGCGATGCGCATCGTCGCGCCGAAATGCGACGACAGAATCTCCGCGAGCACCGGGTTCCGGCGGATGCCATTGCCGGCGCCCACCAGCGTCGTCCTCGCCTCCACTCCCAGCCGCCGCATGTCGTCGTAGAACAGCCCGAATTGAGCCGCGAGCCCTTCGAGCAAGGAGCGCGTCAGGTTGGCCGGCGTGAAGTTGGTGTCGCTCAAACCCTCCCACCGGGCACGCCGAAGGGGGTCTTGCCGCGAGCCCGTGAAGACAGGCTCACATACCAGACCCTCCGAACCAGGGGGCGCAGAGCGCGCCAGCACCGTGAGCCGGTCATCGAGGTCATCGAAATCGTGCAGGTCGAAGACCTCAGCTCCCACCGCCCGGATGAAGTCGCTCAAGACGCGGAACGAACCTCCTCCGCAGAGGCTCGCCCCCACCAGCAGATAGCCCCGGCGCAGGAAAGGCCGGAGGTCCAGACCGTCGCCACGGACGGGCTCATCGACATGGACCGAGACCTGGCCCCCTGTGCCCACATTGACCAACAGGCTCCGCGCGTAGTCGGCCACGGCTCCCGCGAAACTCGCCTGGTTATCACCACTGGCCACCGCGACCGGAAGCCCCGCCGGGAGTGCCGTGGCGTCCGCCGCAGCCGCCGAGAGGGTTCCGGCCAGGTCAAGCGAAGGGCGGATCTCGGGGAGCCAGGCGGGATCCAGCCCCAGCGCCTCCAGAAGCTCCGCGTTCCAGCATCCGTTCGCCACGTCGAGCAAGCCCGAACCGGCGGCGTTCGTGGCATCGGTGACCGGCCGCGAATCGGTCAGCGAGCTGACCACGAAATCTGGCGCGAAACACGCCAAGGTTCCACTGGGTATCTTCCCGTTGTGGCGCATCCAGAACAACGTCGAGCCCATATACCCTGTCGCCGGGGTGCACCCGCTGCGCTCGAAGAGCTCCCCACCACGGCGGAGCATCTCGTCGATGTAGGTCGTGCCCCCAGGCATCGGCTCCTGGCAACGCTGGTCCTGCCAACCGATGAAAGACGACCGGGGCGTGTTGGACCCGTCCAGGAGCACCATACCGTGCATCTGCCCGGTCACGCCAATGGCATCCACCTGGCTGATACCCGATGCGTGCACCAGGTTCCGCAGCAACTCCAACACGATCTGATGCATCAACACCATGTGCCATTCGGACCGGCCCAATGACCGGCGATGGCGGATGGCGATGCGCGTATCGTTGCGCGCGGACTCCGCGTGGACCACCTGGCGGGCGTCCGTATCCAGAATGAGACCGATGATCGTGGTCGTCCCAAGGTCCAGCCCGATGTAGCGCCCCATGAGCCCCCCATCCGGCCATCGCCTCGGCAAGCAAGCCGCCCGGCAATGACCTGGCTGCGCATGACTCGCCAGCGACCGAGGCCACCCCTGGCGGCCCACAGCGCCAATACGCCAGACGGGGCGCCAGGACCTGGCTCACCGCGAAATCGCGTTCAGCGGCCCATGGCAGAAGAGTTCACGCACCCACAGCATGTCTTCGGGACAGAGCTGACGGTCCAGGAGAGCCGGGAGTACCGGGCTGCTCCGGGCGTTCGCCGCGTGCCCGGCGTCGGTGTCCGGGCGACCAACCGCGCCCAGCTCGAGGCGATTCTGCAGGATTCCGCCCCAGTTCTGGCACAGGAGTGATAGGCTAGGGTTCCATGGAGGCTTCCGCGGTGAGGATCGCGAACGGACTCCATGCCACGGGGGCTCCACGGCAACGAGCGTCCGACTGGGGAGTGATCGGCTTTGGAGATCAGTGTGGCGCCCGCCACCACGCACCCGGGTGTCACGGTCGTCGCTCTGTCAGGGGAGATCGATGGCACCGGTGCGCAGGAGCTGGGTGCCCGGCTTGTGCGCGAGTTTGAGCTCGGGCACAATCGCATCGTCCTGGACATGTCTGGTGTATCCTATCTCAACAGTGCGGGCATCGGTGAGCTGGCCATGGCCGCCAAGAGAGCCCGCAGCCTCCAGGGCGACCTGGCACTGTGCGGTCTTCAGGATCGCGTCCGCCGTGTGCTTGAGCTCGTGCGCATGGACCAGTTGCTGGTGGTCGCCTCGGGCCTCGAACCCGCGTGTGCCGCTCTCGCCGATCACCCGGTTGAGCGGGACTGCGGCTCCAGCTCGGCCTGAGGTGACGCCCGCGCCGAGGAGTCTGAGCTCCCATGCCGTCAGATGAACCGCCGAGCGGCCGTGAGGCTCCCCCGCCGCCGCGGCCCCGCCGGCGGGAGGGTGAACTGGGGGAGTCAGCCCGCGGTTTGTCCATCGGCGTACAGATGGTGGTCTGCATCGCGCTCGGGACGGCCGTCGGCGTCTGGGCCGATCGGCACATTCCGGGGGAGATGCCCTGGGGCACGCTGGTCGGGTTCGGACTGGGAGCCGCGGCGGCCTTCCGCGAGCTGATGCGTCTGGCAGACCGGCCGCGCCCCAACCGCCCGCGGCCTCCGGAGCGCTAGTGTCACGACTGAGTGAATCATTGCGAATGGACGCGTAACAACGGCGGAGTCCGATAGACGACGCCCGCGGTTTGCGGTATGGTCACTGAGCCAACAACAGTCGTGAGGGGCGTGTCCAGCCATCGCGGCGCTGTGCATCGATGCGGGGTTCTGGAGGCGCGTCCATCGGACCACCGCATGGTTTGGGCCGCTGGTCGTGGTCGCTCTCTGCTCCTGGGGTCTGGGGTGGAGGGTCTGGTCGGCGGCGCTGCTGGGGATCGGGCTCGGCCTCGGCCTGCTGCGCCTCACAGAGTGGGCCGTGCTCGCCGCGACCCAGCCCAGTCGTCTGAGGCGTAACCTGCTGACCGGCGTGTTCCTCGCCAAGCTACCGGTGATGGGACTGGTGTTCTACGTGATCACCCAGCACACGGAGCTGAACGCCGGGGCACTGGCGGGCGGCCTGGGAGTCCCGCTGGCGGTGGCGCTGCTCAAGCTGGCTGGACAGGCGCTCAGCCCGCCCGCCCCGACGCCGAACGGCAACGCCACCTCAAAGGAAACGAGAGGCCACGGGCTGTGAGTGGGTCAATACCGGTCGCGAGCCTTGCCACGGCGGTGGGGGCATCCCCGGGGAGCGGGCCACACGCCGCTGAAGCCGATACTGCCCACTCCGCGCCCGCCGGTGGCGCGCATGAGGCCGCATCGGAGCATGAGGCCCATGGCGGCATACTCTACGCTCCTCTCCGGGCCGTCGAACACAGCACCGGCGTGGCCGTTCCCGAGTTCGCCGTATGGGGATGGTTCATCGCCCTGGTGCTCGCCGTGGTGGCGGTTCGGGCGCGCAGGAGCCTCTCCAGCGAGCCCAAACCGGGCCTCTCGAGCTTCCTGGAGCTCTGCTTCGACGGCCTGAGCAACCTCGCCCGGAGCTTCATCGGTCCGGGCTATGAGAAGCATCTGCCCTTCGTGGGCGCCCTGTTCATGTACATCCTTTGCTGCAACCTGACGGGCGTCATCCCGGGCGCGTCATCGCCGACGGGTGCCATGGGCCCCCTCGCCCAGGCGTATGGCCTGAATACGACGGTGGCGCTGGCGCTCTGCGCGTTCGTGTACGTCCAGATCGCGGGATTCCGCCAGAACGGATGGCGCTATCTCATGCATTTTGTCGGCGAACCCGTGTGGCTGTTCCCGCTCAATCTGCCGATCCACATCATCGGCGAGCTGGCGCGGCCCCTGTCACTGGCTGTTCGTCTCTACGGGAATGTCGGCGGTGAGGACAAGATCCTCCACGTGCTCGCCGCCATGTTCCTGGTGGCCATCCCGCTTCACTGGCCGCTGACGGCCTTCGCGGTGTTCACCGGGTTTCTGCAGGCGTTCGTGTTCGTCGGACTGGTGTGCGCGTACCTCCAGGGCACGATGGCCCATCATCATGAGGAACACGCCGAGGCGCAGTAGCGGCGTGGTAAGCAGTCGAGAGGGGTCGTTCTCATGGACTATCCGGCAGCATTGGCGATCGGCGTGTGCTTGGGGCTTCCCATTGCGGTCCTCAGCGCCGCGTTGGGGCAGGGCAAGGCGGCCGCCGCGGCCATGGAAGGCATCGCGAGGCAGCCGGACGCGGCTGGCGACATCAGGGGCTCGCTGATCATCTCGCTGGCCCTCATCGAGTCGCTGGTCATCTATGCGTTGCTCATCTTCTTCCTGATGTTCTCGAAACTGCCGTCGGTCATGGACTACCTGGGCAAGGTGTCCGGCGCTCAATAGCCGTCCCTGGCGAGTTGCCCTGGTCCGGGCCCGGACCGGAGAGCTGTCGGTGCGACGCCACCGGTGGTACGGGTAGGCCCATGGGTCCGCCATCGGCCTAGGAGGCTTGGAGATGGCAGAGCTAGCCCAGAGCCTGGGGCTCGATCCCAAACTGATCCTGTCCCAGATCTTTGCCTTCTTGTTCACCTATTACATGCTGAGCCGGTTCCTGTTTCGCCCCATCGCGCGCATGGTCGATGAGCGGAACCGGGAGATCGTCGATCGCATGGCGCGGGCACGGCAGCACGAGGCCGAGATGGAGGAGAAGCGCCAGGACTACGAGCGCCGAATCGCCGACATCGAGCGCGAGGCCCGCGACCGGATCCAGCAGGCCACCCGTGAGGCTCACGAAGCGGGGGCGCAGATCGTGGCCGAAGCGCGACAGGCCCGCGAAGCACTCCTCAGCCAGGCTCGCGAGGAGATCGTGCGCGAGAAGGAGCGGGCGCTGGTCGAGATCCGCGACCGCGTGGCCGACTTGGCCGTCGGCGGCGCCGAACGCATCATCCGCCACGAACTGAATGATGAGCGGCACCGGGAACTCGTCCGGCATTTCATGGACGAGGTCGAGCACGTGGGGAGCTCATGACGTGAGGAACGACCGGGCATCGAGGCGGTACGCCCAGGCTCTCTTCAGCTTAGCCGTGGATCACGGCCGGATCGACGAGGTGTCTGAAGACCTCGATCGCGCCGTGCGTGCGCTCGACGAGTTGCCCGGTGTGCGCTCGCTGTTCACCCAGCCGCTGATGCCCGACCGTATCAAGCGCGATCTGGTGGACAAGGTGTTCGGGGACTCCATCTCTCAACTGACCCGCGATTTCCTCCACGTGGTCGTCGCGAGGAACCGGGGCGACCTGTTCGACCAGATACGCGAGCGGTACATCGAGCTCTGCAACGACTACCACGGCATACTGCCCGCCTCGGTGCAGTCGGCCGTGCCACTCTCCGAGTCGGAACTGGCCGAGCTGTCGGCCCGGCTGACGCGGCTGTGCGGCAAGACCGTTAGCCCAAGGTGTGTGGTCGACCCCGACTTGATCGGGGGCGTGGTGGTCCGGATGGGCGACCGAGTGATGGACGGTAGTGTCCGGGGGGCCCTGCGGCGGCTGCGACAGCGCCTGAAGGGCACCGACCTGAGTTCACTGCGGCCGCAAGCATAACCACGGACAGGAGGGGCCCGGCATGGCGCTGCGCCCCAGCGAGGTGACCGCCGTCCTGCGGCGGGAGATCGAGCAATATCAAGCCCAGTTCGACGTGGCGGGCGTCGGCACCGTCCTTCAGGTGAGCGACGGCGTCGCCCGGATTCACGGACTGGCCGACGCCATGGCCGGCGAGCTCCTGGAGTTCCCCGGAGACGTCTTCGGTATGGCGCTGAACCTGGAGGAAGACAACGTGGCCGCGGTCCTCCTCGGGTCCGACGTGGGCATCCGCGAAGGGGCCGAGGTCAAGACCACCGGGCGCATCGTCGAGGTGCCCGTGGGGAAAGAGCTGCTCGGCCGGGTGGTCGACGCCTTGGGCCGGCCACGCGACGGCAAAGGCCCGGTGGTCGAGAAGGCCTACCGCCCCATCGAGTGTCTGGCACCCTCGGTCGTCGAGCGCAAGAACGTCTGCGAGCCGATGCACACGGGACTGAAGGCCATCGACTCCATGACGCCCATCGGCCGCGGGCAGCGCGAGCTGATCATCGGCGACCGCCAGACGGGCAAGACCGCCATCGCGGTGGACGCGATCCTCAACCAACGCGACACCGACATCTTCTGCATCTATGTCGCCATCGGACAGAAGCAGAGCACGGTCCGCGAGATCGTCGACGTGCTGGAGCGCGAGGGGGCCATGGAGTACACCGTGGTCATCTCGGCGACCGCCAACGATCCGGCGGCCGAGCAGTACATCGCGCCGTACTCAGGCTGCGCCATGGGCGAGTGGTTCCGCGACAATGGCATGCACGCGCTGATCGTCTATGATGACCTCTCGAAGCACGCGCAGGCATACCGCCAGGTCTCGCTGCTCTTGCGCCGCCCGCCGGGGCGCGAGGCCTTCCCGGGTGACATCTTCAACCTGCACTCCCGCCTGCTCGAACGGGCCGCCAAGCTCTCAGATGCGCTGGGAGGCGGCTCGCTGACGGCACTGCCCATTATCGAGACGCAGGCCGGCGACTATTCGGCGTACATCCCCACCAACGTCATCTCGATCACCGATGGCCAGATCTACCTGGAACCCGACCTGTTCTACAAGGGCGTTCGGCCCGCCATCAACGTGGGCATCTCGGTATCACGCGTCGGCGGCGATGCTCAGACGAAGATGGTCCGGTCGGTTGCCAAGTCGCTGCGCCTCGATCTGGCACAGTACCGGGAGCTCGAAGCGTTCGCGCAGTTCGCCTCGGATCTGGATGCCGTCACCCGCGCCCAGCTCGCGCGCGGCGAACGGCTGGTCGAAGTGCTGAAGCAACCCCAGTACAGACCGCTGTCGGCCGAGAACCAGACGCTCCAGATCTTCGCGGGCGTGCGGGGGATTCTGGACGCCATTCCTGTCGAGGACGTCCAACGCTTCTGTGCCGAAATGGTGGGGTGGGTCGCGGAGCGGCACCCCGAGATCCTTCGCACCCTCAAGGAGACCCAGGCGGTCTCGCCCGAGCTCGAGGGGCAGATCGACAAGGCGTTACGAGAGTTTGCTGCCCTGTTTGCGAAGGGCAGTGCGGGCTCGCAGAGCCAGTGAGGCCTCGGCCTCGGATGAAGGGACGCTAGGGACGTGCTGTCCACTCGCGCCATCCGCCGGAAGATCCGGACGGTCCGGAACATACGGAAGATCACCGACGCCATGCGTATGGTGTCGGCCGCGCGCCTGCAGCGTGTTCAGGCCAAGGTGAGCCAGGCGCGGCCGTATGCAGACAAGATGGCCGAACTGCTTCGTCACGTGGCCCCACACGCCCGGGAGGTCTCGCACCCACTCCTTGAGGTGCGGCAGCCAGCGCGGCGGGTGGCACTCGTGGCCGTCTCCGCGGACCGGGGGCTGTGCGGCAGCTTCAACTCGAACATTATCCGCTGGACTTCGCGCTTTCTCGCCGAGCAGACGGTGCCGGTGGAGCTGATCACCATCGGCCGCAAGGTGGGTTCGTTCTTCGCGCGCCGTAATGTGCCGATCCGCGAGCAGTTCACGGGCATCTCGGCGGATTCCACGCCGGCAGAGATCAGCGTCGTCTCGTCGCTGCTCCGTTCGATCTACGAGGACGAGACCGTCGACGAAGTCCACATCCTCTACACGGAGTTCGTCAACGCCGTGGTGCAGCGGCCCAAGATCATGCGGTTCCTGCCGTTCGAGGCGCCGGCCGAGATGGGTCAGGCTGAAGGCCGGTACCACGAGAGCGAGTACCTTTTCGAGCCCAGCGCTCGGGCGGTGATGGAGAGCCTGATCCCTCGCTATGTCGACACCATGATCTACCATCTGCTGTTGGAGTCGACCGCCAGCGAGCACGGCGCTCGCATGATGGCAATGAGTAATGCATCGACCAACGCGGGTGAGCTGATTGATCACCTCACCCTGCAGCTCAACAAAGCGCGCCAGTCGTCGATCACCGGGGAGCTCCTCGAGATCGTTGCGGGGGCTGACGCGCTGGCGAAGCAGTGAGCTCGGTCTTCGCCACCGCGAGAAGGGGTGGTTCTGTGGCTCGTGAGGGCAGACTGGTGCAGGTCATCGGCCCTGTCGTCGACGTCCGGTTCGAGGACGGCGACCTGCCGTTCATCAACAACGCCCTGCACATCGACGACGACGACCGGAAGATCCATCTGGTCGTTGAGGTGGCTCAGCATCTGGGTGAGCACACGGTGCGGTGCGTCTCGATGGCCTCCACGGATGGCCTGGTGCGAGGCATGCGAGTCGTCGACACGGGCAGCCCCATCATGGTGCCGGTCGGCCAACCCACCCTGGGTCGCGTGGTGGACCTCCTGGGACGGCCCGTCGACAACAAGGGGCCGATCACCGGCGCCACGATGTACCCCATCCATCGCACGCCCCCGGATTTCGCCGATCAGCGGACCGCCACAGAGCTGTTCGAGACCGGGATCAAGGTCATCGATCTGATCGAGCCATACGCGCGCGGCGGGAAGGTCGGACTCTTCGGCGGGGCCGGTGTCGGCAAGACGGTGCTGATTATGGAGCTCATCCGCTCCATCGCTCGGGAGCACGGCGGTGTGTCGGTGTTTGCCGGGGTGGGCGAACGCACCCGTGAGGGTACGGCCTTGGTCCAGGAGATGGAGGAGTCCGGCGTCATCAAGAACACGGCCCTGGTGTTTGGCCAGATGGACCAGCCCCCTGGCGCGCGCCTGCGGGTCGGACTGACCGGCGTAACGCTCGCCGAGTACTTCCGCGATGAGGAGGGCCAGGACGTGCTCCTCTTCATCGACAACATCTTTCGGTTCACCCAGGCCGGATCCGAGGTCTCCGCGCTGCTCGGGCGTATGCCGAGCGCGGTCGGCTACCAACCAACCCTCGCCACCGAAATGGCGGCCCTTCAGGAACGCATCACCTCCACGGTCCGCGGCTCCATCACATCGGTGCAGGCCATCTACGTCCCCGCGGACGACCCCACCGATCCGGCGCCGGCCACCACGTTCTCGCACCTGGATGCCACGACCATGCTATCGCGCGCCGTGTTCGAGCAGGGCCTCTACCCTGCCGTGGACCCGCTGGAGTCGACGTCACGCATCCTGGATCCCCGCATCGTGGGCGAAGAGCACTACCGGGTCGCGCGCGAGGTCCAGGCCACACTCCAGCGCTACAAGGACCTCCAGGACATCATTGCCATCCTGGGAGTGGATGAGCTCTCCGACGAGGATAAGACCGTCGTCGAGCGGGCCCGCCGGATCCAGCGTTTCCTCTCACAGCCGTTCTCTGTGGCCCAGCACTTCACGGGCATGGAAGGGCGCTATGTGCCGCTGGCGGAGACCATCGGGGGCTTCCGGGCGATCCTGGACGGGGAGTACGACCATCTGCCGATCCAGGCATTCTACATGATCGGCACCATTGACGAGGCCGTTCAGAAAGCCAAGACACTGGCCGACGCGGCCTAATGCTGTGTGCGCCGGGGGCGTGTCGCACTGGGCGGCGCGCGGCGCGAGCGCCCCATCGCGGAGGCTCGGGCATTGGCAAAGGCCTTCAGAGTTGACATCTTGACCAAAGAACGCTGTGTGCTGTCCGGCGACATCGTCTCGCTGGTCGCGCCGGGAGCGAGTGGGTACCTCGGGGTTCGCCCGGGCCATGCCCCGCTCATTACAGAGCTCAAGGTGGGCCGGCTCACCTTGCGTCCCGTGTCGGGCCAGGAGGTGCGCATCGCCATCAGTGGAGGACTCCTGGAGGTGCGGGCCGAAGCAACGACCGTGCTGGCAGAGACCGCGGAACGGGCCGAGGAGATCGACGCGGAACGGGCCCGTCGCGCTCTGGAGCGCGCGCGAGGCCGTCTGGCGGGAGAGATGTCGGGCGATACGGATGTGCAGCGGGCCCGCCTGGCCCTCCTTCGGGCTCTGAACCGGCTGGACGTGGCCGAGCACTAGACCGCGCCGCGCGGACGGGGCTACCAGCGGACGGGTGAGCATCCCGGGAGGAACTCGAGTTTGGATAAGCTCTTCATATGCGGCCAGCGCCGCCTCAAGGGCCGCGTTCGGTGTGACGGCAGCAAGAACGCCGCCCTGGCGGTGCTTGCTGCTGCTGTGGCTGTGCCCGGGCGTTGCCGGATTGAGAAGATCCCACCGGTGTCCGACATCCTGGTGATGATCGAGATCATCAAGGAGCTCGGTGCCTCGGCCGAGATGACACCGGATGGCGCGCTGATCATCGACTCGACCTCGCTGCGCACTTGCCGGGCCCCGGAGCACCTCGTGCGAATGATGCGCGGGTCGTTCTACATGGCTGGCGCGCTGCTGGGGCGGTTCCGCAGGGCGGAGGTCTCACTCCCCGGTGGTTGCACCATCGGTGCTCGGCCGGTGAACTTCCACATCGCGGGCTTCCGTGCCCTGGGGGCCGACGTCAAAGTGGTTCACGGGGCCATGGTGGCTTCGGCGGGCCGGCTGCGCGGAACCCGCATCTTCTTGGACCCCCGCTGGAGCAGTGTGGGGGCGACGGTCAACATTCTCATGGCAGCGGTCCGCGCCAAGGGCACGACCATCATTGAGAACGCCTCGCGCGACCCCGACGCCACGTCGTGTGCCGACTTCCTCGTGATGGCCGGGGCCGATATCGAGGGGATTGGCACATCAACTCTCGTCATTCGGGGCGTCGAGGATCTGCACGGGGTGGATTACCGGGTCCCGGGTGACCGCATTGAGGCCGGGACCTATCTGGTGGCTGGCGGCATCACCGGCGGGGACGTGACCGTCGAGGATGTCGATGCCAACCATCTGGATCGCGTGCTCTGTGCGCTCGAGGACGCGGGAATGGAGCTCGACACCTACCCCAATGCCATTCGGATCCGGGCCTGCCGCCGACCGAGGGCGTTTGAGGTGGCGACCGCCCCCTACCCGGGGTTTCCCACCGACTTGCAGCCCCCGTTCTGCGCTCTGGCGAGCATCGCTGAGGGTAAGAGCGTGCTGGAGGAGGCCATCTTCGAAGCGCGACTGACTTACACGGGTGAGTTGCTTCGCATGGGGGCAGACATCCGCACGGTGGACTGCATGGCCATCGTGACGGGAGTGCGCCGTCTGTCGGGGGCACGGGTGAAGGTCCCCGACCTCCGCGCCGGTGCCGCGCTGGTGCTCGCCGGTCTCGCGGCTGAGGGAGAGACCGAGGTCGAGGGTACCGAGTCGGTAGACCGTGGCTATGTGGACATGGAGGGCAAGCTGGCTCGCCTCGGAGCCACGGTGGCCCGGGTCGACTCGGCCCGGCGCGCTTCTCTCCGAACCGCCTGAGGACCCAGCGAGGTTATCGGGTCGAGTGGGGGAGCCGGTGGCCCCCCCGTCGGATGTCGCGAGTTCTCCCAAGGGCGACTGCTCACCTTTGGCGCCGTCCCGGGCCCATCCAGTCCCGGGGCCCTGAGGCAGCCGGGAAGCACGGGATGCCGAAGTTCATACGCAAAGCCCTACGCCTTTCGTACGACCTGGGCATTGACCTGGGCACCTCCAACACCCTGGTGTACGAACGAGGCTCGGGGATCGTGATGAATGAGCCGTCGGTGGTGGCGGTCGAGAAGGGCACGAACCGCGTGCTCGAGATCGGCCAGGCGGCTCGGGAGATGCTCGGCCGTACGCCGGGCAACATCATCGCGGTCCAGCCCCTCCGGGATGGCGTCATCGCGGACTATACCCTGACGTCCCGGATGCTGAGGCACATCATCCACCGGGTGTGCGGAATCGGTTGGACGCGTTTCGTCAAACCCCAAGTGGTGCTTTCTGTGCCCTCAGCCGTGACCAACGTCGAGCGGCGAGCGGTCATCGAGGCGGCCACCGAAGCGGGAGCGAAGCGCGCCATCCCCATCGAGGAGCCCATGGCGGCCGCGATCGGCGCTGGTCTCCCGATCGAGGGGCCGGGCGGCAATCTCGTGGTGGACATCGGGGGCGGCACCACCGACATGGCGGTGATCTCGCTGGGGTCGCCCGTCGTGAGTGATAGCATCCGCATCGCCGGCAACCGCTTCGACCAGGCGATCAGCCGGCATATCCGCCGGGCCTATGGCCTCCAGATCGGTGACCCCACCGCCGAGTACGTCAAGATCGAGATCGGCTCCGCCGTCGAGCTCCAGCCAGAACTCGAACTCGAGGTGCGTGGCCGGGATAGCATCACCGGCTTGCCCCGCACCGTGGTCGTGCGTTCGTTCGATATCCGCGAGGCCATCCTGGAGCCGGTCTATGCCATCATCGAGCGCGTGAAACAGCTCCTCGAGCAGACGCCTCCCGAACTGGCCGCGGACATCATTGAGCGCGGGATCACCATGAGTGGCGGGGGGTGCCTGCTGCGAGGCACGGACCGCCTGCTGTCCGTGGAGACGGGCATCCCCGTGGTCATTGCCGACGACCCGATGTGCTGCGTCGCCAAGGGGACTGGAGCCGTCCTGGAGCACATCGACCAGCTCCGCGACACGCGCCCGACCGAGCCCACGCCGCTCCCCGGCGGCTACGTCCGCCGGGCGCGCTGAGCCCCCCGCCTGAATTGACACCTCGAACAGGGCATCCCTATAATGGCCGCGCCAAGTAGGGACCACCTCTGCGGACTGGGCTTGCCCCGGTCCCTGCTCATGTGCGTTCGTCCAGGGGGCTTCGCGAATGGCCAGTGTCCGGCTCCATCACCTCTCGAAGCGGTTTCGCGACGTGGTGGCCGTCAATGACTTGACGCTCGAGGTGAAGGACAAGGAGTTTCTGGTTCTGGTTGGCCCCTCAGGGTGTGGGAAGACCACGGCACTGCGCATGATCGCCGGGCTCGAAGAGGCGACCTCGGGTGACATATACATCGGTGATCGGCGCGTCAACGATGACTCCCCCAAGGACCGAGACATCGCCATGGTCTTCCAGAACTATGCCCTCTATCCCCACATGTCGGTCTACGACAACATGGCCTTTGGGCTCAAGCTCCGCAAGATGCCCAAGGAGAAGATAAGGGCCCTCGTGGACGATGCAGCGAAGATGCTCGGCCTCGAGGGGCTGCTGAGCCGCAAGCCCAAGGAGTTGTCGGGAGGGCAGCGGCAGCGGGTGGCACTTGGCCGAGCCATCGTCCGTGAGCCACAGGTGTTCCTCATGGACGAGCCGCTCTCGAATCTGGACGCGAAGCTGCGCGTCCAGACCCGCGCGGAGTTGATCAAGCTTCATCGCCGCCTCGGCATTACCACGGTGTACGTTACCCACGACCAGGTTGAGGCCATGACCATGGGCGACCGGATCGCCGTGCTCAATGCGGGCGTGATGCAGCAGTGCGACACCCCGCTGAACCTGTATGGCTCTCCGGCCAACCGATTCGTGGCGGGTTTCATCGGGAGCCCGGCGATGAACTTCCTGGAAGCCAAGCTCACCTCGGAGAACGGCTCCACCTATGTGGACGCGGCAGGTCTGAGGCTTCGGCTGCCCGACGACCGCGCCGCGCGTGTGAGGGAGCGAGGCTACCTGGGCAAGCCCGTAATCCTGGGTATTCGCCCTGAGGACATTCACGATCGAGAGCTGTCACTGATTCCACCGGACGAGGGCAACACGGCGACGGTGCGGGTGGACGTCACTGAGCCCATGGGCGACCGCGTGATCGTCTACGCTCTGGTCAATGGGGAGACCATCCTGGCCTCCCTGGGCTCGGCCACCAAGGCCAAGGAGCTCACAGACCTGCAGGTCGTCCTCGACACGAGCCGCATTCACCTATTCGATTGCGACACCGAGTGCTCGCTCCTCGTCGACGCGTAGGCTCTCGGCCGCACGAGACGGGATCAAACACGCTGATGCCAGAGGACACCTCGGGTCGGGAGTCCACCTCGCCATCGGTCGAGGCGGTGCCGTACGATCCGAGCGACAATGGGGAGCACGATGAGGACGGTCCCAGCGAGGAGACGGCCACCTTTGTCGAGCATCTCGACGAACTCCGCACTCGGCTGATCCGCTGCATCGTCTACATCCTGGTATTGGCCGGGCTCTCATTCAGCGTCCTCAACAAACTCATCATCGATGTGCTCCTGAGCCCAGTGCAGGACATTGTGAAGAGCGATCCTGTGGGTGGGCTCATCTCGACGGCACCTGCCGAATGGATCTTCATCTGGGTGAAGATCCTACTGATATCAGGCGTGTTCCTCGCCGGCCCCCTGATTCTGGGAGAGATCTACGGGTTCATCGCTCCGGCGCTGACCCGGTCTGAGAAGCGGTATGCGCGCTGGGCGTTTCTCTTCGCTCCGCTGCTGTTTGCGGCCGGGCTTGTTTTTGCGTATATCATTATACCCTTCGGGCTAAGGTTCCTATACCACTTCACGACCCAGTCCGGGATCCGATGGCTGCTGAGCGTTGAGAAGTACCTGGGCTTCTTCCTCACCCTCTCGCTGGGGCTCGGGCTCGTGTTCCAGATGCCGCTTGTCGTTGCGGTGCTCACCAAGATCGGCATCGTAACCCCGCAGTTCCTGGCCTCGAAGCGCCGGTATGCGATCGTCGTGCTGGCCGTGATCGCCGCGATCATCACGCCGACACCTGATGTGGTGAACCTGTCGATCGTTATGGTCCCCATGTTAGTGCTATTTGAAGTCTCGATCATCGTGGCACGGTGCGTCGGTCGAGAGGGCTCCGAGTCCCGCCCCATCCAGCGCCTGCGGCGGAAACCGAAACGCGTCCGCGCCCGGCGGACGCCGAAGAGAAGCCGCAAGCCCGCGGATACGCCGCCTGCCTCTGATACGGACAACTGAGCTGACGATGACCAAGCGCCGCGCGTCGATCGTGATCATCGACGACGATGCCCTGGTCCGGCGCACGCTGGCCACGGGGCTTCGGGCTCTCGGCTATGGCGTGTCGGAGGCTACCGGGGGCCGCGAGGGCCTGTCTCTCGTGGGGAGCATCGAGCCCGATCTCGTTCTCTGCGATCTCAGCATGCCCGGGATGGATGGGCTAGCCGTGCTGGACGAGATGGGCCGCCAGCATCCGCAGGTACCCGTGGTTCTGGTCACGGCGGACGATCGCATCGACACGGCCGTCGAGGCCATCCGCCGGGGGGCGTTCCACTACGTCCCCAAGCCGGTGGACATGCGCTCGCTGGCCGTCACCGTTCAGCGAGCTCTGGATGCACGCGCGCTCGCCCGCCGTGTGCGCACCCTCGAGCGCGAACTGGCTGCGAGCGGATCGTTCGAAGCCCTGATTGGTACATCTCCGGTCTTCCGTCAAGCCTGTCAGACGGCCGTCAAGGTCGCAGCCACATCGGTGACCGTGCTCATCACGGGAGAGAGCGGGACCGGCAAGGAGCTGGTGGCGGCCGCGATCCATCGGGCCAGCCCACGCCGCAGTGGCCCCTACGTTACCGTCAACTGCACGGCCCTACCGGCAGGGCTTCTCGAGAGTGAGCTCTTTGGTCACGAGAAGGGTGCGTTCACCGACGCGTCCGAGGCCCGCCCGGGCCAGTTCGAGCGGGCTCACGGCGGAACGATCCTACTCGATGAGATCGGCGACATGTCGGTCGAGCTCCAGCCCAAGATCCTGAGGGTGCTTGAGAGCCGCGAGGTCGAGCGTCTGGGATCAGCGCGACCCACACCCGTGGACGCGCGAATCATCGCGGCAACGAACCAGGACCTTCGGCAGGCCGTGGCGGAGGGACGCTTCCGCGCGGACCTGTACTACCGTCTCAACGTGGTGACCGTTGAGCTTCCCGCTCTCCGAGATCGACGCGAGGACATTCCTTTACTGGCCACCCACTTCCTCCAGCGGGCCGCGACTCGTTACCAGGTCGAACGCACGGGCTTCTCGCCGGAGGCGATTGCGGCCCTGGAGGCGTACCCATGGCCCGGGAACGTACGCGAGCTGCAGAACGCGGTCGAGCGGGCGGCCATCCTGGGTTCGCAGCCGGTCATTGGGCTCGACGATCTGCCGGACGAGCTGAGGTCTGGTGCGAGCCTGCGCCCAGAGCTCACGCCCACAGTCGCCACCCCGCATTTTCCGGTGTCTGAAGAGCCGGTTCTCACTCTAGCCGAGGTAGAGAGACGCCACATCGCCCGCGTGCTGGAGCTCAACGGCGGCAACCAGTCGAAGACGGCACGCGATCTAGGCCTGAAGCGCGGGACGCTTCTCTCGCGAATGCAGAAGCTGGGCCTGACCGGCGCGTCGGGCAGTGTCGATTTGTCGACACAGTGATGCCATATCACCAGATGCCTGCCGCCATGGCGCCAGTGACCCCACGGCCGCGCCACTTCCCCTGGCAACTCCGTTGCAGCCATGGTGCGATGACACCCAAAGGACTGACGCCCCCCAAGGCGTGCGGAACGGTGGACGGCCTTGAGGTCGGGAAGCCGAACGCACAGAGTCCTCACCCTCCCCGAGGGGGCCCGGAGCCACGGCTCCGGGCCCTCGCGGATTCCCGGGATCTCTTTGCGCTCCAGGCAGGGAAAACACAGGGGGCCGGACAACAAGCAAACGGGAGTTTGGGTGTTCAATGCGTGAGACCGGGTGTAGTGTGCTGGAGTTCGCGGCCTCCCTCGAGAGCGGCCGGGGGTACGAAGGCCAGATCACGGGCCGGACGGTGATCCCGGCGCGGCCCGCGCGCTATGCCGACTTGGAGCGGCCCCTCTCTCCCGCCATCCAGGCGGTCCTGGACGCGCTGGGCATCCGGCAACTGTACTCGCACCAGGCCCAGGCGATCGACCGGATACGGCGCGGCTCGAATGTGGCCGTGGTTACCTCCACAGCCAGCGGCAAAACGCTCTGCTACAACATTCCGGTCATGGAGCGCCTGCTCGAGAGCCGCGGCTCGCGGGCGGTCTATATCTTCCCCACCAAAGCACTCGCCCAGGACCAACTGCGGCGCCTGCGCGAGCTGGACATCGCCCAGGAACTCACCTTCGATACCTACGACGGCGACACCAAGCCCGAGCGCCGCCGCGATGTGCGGCGCCACGCCCACGTGGTTCTCACGAACCCAGACATGCTCCATGTCGGCATCCTCCCGAACCACACGGGATGGGCCGAGTTCTTCGGGCGGCTGCGCTTCGTGGTGCTCGACGAGATCCACGTGTACCGAGGCGTGTTCGGCTCTCACACCGCCAACGTGCTGCGGCGGCTTCGCCGGGTGGCCCGGCACTATGGAGCCCGGCCGCAGTTCATCTGCTGTTCGGCGACCATCGCAAACCCAAGGGAACTGGCCGAGAACTTGGTGGGAGAGCCTTTCGAGGTGGTTGACGACGACGGCTCGCCCCGAGGTAACCGACTGTTCCTGGTGTGGAACCCGCCGATGGTGGAGCGAGAGCCCGATCCGACGGGCCGGGCGTCGTCGATCCGGCGGAGTGCCTACGGCGAGGCATCTCGGCTCATCACCAGCATGGTTCGGCAGCGCATCCGCAGCATCGCTTTCGTGCGCGCGCGGAAGATCGCCGAACTGCTCTTGCGGCGATGCCGGAGCTCCCTTAGGGGTACGCCGAAGCTCGCCGGAGCGCTCATGCCCTACCGGGGGGGATACCTTCCCGAAGAGCGTCGCGAGATCGAGCGCCAGCTCTTTGAGGGCAGGTTGCTGGGCGTATGCTCGACCACAGCACTCGAGGTCGGTGTCGATATCGGTGGCCTCGATGCCACGGTGATGGTGGGGTACCCGGGCTCGATCGCGGCCACATGGCAGCAGGCTGGGAGATCGGGCCGCAGCGGGCGGGACAGCCTGGCTGTGCTGGTGGCTCTGCCGGGTGCGCTGGACCAGTTCATCGCGCAGAACCCCGATTACCTGTTCCACGCCCCCACGGAGCGCGCCGTGATCGACCCCGGGAACCGCTTCATCCTGGCCGGGCACCTGCTCTGCGCGGCGCATGAGCTGCCGCTGATGCAGGAGGAGGAAGCGCTGTTCGGTGCCGGCGCCCGGGAGCTACTCGAGGCGCTGCAGGCCCACCGCTACGTGGCGCTCCGCGACCGCTGGTTCTACACCGGTGATGGTGAGCCCGCACCCGAGATCAGCATCCGATCGGCGGCCGGGCCGGGGTATGAGATCGTCGACGACCGGCGCGGTCGTGTCCTCGGGACCGTTGACGCGCAGGCGGCGTTCTACCACGTACACCCGGGCGCAGTGTACCTCCACCTCGGTGCGACCTATCAGGTGAGGCACCTGGATCTCGATAGGAGACGGGCGTACGTCGAGCCCGCGAAAGGCGACTACTACACGGAACCTCAATGGGTGAACGATGTCTTGGTGGGAGAGGAACTCACGCGCCGTTCGCTCGGGGGGGCCACGGTTCACTACGGAGAGCTTGTTGTGTGCACGAAGATGGTATCGTACCGCCGCATCAGCGAGTCCACGGGGGCGCTGCTGGGCACGGAGCCGCTGGATCTGCCGGAGCGGCGCTATGAGACCTGCGGGATCTGGATTACGATGGGCCCGGGGATCGCCCGGGAGCACGGGAGCGACGCCACCGCCTTCCTGGGCGGCCTTCATGCCATCGAGCACAGCCTCATCTCGATGGCCCCGCTGTTTGCCATGTGCGAACCGCTGGATCTAGCCGGGGCGTCCCAGCTTGGCTCCGAGGGCCAGCCCGCGGTTTTCATCCACGATGCATACCCAGGGGGCGTCGGCATTGCGGAGGCGCTGTACGACCGCGCCGAGGCCCTGATGGATGCAGCCCACGGCACGATTGCGGGATGCCCATGCACTGCGGGATGCCCCAGCTGCGTGCAATCGCCATTCTGTGGTAGTAACAACCAGCCTATGGACAAGGCTGTGGCTCGAGCGATCCTTGGGGCACTCCTCGAGTCCAGCGGCAGGGCGCCGGTATGACACCGGTCCGAGGCGTCCGCGCGGTGGCTGGGTGGTTGCTGGTATGCCGGTGGCTCGCCGGAGCGGCGCTGGCGGATGGAGCGCCGTCGGTTGGGCTGCTCGTGCGCGAGACCGCGGCCGTCGAGCGCGAACTCTGGCCGGTGAGCGGCGGCGTAGTGCTCCCGGAAGGGCTGCTGCCAGTCTCGACCGCGACCGGTGGCTCGGCCGTCCTCACCGACACCGAGGGCACCGAGATCCCGTGCCAGACCCGCGTCCTCGCCCAGGGGCCCGCCGCAACCGGTGGCGGCCCTTGTGTGCGCCGGCTCCTGGTCACCTTTGTCGGCCGTGTGGCGGCCGGTGCCGAGGCGCGCTACGAGCTTCGTTGGTCGAAGGACAGTCCTGCGACGCCGGACGAGGCGCCGCAGCCCGGTGTCTCCGTCGTCGAGTTGGCCGGGGCCACTGTGGTGCGCAACGGAGCCGGTCCGGGCGCCATGATGCTGGTGGTGGATGGCCATCGCGGGTGTGGTCTGTTCGAGAGCGTAGCTATTGATGAGGCCGGCGACGGGTTCACAGATGACCTCCCGCTGATTGGGGATCGCCGGCCGGTGACCTCGTCGGTGTCCTACGCCGGCACCCGGTCCCATCAAGCCGAGCTGGGCTTCTCGGTGCCGGAGGTTGTTGTCGAAGAGTCCGGGCCGGTTCGCGCGGTGGTCCGCGTCCGGTCCGAGTATGACGAGCGCGTGTCGATGGTGCATCGGCTGGTGGTGTACGCGGGCTTACGGGCCGTCTTCGTCCAGACTACGCTGTACGCGACGCCTGGCCGCCCCCAAGGCGAGGCCATTCGCGTGTTCGGGCACACCAATGTGCTGCCCCTTGGAATGCTGGAGTCACCCGACGTGACCTTCGGCGCGTGCAGCGCGGATGCGCCGGCGGAGACGCGTACCTCAGTGGTGCCCGGTCAGCCGCTTGTCATACGCTCACAGCAGGGCTCTACCGGTTTCAGCGCGACACTCGGGGGGGATCCGCTGGCCGATGTTGCCGCTCCGCTTGGGTGGGTCGAAGCCGCCTGCCGCGGCCGGCGTGTCGCCTTATGTCTGGGCAGCCTGCCGGCGCGGCCAGCCCAGCGTGTCGACGTCGGTGGGGGATACCTGGTGGCCGATTCTTGCGCGTCGGAGCTGAGCCTCGCGCCGGGCCAGTCACTCACGGAGGAGTGGCTGCTGTACTTCCCGGCGGATCTGACGGCACTGGAGCCGGCAGATGCAGCCCGGGCGCTGGCGGATCCGCTGTGCCCCATCGCCGTGGCGAAGGGCAGCGAGGGGCTGGGCGGAACGCGGCGCCCGCCCGATATGACGGAGCCCACGCTGCCAACGTGGGGCGAGGCCGGTTATGAGACGCGGCTGGAGCGGGTCCTGGCATCGGCCTGGCACCAGGCGGACGAGGTAGTCGCAGGACGCGGCGCAGCCTCGAGCGCCGAGTGGGTCGAGGCCCTCCTGTGGGCGTTCGGCCAGACGGGCGACCCGCGGTGGCTCGGGGCGGCCCGGGGGCTGGCCATTCGGCTCTGCGACAGACCTCCGCCCGCGGGAACGGGGTGGCGGAGCGCTGTAGCGGCATGCGCCGAACTGACGGGCGACGGACGGCTCCTCGACGCGTTGCGCCCACCGGACCGTCCCGAACCATAGCGACGGTGTATGATGGAGACAGAGGCCTACACCGAGACCAGGGATGGAGCGCATCCAATGCTGCCCACAGTGGACTTCTGCGGGTTGCGGGTCACGCGCCTGATTATCGGCGCCAACCCGTTTGGGGGCTTCAGCCATCAGACGCCCGAGCGCGACGCCGAGATGGTCGCCTACCACACGCCCGAGCGCATCCGGGAGACCTGGAGCCGCGCCGAGGCAGCGGGCATCAACACGATGGTCACCAACAACGAGACCCCGCACGTCATCGGCACGGTACGCGAGTACCTGGCCGGAGGCGGGCGGCTCCAGTGGATCGCGCAGCTCGCCGACCGGCCCTACGAGAACATGCTGGCCGCCGTCGACGACGCGGTACGGATCGGCGCCAAGGCGGCCTACTTCCATGGCGGGCTGGTGGATGGACTCTACACCAGCAAGGATGACCGGACGCTTCGAACCTGGGCGGAGCACGCGCGGTCACTCGGCCTGCCGATTGGCGTGGCGGGTCACGCCCCCGAGGTGCATGACTGGGTGGCCTCGCTCGATGTCGTGGACTTCCACGTGGTGTGCTTCTTCAACTGCGGCAGCCTTCACTCGGGTCAGGGCCACCGGTTTCGTCTCGCCGATGTCGCGCCCGCGGCCGAGTGCGTCCGGCGGCTCCCGAAGCCCTGCATCGCCTACAAGGTGATGGGCGCCGGGCGCATCGATCCTCTGATGGCGCTCGAGTACGCCTTCGGGCACATCAAGCCCGGCGATGTCGTCAACGTGGGCATGCATCGCGGCGACAAGGACGGCATGGTCGAGGAGAACGTAGGCTTCGTCCGCGAGATCCTGGGAGCCTGAACCAAGGCCGCGCACAGGTCCGGGGTCTGGAGGTCCGGCGCGGAAGACAGCACCAGCCGGAGGCTCCGAGGCCCGCCCAAATGGCGCCGATTCGCGCGCCAATACCTCCCTCACTAAGGCATTCATGAGACGTCCCAGCCGCCTCCTACCCGCCGCCCTTCGTCACGCCGCGTGGACGCGGCGGCTCAGCGACTTCGGGTTGGGGGTTGGCGCGTGACCGGGGGGGCGGGTGGGGCGGCGATGGCGTGGTGCGGGTGTTCCCACCGCTGACGTGTACTTCGGGCAGGTCATGCTCCTCTGTGGCTGAACATGGCCCCCATGGACTACGAAGCCGAACGGAGCGAGATGGTCGAGACCGGGCGACGCCTCTGGATGCGTGGACTGGTCACGGCCAACGACGGGAATCTGTCGATGCGCCTGGGGGAGGGCCGTTTTCTCTGTACCCCCACGGGAGTCAGCAAGGGCTTCATGAGGGAGGGGGACCTGTGCGTCATCGACGCGGCGGGCCAGCGGCTTTCTGGGCCCACAGGCCCGTCATCGGAGATTCGCTTGCACCTGAGGGCCTACGAGACGCGCTCGGACGTCCGGGCGGTCGTGCACGCCCATCCGCCCCATGCCACGGCTTTTGCGGTCGCCGAGCAACCTCTGACGGTCCCGACCATGACCGAAGTGGTCGTATCGCTGGTGGGTGCGCCGCTGGCGCCCTTCGCGCCGCCGTCATCGGAGGCCCTGGCGGAGAGCATTGTGCCGTTCATCGACCAGAGCGATGCCGTGTTGCTCGCGCACCATGGGGCGGTCACCGTCGGATCCACCCTCGAAGAAGCCGCATTCCGCATGGAGACGCTGGACCACTATGCGCGGATCCTCATCGCCGCCCGGCAGATCGGTGGCGAGGTGCCCCTCGGGCGGGCCGAGGTGGAGCAGCTTCTCGATCTGAGGCGGCGCATGGGCCTCTCTGGCGGCCGGATGGGTGTGGCCAACGAATGGCATGCCCGGTGGCGGGAGGGCGAAGACTAAAAAATGCATGAAAAAGCAATAAACAAATGCCGGGGCCGAACCCGCCCCGCTGGCCCTAGCCCCTGATCTGTGTGCTACTCCTCGCTCGTCGGCATCTGCCGGCAGGGGATGGCTTTCAGCGTGAACCAGGGCGGACATGGGGGCTTGCCGAGAGCGACGGCCTTCTGGACGGGGTCGCGGTCCTCGTAGATGTTCCCCCACACGCTGTCCCAATCGGGTGAGGTGGCCGTCAGGAGTGTCCGTTGCGGGGCGCCGATGAATGAGTCGCCGCCGTTGAGCCCCCACACTTCGGCCAGGGCCGCGCAGTGGGGCGGGAGGTCGTTGCGCAGCCGGATGACGATGAAGTTCGGGCCATCGACCAGCACGTCGCTGATATCGAACACTTCTCCGCAGTTCCAACTCACGGGTGACCAGTCCCACCCGAGCTGAGTCCCGTTCACATAAAGCATGTAGCGATCGTCTCCAGTGACGAACGCGACCACATGGTCGAACTGGCCTTTGCGGACGGTGAACTGTGTGAGCACCGCGCCCTGCTCGCCTTGCGCCGGCGCGTGGGCCGGCTGAATCCATTGCCCACTGAAGCCGTAGTCGGGCGGGATCAGGGACGGCAGGTAAGCCTCTGGCGGGAACCGGAATGCCTCTGTCGGCCGCTCGCAGGTCAGCAGCGGAAGTGTTCCCGGAAGCGCGATGACCGTGGCTTTGGCCCACGCCGAGTCGTCGAAGTCCGGATGTGCCCAAGCCATGTCGGGCGGGGCCGGGCACAGGTGGGCGCGGAATGCTTCGCTGGACGCCACCAACGCCGGCCCGTCGAGGGTATCCGACCGGACGTCCAGCCCGAGACTCATCTTGTCCAGCGCGCTGTAGGCCTCGACCGCGACAACGTTCCTGCCCACGCGGAGCAGATCAGCGACCGGGTACGCGCGCGCCTTTCCCTCGGTGAACGTCTTGATGCTCCCGGCAAGCCGGCCGTTGACGTAGGCGTTGAACTGGTCATCGACCTCGAGAACGAGCCACGCCTGAGTGGGCACGCGCGTGAGCTCGAAGGTGCCGCGGAACGCCGTGGAGGTGATGGGGGTTCGCGCGGCTTCATTGAAGGTGATGCGCTGGCCGATGAACGCGTAACCAGGCTCTTGCGCGCTGGCGCCGACGCCCAAGGCCGCGAGTGCCACCAGGATGGCGGCCCCTAGCCTCATGCTCCGGACCTCCGATGCAGCCAAGTCGGCTCCTTGGACACGCCGGCCTGGCGCGTGTCTCGCAGCAACCCACAAGGCCTGCGGGCCGGGGACCGAGAACAACAACGCAGGCCGGAGGACGGCAGTATCCTCCAAGCAACGGGGAGGGCGGCATGAGACACCTCAACTGGGGCATCATGGCCACAGGCATGATCGCCGACAAGTTCGCGCACGGGCTCAGCACCACCGATGAGGCCACGGCACTAGCGGTCGGATCCCGCACGCTGGACCGAGCCAAGGAGTTCGCCGCGAAGCACGGCATCGCTCGAGCCTACGGGTCCTACGATGAACTCATCGCGGATCCAGACGTGGACGCCATCTACATCTCTCTGCCCAATCACATGCACGCGGAGTGGTCCATCCGCTGTGCGGAGGCGGGCAAGCACATCCTGTGCGAGAAGCCGGTAACGGTCAACGCGCCAGAGCTGGAACGCGTGCTGGAGGTTGTCCGCAGGTGTGACGTGTTCTTCATGGAGGCGTTCATGTACCGCTGCCACCCGCAGTGGACGAGGCTCCGTGAGGTCCTCGACGCGGGGACGATCGGCGAGGTGCGGATCATCGAGAGTGCCTTCGCCTTCAACATGGGGATGAACCTGGACAACATCCGGATGCAGAACCCTGCGGCGGGCGGCGGCCTGATGGATGTGGGCTGTTACTGCGTGTCGTTCTCACGCCTCGTGGCCGGGCAGGAGCCGTGCGCGCTGCACGCGGTGGGGCACATCGGCGCGCAGTCTCGAGTCGACGAGCAGGCCACGGGCGCTCTGAAGTTCCCTTCGGGAGCCGTGGCCTCGTTCTCGTGCGCCACCCAATGCGGCGTGCCGTCGAAGGCCAACGTCTACGGCAGCCAGGGCTGGATCCAAGTGACGAACCCGTGGTTCCCGGCCGACGGGAATGCCTCGCTCATCGTGTCGGCCGGCGACAAGCAGGAGACCATCGAGGTAACCCACGGCCGGGAGCTCTACGCCAACGAAGCTCTCACCGTGGCGCAGTATCTCGACCGGCGCCAAGCGCCAGCCATGAGCTGGGAAGACAGCCTGGGCCAGATGCGAGCCCTGGATGCCCTCCGCGCCTCGATGGGGCTCGTGTTTGACTGCGAGAGGGGGTAATCGACCATTGAACACCCTCCACATACCGATCCTCGACCGCTCTGTCTCCCGGCTCGGCATGGGCTCGATGATCTTCTCGCCCGACTGCCGCGACCTGGTGTTCGAGCTGCTCGACCACTTCCAGGCGCGAGGTGGCAACCTGATCGACACCGCTCAGGTCTATGGCGGCGGCCAATCGGAGCGTGCCATCGGGCTCTACCTGGCCGAGCGCGGCAACAGGGACCAGTGGGTGATCCTCGACAAGGGCTGCGAGAACCCGGCCGACGTTCATCCGGCGGGCATCCACGCGGCCATCGACTGCAATCTCGAACGGCTGGGCATCGACTGCATCGACCTGTGGTTGCTGCACCGTGACAACGAGGCGACACCCGCCGGCGCCATTGTCGATGCTCTGAACGAGGAGGTGGGCCGGGGCCGCATTCGAGCCTTCGGCGGGTCGAACTGGACCGTGCCGCGCCTGGCCGAGGCCAACGCCTATGCGGAGGCGCACGGGCTTATCCCCATGGCGGTCTCGAGCCCGCACGTGTGCTTGGCGACGGCTATCGAGCCCTTCTGGCCCAAGTGCACGCAAGCTTCACACAGCGACCTTCTCTGGTATGCTGAGCATACCATTCCAGTGTTGGCGTGGTCTTCACAGGGTCGCGGGTTCTTCCTCGATTACTCAGGTCCGGATGACCGCGGCCATCCGGACCTCGTACGCGTCTACCACAACGAGAGCAACTTTGAGAAGCTCCGCCGGGTCCGTGAGCTGGCCCGAGCGCGCGGCGTGGCGCCCGTCGAGATCGCTCTGGCATATGTGCTGAACCTGCCGGCACCCATCGTCGCCTTGGTCGGTCCGGCCACGGTGGCCGAGATCGACTCGTGTGTGGCCGCATCCGAGCTGGAGGTCACGCCCGACGAGATGGCGTGGCTCGATCTGCGGTGCGAGAAGGCGTAGCGTCATCTGGTGGGGAGTGGAAACCCATGGCGCGGGTCGTTGTGGTCCTGTCGGCTTTGGTGCTGATCGGCGCGGCGGCGGGTGGCGCCGGGGCAGCCGACCTGGTGCGGAACGGGACGTTCTCGGACATCGCGCTGGGGAACCTTCCGCATCAGTGGACCGTGCCGACTGGCACGGAGCGTTACGCGGCGGCGGTCGACGATGATGGCCACAGCGGCAAGCGCAGCCTGCGTGTCCGGCTGGCCGCCGGCGCCGTGGTGGCGCCTGTGGCGCAAGTCGTGATGTGTGAAGCACAGACTGATTATGTACTGAGTGCATGGTTCAAAGCCGACGCGCTCAGGCCGGCTGTGACCGTGTCCGGCGTGCTGGAGTCGGGCGAGGCAGTTGAGCTCGCCCGAGCGCTCTCGGCGGGCCCCGGTGGTTGGCAGGGGGCGAGTGTGCGGTTCAACTCCGGCCCGCTGAGCGAGCTGACCGTGTCGCTACTGCCCCACGCCGGAGACGGAGGACCGGCCGAAGGCACGTCGTGGTTTGACGATGTTCAGATCGTCCCCGCCGCCGAGTACCGGCCGGAGGGCGGCCGAGTCGCTGGGGGCTTCGCGGGACCAGCGCCGGGCCCGAACGTTGCGCGGGGGGCGCCCTACACGCTGAATCCCGCGCCGAACTACGGCCACTGCACCGACGCGGGCGACGGTGTGCAGCTCACCGACGGCGAGCACAGTGTTGGCTACTTCTGGGTCCAGACGGGCACCGTCGGTTGGTCCGGTGCCGCACAGGTCGACATCACCATCGACCTGGGCCGAGCGCAGCCCATCGTTGGGTGTTCGTACAGCACGGCTGCCGGGGTTGCGGGAGTTGGCTGGCCGGAACTGATGCTGATCCTGGTCAGCGACGACGGCACACGCTGGCGCCAGGTGGGCGACCTGGCACTGCTGTCGGCGAAGCACGGACTGCCGCCGGATGCGGGCTATGCCAACTGGCGGTTCGGGACAGGCGACCTGAGAGCCTACGGCCGGTACTTCAGGCTGCTGATCGGCACCCCGAGCCCATACACCTTCTGCGATGAGATCGAGGTCTACGGGGGAGACTTCGGCGAGGATGACGCCGATCCGGGGACACCGGTGGCCGACCCCGGGCAGCTTGTCCCCGATCTGCGCGTTCACGCCAGCGTCCGTAGGCGCCTGCTCAGCGACATCGCCCGCCTACGGGCCGAGGCCGAAAGCGCTCCAACAGCGACCGCCGCCTGGGCCGCGAGTGAAGCCGACCGTCTTGAGGCCCTGGCGACGGGTGACCTGGGGCGGTTCGGCTCGGATTGGCGCGCCATCCATCCGCTGACGCCGCTCCACGCCCAGGTCTACTCGGCTCGGGCCCGGGTCTGGCGCGAGCGAGGCGAGGAGCCTGTGCGGATCTGGACCAGCAGCCCCTGGGATCCGCTGGAGCCGCTCTCGATCCCGGGACCGGGACCGCAGATGCCGTCAATCGACATCGGCATGGTGAAGGGCGAGCACCGCGCAGGTGTGTTCAACATTACCAACCTAAGTGGCGAGCCGCTCACGGTTGACATGGCCCTCACGGGCCTACCCGGTGGGCCACATCCCCCCTGGCTGACGGTCTATCAAGTCGAGTGGATCGAGACGCAGTCGCGCGCGGCCATCGCCGGTCCGCTGATACCCGCCGAGCAGACCCCGGGGGGCTGGCGCGTGACCGTGCCCTCGGGGATGGTCCGCCAGATGTGGCTCGACGTCAACTCGGCGGCACTGGCCTTCGGGCAACGCCGCGGCGCGATGCGGCTGCGGCTGCCGGGTGACGACGAGCGCGAGGTCAACCTTTCGGTCCGGGTGTACCCGCTGCAGATGCCCGACCGACTGAGCTGCAGCCTCGGGCTGTGGGACTACACCGGGCTCGCACCAGCCTACGGGTTGACGCTCGAGAACCAGGACGAGGCCGTCGTCAACATGCGCCAGCACTTCGTCGACACCCCCTGGGCGAGTCCCGGGACTGTGCCGTGGCCGAAGGGCTTCGACGAGGCGTACGGCCTTGCGGAGCCGCTGGACTTCGCCCGCTTCGACGACTGGGTATCGCGCTGGCCGGGGGCGACCCACTACGCCTTGTTCCTGGCCGTGGGACAATCGTTGGCCGGCATCCCGATGACCTCGGAAGGGTTCCCGGCGTGTGTGGCCAGCTGGATGCATGTTTGGATGGCCCACGTCCGTGACCTTGGGATCCACCCATCGCAACTCATGCTGCTTCTCGTCGACGAGCCATCAATGGAAGAGCAGGAACAGCGGATCATCCTCTGGGCCAAGGCGATCAAGGCGGCGGAGCCCGAGGTGCTCATCTGGGAGGACCCCGTCCATTCGCGCCCGGAACTGGCGGCCCTTCCGGAGATGTTCGCGGTCTCCGACGTGCTGTGCCCGAACTTGGGCATCTTCGCCAGCGGCCCCGAGAGCTCTCGGTCCTACTACGAGCGCCTAAGGACCGAGGGGAAGCGGCTGTGGTTCTACCAGTGCAGCGGCCCGGTGAGGAGCTTCGACCCCTACTACTATTACCGGCTGCAGCACTGGTACTGCTTCAAGTACGGCGCGACGGGCAGCGGCTTCTGGGCCTACGGCGACACGGGCGGTACAGCGAACTCGTGGAACGACCTGACGGCGTCGGGCGCGAGCTTCACGCCGGTGTACCTCGACGCCAAGAGCGTGACCAACGGCAAGCACTTCGAGGCGGTCCGCGAGGGACTCGAAGACTACGAGTACCTCCGGATGCTGCGCGACCGGGTGCGGGAGGAAGCCGCGAAGGGCAACGTGCGCGCTTCGGAGACCTTCCGCACGCTGCTCGCGCGCGCCATCGACGAAGTGTGCGGGGCCGGCTACGAGCCGGGGCTGGTCGCCTGGACCGTGGACAAGGACCGCTCGACGGCCGACCGGGTCCGGATCCAGATACTCGAGGCGCTGACGGCACCGTAGGGGGCAAGTGGGGGAAAGAGGCGGCGGCGACCGGTGGCAACGTGGGCTGCGGCGCCTGAGTGCTGGCCGGCCGCGTTCGGCCTCGGGCCGGCTCGGGCCACACCAGAGGTCGTTCGACCGACGGTCTCCCCTATGCGACGCTCCGAAGACCGCACGGACCGCTCGCCGCCTCCCCCGGTGGCTCGGGATCGGACTGACCAGTGTCCGGGAAGCCGACTCCGGCCCCGGCAATGGGGTCGCCGCGTCTGTCGGTGAGCGGCGGGTACACCCCCGCTTCGCGGGGCCCAACCCAAACACGCGTTGCCCCCAATCCGCCCAAACCCCCATCTACTCACCGAACTGCAGTTCACTTTCGGCTTCGCGGTCCCTGTCCATGCGGCCCCTCCTCGGGCTCCGCGAGGTTGTGTGGAGGGGCCGAACGAGGGTGCGCCCGGAGCGCGCGTAGGTCGAGGGTCCCGCTCGACACCTCACGGCCGACCGGGACGATCGGCCTACGCGGTCGGCCCGCGGCTGACCAAGGCGTGTCGGGGGGCCACCACGCAGCGGTTTGCCCCCATGGCGCCCCTCCGCAACCAGGCCCACGGGCCGCTGGAGCCCCAAGCTGCCGCATGGCGCGGGCCCAAGAGCGCAGGCGACCCTCTGTGGCGCGCCGAAGCAGAGCGGCGTCGCGGGGAGGGGGCTTCGCCATGGTCCGCCTGTGCGGAGTTGCGGCGTGGGCCTTGATCGTGGGTGTCAGCCCGGCCGGTGCTGAGCAGGTGCCGAGGGATGTGCTGACGTGGGGCTTCTGCCAGGTCGGCGGGACGCATCGGGGGGCGGAGTTCCCGCTGTCGCGCGAGGAGCTCATGACACTGCGCGACGAGCTGCACATCAACACGCTCAGGTTCTTCGTGCATCCCGGCTTCATCGGGCTACCGCAGACAACGTGGAACGGGCCCGAGTCGATCGACTACACGCGTTTCGCAGAAGCCGACTACGTGTGGCACGATCCAACGCCGGCTGTCGATTCGCTCGATGAGGTGCTCGATCTCCTGCGCGAGCTGTCCATCCACCCCGTGCTGCTGGTGTTCCCGGTGGATGAGTACGTGGCGTATATCGGGCGGGACGAGATGACCTTCCTCAACGATGCCACCAAGGGGCTCGACTACACCGGCATCCGGCCGGTGGACCAGGTGAGGACTCTCACGGCGACGCTCGCCCGGCACGTCCACCAGACCTACGGAGACGACTTCACGCTGATCTACACCGAAGTGGCCGGTCAGGGCGATGGCGCGCCGGGGCGGACCAAGGACAGGGATCACTGGGCCGAGGTCGTGGCGGCCGCCAAGTCCGAGGCGCCGGGCGCTGTGGTGTGCTCGCCCGAGCTGTGCACCAGCATGTGGTGGTGGGCAGCTGCGCTGGAGGGGCGCCGACTGGGGATCCAGGGGCCGCCATGGCTTTCCGACGAGATCCCCTATGCCGGGGACTGGCCACGGGGCGACCGGCTCGAGAACTACCGCGATGTGTTCGACCTGATGGCCGTCTCGTACTACGGGTTCGATGCCAACAGCATGGAGTGGAAGGACGTGGCCGCAAACCGGCCGGCTCTGAGCGCCGCCGCGGAGGCGGGACTGTGGCTGGCGCGCACGCATGCTCGGCCGAGACGCTGGCTGTGGGCCGAGGCGGGGTGGGGGGCCCCGGTGAAGGACCGTCCGCCGTTCCACCTCGAGCGCGATCTGGCCACGCTGCTGTTCGGTATGGACCACTGCGCGGGCGCGCTGCTGTGGCAGGCCAAGGACAACGAGGGCTCGACGGCCGGCGTGTTCACATCAGGAGGTGAGCGTGCGGCAACTTTCGACCTGCTGAGGGCCGCCTCTGATGTGGTCCTGGCGGACGCGGCGTTCTTCGCCGCGGACCACGCGAAGGCTAACGCCGATGGGTTCCCCGTAGCCGGCGACGGGTTTGCGGAGGCCGACCCGGCCGTGCTGACGCGGTTCACCGGCCACCACGTACTGCTGTTCAGCGAGGCACCGGTCGAGACGAGCGTCACCCTGAGCCAGACGGGCGGTGCCACACTCGCGGAGATCCCGGTGGGCCACGGCTACAGCAGTCCATGGCCGCTGGAGGTCACGGGCGAGGCGGACGGACGCATCACCTTGCGGCGCATCCGGCCCGGGCTGCTGTATGTGTTGCGAGCCGATCGGTGAGCCAAGGGGAGCCGGGGGCGGGTCCACGGCGCGGCACCGGGGACCCACCCCCGTGCGGCTAGTCCGTGGGGGCCGTGCTGGCGGCCGACTGATGTCCCCGACGATCCGGTGCCCGACGGCCGACAACGCGGCCCATCTGGCGGATCTGTTTGCTGAGGCGCAGCCGACACTCGTTGGGCGTCTCGGGGGTGCATGGCCGGCCCGGGTAGGGCGCGTACAGGGGACGCAGGTCCGGTGGCGTCAGGTTGGGCAGCATGAGGTTGGCCCCGCGGGTGAGGGCGAGGAACCGCCCCCGTCGCGGGTTAACTGCGGCGAGCGCGGTGCTCGCCGGGATCAGGGCCTCCGGGCGCACGAGACGCGCCAGTGCCAGCGCCTTGTGGGTCGTGAGCTCATCGGCGGGGACTTGGGCGCCGTTGGGCGCCTCGTCAGCGCCGGCGGCCAGCGGGGTGCCCGGGGCGGGGATGAAGGGGCTCACGCCGATGAAGTCCAGTTGGAGATCGCGGAAGAGCGCGATGTCCCGGGCCAGCGACGCAAACGTCTGTCCTGGAATGCCGACCATCACGCCGCTTCCGACGCGGAAACCGATCTCGCGGAGAAGCGAGAGCATCGCCATGCGTTCGGTGTTGGCGCCGGCGAGCTTCGGGTGGATACGGTCGTAGAGCTCGCGGTCCGATGTCTCGAACTTGAGGACATACGTGTCCGCCCCGGCTCGGCGCCAGGCGACGAGGTCCCTCTCGGGACGCTCGCCCAAGGATAGAGTCACGCCCACTCGCACGCGCTGCCGGATCAGCCGGACCACGTGGGCGAGCCAGTCCCGTTCGATGCCGTAGTCCTCGCCGGCCTGGAGAACCACGGAGGCATAGCGGAGCCGGCGGGCAGTCCGGGCAGCGGCCAGGATTTGCTCGCCATCCATCCGGTAGCGCGGAAGGTTCAGGTTGGGTGCGCGCAGGCCACAGTAGTGGCACTGCCGGACGCAGTAGTTGCTGATCTCGACTAATCCGTGGAGGTAGACGGCGTGACCTGCGGCCGCACGCCGGGTGGCATCCGCGGCCTCGAAGAGCTCCCAGAGCATGGCATCACTGGTGGTGCGCAGCCAGAACTCGATCTCTGGGAGGGTAATGGCTCGATCAAGCATGAATGGAATGTCCCCTCTGTCTCGCTCGGTACGTCTCCAGAGCAGCCGGGAATGGCTCGAGAGCTCGCTCGAATATGCCGAGGCTGAAAGCGATGACCAGGCCATAGTTGGTAATCGGCACGCCGGCCTCGCGGCAATGAAGGATCCGGTTGAGCATCTCGCGGCGGTTCCACATGCATGCTCCGCAATGAATCACGAGCTGGTACGATGATAGGTCCTCAGGGAAGTCGTGGCCCTGAACGGTCTCGAACTCAAGTGGTCCGCCCACATACTGAGTCAGCCAGCGCGGGATCTTGACCCGCCCGATGTCTTCCCCGATCGGGTGATGCGCGCAAGCCTCGGCTACGAGGACGCGATCGCCGGGTCTGAGGTCATCGACGGCCATGGCGCCCTCTGTCTGCAAGGGCAGATCCCCTTTCAACCGCGCGTAGAGGATCGAGAAGCTGGTCATCATGACATCTGCCGGCGTGTCAGCAGCCACCTTGAGGAATGCTTGGGAATCGGTAACAACCAGCTTCGGTGGGGTGACGAGCCGCGCAAGCGCTGCCCGCAGCTCCCGTTCTTTCGTCACCAGACACATGGAGTCATGGTCGAGTAGGTCACGGATGGCCTGCACCTGGGGCTGGATCAGCCGGCCTTTCGGGGCCTCTTTGTCGATGGGGACCACCAGCACGGCCAGCTCACCCGGGCCGACCAGGTCGCTCACCAACGCGGGACTCTCGAGGAACTCGGCAGGTGCCATGTTCACAATGGCACGCCGCAGGTCGGCCACGCCTTGGCCCTCATGAGCGACCGTGCGGACGACCGGTATCCCGGCGGCTTCGAGTTGGCGCAGGTCGTCGGGCGGCGGCTCGGCCAGATCCACCTTGTTGAACACCGCCACGAGCGGAACGCCGCGCGCGCGCAGCTCGGCCGCAATGGAACGTTCGAACTCCCCCCAGGGGCCGTCGGTCACCACCAGGCCCAGGTCCGTGCGGTCAAGCGCGGCGCGAGTCCGGCTGACTCGCAGCTCGCCCAGCGCGCCGACGTCATCGATGCCAGCCGTGTCGATGAAGAGCACTGGGCCGACCGGGAGGAGCTCCATGGGCTTCTCGACAGGGTCCGTCGTCGTGCCGGCGTGCTCCGACACGATCGACACCTGCTGGCGGGTGACGGCATTCAAGAGGCTGGACTTGCCCACATTCCGCCTCCCGAACAAGCCAATATGCAGGCGAAGCCCTTTGGGTGCTGTGCGCATGGAAGCAGGCCGGTCCTATCAGGAGCCCCCGAGCCGGCAGACCGCCTCGGGGGAAATCAGGGCATCGAACTCCGCCGGCGCCAAGAGGCCGCGGTCCACCACAACCTGCCGGACCGTCCTCCCCGTTCGCCTTGCGTCGGCGGCCACATCGCTCGCGACGGAGTACCCGACCACCGGAACCAGTGCGGTCGCCACCGCAGTGGAGCCCTCAACGTGGCGATGGCAGCGCTCCTCGTTCGCTTCGAGACCGTCGATGCAGTGTGTGCGCAACGTGTCAGCGGCGGCAGTCAGAAGCTGGATGGATTCTAGCAGACAGAATGCAACCAGGGGCAGAAAGGGGTTAAGTTCGAGGCTACCGGATGCGCAAGCCATGGCAGTGACCCCATCGTAGCCCATCACCAGCAGTGCTACCTGACTCACGGCTTCGGGTATAACCGGGTTCACCTTCCCCGGCATGATGGAGGAACCTGCCTGCCTCGGAGGCAGCCGGAGTTCGCCCAGCCCCGCCTCAGGACCCGACGACATGAGCCGCAGGTCGGTGCAGATCTTGAGCATCGAGGCGGCACAGGCCTTCAGGATGCCGGAGACCTCAACGAACACGTCCGCATTCTGGGTGGCCTCGACCAGGTTCTCGGCCCGGGCGACGCCGATACCCGTCACCTGGCGTAGCGCATCGGTGGCGCGAAAGATGAACTCACGCGAGGCGCCCAGACCGGTGCCGATGGCCGTTCCGCCAAGGTTCACGACGCGAAGGCGCTCCTCGCACTTGTAGACACGCCATCGATCGCGGTTGATGGCCTCGGCGTAAGCCCCCATCTCGCGGCCCAGAGTGGTCAGTACGGCGTCCTGGTACTGGGTTCGGCCCACCTTCACAATGTGGGCGAAACGCCTCTCGGCAGCCTGGAACGACTCCTGGAGGGCCACCAGCCTGGCCTCGAGATCCCTCAGCTCCCAGATGGCCGCCACGCGAAGAGCCGTGGGGTAGGTGTCGTTGGTCGACTGCTGGCGGTTGATGTCGTCCAGGGGCGAGACTCGGGCATAGTGGCCCCGGGGCTCGCCCAGGATATCGAGCGCCCGATTCGCCAGGACCTCGTTCACGTTCATGTTCATGCTGGTGCCGGCGCCGCCCTGGAGCAGGTCGACCACGACATGTTCGGAGAGCAAACCCTCGAGCATCTCCGAGCACGCGCGGACGATGGCGTCGGCTTTACCAGGATCGCCGGACCACTGGCCGAGTGCCCGGTTCGTCTGCGCGCAGGCGAGCTTGACCGCGCCGAATGCTCGGACGAGCACGGCCGGAACGGGGCGCCGGGCGAGGGGGAAGTTGGCGAGAGCCCGGACCGTGTGGGCCCCATAGAGAGCATCGCCCGGCACAGGAACATCGCCGAGCTGGTCATTCTCAAGCCGGTATTCGGCCCCGTCCATATCGCCCCGTCCGCCTAACAGAACACGTCACGCTGGCCTTCTCGGACTTTGGACATGAGGCGCTCCGAGTGGTTTCGCATCGGTTCGGGCATCGTGGCCAGGATGTCGCCGATGGCCTTCTCACCCACGGCGCAGGTCTCGGGCGATGCGTAGTCGAGCAGGTACTCGAGGAATGTCGAGAGGGCGTTGGGGTCACAGTGGGCCTTGATCTCTCCAGGCTTGGCCAGGTCCATGAAGTCACGGCCCGTCCTGCCGAGCCGGTAGCACGCCGTGCAGAACGACGGGATGTAGCCCAGCGACGCCACATCGCGGATGACTTCGTCCAGCGGGCGATGGTCGCCCAGGGAGAACTGGGCCGCATCAGCCTCTGTATCGTCCTCGGAGTAGCCCCCGGGGTTCGTGCGGCTGCCGGCCGAGATCTGCGAGACGCCCAAGGCGAAAGTCTCCCGGCGCAGATGGGGAGTCTCCCTCGTCGACATGATGATGCCCGTGTAAGGAACCGCCAGCCTGAGGATGGCAACGATGCGACGAAAGTCGTCATCGGAGACCGCGTGAGGGGGCGACAAGGAGACATGCGATCCCGTGGCCGGTTCGAGTCGGGGCACGCTAATGGTGTGGGGTCCGACTCCGAAGCGCGCCTCGAGATGACGGCTGTGCTCCATCAGGGCCAAGATCTCGAAACGCCAGTCGGCGAGGCCGAAGAGAACGCCGATGCCCACATCGTCGATACCGGCCTCCATGGCTCGGTCCATGGCCGACACTCGCCAGTCATAGTCGGCCTTGACGCCAGCGACATGCATCTTCTTGTAGGTCTCACGATGGTACGTCTCCTGGAAGAGCTGGTAGGTGCCGATCCTGGCCGCCTTGAGCTGCCGGAACTCGTCGACGGTCAGGGGCGCGATGTTCGCGTTGAGCCTGCGGATCTCGCCTCGGCCCCGAGCCACGCTGTACACCGTGGCAATGGAATCCAAGACGTACTGGAAACCCTGGCGCGGGTACGACTCACCGGCGACGACCAACAGGCGCTTGTGCCCTTGGTCGACCAGGATGCCGACCTCGCGTGCGATCTCCTCCTGCGTCAGCGCCCGGCGCTTCACCTCGCGGTTGCGAGCGCGGAAAGCGCAGTAGAGGCATTCGTTGGCGCACATGTTGGAGATATACAGGGGCGCGAACAACACGAGTCGGCGGCCGTAGATGGTCTCCTTCACCTGACGGGCCGCATCGAAGAGCTCGGCCATGAGATCGGGGTCATCGGCGGCGGCCAAGACCGCCACCTCTGCCGGTTCCAGCCCGTGGGCTTGCCGGGCCTTCTGGAGTACATCGCGCACGTGAGCGGGTTCGGGTCTACTGTGGGTTTCGAGCGTGCACACGATGCGTTTCTCGTCGATGGCGGATGAGGCATCTCGGGTGTGGCTGACCATGCTCGTGCATCCTTCTCTCGGGCTGCAGGCGACTGCGCACAGGGCGGCCTGACCTCAGTGTAGAGCGTTTCGGGCTGGGGAATCGTTCCGACATTCAGGAAAAGTATATCGGTATCACGATATCGAGAAAACGGTATTGATATTGGGTGGTCGATATGGTATCCTCGCCAGTGAGTTCGCAAGAGAGCTGGAGGAATCGAGATGATGGCTAGCCCAAAGGTCAAGCCCGTCCCCGAGGCGAGCCTACGCCGGTTGCCCTCTTACCTACACCTCCTGCGGCGCTTGCACGCCGGCGGGCGCGAACTGGTCTCCTGCACGCATATCGCCGAGTCCCTTGACCTGAACCCGACACAGGTGCGCAAGGACCTGGCCTATACGGGCATCGTCGGCCGACCGCGGATCGGCTACCCCATCCGTGCGCTCATCGCGTCCGTGGAGCACTTCCTGGGCTGGGACAATACGACTGATGCGTTCCTGGTGGGCGCGGGAAGCCTGGGGCGCGCGCTCTTGGGGTATGCGGGCTTCCAGCGGTACAACCTGAACATTGTGGCGGCCTTCGACGTGGACCCCGAGCGCATCGGTACCCACTGGAGGGGCAAGCCCATTCTGGATGTGGACGAGCTCCCGGACCTGGCGGGACGGATGCACGTGCATCTAGGGGTCCTGACGGTTCCGGCGGATGCGGCACAGGACGCCGCCCACCTGCTGGTGCTCAGTGGGCTCAAAGCGATCTGGAATTTCACGGGAGTTGCGCTGGAAGTGCCCCGCGAGGTGCTGGTGGAGGATGTGGACCTGGGCGCGAGCCTGGCGGTGCTCTCGAACCGCCTGGCCCAGCGGCTGCGGTCCGCGGAGGAGGAGGAGAGCGAGCGCCATGTCGGCGGTCACGGCGCCTAGCAGCGCGCCTACCATGGTGAGGAAGTTCGAGAAGGTCTGCGCGATCCTCGATCAGCATGGGCGGGATCCCGCCAAGCTGATCCCGATCCTGCAGGAAGTTCAGGAGGAGTACCGGTACCTGCCCGAGCAGGTCCTGACGTTTGTAGCCACCTCGCTGGGACTCCCTCCGGCACGGGTGTACGGGGTCGCCACCTTCTACGCCCACTTTGCCCTGAAGCCCAAGGGGAAGCACGTCATCCGCTTGTGTGACGGCACGGCATGTCATGTGAAGCAGTCGATCCCGATCCTCGAGGCCATTCGGGCGCGCCTGGGTCTGACGGAGACGATGGACACGACGCCGGACATGCTGTTCACCGTGGAGACGGTCTCGTGCCTCGGAGCGTGTGGTCTGGCGCCGGTCGTGGTGGTGGATGAGGACGTGCACGGCCAGATGACGCCGGAGTCGGCGGTGGCCTTGGTGGACGCGATTGTGGAGGCAGAGGGGTCGCGATGAGCTGTCCGAGCATCGAGCTGAACGTGGTCGCCGAGGAGTACCGCCAGGCCGCGGCAGGGCAGCACCGGCGCATCATCGTGTGCGCGGGCACTGGCTGTGTCGCCAACGGATCACTGAGGGTCCGGGACGCCTTCGTGGCCCAGCTCCCGGAGGCCGGGTGGTCGGCGATCACGGTACCGTCTCCGGCCTCCGAGGATGAGGCGGACCGGAGGGTACTGGTTTCCGGAAGCGGGTGCCAGGGCTTCTGCCAGATGGGGCCCCTGGTCACCATACTGCCCGAGGGCATCTTGTACACGAAGGTCAGGCCCGAAGATGTTCCGGAGATCATCGAGGCCACGCTGGGCCGCGGCGAAGTAATCGAGCGCCTGCTGTATGCAGAGCCCTTCTCGGGCACCCGGTGCCGCGATACGGCGACCATTCCGTTCTACGCCCGCCAGCAGCGCACCGTGCTCAAGCAATGTGGTGCGATCGATCCGGAGGACGTGCGCGAGTACATCGCCCAGGGCGGCTACTCGGCCGCGGAGCGCGCGTACACAAGACTGACCCCGGAGCAGGTGTGCGACGAGGTCACGCGGTCGGGCTTGCGGGGCCGTGGCGGCGGTGGGTTCCCAACTGGCCGCAAGTGGGAACTGGCGCGGATCCAAGAGAGCGATGCGAAGTACATCATCTGCAACGGCGACGAGGGCGACCCCGGCGCGTTCATGGATCGCAGCATCATGGAGGGCAATCCCCACGCGGTCATCGAGGGCTTGATGATCGCGGCCAGGGCCGTGGGCGCTCAGGAGGCGTACATCTACGTCCGCGCCGAGTATCCACTGGCTGTGCGGCGGCTCCGGCGTGCCGTGGCCGACGCGACTGCCATGGGGCTACTGGGCGATAACGTGTTCGGTTCGCGCCAGGGCTTGCGGTGCCACGTGATGGAGGGCGCGGGGGCGTTCGTCTGCGGTGAAGAGACGGCCCTGATCGCGTCCATTGAGGGGAAGCGCGGGATGCCGGCGCCGAAGCCGCCTTTCCCGGCGCAGCGCGGGCTGTGGGGCAAGCCGACGGTCATCAACAATGTCGAGACCCTGGCCACCGTGCCGCTGACGCTCAACGGCGGCGCCACGGAGTTCCACAGCGTGGGCACCACGGGCTCGCCGGGGACGAAGACGTTCGCGCTGACCGGCCACGTGGCGAACACCGGTCTGATCGAGGTGCCCTTCGGCGCCACCCTGCGTGAGATCGTCTACAACATCGGCGGCGGCGTGACCGACGACTCGGGAAAGGTCACAGGCCGGCCATTCAAGGCCGTGCAGATCGGTGGGCCGTCCGGTGGATGTCTGACCGAGGAACACCTGGACTTGCCGCTGGACTACGACTCGCTTCGGAGTGTCGGGGCCATGGTGGGCTCGGGCGGTCTGGTGGTCATGAACGACCAGACGTGCATGGTGTCCATCGCGCGCTTCTTCATGCAGTTCACGCAGAACGAGTCGTGCGGCAAGTGCGTGTTGTGCCGCGAGGGCACCAAGCAGATGCTGGCCCTGCTCGATGACATCATCGAGGGCCGAGCAGACGATCGGACTCTGGACTTGCTCGAGTCGCTGGCCACGGCCGTGGCCAAGGGCTCGTTGTGCGGGCTGGGCAAGACGGCGCCGAACCCCGTGCTGTCCACGCTGCGCTACTTCCGCGCCGAGTACGAGGCTCACGTGTATCAGCGGCGATGCCCGGCCCGGCGCTGCAAAGCTCTGCTGACCCCCGAGATCGACCCTGAGAAGTGCCGCGGCTGCACGGTGTGCGCCCGTCAGTGCCCTGTAGGCGCCATCTCGGGGGAGCGCAAGCAGCCCCATGTCATCGACGTGGAGAAGTGCATCAAGTGCGGCGCCTGTCGTGAGGTCTGCAAGTTCGACGCCGTGGGTGGGGTGTGACAGGTGGCGAGCGCAATGACGGTTGTGATCGATGGCCGCGAGGTGCCCGTGAACGGGGAACGCAACCTCCTCGAGGTCATCCGCAAGGCCAACATCGATCTGCCGACTTTCTGCTATCACTCTGAGCTGAGCGTGTACGGCGCCTGCCGGCTGTGCCTGGTGGAGGTCGAGGGACGGGGATTGGTGGCATCGTGCTCGACCCAGCCCGAGGCCGGGATGCGCGTGCGGACGAGCACCGAGGAGATCCGCCAGATCCGCCGGCTGACGGTCGAGCTCTTGCTGGCCAACCACGACGAGAGCTGCCCCACGTGCCCCAAGAGTGGCACCTGCAAGCTTCAGGACCTGGCCCGCCGGCTGGGGCTCGAGGAGATCCGGTTCAAGCCCACGCTCCGCAGAGCCGCTCAGGACCGTTCGTCGCCGTCGCTGGTTCGCGACCCGAACCGGTGCGTGCTGTGCGGTGACTGCGTGCGGGTGTGCGACGAGGTCCAGGGCATCGGGGCCATCGACTTCATCCACCGTGGGAGTCACGCTGCCGTGGGCCCGGCCTTCGGCAAGGATCTGAACGGCGTCGAGTGCGTGCTCTGCGGCCAGTGTGCTCGGGTCTGCCCCACCGGTGCCATCACGCCAGCGCAGGAGATCCCCGCCGTGTGGCGTGACCTGGAGGATCCATCCAAGACGGTGGTGGCCCAGATCGCGCCAGCGGTGCGGGTGGCCCTGGGCGAGGCGTTTGGGCTCGAACCGGGCACGGGACTGTCGGGTCAGATCGCCGCGGCGCTTCGCGTGCTGGGCTTCTCGAAGGTCTACGACACGTCGTTCGCGGCCGACCTGACGGTACTTGAGGAGGGCGCGGAGTTCGTGCGGCGGGCGACTGCCGACGGCCCACTGCCGCAATTCACGTCATGCTGTCCAGCCTGGGTGAAGTTCGCCGAACAGTACTACCCCGATTTGCTCCCCAACCTGTCGTCGTGCCGGTCGCCGCAGCAGATGTTCGGCTCGCTCGCCAAGGCCATGCTCCCCGATCTGCTCGGCGTACGGCCCGAGGACCTGGTTGTGGTGTCGATCATGCCGTGTACGGCGAAGAAGTTCGAGGCCAGGCGGGAGGAGTTCGCCACGGGCGGCGTACCGCACGTCGACCACGTGCTGACCACCCAGGAGCTGGCGCGGATGATGGAGCAGATGGGTATCCGGCTCACGGAGATGGCCCCGGAATCCTTCGACATGCCCCTGGGCTTCAAGACGGGTGCAGGCGTGATCTTCGGCGCGTCGGGCGGAGTAACCGAGGCCGTGCTGCGCTATGCGGCGGAGAAGTTGGGGGGCGCCGCAGTCGAGGAGGTCGCTTTCCCGGAGGTCCGCGGTGATGCGGGCCTGCGCGAGGCGACCGTCAACGTCGGCGGGCGCCGGCTGAAGTTAGCCGTCGCGCACGGGCTGAAACAGGCGCGCCAGATCGCCGAGTTGGTGCGCGCGGGCCGGTGTGAGTATGACCTGGTGGAGGTCATGGCCTGCCCGGGCGGGTGCGTTGGCGGCGCGGGACAGCCCATCCCCGGGGACTTCGATGCGGTTCGGCAGCGAGCCCACGGGCTTTACGAGACGGACCGAGGACTGCAATTCCGGAAGTCCCAGGACAACCCGCAGCTCGCCGCGTGCTACGAGACGACACTGGGAGAGGTAGGCGGCGAGAAAGCCCACTGCCTCCTGCACACCCACTACCAGAGTCGGAAGCGAATCGCGGACGAGGACATCACGCTGATGGCGGGCCCCGGGGCCGAGAAGGTGAAGGTCCGCGTGTGTGTGGGAACCGGGTGCTACCTTCGGGGGTCACAGGACCTGCTGCACGGGCTGATCCGCAGGATCGGCGAGCTGGGTTTGAGCGACCGGGTGGACGTGCAGGCCACCTTCTGCTTCGAGCAGTGTGATCGCGGGCCATCCGTGGCCGTGGGGGACCAGGTATTGGAGAGGTGTTCGCTCGATACGGTGCAGGAAGCGCTTGTGAGTCTCGTCACGTGAGATCTCTCACAATGTGAGGTGCTCGCGCAGTGGGAGACGGTACCGAACGGCTCCCCGTGGTCTACACCGACAAGGCGCAGTGCCGGGATTGCTACCGATGTGTGCGGGTCTGCCCCGTCAAGGCGATACGGATGCAGGGCGGGCAGGCATCGGTCGATCCCGGCCGCTGCATTGTGTGCGGCACGTGCATCCGTGAGTGCCCCCAGGGCGCGAAGCGGTATCGGAGTGACCTGGCCCGAGCTCAGGCACTGGTGGCGGGGGACCGCCCGGTGGCCGTGAGCGTGGCGCCGTCGTTTGCCTCGGTCTACACGCCTTGGGAGCAGCGCCGTCTGGCGACGGCGCTCCGGCTGCTGGGCTTCGCGCACGTGGCGGAGACGGCCGTGGGAGCTTTCTACGTCGCCCAGGCGACGGCCGAGTACTGCCGGGCGCGGCCCGGGCAGTCCCACATCGGGACCGCCTGTCCTGCCGTGGTCTCCTATGTGGAGCGGCATGAGTCCGAGCTTGCGGACCGCCTGGTGCCAGTGGTGTCGCCTATGGTCGCCCATGGGCGGCTGATCCGCGAGAAGCTCGGCGCCGACACACCGGTGGTGTTTGTGGGTCCGTGTGTCGCGAAGAAGGCTGAGGCGGACCGACCGGAGAACAACGCTGTAGTTGACTGTGTGCTGACTTTCACAGAGCTCGCCGAATGGCTCCAGGCCGCGGGCGTTTCCCTGGCGGCCTGCGAGGAAAGCGGATTCGATGACGAGCCATTGGGCCATGCGCGGTTGTTCCCGCTCGAGGGCGGTTGCCTGCGGACTGCGTGTATCAAGGCGGACGGCCTCTCGGCGGAAGTGGTGGCCGTCAGCGGGGTGGACGAGGTCCGGGATCTGCTCTCCGCTCTGCGCGAGGGTGACCGGCCTCTGATCGTGGAGCCGCTGTTCTGCGCGATGGGGTGTGTCAACGGCCCGGCCGTCTCGTCCGCCCTCCCGGTATTCCGGCGCCGAGCGGCGGTGCTGGGCTACGGTGCCCTGCCCGGCGCACCGGCCGCGCCAGCGGCCAGGGAGCTCCCAGGACTGACCACCACGTTCTCTCCCTCGGCTCCGGCCTGCGAGCCCGTATCCGAGGACCAGATCCGTGCCGCCCTGGAGGCCACGGGCAAGTTCTCGGACGAGGATGAGCTCAACTGCGGCGCGTGTGGGTACGCCTCATGCCGCGACAAGGCCATCGCGGTGGTGCAGGGCATGGCCGAGCCGGAGATGTGCATCCCCTACATGCGCCGGCTGGCCGAGCAGCGGACCGACCGCATCATCGAGACGAGCCCGAACGGCATCGTCATCCTCGATGAGGACCTGGCCATCGTGACCATGAACCCGGCATTCCGTCGCCTGTTCATGTGCACCGATGCCGTCTGCGGCCGCCCCATCTCCTACCTCATGGATCCCGCCGGCTTCGAGCGAGTGGCCTCCGGCCAGGAGTCGGTGGTGAACACCGTGGTCTCCCACGAGCGGTACGGCCTGGTCTGCCGCCACATCCTGTACGCGTTGCCTGAGGACAGGCAGTACGTGGGGATCTTCGTGAACATCACCAGTGGCGAGACGGCGAGAAGGAAGCTCGGCGAGCTTCGGGCTCGCACGCTCATGCAGGCCCAGGAACTGCTGGAGCACCAGATCGGCATGGCCCAGGAGATCGCCCGCTACCTGGGCGAGAGTGCGGCGCGGGGCGAGCAGTTGGTCGAGAACCTGATGAGCCTGGCGGGCGACCAGGCGGACCAGCTCGAGGGCCCGGCAGGTGAGCAGGAGTGAGCTACCTGCACGTGGACGTGACGAGTGCGCAGAGTTCGCGCCGAACGGGCGCGCCGTGTGGTGACGTGGTCGTTCAGGGACGCACCGCAGGGTGGACGAGCTTGGTGTGTTGTGACGGCATTGGCCACGGGGTGAAGGCTCACGTGGCGGCAACCATGACCTCGGCACGTTTGATGGAGATGCTGCGGGGCGGCATGTCGGTCCAGCGGGCTGTGTCGGCGGTGGTGAAGACCATGGGCGCGGCGCGCGGCACCCCCCTGCCGTGGGCGGCGTTCAGTGCCGCACAGATTGCCAGCTCAGGCCAGGCGACGGTGATCACCTACGAGATGCCGGCCCCTATCCTTGCAACTCGGCGCCATGCTTCGGCCCTGAGGCAGCGGGCCACCAGTGTGGGCACCGAGATCGTGAGCGAGGCACACTGCCATTTGGAGCCCGGTGAGGGCCTGTTGGTGGTCACGGATGGGATCACTCAGGCCGGGCTTGGCACATCCATGCCTGGCGGCTGGGGAATCGATGGTGCCGTGAGGTGCGTGAATGAGGCACTGGAACGAGGCCGGCCCCCCGTGGAGCTGCCGAAGCTCGTTCACCGGCGCGCGATGGCCTTGTGTGGGGAGCATGTGGGCGACGACGCGACGGCCGTATTGGCCTACTGCCGGCAGGGCCGCGTGGTCACCGTGCTGACGGGTCCCCCCTCGGATCGGGCCCGTGACAAGGAGCTGGTGCGCCGTTTCGTGCTCGAGGAGGGTGCAAAGGCCATCTGCGGTGCATCGACGGCTGAGATGGTGGCGCGCTTGCTCGGCGTCGAGGTCACCGTCGAGCAGCGCCCGGTCCCGTCGATGGTGCCCCCACGGTATGGGATTGAGGGGATCGACCTGGTCACCGAGGGCGCGGTGACGCTCAACCAGTTGTGCAATGTGCTGGACTCCGACGCCGATGAGCTGGATCCGGACACAGGCGTCACCGCGCTGCGCGCGCTCCTGGACGAGGCGGACCGGGTGAACTTCCTCGTGGGGTCAGCTCGGAATCCGGGGCACGCGCCCATGCGGTTCCGGCAGATGGGGATGATGACGAGGGGGAGGATCATTCCTCGGATCGCTCAGAAGCTCGAGGAACAGGGCAAGCTGGTGGTGATCGAGCACTGGTGACGCGGCCGGGGTGGTCCCGGCGACGCCGCAAGCATGACATGACTAAAGGTAGGGCCGACAGACATGAGCACTGAGCACTTGCGTCAGAACCAGATCGTCGCGAAGCGCGAGATCGCGCCCAAGACGTACTGGTACGACCTGTACCATCCGAAGATTGCGCGAAAGCGTCAGGCCGGGCAGTTCGTGGTCATTCGTGTCCACGAGGGGGGCGAACGGGTCCCGCTAACGCTGGTCGGTTCGGACCCGGACCGTGGCACCGTGACACTGATCTTCCAGGCCGTCGGCCACTCGACCATGGAGCTGGCCCGGCTGGAGGTCGGTGACGCCCTTCTGGACATGGCGGGTCCCCTCGGCCGCCCCACGCACATCGAGAACCATGGGACCGCGTGTGTCATTGGGGGCGGCTATGGCACGGCCCCGGTGCTCCCCATCGCCGAGGCCCTGCGTGGCGCCGGCAACCGGCTCATCGGCATCATCGGCGCGCGGACCCGCGGGCTGGTGATCCTCGAGAAGGAGCTCGGATCGCTGTGCGACCGTCTCGAGGTCGCCACCGATGACGGGAGCTACGGTCGCAAGGGGTTCGTCACCGATGCTCTGGCAGCGCTGATCGCCGAGGGTACCGATATCCGGTTCGTCTTGGCGGTCGGCCCAACACCCATGATGCGGGCCGTGTCCGAGCTGACGCGGCAGTACGGCATTCCCACCATGGTAAGCCTGAACCCGATCATGGTGGATGGTACCGGGATGTGCGGGGGGTGCCGGGTGGAGGTGGACGGGCAGACGAAGTTCGCGTGCGTGGATGGTCCGGAGTTCGACGGCCACCTGGTCAACTTCGATCTGCTGATGAAGCGCCAAGGCGCGTATCGGGCCGAGGAGCGCCAGATCGCGGAGAACTACGAGCACTGCCGCATCGCGGGCGTCCTCGACGCCTGAGGGATCTGGGGCTTTGGCCCCGTGGAGGCACACTGATGTCTGAAGTCCATCCGTCCAAGCAACCGCGGCAACCGATGCCGGAGCAGCCACCGGCTGAGCGGGTGACCAACTTCAACGAGGTGCCGCTCGGCTACACACCGGAGCAGGCCATGGCCGAGGCCGCGCGTTGCCTTCAGTGCAAGAACCCCCGATGCGTTACCGGCTGCCCGGTGGCCGTGGACATACCGGGGTTCATTGGACTCACCAAGGAGGGGCAGTTCGTCGAGGCCGCCCGCAAGATCATGGAGACGAATGTTCTTCCGGCGGTGTGTGGGCGTGTGTGCCCGCAGGAGACCCAGTGCGAGATCCTGTGCGTGCTGGCACGGCGCGGCGAGCCCGTGGCCATCGGCCGGCTGGAGAGATTTGTGGCTGACTACGAGCGCGAGCACGGACCGCGCGAGACGGTGCCACCCGTGCCAGCCACGGGAAAACGGGTTGCCATCGTAGGCTCCGGGCCCGCTGGCCTCACGTGCGCGGCCGATCTAGCCCGCCGGGGGCACTCGGTGACCGTGTTTGAGGCTCTGCACGAGCTCGGTGGTGTGCTCGTGTACGGCATCCCGGAGTTCCGGTTGCCGAAGCGGATCCTGAAGGCCGAGGTCGAGCGCCTCAGGGATCTGGGAGTCGATCTGCAGACCAGCGCGGTCATCGGCAAGCTCGACACCATCGAGGAGCTGTTGGGCCCCGAGGGCTTCGACGCCGTGTTCGTGGCCACGGGGGCGGGGCTGCCCAAGTTCATGGACATCCCTGGAGAGAACCTGCTGGGAGTCTACTCAGCCAACGAGTTCCTCACACGGTCGAACCTGATGAGGGCCTACGAGTTCGGTAAGGCCGACACGCCCATCGCGCGCGGCAAGCGTGTGATGGTCATCGGTGGCGGGAACGTGGCTATGGATGCGGCGCGAACGGCCAAGCGCCTGGGGGCCGAGCGCGTGATCCTCGCCTATCGCCGCTCGCGCGAAGAGATGCCGGCCCGGGCCGAGGAGATCCACCATGCGGAAGAGGAGGGCATCGAGTTCCACCTCCTTACCCTACCCGTCAAGCTGGTGGGCGATGAGCAGGGGCGCTTGGTTGGAGCGGTCTTGAGGAAGATGGAACTTGGCGAGCCAGACGAGAGCGGCCGGCGCCGCCCGTTGGAGATCCCTGGATCGGATTACGAATCACCGGTGGACGTGGTGGTGGTGGCCATCGGGGCGGGAGCCAATCCACTCATCAAGGACACCACACCAGGCCTTGAGGTGAACAAGTGGGGCTACATCGTGGCCGACAAGGCCACCGGAGCGACGAGCATCCCCGGAGTATATGCCGGGGGCGACATCGTCACCGGGTCCGCCACCGTGATCGAGGCCATGGGCGCCGGACGCACGGCGGCCGCCGCCATCCATTTATACCTGACCGGCGAGGCTCCCGAGCGGGACGGGGCCTCGTAGCACCGACCGGAGGTCGAGGCGTTGTGACTCTGGCGAGGGCCATCGAGATCGTCAAAGCCGACACGATTGTCGCGCCGCCGAACGGACAGGTGGAGCTGAGTGGATGCTTCGCGGCCGACCTGATGAGCGACGTACTCGCCTTCGCTCGGTCCGGAGCTCTCCTGATCACCGGCCTGACTTCCGACCAGACGGTGCGAACGGCGATGATCAAGCACCTTCCCGCGGTGCTCATCATCGAGGGCAAGGACGTGGGTGTGGAGATGGTCGAGGCTGCTCGCGAGCAGGAGATTGCCGTGTTCCGCACGCCGTTATCCAAGTTCGAGGCCTGCGGGTTGCTCATGCAGGCCGGGCTGCGAGCCGCCCGGCGTTCCGGGGCGTACCCGGCTTAAGGCAGAAAGTGGCGGAGCCGTGGACGAGAGATCCATCGGCCATTTCGAGTTCCCGATCCTGGGCCGGGCTTACTTCCTGGGGGGCCGGGCCTCGACATCGGTGAAGAAGGCATTGCGCGAGGCCGGCGTCGACGATGACACGGTCCAGCGTGTGGCCGTGGCCTGCTATGAGGCGGAGATGAACGTGGTGCTCCATGCACGGTCGGGCTACGTCTCGGTGGATGTCTACCCCTCTCGCGTCGACGTGGCCATCTCAGACCGCGGGCCAGGGATCGCCGATGTGACGAAGGCCATGACGCCGGGGTGGTCCTCGGCCTCCGATGAAGCCCGCGCTCTCGGGTTCGGAGCGGGCATGGGACTACCGAACATCAAGCAGCAATCGGATCTGATGTCGCTGGAGAGCGAGCCAGGGCAAGGCGTCGTGCTCCGGCTGACCTTCTACCGAGGAGGCGGCAATGGCGCCGGATCGTGACGAGACAACGGTGCGCCACATGGCCGAGGCACTGGGGCTAACGGTGCTCGCCGGCTCTGCCTGCCTGGACCGCCCGATTCACGGGGCTCTGGTGAGCGATCTGCTCAGCTACGTCATGGCCAGTGGCCGGGCAGGTGATGTATGGATCACGATCCAGACCCATGCGAACACGGTGGCCGTCGCGGCGCTTGCCAGTCTGGCGGCCATTGTGGTGGCTGCGGGTTTCGAACCGGGTGACGACACGCTGTCTCGAGCCGAGGAGGAAGAGATCCCTCTCCTGATGTCGAGCCAACCCGCGTACGTCCTGGCGGGACGGCTCTTTGAGTTGGGTGTGCGGTGAGCGCATGGGCGCCGATACCCTCGTCGCCATCGACTTGCACGTGCACAGCGCGCTGTCGCCATGTGGGGCCGACGAGATGCGCCCGCCAGCCGTGCTGCTGACGGCGGAGCAACGGGGGATCCGAGTGCTGGGAGTCGTGGACCACAGTACGGCCGGCAATGCCCGGGCCTTCATCGAGGCGGCCCCCGCCTTTGATGTTCGCGTCTTGGTCGGGCTCGAGGTTGAGAGCGCCGAGGGGGTCCACACGCTGGCGCTGTTCGATGACTGGCCGCCGGCCATGGAGATGGACCGGGATGTGGCCGAACGCTTGCCCGCGCTGAGGAACCGGCCGGGCCTGCTCGGATCGCAGCACTACGTCGACGCACTGGGCGACACTTTGGGAGAGGAGCCCCGTCTGCTGATCGCGGCCACGGACCTGACGATCGAGGAGTTGGCCGATATGGCTCACGAACGCGGAGGGCTGAGCATTCCAGCACATGTGGAGCGCCAAGCCAACGGACTCCTGCCCACGCTCGGCTTCGTGCCGCAGGGCCTCAGCGTCGATGCGTTCGAGCTGTCGCGGCATACGGGGCGCTCGGATGCCCTGCGGCGATGGCCCGACCTGAGTGGCCGGCCGGTGCTGTGGTCATCGGACGCGCACTGCCTCGACGACATCGGGGCGGGCGCGAGTTGGGTGCCACGCGGTGTGGCCGAGGCGTCGGGCCCGTTGCGCGATTGGGGCCCCGACCTGGTGCGGTCAGTCGTGCGAGGGCCGGCGGGCACGGATGCGTGAGGTCTCACTGCACGTTCTGGATCTTGCGAGAAACTCCATCGAGGCGGGCGCTTCGAACGTGCGCGTGACCGTCGAGGAGTCGGGACCGGAGGACCGCCTCATGGTGCGGGTCGAGGACGATGGCCGGGGAATGGACGCAGGCACGCTGGAGCGGGCCAGCGACCCGTTCTTCACCACGCGAACGACTCGGCGCCAGGGCATGGGGTTGTCGCTGTTCCGATCGGTCTGCGAACGCTGCGAAGGGGGTATGACGCTGACTTCGGAGCCAGGTGGGGGGACCAGTGTGTCGGGCTGGATGCGCCTGTCACACCTCGACCGCCCGCCTCTAGGCGATGTGGGAGCGGTGGTGCAGGCCCTGGCCTGCGAGTGGCCGATGGTGCGGGCGCGCTACGAGCACCGCGTGGACGACCGCCGCTTCGTTCTCGACCTGGGGGAGCTGCAGGCCGAGTTGGGCGATGTGCCCGTCAGCTCGCCTGTGGTGCTGTCTTGGATCGCGGAACACGTCCGCGAGCAGGTTGCGTGTCTGGGCAGCACGGCCTGACGCTTTGGCGCCGGGCCGGACAACTTCAGAGGGGGCAGGAGAGCAGTGAAGAGCCGAGAGGAGCTACGGGCCATCCGTGAGCGCGCCAAAGCAACGCTGGCCGTGCGCGACAACCAGGGCGGTCCCCGCGTCGTGATCGCCATGGGAACCTGCGGCATCGCCGCCGGCGCGCGGGACGTGATGAGCGCCCTGCTCGAGGAGATGGCCCAACGCGGCATCAGCGACGTAACCGTATCGCAGACCGGCTGCAAGGGCTTGTGTGACCGCGAGCCGGTCGTCGAAGTGATCACACCTGGTGCGCCGTCCGTCACCTATGGGCGTGTGACGCCGGCTGTCATGCGCCGCATCGTGGCCGAGCAGCTCGTCAACGGCCAGATCGTCTCAGAGTATGTCATCGCCACCGGATCGGAGATGCGCTGAAGCATGGCTGTACAGACCTTGTGCTGTGAGACGTCGAACCAGATTGACGCCATCATTGAGCGACGCGGGGCCGACCCCGACTCGCTGATCGAGATCCTGCACGCCGTGCAAGAGGAGATCGGTTACCTGCCCTGCGAGGTGCAGGAGTACGTGGCAGACCGACTGGGGATTGCGCCGGGTGCGGTCGAGGGCGTCGTCAGCTTCTATAGCTTCTTCACCACAGTCCCTCGTGGTCGGCATACGGTGAAAGTGTGCCAGGGAACCGCGTGCTACGTCCGAGGAGGCAAGCGCCTGCTCGAGGCCGTCTCCAAACACTGCGGCTGCGGAGTCGGCGAGACCAGTGCGGACATGCGCTTCAGCCTCGACGTCGTCCGCTGCGTGGGCGCCTGTGGCCTTTCCCCCGTAATGACCGTGGGCGATGACGTGTACGAGCGCGTGAAGCCCACGCGAGTCGCCGAGATCTTGGCCAAGTACGAGTAGCTGACAGCCATCTAGGAAGGTAGAGAGGGTCTGATGCGCACTTATCGTTCGCACGTATTGGTCTGCGCCGGCGCCAGCTGCATCTCCTCGGGCTCCCAGTCGGTGGCGGACCGGATGGAACAGACCATCACCGAATGCGGCCTGGCGGACGAAGTCAGGGTGATCCGAACGGGCTGCATGGGCTCCTGTGACCTGGGTCCGGTGGCTGTGGTGTACCCCGAAGGCGTCTTCTACATGAAACTGACGCCCGACGACGCCGCACTGGTCGTCCAGGAACACTTGCTCAAGGGGCGTCCCGTGGAACGGCTCATGTACCACCCCGATGAGGGCGAGGCGCCCATCCTCACCATGGAACAGATCCCCTTCTTCGCCCTGCAGCGGAAGACCGTGCTCCGCAACTGCGGCGAGATCGACCCGGGGAGCATCGACGAGTACATCGCGCGCGACGGGTATGAGGCGCTGGCCGTGGCCGTCACCGAGAAGACGCCCGAACAGGTGATCCAGATCGTCAAGGACTCGGGGCTGAGGGGCCGGGGCGGCGGCGGCTTCCCCACGGGCCTGAAGTGGGAGCTCACAGCCAAAGCGACCGACTCACCCAAGTACGTCGTCTGCAACGCCGACGAAGGGGATCCGGGTGCTTTCATGGACCGGAGCGTCCTGGAGGGCGATCCCCACAGCGTCATCGAAGCCATGGCCATCGCCGGCTACGCCATCGGGGCCCAGAAGGGCTACATCTACGTGCGCGCCGAGTACCCACTGGCCATCGAGCGGCTCAACGTCGCGCTGGCCCAAGCGCGACACTACGGGTTGCTGGGTGACAGCATCTTCGGATCGTCCCACTGCTTCGATATCGAGCTCCGCATGGGTGCGGGAGCCTTCGTGTGCGGTGAAGAGACCGCACTCATGGCCTCCATCGAGGGGAAGCGTGGCGAACCCCGTCCGCGCCCGCCCTTCCCCGCCCAGCAGGGCTTGTGGAACAAGCCCACACTCCTGAACAACGTCGAGACCTACGCCAACATCCCGCAGATCATCCTCAGGGGGCCCGAGTGGTTCGCCGCCATGGGCACACCGACCAGCAAGGGCACCAAGGTCTTCGCTCTGGCCGGCCATGTGAACAACACGGGCTTGGTGGAGGTGCCCATGGGGACGCCGCTGGGCACCATCATCTACGAGATCGGCGGGGGCGTTCGGAATGGCCGCAAGTTCAAGGCCGCGCAGTCCGGCGGCCCATCGGGCGGGTGCATCCCCAAGGAGTTCCTGAACACGCCCGTGGACTACGAGAGCCTCAAGGAGCTCGGCTCCATCATGGGGTCCGGCGGCCTGATCGTCATGGACGACACGACCTGCATGGTCGACCTGGCCCGGTTCTTCCTGGAATTCGTTCAGGACGAGTCCTGTGGAAAGTGCCCACCTTGCCGGATCGGCACGAAGCGCATGCTTGAGATCCTCGAACGCATCTGCGCGGGCGAGGGCCGCGAGGGTGACATCGAGCTTCTCGAGGACCTGGGCCAGCAGATCAAAGAGACAGCGCTCTGCGGCCTGGGGCAGACCGCGCCGAACCCGGTGCTCAGCACGATCCGGTACTTCCGTGAGGAGTACGAGGAGCACATCCGCGACAAACACTGCCGGGCAGGAACGTGCGCCGATATCATGAAAGCGCCCTGCGAGCACGCGTGTCCCGCTGGGGTTGATGTGCCCGCCTACGTGACCGCCATCGCCGAGGGACGGATGGATGACGCCTATGCCATCATCCGCGACGCCAATCCATTCCCCTCGGTCTGCGGACGGGTCTGCACCGCCTACTGTGAGGCCCACTGCCGGCGGGGTCAGCTCGATTCACCACTGGCCATCCGCCTGCTCAAACGTGCGGCGTCCGATCACCGGACTCGGCCATGGCAGCCGGCGCTGGAACCGCGGCGCCCACACAAGGTGGCCGTCATTGGCGCTGGACCCGCCGGGCTGACCGCGGCGTACGACCTCGTGCGCAAGGGCTACGGCGTGACCGTGTTTGAGAGGCAACCCATCGCCGGTGGGATGATGGCCCTGGGCATCCCGGACTACCGCTTGCCCAAGGACGTGCTTCAGCAGGAGATCCAGGACATCCTGGACTTGGGCGTCGAGCTCAGGACCGGCGTGGCGTTCGGCAAGGATGTTACCCTCGATGAGTTGGGCCGGCAGGGCTACGATGCCGTGTTCATCAGCGTCGGTTGCCACACCGGCATGCCTCTGGACTGCCCGGGCTCCGGTGCCAACGGAGTCCTCGATGCCGTGCAGTTCCTCCGCGACTTGGCACTCAACCGCAACCCCCATGTGGGCAAGAGGGTCGCCGTGGTCGGCGGCGGCGACACCGCCATCGACTCGGCGCGCTCGGCACTGCGCCTCGGAGCCGATGAGGTGCACATCGTGTACCGGCGCACAGTCGAGGAGATGCCCGCGCATCCGGCCGAGATCGAAGAGGCCATAGCCGAGGGTGTCAAGATCCACGTGCTCGTGGCGCCCAAGGAGGTCATCGTGCGCGACGGCAAGGTGGCCGGGCTCGTGTGCCAACAGATGCGCCTGGGCGAGTTCGATAAGGGCGGCCGGCGCCGGCCGGTTCCCGTCGAAGGCGCCGAGACAACCTTCGAGGTCGATACGGTGATCGCCGCCATCGGCCAGAAGATCGACGAGATGGACCTGGGCGTGCCCGTGTCTCGCGGCAAGATCCAGGTCGATCCCGCGACGCTGTCTGCCGGGACAGGACTGGTGTTCGCCGGAGGGGACGCCACCGAGGGGCCAATGACCGTGGTGGACGCCATTGCCGACGGGCACCGCGCGGCACTGGCCATCCATAGCCGGCTGTCGGGCGAGCCCATGCCGCGCGCCAGGAAACGCCCGAAGACGCGGGTGGACGCCGCAGTCATGGCCCAGTTCGAGGCGGCCGCAGAGGAAGAGATCGCCGCGGCCCAAGCTCCGAAGATCCCGGATTCATACCGGCGAAGCGGCTTCGCGGAAGTGGAGCAGGGGCTGTCGCTCCCCGTGGCCTGCCGCGAGGCGACCCGATGCCTGCATTGCGACTGCGTGCTGATCGAGTCCTAGGCCCGCCCAGCGGCCTCTCTCAGGAGGAAGAGCTTGATGTCTCAGGTCAACATCACCATCAACGGTCAGACCGTTGCCGCCGAGGCCGGGATGACCGTGCTGCAGGCGGCCCAGGCGGCGGGTATCCGCATCCCGACCCTGTGCTATCACCCGGATCTGCCCGCACAGGGCGCGTGCCGCGTGTGCTTGGTCGAGATCGAAGGCGAACGCGTGCTCCAGCCATCCTGTACCTTCAAGGTCCGCGAGGGAATGTGCGTCCACACTCGGTCGCCCCGGGTGCGCAAGGCGCGCCGTACAGTGGTCGAATTGCTGCTCTCCGACCACCCATCGGACTGCACCGCCTGCGCCCGGAATGGCACTTGCGAGCTGCAGAGCTTGGCCGAGGAACTCGGCATACGCGAGGTGCGTGTCAAGGCCGAACCGCCCGGCCACGAGGTGGACGACTCGAGCTTCTCGGTCATTCGCGACCCCGACAAGTGCGTGCTCTGCCGCCGATGCATCGAGACATGCACGGTGATTCAGTCCGTCTCCGGCCTCCGTATCAAGGGCCGAGGGTACGACAGCGTCGTCGGAGCTGCCTTCGACTTGCCGCTTGGTAGCGCCCTCTGCGTCAACTGCGGTCAATGCATCAACCGGTGTCCTACCGGTGCGCTGACCGAGAAGAGCCACATCGGCGCCGTCTGGGCCGCCCTGGAGGACCCGGACACCTTCACCGTCGTCCAAACCGCACCGGCCGTGCGCGTGGCACTCGGCGAGGCGCTTGGGATGGATCCCGGGAAGATCGTCACAGGCAAGATGGTCGCGGCCCTGCGCGCGCTGGGTTTCGACCGGGTGTTCGACACGGACTTCACGGCCGACCTGACGATCATGGAAGAGGGCTACGAGCTCATCCATCGGGTCACGACCGGCGGGGTGCTCCCTCAGCTCACGTCGTGCAGTCCGGGATGGATCAAGTTCATCGAGCACTTCTACCCGGACCTGCTGCCCAATGTGTCGTCATGCAAATCTCCTCAGCAGATGTTCGGGGCCTTGGCCAAGACGTACTTCGCCCAGGAAGCTGGTGTGGATCCGGCCAAGATGCGCGTGGTGTCCATCATGCCGTGCACGGCGAAGAAGTTTGAGGCGGCGCGGCCCGAGATGAACGACTCGGGCTATCAAGACGTGGACTACGTCCTGACGACCCGTGAGCTGGCGCAGATGATCCGAGAGATCGGGATCGACTTCGAAACCCTTGAGGAGAGCGGCTTCGACGACCCTCTCGGCCAGTCCACGGGCGCCGCCGTCATCTTCGGTGCTACCGGTGGGGTAATGGAAGCGGCCTTGCGTACAGCCTATGAGGTCATCACCAACGAGAAGCTTGAGGACATCGATATCCACGCCGTCCGTGGTATGCAGGGCGTCAAGGAGGCCACCGTCCAGGTGGGCAACCTTGAGCTGAAGGCCGCGGTGGCGCACGGACTGGCCAATGCCAGACAGCTCCTGGACCGGGTGGCCCGGGGCGAGGGAGGCTACCATTTCATCGAGATCATGGCCTGTCCGGGCGGGTGTCTCGGTGGCGGCGGGCAGCCCATACCGACATCGATGGAGATCCGCAAGTCCCGGGCGGCGGCCATTTACCAGGCCGATCGCGATCTACCCATCCGGCGGTCGCATGAGAACCCATCGATCCAGGCGATTTACGAGAAGTTCCTGGGTAAGCCTCTAAGCGAGAAGTCGCACCACCTGTTGCACACCAAGTACACACCGCGAACGCGGCGTGCAAACCAGGTGGCGACCCGCGAGTGACGAAGTGGAGGGGCGGGGCTCTGCCCCATCGGCGCTAACATTGGGCTCTTAGTTGGGCGACTGGGTCTCGCGAAGGTCGCGCCGAGCGCCCTGCCTGGACTTGCGGAGGGGCCTGATAGGAAGGACCATTCGCAGGCTGGTGGGACCCTGATCGGCCCGGCGCTCGACGGCCCTGGACGGGCGGGAGAGCGCAGCCGGAGAGTACTGACGGCCTTGGTGGGTCGGCCTGGCGGCGGACCCGGGCCCATGGGGGCCCACCATCCGGCTTCGCCGGACGGTCCTCCCCATGTGGCCCCTCCGCCAGACCCGGACGTGCCGTCTCGGTGCTCCTGCGGCGTCGTCTCGGGCCTAACTTAGCGCCAATGGGGCGCCGCCTCGCCCCTCAGTCTGGTGTGTCACCGTCAGGAGGCGACGCACATGGTTCGCCCCGGTGGCCCGGCGAGCGAGTGGTCGCGGGAGCGAGTGGACCAGGTTGCCCGGTCGATCCATGATCCGGCCCGCGTAACTGCGGCATTGGCCGAGGCCCGAGAGCCCTCGGTTGAGCGGGTGCGCGAGCTCGTGGGGCGCGCACGGCAGGGCGAGGGCCTCTGTCCCGAAGAGGTCGCGGCGCTGCTGCATGTGGAGGATCCCACGTGGCGCAACCAGGTCCTGGCGGCGGCCCGGGAGATCCGCGAGCGCTACTACGCGCGCCGGATCAGCGTCTCCGCCCCCGTGTGCCCCACAAACCGCTGCGTGAACGAGTGTCTGTACTGCCCAATGCGTCGCTCCAACTCGCGACTCCGACGTCGCGCCGCGACGACCGGCGACCTGCAGAGGGAGATCGTGGCGCTTCTGGATGAGGGCTACCGCAGCTTCACGCTGGTGTTCGGCGACGATCGCAGCGGCACGGCCTACGTGCGTGACGCGGTCTGGGCCACCTTCGGCACCACCTCGGGGCTCCGGCAGGCGCAACGGGTGGATCTGGACATCAACCCCATGCGTCCCGACCAACAGGCGGCCCTCGGCGAGGCCGGGCGGCTGGGCACCAACCATGTGGTCCAGGAGACCTACGACCCCGAGGCCTACGGCCGCCTGCACCCGGAGGGACCGAAGTCCGACTACGCCTGGCGGCTCACGTGCCACGATCGGGCACTCGAGTCCGGCTGGGAACAGGTGGGACTTGGCATCCTGCTTGGGCTTCACGACCACCGCTACGACGTCGTGGCGCTGGTGGCCCATGCACAGTATCTCGAGAAGCAGTACTCGATGGAACCTGCAGTGGTATCGCTGCCGCGTCTGGTTCACTCGACGGGGGCACCGGCATCGCTCTCGACCGAGTTTGAGGTCGACGACGAGCGCTTCTGCTATGTGGTGGCGGTGCTGAGATTGGCACTGCCGTTCTATAGTATTCAGCTCAGCACCCCGGTGCAGGGCCCCGTGCGGCGAGAGCTGTACAGTCTCGGCGTCACGCAGTGTAGTGTCGGCTCGCTAAGCTATCCGGGTGCCTACAGTGGAGACGGAGAACCCGAGACGAACTCCACACTGCGGATCGGTAGCCCGCGAGCCCTTGAGCAGCTCGTGTACCGGATGGCCGAGTTTGGGTTCGTCCCGAACCTGTGCGCCAACTGTGCGGTGGCGGGGCGCCGACCGGCCGGGGCGCGGAGCCGGTGTGTGAATGAACGCTGCGGGCCCAATTCGCTGGCTGCACTCAAGGAATACCTGCTTGACCATGCCTCGCCCGAAACCCAGGTCCTGGGCGACCGCCTGATCCAGCGGGAGCTTTCCCGCCTCCCCGAGCGTCTACGTTCCGATACACTGGACCTGCTGCAGGAGGTCGAAGCAGGGCTCCGGAGACAGGTGTTGTAGCGACGCTGGGCCGCGGGCGCGGCCCGAGTCAGCAGGTGAAGACGCGTGAACCGCGAGGTCCCACCCAGCACGGGCGTCGTGACGACCATCCTCGATCGGTGCCGCCGATGCTACAGCTGTGTCCGTGGCTGCCCCGCCAAGGCCATCCGCGTCCAGGGCGGCCAGGCCCACGTCATCGAGGAGCGCTGCATCGGCTGTGGCACATGCGTCAGGGTCTGCCGGCAGAAGGCCAAGCAGGTGCTCTCCGCTCTGCCTGCGGCACGCCAACTGCTCTCAGGCACGGAGCCGATCGTGGCCATTGTCGCTCCCTCATACCCCGCCGCGTTCGAGGGCGTCTCGGCTGGCCAGGTCGTGGCGGGACTGCGCCAACTCGGTTTCGCCAGGGTCTACGAAGTCGGGTTTGGCGCGGACATGGTGGCCCGCGAATACGCGCACCTCGTCAAGCGGCGCCCGGCGGCGGCCCTGATCAGCACTCCGTGTCCGGCACTGGTCGCCTATGTCTGCAAGTACGCGCCGAGCCTCGTACCCTTTCTCGCGCCGGTCGTGTCGCCGATGGCAGCCATGGCTCGGGCAGTGAGACGGTCGCTGATGCCGGGAGCACCGGTGGTCTTCGTGGGGCCCTGCATCGCCAAGAAGGCGGAACTGCGGAACGCCGGCGACGCGTCCAGCGCGGATCTGGCCATGACGTTCACCGAGCTCGACGAGCTTCTGCGGGAGCGGGACGTGGACGTGAACCGCCTGGCGCCATCGGTCGCCGACGAACCCCTGCCCGGCCTGGGGGCCCTGTTCCCCATCACCGGTGGGCTACTCAAGGCGGCGATGGTGCGTGCTGACCTGACGGATGACGGCGTGATCGCTGTCGACGGGCCCAGGCGCTGCATCGAAACTCTGCGCGCCATGGAACAGGGAGCGCTCGGGCCATGTTTGGTCGATGCGCTGTGGTGCGAGGGATGTGTCGCGGGGCCCGGCTATCCCCATGAGATGAGCGTTCTCAGCCGCCGGCGCCGCGTCACCGAGCACGTGCGCACTCTGGCGGCACACGCGCGGGCTGCCCAGCGGAGCCTGCGCCGCCTCGGGCGTACCAACCTCGCCCGCGAGTTCCACGCCGAACCGCTCGTGGCCCCGGTGCCCACAGAGAAGGAGATCCGGGACATCCTGGCCCGTACCGGCAAGCTCTCCGCCGACCAGGAGCTGGATTGCGGGGCCTGTGGGTACGCCACCTGCCGCGAGAAAGCCATCGCCGTCTACCAGGGCTTGGCCGAGAATGAGATGTGCCTCCCCTACCTGATCGAGCAACTCGAAGTGAACGTCGAGAAGCTCAGCCGCAGTCGCGACGAGATCGGCAAGGCGCGCGAAGCAGCGGTCCGGGCACAACGGCTGGCGTCGATGGGCGACCTGGCGGCCGATGTGGCCCAGGAGATCAGCGAGCCCCTGGGTCGGCTGCTGGTGTTCGCCCAGGTCTTCTGGGACAGCTTGGGTGAGAACGATCCGCGCCGACCCGACCTGGCGGACATCATTGTCGAGGCCGCCCGATGCCGGGACGTGCTGGCCGCCCTCGAGCAGTTCGCGCGTCAGAAGAGGCCCGAGTGGGAAGAGGTCAACCTCTCCGAGCTTCTGGACCGTTCGCTGATCGAGATACGCCCCCATCTGACCGGTACGCGGATCGACCTCGCCTGTTACGTCGAACCGGGCTTGCCCACGGTGCTCGCCGACGCTGGCCAACTCAGGCAGGTGCTCTCGAATCTGCTCTCCAACAGCGTCGAGGCCATCGGGCAGGCGGGCCGCATCTGGGTGCAAGTGCGCGGCGTAGACGACGGTCAGTCGGTCGAGATCTCCGTTCGCGACACCGGTCGCGGAATCCCGCCCGAGGTCCTGCCCCGCATCTTCCAGCCCTTCGTGACCACCAAGCCACGGGCCCGCGGCTCGGGGCTCGGCCTGGCCGTGGCCCACGGAATCGTGCAGAGCCACGATGGAGAGATCACCGTCGACAGCCGGATGGGCGGCGGTACCGAGGTGAAGGTTCGCCTGCCGATCTCGCACTCGCGGCCCGCCCGGAGTGACGCCCTCAAAGTGCTCGTGGTCGACGACGACGCGGATTTCCTCGAACAGCACCGCCTGACGCTGGCCGACGCCGGCTTCGAGGTGGTCACGGCCGAGCGAAGCGACGAGGCGCTGGACGTGGCCAACCGGGAGATCCCCGATGCATTTGTCCTCGACCTCATCATGGAACGGACCGACTCGGGCGCGCGACTCGCCCGAGCGCTGCGGCGCGACCCCCGGTTCCGCGATGCCCCCATCGTCATCCTCACATCGGTCGTGCACGATGTGGGCTTCGAGTTTCACCGCAATCCCGGCGAAGTGCTGGCCTGGATGAAGGCCGATGCATGGTTCGACAAGCCCGTCCCGGTCCAGACACTGGTCAGCACCATTCGCCGAATCCATGCCGAGCGTCTGGCCGCGCGCGAGCCGCGAGTCGCCGAGAACGCTGAGCAGGTGGCGGCCCATGACTGATCTCCCGCGGCTCGAAGGTTCCGTGCTGATCGCCGACGATGAAGAGGCGATCTGCCGCGGCATCAAGCGCGTCCTGACCAGCCGCGGGGCCGAGGTCGATATGGCCCACTCGGGCGCCGATGCGCTGAAGCGGCTGACCTCCACCGCGTTCGACGTGGCCCTGGTCGACCTGGTGATGCCCAGCTTCGGCGGGTTCGAGCTCCTCGAGCGGATCGAGCAGGCTGAGCTCAAAGTCGTCGCCATCGTCATCACCGCACATGCCAGCATCGACACGGCCGTCGAGGCCATACGCAAGGGCGCCTTCGACTACCTCCCCAAACCCTTCGCTCCGGAGGACTTGGTCCTGAGAGTCCACCGTGCGCTGGCCTGGCGTCACTTGCGCAGAGAGGCGGAGACGCGGCTACTGGAGCTCAACTCCGACAAGACCCAGCTCCGAACCATTCTCAACAGCCTGGCCGATGGCGTCATCGTGGTGAACGTGGACGGCCGCGTCGTGCTGACGAATCCCGCTGTCCGCGCGGCCCTCGGGCTGGGGCCGAGCCCGCACGACCCACAGCCCCTGGAGTCCGTGGTCGCCGATCCCGCGTTGGCAGAACTGATCCGCCGGGCGCCCGAAGTAGGGCCGGGCGGGCGCGCAAGCCTCAGTACCCATGTCGAGGTGGGCCAGCACGTCTACATGGCGCGGGTCGTGCCCATCGAGGACTCCCGCAAAGCCTACCTCGGGAGTGCCACGGTGCTCCGCGACGTCACTGAGCTGATGAGCCTCGAACGGGCCAAGTCGCGGTTCATGTCGATGGTCGCTCACGAGCTCAAGTCGCCCCTGGCCGCGGTACAAGGTTACCTGAACGTCGTTCTGGGCGAGGCGCCGCCGGACGACGGCAGGCGCGAAGAGGTCCTCACGCGCTGCCGCGAGCGAGTGGAGGGCATGGCCGAACTGGTGCGCGACCTTCTGGAGCTCTCGCGTTCGGAAGCTCCTGCGGTGCGCCGGACCGAGGAACTCGCTGTGGCCGACATCGTGACGCAGGCCACCAACGTGAGCCACGATTTGGCCGAACGACACGAGGTCTCCCTCGAAGTCCAGGTGGCGCCCGATTGCCCCCCACTCCATGCCGACCGCGCCGAAGTCGTGCGCATCCTTACCAATCTGGTGAGTAACGCGATCAAGTACAATCGCCCGGGTGGCCGGGTCAGCATTCGGGCCGTGCCCGACAGCCAGGGATGCCGCCTCGATGTCGAAGACGACGGTCTCGGAATCCCCGAGGACGCTCTGCCGCGCCTGGGTGAGGAGTTCTTCCGTGTGAACACCGACGACCGCCGGGGTATTGTCGGCACGGGCCTGGGGCTGGCATTGGTCCGGCGGGCCGTGGCGGCCAACCATGGCCGACTTGCCATCCGGTCGGTGCTCGGCCAGGGCTCGGTGTTCTCCGTCTGGCTGCCGTCAGTCCCCGGAGTCAACGGCGGGCCAGGATCGTGAGCCACGTCAGCCTCTCCGTCTGCTCTACCTATGAAGCGAACCGCGTCCGAGATGCCGTGGGCGAGTGCCTTGGGTGCCTGCCAGCCGCCCGGACGCTGCTGCGGCCAGGGGCCCGCGTCATTGTCAAGCCCAACCTTATCAACGCGCGTCCGCCCGATACGGCCATCTGCACTCACCCCGCCGTCGTTCGGGCCGTGGCCGAATGGGCATGCGCCGCCGGGTGCCAGGTGACCATCGCCGACGAGCCCGGGTACGCGCTGCTCGCCCGAGCCGAGCCTCTGTTCGCCCGGGCCGGCATCAGTCAGGCGTGTGAGGATCTGCCGGTCCGCTATGAGCTGCTCCGGATGGGGGGCTACGTGGTGGCCTCCGTGCCGAACCCGCTCCGGCTGGCTGAGGTGCGCGTCTCCGCCGCGCTGCGCGACGCCGATGTAGTGATCAATCTCCCCAAGTGCAAGACCCACGGCCAGACACTCCTTACGGGAGCAATCAAGAATCTGTTCGGTGGAGTGGCACCCCGGGAGCGCATCCAGATCCACGGCCTCGGCGGATTCGAGGGCCTCAGCGAAGCCATCGTCGACGCCTTCGCGTGCCAGAGGCCGCAGCTGACCGTGATGGATGCCATCGTGGCGATGGAAGGGAACGGCCCCACGCGTGGGAGGCCCCGCCCGCTCGGGCTGGTGGCAGCGTCCGGCGACGCCGTTGCCCTCGACGCGGTCATGGAGCACCTCGCCGGTTTCGAGCCCGGGGAAGTCCGAGTGACGGCCGCCGCAGGCCGCCAGGGCCTGGGTGAATGCAACCTCACTCGCGTCCAGGTTGATGGATACGACATCCGGCGCGCGCACGTGCCCTTGGAACGGCCGCCGGGCCTGATCCGGCATGGTATGCCGCGTTGGGTAGGGCGAGTCGTGTCGCGGCACCTCTGGGTCCGGCCCGCCTTTGATGCCGCGCGTTGCGTTGGGTGCGGCGCCTGCGCCGCCATCTGCCCGGGCGGCGCCATCGATATGAACGGCACGGCCCGGGTCAACTACGATCGCTGCATCGAGTGCTTCTGCTGCCAGGAGGTCTGCCCGGCCGACGCCATCGACTCGCGCGAGAGCCTACTGGCACGCGTGGTGGTCGGTAGCAGCCGGCGTGTGACGGGGCGAGGATCGGCAGACCCGAGGCGCTAGACCGCAGTCTGCCAGCCAATGGCCCACCAGGAGCGGGAGCCGCCGCCACTCCCGCACTGGAAGCGGCAGGCGGCCCCCCGCACTCCTGCGGAAGCCAGGCTAGGTGTTCGCTCTCCGATGGCGCCGCCGCCATACCATTCCCGCGCCGGCCGAAAGAAGCAGGCAGGCGGTGGCCGGTTCGGGCGTGGCCCTCACATCAGAGAACCCATCGATCTCGCCACCGGCGAAACCCGATAGCCCATCGACTCGGATGTACTGGATCTGGCTGAAGCCCGACTCGGCCAGATCGAAGCCAGTCCCTCCGGCCGAGCCCTCGTACAGATCGATCGCGTCGGCCGCCGAGATACCCCCGCTGTTGAGGATGCTGGCGTACGCCGGGTTGACCGGCTTGGTGAAGTCGAGCTCCTGGTCCGTCCATGACGCGCTCGCCCGGTCCCATGCGTAGGCATTGGTCGGGAACATGGTGTCACCATACGGGCCGCTCTCGTACGTGTACCAGTCGATGCCATCCGGGCTCACCGATATGGTCAGGGGTTCATACCAGCCCCCACCCGTCAGCATGTAGGTGTTCATGTTGGTGCTATCGCCCTGCACCCAGCCGCTGCCTGTGAAGAAGGCGTTGCCGAACACCAGAAAGTCGAGTCCATACCAGTTGAGTGGGTCGTCGACGATCCAGTGGTCGAACTTGACCGTGATCGAGGCGCCCTGGTTCACGGTCGTGATCAGCTTGTTGCCGCTGCGGTCCGTGTTGTATGCCGGTTCCACCAGCTTGACGCGACTCTCCTTCTTCGACCAGCTATCCCAGAACTTGGTCGAAGGCTTGCCCAAGAGAGCATACGGGTCATCGTAGGGTGACGGGCCGAAGGGACCCGTGTAGCTGACGATCTCGGTGGCATACGGAGAAGCAAACACCCCCGTGACGCTGAGCAACGCACACGGCAGCACCCACAGCAGTCGCGCACGGCGCGCGGTCATTGTGCATTCCCTCCATCTAGTCCAGGTCGTATGCGGAGTCGTCCTCCGAGAGTGCGCCACACTCTGGCTCGGTGGCGCTGTAGCGGCACTTCTTGGTGGTGCCCTTGGCGTGGCCATCGGCATAGCAGACATTGGCCACGCCGTTGTGCCGGAAGTGAACCTTACCCGCCACGTACAAAGGGTCCCTGATCGGTGCCCTCAGGTAGTTGTGGGCGGACACGGGGTTCCCGAACCCTCCCTCAGCCAGGACCGCCGTCTCCGACGGCGAGTGGATCTGACCGACAGAGCAGGTCGGGTACCCGTAGAAGAGATCCCCTCCGATGTACGACGCGTTGTAGGCATAGCCCGTGTAGGGCCGCGCCCAGGCATTGCCGTGGAACGATGGGCATGCCTGGATCTGGCTGTTCCTGGTGTAGGGCCCCAAGAGGCCAAACGTGTAGTAGTTGTCCGGATAGGAGCCCCAGTCCAGGATGAAGTCCCACGCATACTCGAACCGGAACCCGTCCACGTAGTAGTAGGAGGGGCAAGCCATGCCGTCATAGTCCTCGGCATACATCGACCAGGCCAGCCCCAGCTGCCTGATGTTGGACAGGCACGAAGCCTGACGCGCCTTCTCACGAGCCTTCGCGAACACGGGAAACAGGATCGCGGCGAGGATCGCGATGATGGCAATGGCTACCAGTAGCTCGATCAGCGTGAAGCCAAGCGGCGCACCACGACACGGCGGCCGCCCTCGGCTCCGATGAAGCCCAGTCATGAGCACCCTCTCAGTCCAGGGGCCCGGCCGGTCAACATGACCGCATCCCGCTCGGGTGGCGGCCGCCAGTGCCGGTCCGGGCCAGGGAAGTCCGCCCACAAGGGAGCCGCGCCCGAGCCCGACGTGCGCGGAGGTATGCGGCGCACAAGCAATACGCGGCGCCGCCTGGCACGACACAGGCAACCGGGGCGGATCGGTAGAGGCCTGGATGCAGAGAGGCGAAATACTACGGTGGAGTAGAAGAGAGGTGCATAGCCACCGCCCCCTGTCTCACGCAGGAAGTCGAGTCTGGCGGCCGATGGTCGTCTCCTGGCTTCCGGATCAACCTACTCCCCACGCCTTCCCAGGCTCGAGGGCCCAGTGGCACACTGTGGGTTTCGTCCCCGGTCACAGTTGCGGGACAGCCACGGATTTGCACCGTGTTCCGGCAGAGCACAGCTCTGTCGTCCCATCGGCCGACACGTGCGCCCGGGCATCACACGCACCAGGCAGAGCAGCGCGATGCGCTCGCTCCCAACACGGTCTGTTACGCTATTGTCACTAGCATGTTAGCGTATACGCCTGTCCCCTGCGATGTCAACGGGCTGTTTGCCTGGAGGCATGGCGGCAGGCGCATGCGAAGACACACCCGCGCCTGGGCGGGGACCGCCCGTCGGGGCCCTGGGAGGGCTTTCTCATGCTGCGAGTCGCCATATGCTCACTGCTGTGCGCGGGGATGCTGAGCACCGCCGCGCCAGCTCAAGACCGCGCGGTCACCATCGGTAGCGGCGTGACGCCCCTGGCCGACATTGGCATCTACCGAGTTGCCTACCAGTCGTATGGTCACGAACTGGTCGAGATGCCGGGTTCGTGGGTCGGGCACTTCGATGGCGCCACGGGCATCTCATACGTGCCACACAGCCTCATCGCGGGACGGGACGCGCTACTCTTGCACTCCCCATGGCGCACGGACCCGGGCCTCACACGGGTCGAGTACCGCCTGGCTCTGCCCGACGTACGGCCGCTGAGCCTTGCCTTTGGCATTGCCATGGCTCCCGGCATGGTGGGTCCCAACCGATCTGATGGTGTGACCTTCAGCGCGGCGGTCATCGATGAAGGCGCTGAGCACGAGTTCCTCCGCCAGCACTACGACTCGAGTGAGTGGCACGATATCGCCTTCGACCTGGCCCCCTGGGCGGGGAAGACCGTCACCGTGCGCCTCCAGGTCGAGCCGGGCCCCGCGAACAACCCGTCGTTCGACTACTCATACTTTGGCGACGCCAAGATCACGGCCGGGGAGGGGGGCGAAGACAAGCGCCAGCTGCTTCGGCGCCTGACCGAGACCCGGGCCTATCGTGCCACGCGCGACCTGCCACTGGCTGCGCTGGCCAATGACACCACCCATGGCATCGTGCCGGGCAACCTACTGGATTGCCGGACGCGCGCCGAACAAGTGGGCAACGCCCTGGTCTTGAGCTATGAGGCCGAGGACTGCACCGTGGAGTACCGCTACACGCCGCGCACCGGCCGGCTCGATGACTGGAGCGTCAGCGTCGATGGAGGAGAACCATTCTCGCCGGCCTCCGGGGGAGGCATCGCCCTGATCGGCGCCGGTGATCAGCGCGTGGCCGACGTGACGGCCACGCTTGGAGGCGTGGAGGTCAACGATGGCGCGCGGACCGTGCGAGCCGAGTGGACCTACGAGGGAGGCGGTCAGCGCGCTCGCGTCCGATGGACCTTCGGGATCGTGGGCAAAGCCCTGACAGTGGAGGCCTCATCCGACGACGCTGTCATCGGCGAGCTCAACCTCGGCAACGTGGGCGCGGTCGCCATGAGGCGGACCATCGCGGTGCCCTATCTTGCCGGCAGCCTCGACTACCTCCCGCAAGAGCACTTGTTCACGTGCCGCTACCTGGACTGGACCTACTCGCACGCATCGATGTGCCCTCAAGGGCAGGCGACGTACGATACCAAGACGGATGGCACCCGCAATCCGCTGCGCGAGCGCGGCTACGTCACCGTGTCGCCCTGCGTGGACGAAGTGCTGCCCAACCTGCCCAGTCCGCCGTCCCCGTACCGCGAACTGCTCGGGCCCAGGATCATGCTCGATATCTGGGGCCACCATGGGGGCACCTACGAGGGCGACGCGGAGAACCTGCGCGACCTCAAGGACAACGGAGTCGACTACCTGGCCATCATCTCGCACGTGTGGCAACGCTATGGCTACGACGTGAAGCTGCCCGACCACCTGCCCGCCAATCCTGAGTTCGGCGGCGACGAGGGCATGAAGGCCTTCGGCAAGGCCGCCAACGACTGCGGCTATGTCTGGTCGTTGCACGAGAACTACATCGACCTGTACCCCGACGCACCATCATATGATCCCAGCGCGCGTGTGCTGCGGGCCGACGGAAGCCCCTCGCCCGCGTGGTTCAACGTGGGCACCGGCGTACAGAGCTATGGCCTCAAGTGCACCCGGGCTCTGGGTTACGCGAAGCAAAATGCGCCCGAGATCCACCGGCGCTTTGGCACGAATGCGGCATACCTCGACGTCCACACGTGTGTCCCGCCATGGCACCAGCTCGACCACGAGGCCACCGAGCCCATGGCGGCCATGGCGCTGTGCAAAGTCGAGCGCGACACCGAGCTGTTTCAGTACATGCGCGATACGCACGGCGGCCCACTCTTCGGCGAGGGGGCCCAGCACTTCTACTGGGCCGGGCGGTGCGACGGGGTCGAGGCCCAGGTGGATGGCGGGGAGAACCACGCGCCCTTCCTCAACTTCGACCTGCTCAAGATCCACCCGCAGATGGTGAACCACGGCATGGGCTACTACGAGCGCTGGTTCACACGGGGCTACCAGCATCAACTGGGCCGCGACGCCGGCAGCCCCGAGCAGTTCGACAAGTACCGTGCCCAGGAGCTGGCCTACGGGCATGCTGGCTTCATCGGCGCGTCCCAGACCGACAACGTGCAGTGGGTGGCCAAGGAGCACCACCTGATGCATCCGGTGCAGGCCCTCTACGGAGCCGCCCGGGTCTCGAAGATCGAGTACGAGGTCGAGGGCGAGATGGTCACGGCCTCGATCGCTTTGGCCCTGGGCGACCGCCTGCGCCAGGCAATCACCTACGATAGCGGGCTGAGGCTATGGATCAACTGGAGCCCCGAGCCGTGGGAAGTCCAAGGCCGCACGCTCCCCCAGTGGGGCTTCCTGGCCCTCGGCCCGGACACCGAGGTGAGAACCACAGTCGAGGGCGGCGTGTACTCCGACTATGCCGACTGTCCCGAGTACTTGTTCGTCGATGCCCGCAATCGGCTGAACATGCCCTATGCGGGAGGCGGCAAGGACATCGAGCCGAGACTGGGACGGTTTGAGTACTTAGGCGCGAACCGCGTCCGGCTCAGCTATGAATGGGCCATCAACGACACGCTCGACCGCGACTACCATGTGTTCGTCCACTTCACGAACGCGCAGCAGACCAACAATGCTGAGGGGATCGCCTTCCAGCAGGATCACGATACGGCGCTGCCCACCAGCCAGTGGCAAGAGGGTCAGACCCTGGTGGACGGGCCGTATGAGATCACCATCCCGGAGGATCAACCGTTCGACAGCTACGATGTCACCATCGGCCTTCACTCGGGCGAACGCGTGCCTCTCAGAGGTCTCTCACCCAGCGGCGGCAAGATCCTCATCGGCCGAATGCTGGTCACCCGTGAGAACGGCCGAGTGACCGGCGTCCGCCTCGGCAGCATCGACGCCGACCGAGAGCGCACCGCGGCCGGCCTGGTTGACTTCTCCGCTCACTTGAACCCCGTGGGCACGATGGTCGACTTCGGAGCCGTGCGCACCGACGGCTCGCTCAAGATCGAAAAGGGCGAGGGCAAGCTCCTGGTGCTCCCCTATCCGCGCGGTGTAGAGGCGGCCGTTGCCCTCGACGTCGGCGCGATGCTCGGGCGGCCGGGTTCGGTCAGGCCTGGTGATGTGCGCATTCAGGCGCTGGCGGCGGGAACGCGCGCGCCCATGGGCGACGTGCCCTGCAGGGCCGAGGGCGACCGCTGTGTCTTCACCGTCGGCGCACCTGGTGTGGGCGCCTACTCGGTGACGTGGTAGAGGGAGGCGTTTCGGCTTGGTGACCGACCACCTCAGCCGGGCATGTGTCTACTACGGCCTGGGACGCGGGATTCGCGATGCGCTTCGGTTCCTGGCTCAGGCCGATCTCGCCGCGGTGTCGCCGGGCCGGCACGAGCTCTCGGGCGGCTCGTACGCCATGGTCAGTGAGTATGAGACCAAGGCCGCCGAGGGAGCTCTATACGAGGCACACCGCCGGTTCGTCGATGTCCAGTTCGTCGTCAGCGGCTCCGAGCGGATCGGCTACGCGCCACTCGAGGCACTTCGTGAGGCCCAGCCCTATGACGACGAGCGCGACGTGGTGAAGCTCGAGGGCGAAGGCGATCCGGTCCTGCTGACGGCCGGCCAGTTCGCTGTGCTCTGGCCGGGGGATGGCCACATGCCAGGCATCCATGCGGGCGATCGGCCGGCTCACGTCCGGAAGGTCGTCATCAAGGTGCCGGTGGCCGGGTAGGGGATCTGCGCATGTACCCGTTTGGTTTCCGTTCGGTCTACGTGACTGACTGGGCTGCGCCCGATGACGCCAGTCAGGCGCGTCTGGGGCGCATCTGCGAGGGCTTTGGTATCGACGACGCCCGGGTCGTCGGCGCCGCGGAGCTTGCCGAACTCGTCGAGGCCCAAGGGTGGAACGCGCCCGTGCGAACCGGGGCGCTACCCGACCCGCGCGAACGAGACCTGGTGCTGAACGCCTACCGCTTCGATGGCAGCGCCGAGCGGGACATCGAGCGGTACCCGGCTCTCCGGTCGTGGACCATGGGGAGCGAGAAGCCGTGGAGCTGGCGCGATGCCGCGCTCGAGGGCGCCGGGTCGGGCTCGGTCTGCCAGTCGGCCTGGGAGCTCCACTCGATCTATGGCTGCCTGCACGCCTGCCGCTACTGCCACGTCGGCCGCCTCGTGAACATGATGCTGAACCTCGAGCAGATCCGTGACCGGCTGCATGAGCTCTTCGCTCTGCTACCCAGTCAACGGCTGTTCAAGTACGACAACCAGACTGACACGTTGTGCTTCGAGCCCGAGTACGGAGCCTCAGAGACCTTCGTGCCATTCTTCGGCGAGCAGAACTCGCGCTACCTCATGCTCTACACGAAGAGCGACAACGTCGACCATCTGCTGTCTCTGCCCCACAACGGCCAGACACTCATAAGCTGGACCCTGTCGCCGCAGCCGACGTGCGAGACCGTCGAGATCGGCGCGCCCAGCATGTCGGCCCGCATCGCCGCCGCGGCCAAGTGCCAGCAGGCGGGTTACCGGGTGCGTTTCCGATTCTCGCCGATCGTGCCCCTTCGCACGTGGCGCGAGGACCTGGGCCACATGGTTGGCGCGCTGTTCGGTCACGTCGATCCCGACCTGATCACGGTGGACGTGCTCGGATGGATGCGGCCATGGCAGATGCGTGACGCCATGGACATCGACGCCTTTGCGGATGGGTTCCGCGATGAGGCGTGGCGGGCGATTGCCTCGGGCGATGAACGGCCGGGGAAGCACTTCTTCTCCCATGACCTACGCCTGTCGGTGCTCCGCGAAGTCGTGGGTCTGGTGCGCAGCGCCAGCCCGACCACACCCATCTCGCTGTGCAACGAGACGCGGCAGATGTGGGCGGACCTGGCCGACCTACTCCCCTATGGGCCCGACGACTATGCATGCTGCTGCGGCCCCGATAGCGTGCCGGGGTGCCGGGGGCTGCGGTAGTGTCCTGGCCTTGCGGCCAAGAGCGGGCCAGACGGCGGCCTTCCCGATACGCGGGCCCCTCCCGTTCTGCCCCTCCTGGGACTGGCCGGAGGGTGTTCGGAGGGGCCGAATAGGGAGAGCCATCCGTAGGATGGTGGGACCCTATCCGGCCCGGGACCTCCCATGTCACGCAAGCCTGGGGACCGAGGCTGAAGCCTCGGCTACGGGGAGTGTCGGGCCGCCTACCCGCCCACCAGCGCCGCCTTGCTCCGCGTGACCTGGAGTGTGACCTGCGCCTCGCGCCGCTCGATGCACGCCCGCGCGATCTCGATGTCCTCCTCGGCCTCCTGGACCGACATCATGCCAATGACCACCGTGTCGTTGGGCTTGCAGTTCTCGTAGGCGAACGCCAGGCCCGTCGCTGGCATAACACGTCCCGCGCCCAGCGGTTTGATGCACACGCACGGATGCTGGGCGCCGCGGATCACGTTGGCGCACCAGTCCGTCTCCACTTGGCACAGGAAGCCGATGGAGTTGAGGATCTGCACGTAGCCGGCCACGTCATACCCCGCATGGTCGGAGACCACAATCGTCTCCGGCCGGTGCGTGCTCCAGCCGGGGATCATCCCGCACTCGCGGATGTAGGCGATGGCCTCCGGCGCCTCGACGATGCGGCCCTCGCTGGGCAGCACACGCACATCGGTCCATGACGTGTGCGGCCAGCAGAACTCGCAACCGAGATCGGCCGCCTCGCGGATGCCCTTCTTCAGCTCCTCGAGCGTCCCGCCGCCCGGCGTCGCGATGTAGTGGATCCTGGTGCCCGTGTTCCGGTGGATCTCGTCCAGCAGGTCGGCGTAGTCCTTGCGCTGCATGCCGATCGTGGCATTCAGCCCCTGGCCAACGCAGTACTCGAGCACCTCATAGATCCGCTCCGGCGTGAAGTACTGGCGGAGCCAACGATCGCGCGAGCCAGAGAAGTGCGAAAAGCCATGGAAGGTGTTCGTCCCGATCATCAAGCGCGAGATCGGCACACCGCCGATCTCAGTCATCGCGAAGGACATGCGGCCTTCCTCCTAGGGTCACGCGCAGCGACACAACAGCTCTATGGATTCGTCCGATCGTGCGCGGGTCCTACCGGACGGCTCTCGATCGCCCCGGCCGCGCGAGGCGGGTGACGGGGCCGGGCCAACGGCAGGTGCCGCTGAGCATTGGAGGCCCTCATCGGGCACCGCCCGAAACGCAGCTCGCCGCAGGCGTTCTCGGAGCGTCGTCGCGACCCGGGGGAGGGGATGCTCGTGTTCACCCAATGGGTTTCCCTGATGGCGGCCGTTTTCGGCGCCGGTATCGAACCGCCGCCAACTCTGGCCGGCGCGGGCTTCCTCACCGTGCCCGGAGAGCGGTGGCCTCTCACCTGGCACGACGAGTTCGAGGGCGATGCACTCGACACTTCCAAGTGGACCATCGGCCTTCCCTGGCCGGGCGACGATGGCGAGGGGCGCCACCACAACACCCAGTACGCCAGCTACATCATGGATGACGACGTAGCCGTCCGCGACGGAGCCCTCCACCTGACCACGCAGCGGCGCGACGTGACTGCGGCCAACGGCCAGGCCTATCACTTCACCGAAGGCCTCATCACTACCCACTCGACTTTCCGGAGCCTCTTTGGATACTTCGAAATCCGCGCCGCACTCCCGACAGACGCCGGCCCGGGCACTTGGCCCGCATTCTGGATGTTGGCGGACGGTTGGCCTCCCGAGATGGATGTCATCGAATACTGGGGCAGCACGAACCGGATCCATCAGGGCACCGCGACAGCCAAGCCCGATGGCGGCCAGCGGTGGGACAGCTACCACACCAGTGATGTCTCGCTGACCGGCTGGCACACCTTCGGCCTCGAGTGGGGGCCGGGCTATCAGATCTATCACATCGATGGCCACATCACGAATGCCATCTATGGCGAGCACGTTCCAGCGGTACCCCACTATCTACTGCTGAACTCGGGCATCGAGACCGCGCGGCCCCCGCTTCCGGGCACGGCGTTCCCGAACGACTTCGCCGTCGACTACGTGCGCGTCTACGAAAGACCGGATGTGCCGGCGTTGCTGAACGGCGGATTCGAGAGCCCGGCCCTGGCGCCTTGGGGCCGATGGAACTCGGCGGCCGCCGTCGACTACAACCAGCGCTCCGGCCGCCGCGCGCTCCGCGTGGATGGGCGGGAAGGTGACGACCCGGCGTCATCGGCGCAACAGACCGTGTACGGCCTGCAGCCAACGACGACATACCGCCTCGCCGCCTGGGCGCGAGTGAGCGGCGCCGCGGTCGCGCGGCTGGGCGTCAAAGACCATGGTGGCGACGAAACACGCTCGGACGGGCTCGCGTTGACCGACTACGGCGAACTCTCACTGAAGTTCACGACGGGCACCAACACCACCAGGGCCACCGTCTACTGCTGGGCCGAAGGGCCCGGATCCGCTTTCTTCGATGACGTGGCGCTAGAGGTATGCGCCCAGGCTCACTGATCGCGTCGGCCCGATGCAACGGTGACCCCGTCGGCTAGCCCCTCGACCAGGCCTCCCGCCGGCCACCAGGGCAGGCTCTTGATACGCAGCGTGTAGACCTGGTTGAGCTCCATCGGCCCCTCCCGGTCGTCGCAGACGATCTGAAGCTCGTAGGCCATGTGGAGTCGGCGGAGTGCGTCAAGGCCGCCGGCCCATGCGGGCGTCGGGGACTCCAGTGAGTAGGAGCCACCGACCACGGCAACCGGCTTCTGGTCGACGCGGATACTCGTGTAGGAATCGGTGGGCCCACCCGCGTCCGGTATGGTGAGCTGGAGCAGGTCCAGCTCGGCCGAGACCTCCGTCGGACCTCCCTGCATGAAGAGCGGCGCAGAGAAACTGAACCGAACGATGCCCTGGCTGAGGTCCGCGCTCGCCACGGCGGACCGGAGCCGGTGCCACTGTCCCATGCATCCCGGCCCCTCGAGCTGCACCCACGCCGGGGTGATCAGCGACTTGCGAGCGCTGCCGCTCACGGCCGACACCACCTCAGCCGAGTCGGCCAGAGCCCTCTGGAGTTCCTCGATGGTCTTGGCCGCCGTCAGCCGGCCCAAAACCTCGGCGCCGCCCGTCCGCAGAACGGCCTCGACGAGCTGGTTCAGCAGCCGGCCCGCCTTGTTCCCTTCCGGCTGGGCCTCCGCCGCCGGAGCCTCTTCCTCGCTGAGCGCCCGCCCGGGCCCCAACAGCATGGCCCCCAGGGCCAACACGCCCACCGCGATCCGCAACCGTGTCATGTCAGGCTCCTCTCGAAGCGCGCAGGCACACGAGGTGCCAGTGGATGGGGCAGACCCGCCCCATGTACATGACGACACACTCGGCCACGCCCGACCCCGAATCCTCAACTGCTGCTTCGCCAGCAGAGTGAGGCAAACCTTCTATCGCAAGACGCGGGGCTCGGGAGCGGCGACACTGCGGTGGGACTACGGCGAGTAGTAGTTCCAATTCTGCTTCTGCCGGCGGTAGTGCTGCTGGCTCCGCGGGTGCGGCCGCTCCGGGTGAGGGTTGGGGCGCGCGTTCGAGTGGATGCGGATCGTCCCGCCCTCGTCGAGGGTCACGACCTCCTCGCGCGAGTCGCCGGCGAGGTCGACGGCGTAGATGAGCATGGCCTTGCCGGGGAACACCTCGACGAATCGGCCAGTGAGTGGAGCGACGATGGCGCCGGCACCGTTCCTGTGACGCTCTTTGGCCACCAGCTCGTCGGCCGCGTCACCATCCCAGTCGATGCGCGACACGCCCTCGATTCCGTGGCCGGTCCACCACTCCGGCTTATGGTCATTGATGTAGTACTTGGCGATCGTCTCACCGCTGGCGTCGAGGACCCAGGGGGCCTCCTCGTTCACGAACGGCTCCTCGTCCCCCCGGGGCGCCGTGCCGTCGCCGCCCGAGGAGCGGTTGAAGACCTCGAGGCCGGGCCGATCGGGGTCAAAGTCCCCCGCCGTGACCTTGTCCGGGTCCTCCCAGTTCCACGGGTTGAGGCTGCGGTAGACAATCTCGTTCGCGTTGACAACATCGGTGTGCGAGTTCGCCCCGCGCTGCTCGGCAAGTACGATCTCCAGCGGGTAGCCCGGGATCACATCGGCGATGACGAAGCTGTCCATGTTGAGGTAGGCTCCACCCAGGTCCCAGGCGTTCATCCGGTGGCCGTCATCGTCGATGAGACTCGCCCCCGCCACCTCGTCCCTGCCATCGCCGTCGAGGTCGGCCGCCCGAAACGGACTGTGCTCGATGCCGCGGTACTCGTCCGTCTCCCAGAGCAACTCGCCGGTGTCCGCCCGGATCGCCGCGATGTGCGTCTGGTCGTACTGCAGCAAGATGTCACGGTCCCCCAGCCCCCGCAGGTCGGCGATGGCCATGGCCTGAATCGGCTTGGGAAGTTGCACCTCGCCGTCGCCTTCGCCCGTCTCGGCATCGAGGATCGCTACCCGCTGCGGACCCGAGAGGTACGCGACCTCCTGCTCGCCATCACCATCCAGATCACCGGCAATGGCGCACGGGTGCGCCGAGAAGGGCCAGAAGAACACCTCTCCGCGATACACCCACTTCGGCGTTCCCGACTGGTCGTAGGCCCCGATATGGCCCGGGCTCGTGACCACGAAGTCGAGTTGGCCATCGCCGTCGAGGTCGTGCACGAACAGGCCACCCTTCTCGGGGATGGGCTGGGCCAAAGGGAACTCGCGCAGATCGACGCCCTCGGATAGGGGCTCCTGCGCGGGGGCGATGGGGAGCGCGAATGCGCTCTCGAAGACACAGAGAAGCAGCCACCGGCCGAGCATCGGCGACACCTCGCGGGTTCAGCGGTTCACACCACAATCTCGCGGCATTGGACACGTGATGAGTAGCCGGGTCACGCGGTGCCCGACCGTCGCAGGGCTTTCCTCCCGCGGGCGCCGCTCACTCCCCGGCCAGCCGGTACCTCAGCACCGCAGCTTGGGGCCGCTCGGGCATCGCGACGAGGAGACCATTGCCGAGCAGGTCCTCGCCGCTTACCCGCGTCGTCTCATCCGTTGCGAGGTCGGTGACCTCGTATGTCTTCCCAGCGTCGAGCCCCCGCAGCGGGAAGCGGGCCGCCTCGTAGGGGCTCCGGCCCCGGCGGAACACCTGCACCATGCCCTCGCCTCGCTCGGGAACATCGAACTGCCAGCCGACCCACTGGGCCTCGTCCCGCGTGTACGGCGTCAGCGGGTAGAAGTCGCCGTAGTAGCACCCGTTCACTGCCCGCCAGTCGGCGAGGAGCTCGCGAACGGCCTCCCAGTCGATCTCACGCACGCGGATGTCGATCCCTGAGCCCAGGCTGGGCGCCGCGTTGCTCCAGAAGGCATAGGGCTCTACCGGTGTAGCACCTCCGCCGTAGTAGCCCGCGTTGGAGCAGGCGACCGTGCCCGTGCCGTGATAGGGCACCCACATCGAGAGGCCGTAGGTCATGCACTGATGGCCGATGGGCTCGAACGCGTAGTCGCTTCGCCACAGCGGGACTGCCCGACGCAGCGTCTCCAGGTCAATGCGCCGCCCGCCGCTGGCGCAAGTATCGATGAGCATGTCCGGGTGTCGGCGGTGGAGTTCGTCCCAGTAGGCCAGCAGGCCCTCAACATGCCGGATCTCGGTGATGCCCTGGCGGTCCGGTGCGTCGTTGCTCCGCCAGAACCCCAGTGGGTCCATGTTGAAGTCCTGCCGATACACGTCGATGCCCTGGTCGTTGATCAGCCTGTCGACGTGCTCGACGAGCCAACTCCACGCATCCGGGTTGCCAAGGTTCAGCAATCCGCCGCCTGCGCCGCCCAGGATCCACTCCGGGTGGTTGTCGGCGAGCCAGGTACCGGCGGCCACGCGCTCCGGTTCGAACCAGACCAGGATCTCGATACCCCGAGCGTGGGCATGGTCGCTGATGGGCTTCAGGCCGCGCGGGAACCGAGCGGGATCCACCTCCCAGGTGCCGACCTGGGGCCAGCCATGCTCCTGCACGTACCAGCCCGCATCCATCCACCAGGTGTCGAGGCCGAGTCTCTCCTCCTCATATCGGTCGATGTGCATGATCTGGTTCTCTTCGTTGGCGCCGATCATCTCCTCGTAGGCCCGGGAGCTCGACGCGCGGAAAGCGGGCTCGGGCAGATTACCGCCAGGACGGTACATGCTGTGAGCCATCATCCAGCGCCGCCAGATGTTCTGTGCACGGATCCAATCACCGCCCTGCCAGGTCTGAACGACCATCAGTGGCGTGCGAATCTCCTCACCTGGCAAGAGCTTCAGGTGCGTCAGCTCCTGACCGGCCTTCAGGCGGACACCCACGCCGCCATCGCGCAACCAGTCCGAAGCCCACTGACCGGGCCAACCCACGGCGATGATACGGCCCTCGCCGGCCCACTCCAGGTTGAAGTAGGACATGTCGGAGTTCGTCGGGCGCCCACCCGCTGCCGCGACGTGAAGCGTCGCGTTTGGCCTCAGCGGCGTCTGCAGCGGACCGAAGTCCGACGCGCTGCACACGGAGCCTACGTTGTGATGGAGAACGAATTCCCCGGATAGACTCCTCCGCCATCCGGTGTCCATGGGGAGGACGCTCTCGAGAATAGGCGTGTCCGCATCGCCCGAGTTGCTCAAGTGCAGCGTCCATTCCACCGTCGGGAAGTCGAGGTACTCGATGGCCTCCAGCCGGACGACCAGCCCGGTGGCGGGGTCGGTCCAGGTGACCGTGTGGCGAGTCCTGTTGTCGTCGATCCCCTCGCTCTGAGCATCGCGCGACCAGGTGGGGAGCAGCTCGGCCGACGGCTTTCCGTCATAGGTGAACGAGAACAGCGGGCCAGGAAGCGAGGTCCCGAGCTGGCCTGCGTCGAGCATCGGCAGGTCGCCGAGCCACACGGTCGTGCCATCGGCCATCTCGACCCGCGCCTCGGCCCAGTCAGACTGGTCGCAAGCGATGCCGTCGCCCGCATCGCCGACCTCGAGCACCAGCTCACGGGAGCCCGCCAGATCAACCGAGACTGGCACGGCCGCCATGCCCTCGCGCATCACGTCGGAGCGAAAAGCCTGCGCGCCGCCAACGCTCACCGAGAAGACCACGCTCCCGCGGCCGGGCCGCGTCTGCTCGTTGCTGTCGACGCCGATCTGGGCGGTGAACGTCTTCCCCGGGCCGGGCAGCCGCACAACGACGTGGCTCACCGCATGGCAGAACAGGCCACGGTCGAAGACCTGGTCGACGATGCGCAGCTTCCCGCCGTTGCGCTCGTTCGGCTGAACGGGGTCGTTGTTGGCCAGCACGATGAGCCCGGCCGGGCCCTCGGCAACCCCCTCGCCGAGGATCTTCTCAGCCACCCAAGCGTGGGAGGCGGCGAGCTCCTGAGGGGTGGCTGCGACAGCTCCGGCCACCTGTGTTGCGGCGGCCATCGCGGCCAGTGTGGTCAGTGCAATCTGCATGGTTCACCTCGCGCGGTGTGTGTGTCGGGTTCACTAGCGAGGTTCGCCCGCGCGCGCGTCGCCGCCTCCAGCGCAACCCTCGAGCGGCACCGGACTCCGTGCCGGTGGCCCAGGCGGCCCGCCCGGGGAGCCTGGCTACCCCCGCTGGCTCCGCCGACTCGGCCGGCTCCGCTCAACGCCTACCCACCCCGCCCGATGAGCCGCCGCACGATCCGGCACGCCTCGGCCACGCGGTCCTTCATCGTGCCGTCGAGCGTGCACGTGTCGCGGAAGATGAGCTCGACGAACCGGCCCTCGGCCGCCCCGAGCGTCTCCCGGATGTGCGCTTCGAACTCCGCCGCGTCGAACCGCGCCCCGCACAGCTTCATCGGGTGCGGCTTGCGCGAGAGCACCACCGTGTCGCCGACCGCTGCGGCCAGTGAGTGCTGGTCGCACCAGGGCGACATCGTCACCTTGCGGATGTTTGTCATTCCGCGCAGCGTCGGCCAGAAAGCGTGTACCGCCTCGCAGCAGCCGTAGTAGACGAGGCCGAACCGATCCGCGAGGCGCTTCTGATAGGGATAGATGAAGTCCGCGTACATCGCGGGCGAGAGCCCCACGGCCTCCTGCGCCTCGATCCACACCCAGCAGTCCATCGCGCCGAGCGGTTCCCCCTGTGCGCGGTCCGACCTCGGCAGTTCGTCGGTGAGCCCGCAACTCCCCGAGCCCACGTCCATCTCGTGGCTGTTCGGCGTGATCAGCCGCTCAGCCTCGAGCCAGTCGATGAACCGCTCCGCGTCCTGGGTGATGAACTCCAGCAGCCGGTGCACGGTCTCGGGCTGGTCCACCATGGCGATGTAGAGGTCGTCCATGCCAACCAGATGCACGGCGCGCCCCACCAGGCCGGTTCCCGCGAAGGTCACATCGTGTCCAACGATCCGCACGGGCAGAATGTCGCCGAAGGCGTCCTGCGCCATCTCAGCCCGACGCTGGGTCTCCGCCCGGTCGACGGAGCACTCCGTCGGCCGCAGCTTGTGGAAGCTGTTCGCCAGGTCGGCGAGGGGCGTGTTCGTCTCATACCCAAGATCCCGCCCCGTGGCGTCGGGCGCCCGCCGAACGCCCAGCTCCGGGCAGATCGATGTGCGGTCGATGACCCAGTTGATGCCGCAGAAGGGGGGAAAGACGCGGTCATCGTCGATGAGCTCGTGGTTCGTCAGTGCTCGGAGCAGCCCATACTCGAGCCCCCGCTCGAACTCGCCCTCGCACTCAGGCGGGGGCGTCAGGTCGGCGAAGAACGTGCCGTTGTCCTCGATCTGGAACGGGACGGTGCGCTCCTCGAGCTGGTTCGTCCTGCGCCAGACATGACGCCGCGCGTCCATGGCGGCACTCATGGTCATCTCCGCATATCGCTGCGCCACGACACGCAAGCGGTTCCGGTCGCTCCGCGATATCATCAACTTCGCTCCTCGCGCTCGACGAAATAGTACGGTTCCCGCCCGATGGTCTCCACAGCCATCGGCCACATGACTGCCGCCTCGATCACATGGGCCGTCGCTTCGAGCACCGGCCCCGCGCGCAGTGCTTCGGGGGGCAGAATCCACGCCAGCCTCTCGTACCGCTGCCGCCAGCCCGCAAACGCATGGCGACGAACGCGCAGGCGTGTTTCGCGGCCGTCAAACAGGACCACGCGGTACTCAACTGTTGCCCCGAACAGATACGGAGCCTCGGCCACCTCCTCGACGGCGTGCATCGACGTGTTCGGTGCCAGGCCGCAGCCCAGCATGACGATCTGCCCCCCGATGTCCGGAAGCGCCCGGAATGCCGAATGTGGCCCACACGGCGTGTCGTCGAGCTGCTGCTTCGCGAGCAGCTCCTCGGCCCGTGGCCCCACGCCGCACACCGAGTGCGTTGGGCTCACGCTGCGGAGCGTCCCGGGCCGCGTGCGGAAGTACTCGGGGATCGCCCCAACGCACGAGGGCGTCCTCCGCACGTCGAACACCGGGTTGGCCGCGTGGACCGTCGCGTAACTGAGGGCCGGCAGGAGCAGCGTGCCTTCCGGTCCTATCGCCTCGAGGAGCCCGAGGATCACCGTCTCGGGCCCACCGGGCACCCGCCCCAACGACTTGAGCGACGAGTGGACCAGTACCGTCCCGCCACTCCGGACTCCCGCGCCGATAAGCCCCTCGGCAATGCGTGCTGCCGCGTCTCGCTGATCCATCCAGCACGACCTCCCCGTCCGATGCCCGAAGGCCTCGGCGACCCATGTCCGGAATCCCGTATCACGCACCGCAGACCGCGGGGAAGGGGCTTCGCCGTTGTCCCGGTACATCCTGTCACTCGATCAGGGCACCACCAGCTCCCGCGCCATCATCCTCGATCATCAGGGCGCCATCGTCGCCCAGGCCCAGCGCGAGATCACCCAAATCTACCCTCAGCCTGGATGGGTGGAACACGACCCGCGCGAGATCCTCGGCACCCAGCGCGTGGCTGCGCGCGAGGCCCTGGCTCGGGCTGGCCTGGCCGCTGCCGAGATCATCGCCATCGGGATCACCAACCAGCGTGAGACCACGATCGTATGGGATCGCCACACCGGCGAGCCCGTGTGCAACGCCATCGTCTGGCAGTGCCGGCGAACTGCGCCGCTGTGCGAGGAACTCGCCCGGCAGGGCGCCGCCGACCTCATCCGCGCTCGCACCGGCCTCGTCATCGATCCCTACTTCTCGGCAACCAAAGTGCGGTGGATCCTCGAACACGTTCCCGATGCTGAGCGGAGGGCCCAAGCGGGCGACCTGCTGTTTGGCACCGTGGACTCATGGCTCATCTGGAACTTCACAGGCGGCCGCGCTCACGTCACCGACCCCTCCAACGCCTCCCGCACCATGCTCTACAACATCCACCAGCGGAGGTGGGATGAGGAGCTCCTCCGCCTGCTCGGCATCCCTCCGGCCATGCTGCCCGCGGTGCGGCCCACCAGCGGCGTGTTCGAGATGACCACGGCCGACTTCCTGGGCACGCCCGTGCCCGTCGCCGGCGCCGTGGGCGATCAGCAATCGGCGCTCTTTGGTCAGTGCTGCTTCGACGCCGGCTCGGCCAAAAACACCTACGGCACGGGCTGCTTCGCGCTGATGAACACCGGCGACCGGCCTGTCGCCTCGGCCCACGGCCTGCTGACCACGGTCGGCTGGGAGATCAATGGCGAGACAACCTACGCCCTCGAGGGTAGCGTGTTCGTGGCCGGAGCGGCCGTCCAGTGGCTGCGGGATGAGCTCGGGCTCATCGAGAGCGCAGCCGAGAGCGAAAGCCTCGCGCGATCCGTCCCCGATGCCAATGGCGCGTACCTCGTCCCCGCCTTCGTGGGCTTGGGTGCGCCCCACTGGGATATGAACGCCCGAGGCGTCCTCGTTGGCCTCACGCGGGGCACGACCAAGGCCCATGTCGTCCGCGCATGCCTCGAGTCCATCGCCTACCAGTCGGCCGACATGCTGGCCGTGATGGCCGAAGACCGAGGGGCTCCGCTGGCCGAACTCCGCGTCGATGGCGGCGCCAGCGCCAACGACCTGCTGCTGCAGTTCCAGGCCGACATCCTCGGCGTGCCCGTGCTGCGACCCGTCGATGTCGAGACCACGGCGCGCGGCGCTGCCTTCCTGGCCGGACTGGCCGTGAACTACTGGAGCGGCCCGGATGAGCTCGCCGCCTGCAACGACACGGGCCGGCGCTTCGAGCCTAGCATGGACGCAGGCCAGCGCGCCCGCCTGCTGGCTGGATGGCACCGCGCGGTGGACCGCGCCAGGGACTGGGAACGGTGAGAGAGCCGCCGAAGAGCAAGGTGGGCGACCAAGCTCCAGCGAAGCCTTCTGCCATGGTCACGATTCGAGGCGGCGACGGGTGCCGCGACGACACCTTACGGATACAGCGTGCCCTCGACTCCCGCTGCGCCCGCGTCTACTTGGCCCCACCCGAGCGGCACTACCTGATCAGCCGCCCGCTCCGAATCTACTCGAACCAGACACTTGAGGCAGACCGGTCCACAGTCGTGCGCCTCGCACCCGGCAGCGATTGCCTCATGCTCCGCAACGCCGACTCTGACCGAGGAAACGAGCACATCGCCATCGTCGGCGGCATCTGGGACATGGACAACGCCAACCAGTCGCTCGCCGAGTACCAGCGCACGCGCGACTGGCACGGCGACTACGACCCCGAGCGTTACCTCGGCGTCCTCCTCAGGATGGACCGCGTCAAGGGCCTGTGCCTGCGCGACCTCACCCTCAAGGATCCGGTGACATTCGGCACCCAGCTCGGGAACCTCGACCAGTTCACCATCGAGGGCATCACCTTTGACTACAACCTGGCGCGCACCAACATGGACGGCATCCACATCCACGGCAACTCGCGGTGCGGCCGCATCGCGAACATCCAGGGCACCACCAACGACGACTTGGTCGCGCTGAACGCCGACGATGGCGGCATCTACGAGATGAGCCGAGGGCCCATCGAGGACATCCTGGTCGACGGGCTCTTCTCGCAGAACGGCTACACGGCCGTACGGCTGCTCTCGGCCGGTTCGCCGCTGAGGCGCGTCCGCATCGCCAACGTGTTCGGCACCTACCGCTACAATGCGGTCTCGCTCACGAACCACCAGGTGCACCCGGGCAGCGAGAGCACCTTCGACGACATCTCGGTCGCAGGCTTGACATGCTCCAAGTCGACACGCAGGATGGACGTCGACACCAGCGTGCCCGGCTGGCCGGGCCACTCCCTCGTGTGGGTCGACGCCCCAGCGAAGGTCTCGTGCCTCGCCGTCTCGGACTTCCACCGAACCGAGGACGCCTGGCCGGCGGAGACTATCTCCATCATGCCGGGCGCCGAGGTCGCGTCGCTCCAGCTCGCCAACGTCTCGGTGACCAACCGCACCCGCTGCCCCATCGATGTGCTGACGAACCGCGGCGCCATCGGCCAACTGTCGATGTCCAATGTGGTCGCGATGGCCGACCCCGGCTGCCCGCGAGGCGTGGCCGTCCGCAACGAGGGCAGTATCGACGAGGTCGGCGGGCAACGGCCCTGATGTTGTCCCTCCGTGCGGTGGATGCGGCGGCCGCCCTACGGCCCTCTCCACGCCTTCAGCCGCACACACGAATGGATGTGCAGCGGCCGCACGGTGAAGGATAGCCGTCCGTCACGCCAGTCCGCGTGCAGGGGCTCATGCCCGGGAGCCGGGGTCATCGACTCGGCAGAGCGCCACACCGGATGGAGATGCCAGACGGCGCTAGCGTCGGGATGCCGTAGACACTCCGTCCCGACCTGGCTTCTGAATGTGGTGACGCCACTGTGTCCTTTGGCGTAGCGGAGGATGAACTTCGGCCGAACCGGACGGGAGCGCGTCCACCGCCGTTGGCAGGTGTCTGCCCGCGCGGCGGCGCATTCCCGCAGCACCACAACGTCGGCACCTCCGACGCCTGGAGGGGGCTACGCCATGTGTGACCGGTGTGAGCAGGACCACGGCGGCGACGTGGGTTGCGACCCCAACTGCACAGCACGATGCGCACCGCCGGGCCAGGTGGACCGACGCCGGTTCATCTTGGCGACCTCCCGTGTCGCCCTGGCCACGGCGGTCGGCCTCAGCGGCGTGCGCGATCTGGCGTGGGGCCAACAGGCACTGCAGACCACCAAGAACGCCCTCGGCATGGAGCTGACGCTCATCGCGCCCGGCACGTTCCGCATGGGCAGCGAGGACAACGACGACGAGAAGCCCCCGCATGATGTGACCATCAGCAAGCCCTTCTGGCTCGCAGTGTGCGAGACCAGCAACGCGGACTATCGCCGCTTCGTCGAGGCCGCCGGCCACGGCGAGCCCGGCGTCGCCGTCCCCTCGAAGAAGGGCATCGTGCCCTGGAAGAACCCCATGTACCGGGCCGACGAGCAGCCCGTGGTCTGTGTGACCCACGATGACGCCGTCGCCTTCTGTGCATGGCTGAGCGAGACCGAGGGTGCCACCTACCGACTGCCTACCGAGGCCGAGTGGGAGTACGCCTACCGTGGTGGCACAACCAGCCGCTTCTATTGGGGCGACGAGCCGGCCGGGAGAGAGGCCGCATACTTCTCGAAGCCTTGGCCCGAAGAGACCCAGCAGGCGCCGGGCTACCAGGAGATCCCTTGGGGCCTGCTCAGTGTCCTCCCCGTGTCGTGCGAGGAACGGAACGCCCACGGGCTCTGCCACATGGCGGGGAACGTCTGGGAGTGGGTCGCCGACTGGTATGGCCCCTACGCCGCAGACGCCCAGACCGACCCGATAGGCCCCGCCGAGGGCACCCAGCGGGTAACGCGCGGGGGCTCGCGGTTCCACGCGAGCCGCGTCGCGACTGCCTCCGTGCGCCGGCCGATGGACCCGGACACCTGCTGCCACAACCGCGGCTTCCGCGTCGTGCGCGAGGCGTAGCTTCTCCAGGACCATCCCCCGTGGAGCCCTGCGGGGCCCGACAGCGACTTGAGCCCCATTCGCTTTATCGTATAATAGCGATGATGCGGTTGTGCGATGATGTCTCGTGGAGGTCGCGCCATGCCTTCAGTTGCCAAGCAGCTGTCTGTGCTCGACCGGTACCTCACCGCGTGGATCTTCGCCGCCATGGTCCTCGGCGTGGCGCTCGGGTGGGCTGCCCAGTCGACCGTCGAGGCCTTCAACCAGGCGACGCAGGTTGGCACTACCTCGCTGCCCATCGCCGTCGGCCTCATCCTGATGATGTACCCGCCCCTGGCGAAGGTCCGCTACGAGGCCATGGGCCCGGTGTTCCGCGACGTCAAGGTGCTGGCCCTGTCCCTCATCCAGAACTGGGTCATCGGCCCGGTGCTGATGGTCGCACTGGCGGTCCTGCTGCTCCGCGACAAGCCCGACTACATGGTCGGCCTCATCATGATCGGCCTGGCGCGGTGCATCGCCATGGTCATCGTCTGGAACGACCTGGCGCAGGGCGACCGCGAGTACTGCGCCGCGCTCGTCGCCTTCAACTCCGTGTTCCAGGTTGTCTTCTACTCAATCTACGCCTACGTCTTCGTCACAGTCCTGCCCCCGTTGGTCGGACTGGCCGGGGCGCGGGTTGAGGTCACCATCGGGCAGATCGCCAAGAGCGTGTTCATCTACCTCGGCATACCGTTCCTGGCGGGCATCATCACGCGCTTCTCGCTGCTGAGGCTCAAGGGACTCGACTGGTACGAGCACCGATTCGTCCCCCGCATCAGCCCCATCACCCTGGTTGCCCTGCTGTTCACGATCGTGGTCATGTTCTCGCTCAAAGGCGAGAAGATCGTCGAGGTGCCATTCGACGTGATCCGCATCGCCATCCCACTGCTCATCTACTTCGTGGTGATGTTCCTGGCGTCGTTCGGGATGGCCGCGCGGCTCAAGTCCGACTACGGCAAGTCCACCACCATTGCCTTCACCGCGGCCAGCAACAACTTCGAGCTCGCCATCGCCGTCGCGGTCGCGGTATTCGGCATCGATTCGGGGGCCGCGTTCGCCGCCGTCATCGGGCCGCTGGTCGAGGTGCCCGTGCTGATCGGGCTGGTCAACGTCGCCTTCTACTTCCGGCGCCGCTACTTCGCGGAAGCCGTCTAGCTCAGGGGGGTATCCCGTGAACGTCTCACGCGCCACGCGGATCCAAGCCGCGCTCATCGGTCTGCTGGCCCTCGGGCTCGCCTCAGCCGCGTTTGCGGCCATCCAGCCGGGTTCTGCGCCCCCCGACTTCACGCTCAATGTTGCGACGAAGGGCAACATCAACAGGCCAAACGACTTCCGAGCCAGGAAGGTCATACTCCTCGATGTCGACCACCGAGCATGCGCTCCATGCCGCAAGGTCCTCGGCGTGATGCAGAAGCTCGAGAAGCGGCATGCGGGCAAGGGCATCCAGATCTCCCCCGCAAACAGCGGGGGACCCTTGGCCGAGCGGGTCGTGCCCAAGGACACCAAGGACCCGAGGATCTCCTTCCCAGTCCTGCTGGATCGCGACTACGCGGTGGCCGGATCCTGTGGCGTCGAGACGATCCCATCGATCGTCCTGGGCGATACGAAAGGCGTGGCGCGCCTGGTTCACATTGGCTACCAGGACGACCTCGAAGTGAGGCTGACGAAGCTCATCGACCAGTACCGGCCGAAGTAGGGGGTAGCATGGGCGACCGCATGCGCATCCTGTTCCTCTGCACCGGCAACTCGTGCCGAAGCCAGATGGCCGAAGGCTGGGCGCGCCATCTCAAGGTGGACACGATCGAGCCATACTCGGCCGGCCTCGAGGCCCATGGTCTCAACCCGCTGGCCGTCAGGGCCATGGCCGAGGTGGGCGTCGACATCTCCGGCCAGCACTCCAAGACGATCGCCGATCTACCGACCAGGGAGTTCGACGTGGTCGTCACCGTCTGCGGTCACGCCAACGAAAACTGCCCCTTCTTCCCCGGGGCGCCGCGCGTCGTCCATGCGGGCTTCGACGACCCACCCAAGCTTGCCGCCGGCGCGGCGAGTGAGGACGAGGCCATGGTCCACTACCGGCGCGTGCGCGATGAGATCCGGGCCTTCGTCGAAGCAATGCCCCGCTCGCTCGCGTGATGGCGCGGCTAGGCGATGGTCGGGCGGAAAGCGCTTGACACTATTTGGCTATTGGGTAGAATAGCCATGAAGTGAGGTGGCCATGTCAGACGAGCACTACATACTCAGGGCCCAGATCATCAAAGCGCTCGGCCACCCTACCCGGCTCCGCATCGTGGAGCGCCTGGCCGAACGCGAGACCTGCGTGTGTGACCTCCAGGAGCTGGTTGGCGGCGATATTTCCACCGTCTCCAAGCACCTCGCTGTGCTGCGCAACGCGGGCATCGTCAGTGACCGCAAAGAGGGGTTGAGCGTGTTCTACCGCTTGCGCGCCCCCTGCGTCCTTCGATTCCTCGAGTGTATCGATGAAGTACTGACGTCGCGCTTCGTGTGCGCCAGCCCAGGGCGAGGGGAACTTCCCCCGCCGGTGGCCGCGGACGGGCGGCGGGCGCCGGAGCTGCCCGCAACGTGCAGCCGGCGCGCCGCGCGGGCCCAGCTTGGTCCTGCGCGCTGATCTGTGCCATGAACGGCGAGATCGTCAGCGACTGCCAGCGTGTCTGCCGGGAAGTCGCATGACCACGATGGAGGAGTGTGCCGTGCAGTTGCCGATGCGGACTCGGTTGTGCGCAGTAGCCGTTGGGGTGCTGGTTCTGGCAGCAGCCTCTGCGGCGTTCGCGGCCATCAAAGTGGGGAGCTCTGCTCCCGACTTCGCGCTCAAGGATGCGGTCAAGGCGAACACCTACAAGCTCAGTGACTACCGGGGCAAGAAGGTCGTGCTCCTCGACTTCGGCCGCCTCACCTGCCAGCCGTGCCGACAGGTCTTGACGGTGCTCCAGAAGCTCGAGAAGCACTACGCCGGCAAGGGCGTCCAGATCTTCTCCGTGAACCTCGATGGCCCCCTGACGGACCGCGTCGTGCCCAAGGGGATCCAGGACCTCAAGATCACCTTCCCGGTCCTCCTCGACCGCGACTACGCCGTCGCCAAGGCATACGGCGTCGAGACCATCCCCTTCCTGGTCCTGGTGGACACCAAGGGCGTGGCACGCTTGGTTCATGTCGGCTACCAGGACGACCTGGAAGCCAAACTCACCAATCTCATCGATCAGTACCGGCCCAAGTAGCGCGTGAGCGTGTGGTGTCTGGGGAAGAGGTGGCTCGTACGTGGCAATAGAGGCGCCTGAGCGAACTGAACTCGCAGGGCGAGAGGCCGAGGCGACCCCCGCCCACCGGAGCCGAGTCCGGCTGCCAGCATGGCTCGTGGCGCTCGTTGGCGTCGCCTTGTGGTGGTTCGTCTACAGCAACCTCGAGACCGCCGCCGACTGGCTCACCTACTCGGCGCTCGGGCTGGCGAAACAGGATCCATTCGCCTCGGCCCTCGCGTTCTTCGTTTTTGAGGTGCCCAAGGTCCTGATGCTGCTCGTGCTCATCGTGTTCGCGGTGGGCATCGTCCGAACGTTCTTCACCCCCGAGAGGACCCGCCAGATCCTCGCCGGCAAGCGGGAGTCCGTCGGCAACGTCCTGGCCGCCTTCCTCGGCATCGTCACTCCCTTCTGCTCCTGCTCGGCCGTCCCGCTATTCATCGGCTTCGTCGAGAGCGGCGTGCCGCTCGGGGTGACCCTCTCGTTCCTCATCGCGGCGCCAATGATCAACGAAGTCGCGGTAGTACTGCTGTTCGGCATGGTCGGCCCGCAGGTCGCCGGGGTCTACGTGGGCACGGGGCTGCTCATCGCCATTCTCTGCGGCTGGATCATGGGTCGCCTCAAGCTCGAGAGGCACGTCGAGCCATGGGTATACGAGATGGAGGCGGGGGAGGCCTTGTCCGAGGGCGAACGCCTGCGCTGGGCCGACCGGGTCCACGCTGGCCGGCAGGCGGTTCGCGAGATCGTGGGCCGCGTGTGGATCTACGTGGTGGTGGGCATCGCCGTGGGGGCCGGCATTCATGGCTACGTCCCGACCGGGACCATGGCCGCCATCATGGGCAGATCCGCCTGGTGGTCCGTGCCAGTCGCCGTCGTGCTCGGCGTCCCGATGTACTCGAACGCCGCGGGAATCGTGCCGATCATCCAGGCCCTCATCGAGAAGGGCGCGTCCCTGGGCACGGCCCTCGCGTTCATGATGGCCGTCATCGCGCTCTCGCTGCCCGAGGCGGTCATTCTCCGGAAGGTATTGCGACCCAGACTGCTACTGACCTACTTCGGCGTGGTAGCGCTCGGGATTGTCTTCGTGGGCTATCTGTTCAACCTGCTGTGGTAGCAAAAGGAGGACTCAAGAATGCGGATCCAGGTGTTCGGACCCGGTTGTGCCAAGTGCAAGCAGCTCGAGCAGAACACGCGCGCGGCGGTCCAGGATCTCGGCCTCGACGTCGAAGTCGAGAAGGTCGAGGACGTGCGCGAGATGGTGAAGCTCCGCATCCTCAGCACGCCCGCCCTGGCGGTGGACGGCCAAGTCAAGAGCACCGGCAAGGTGCTCTCGGTCCAAGAGATCAAGCAGTACCTCAGCGCTTAGGGGATGAGACTCATGGCAGACTCGTGCTGTGCCCGGACTGGCGTGCGGATCTACGCCTGCTCCGGAGGATCGAACGTGGGCCAGCTCACCAATGAAGCCGCAAAGGCTCTGGACGGCCTCAGGCAGGGCAGCATGTCCTGTGCCATCGGCGTCGGCGCCGGCATCGCCTCGTTCGTGAACGACGCCAACCGGCCCACCACGGTGGCCCTCGATGGCTGCGATGTGGCCTGTGTCCGTCACGCCTTTGAGCGCGCAGGCAGGGCACCGGACGTGCACATCGTCGTGACCCGGCTGGGTGTTGAGAAGTCCCACACATTCGACCTGAGCGATGACCAGATCGCTGTCGTCGCCGGCGCCGCCGCTGAGGCCATCGAAGCCGCTGCGGCCACGTCGGCGGAACAGGTAGGTTGATATGTCCGGCATTCAGACGCGAAACCTCGTCATCATCGGCGTGGTCCTCGCGGCCGTCATGGCCGTGGGACTGCTCAAGGCCATGGGACCGGGTGCCAGCACGGCATCGCAAGACGAGCAGACCGTAAGCCCCACAACGACTCCGCCCGGCACGTCGGGGCCCATGGGGCCGCCCATTGCCACCAAAGCCGAGGCGAAGCCCGGGGCGCCCGAGGAAGCCCGGCTACCGAAACTCCTCGACCTGGGCTCCACCACCTGCATCCCGTGCAAGCAAATGGCTCCCATCCTTGAGGAGCTGAAGACCGAGTACGAGGGCCGGCTCATCGTCGAGTTCATCGACATCTACGCGGACCCGGCCTCCGCCGAGAAGCATGGCATCATGGTGATTCCCACGCAGATCTTCCTCGACGCCGACGGCAAGGAGCTGTTCCGGCACGAGGGGTTCTTCGCGAAAGACGAGATTCTCGCCAAGTGGAAAGAGCTCGGCGTGGACCTGGGCAACGCTCCGTAGGGGCGACCGGAAGGTCGCCCAGCTCTCTCTCCCCGCTTTCGGAGTTCTGACCCCTGACCCCTGATTTCCGGGAGGAGCCCCGATGTCCGACCTGCTCGCCGCGCTCAGCCGTGCCGTTGAGGGCGCACCGGCGCTGGCGCTGGGCGCGTCACTCGTCTGGGGCGTCCTGAGCATCGTGCTCAGCCCCTGCCACCTGGCGAGCATCCCGCTCATCGTGGGGTTCATCGATGAACAGGGCCGCAGCACCACCCGGCACGCCTTCGTGCTGTCGCTCCTATTCGGAACGGGCATCCTCATCACCATCGCCCTGATCGGCGCCATCACGGCCGCCCTCGGCAGACTCATGGGTGATGTGGGCCCCTGGGGTACCCACCTCACCGTGACCATCATGCTCATCGTCGGCCTCCACCTCCTGGGCGCCATCCCGCTGAATCTGCGCGGAGCCGACGCCAGCGGGTTCAGCCGCCGGGGCCTCTTGGCCGCCTTCATCCTGGGTCTCGTGTTTGGCATCGCCCTGGGGCCGTGTACCTTCGCCTACATGGCGCCCATGCTCGCCGTCACCTTCCGCACCTCGGCGGAGACGCCGCTCTACGGGGTGGCTCTGCTTCTGGCCTACGGCATCGGCCACTGCGGTATCATCGTCGCCGCCGGCACGTCGACCGAACTGGTGCATAAGTGGCTCCACTGGACCGAGGCCTCCCGAGGCGCCGTCGTCCTCAAGAGCGTCTGCGGCGTGCTCGTCATCCTCGGCGCGCTGTACCTGCTGTGGGGTGCGCTATGAACCGTGGCGGTAGCAATGGCTGGGCCTGGGGGCGATCTGTGGGCCGCATAGCGGCCACGATACGCGCGCCGGACGCGCGGGAGAGAGAGGCATTTTCATGTTGGATCAGGATCTGCTGGACCTCGGCCTCAGGTTCCATGGCCATCGGTGCCCCGCGATGCCACTCGGTCTGCGCACGGCACTGGCCGCGATGAACGCGCTGGGGGTGGAGCACGCCCCGGACGCGCAGCTCGTGGCACTGATCGAGATCGACAGCGACCACTGCGCCACCTGCTGGGCTGACGGCGTCCAGGTGGCAACCGGATGCACTCTCGGCAAGGGGAACATCCGGAAGCTTGGCTACGGGAAGTGGGGGCTCACGCTGATCGACAAAGCGACCTCGAGGGCCGTCCGCGTGGTTCCCAAGGCCGCGGCGATGCAGAAGAGCAAGGAGTCGGACTTCATGGCGCTGCGCAAGTCTGGAACTCCGGCCTCCAGGGTACCGCCGGAGGTGGCCGATCCGCTCGTGGCGATGGTCTCGCAGGCCCCGGATGAGCAGCTGCTCGATGTGAGCCCGGTGTTCGAGTATGACTGGAAAGACGCGCCGCACACCTTCGCCACGACCACCTGCCCCTCGTGCGGCGAGATGGTTGTCGAACGGAACATGAGGGTGAAGGACGGCCAGGCCGTCTGCCTGCCCTGCTCCGGATACGCTCAGTGAGGGAACAGGCCGATGACAGCCCTGATCGCGGGGCTCGTAACATTCGGGTTCACGACCGTCCTCACGGTGGCCGGGGTGGGGGCGGCCTTCATCCTCATCCCGGTCTTCCTGGCACTGGGCGTGGAACTGCACGTGGCCATGGCGACCGCACTGTTGCTCAACGCGGTGTCCATGACCTTCGCCAGTCTGCGCTTCATCCCGGCAAAGCTCGTGGAGTTCCGTACTGCCCTGCCGATCCTCTTGGTGGCCACGGCGCTGTCTCCTGTGGGGGCCTACACCAGCAAGTTCCTGCCCGTGCCGCTGCTCAAATGGCTCTTCGTGGGCTTCCTCGTCTTCGCCGCGTCGATGATGCTGTTCTACAAGGCGAAGCAGCGCGATGCCGCGCCCTCCACACGGAGGCTCGTGGGGTATGGGCTGGGCACGGGGACGGTCGCCGGCTACTTGGGGGGGCTGCTGGGTGTGGGGGGCGGGAACTTCATCGTTCCCGTCCTCGTCTGGTTGGGCTTCGACCCCAAGAAAGCTTCGGCCACCACCGCCTTCGTCGTCATCTTCTCCTCGGTGTCCGGGTTCCTCGGGCACGTTTCCCTCGGGGCGATGGACATGGCGTTGCTGGCAGCCACCTGCGCCGGCTCGATCGGTGGGGCCCTGCTCGGCGCGTGGCTGATGCAGAAGAAGCTGCAGAGCGGTCAGGTCAAGGTGGCCATCGGCGTCATCCTGTACGCCATCGCCGCACAGATGGTCTGGAAGCTACTGCAGCGATAGCCACGCCGGGTGGACGGCTGGCCTGGCCGTGGCGAGCGATCGGAGCACGGCGCGTGCGGGCGTGAAGGACGTCCACGATCTCCACGCCTGGACCATCACCAGCGGGATGTACGCGCTGAGCTGCCACTGCGTAGTGGCCAGCGACGCTCTGACGAACTGCACCATGGAGGCCATTCGGGGCCTGCGGCACGAGCGGTTCGGGCTAGCGCATCACACTATTCAGTTGGACACTCGCCGAGCCGCATGGTGTACCGGCGAACACGCATGATGAGACCTGCGGTCAGGCCCGGAGTCTGGCGCCGGGAAGGAGAAGGTTAGGCGCGATGACGATGACTGACCTGAGAGAGGCTCGTGACGAGCTTGTCCGAATCCTGGAGCTGACTTCCGAGCCAGTCGGAGTGCGGTTCATCCCCCAGGGCCAGGCCCTGCCGGAGGACTGCCAGACGCCGGCGAGCCGCCGCTACTGCCAGGCCCTGATGGAGGCGCGGCGGGGGGCGCGCGTGCTTCTCACACCCGACAACGTGTCATGTCCCGCTGCCGCTGCGGCCTTCGGGTTCAGACCACTCCCGCCGATGCTGGCGTCGGGCGAGATGCTCCACTCCTTCGGCGTCTTCGGCTCCGCCGAAGCCGGCAAGGCGACGATCGATTCCATGAGACGTCTTCGCCCCGGCGAATACTCGGCCGTCGCTCTCGGGCCGCTGGCAGCCCTGCACGGTGAGCCCAGTGTCGTGGTGGTTGAGGGCACGGTAGAGCAGGTCATGTGGATCGCCCTGGCGGCCCGGCACCAGACGGGCGGCCGGACCGAGTTCTCCACCGCGATCCTTCAAGCGACGTGCGAGGACGCGACGCTGCTCCCGTTCTTGACTGAGCGGCTCAACGCCACCCTCGGTTGCTATGGCTGCCGCGACGCGACCGACATGGGGGTTGACGAGACTGCCGTCGGGTTCCCTTACTCAATGCTGCCTGCTGTCGTGGACGGATTGCGGGCTCTGGGGAACAAGGCGCTGCCGTCGGCTCGTTCGAAGACGGCGTACCGGGCGCTATCGAAGGGAGCAGCCTGTGACACGGGCATGGCTGCCCAGTAGGGGGGGCGGGCGGCCTGGAACCCGCCCCGCCGCCGGGCCCAGACGAGCATCTTGGGCTGCACTCGCCCTGGCGGCGGCACTCGTCTGCTCGGTATGCGCGGCGGACACCGAGGTGACCTCCTACTTCCAGGCCCGCGTCACCGCGGACGACGGACCTGCCGTTCACCTGGGCCTCAGGCGACTCAAACTCACCGTCGAGGGCGGGATCGGCCGGGATGCCAGCTACCTGGTTCAGGGCCTCTACAAGACCGGCAACAACAGCGCCACCGATGGGCGTGTCTACCTGCAGGAGGCGCTTGTGCGCCTGCGCGCCGGCGACGGGACCATCACCGTCGGCCAGTTCAAGCCACCCTTCGGCATGGAGCGGTTCACGCCGGACTGGGACCTGGCATCGATCGACCGATCGGTCGCCACCGACTCCCTCGTCCCCAACGGCAAACTCGACCAGGGGCAAGGCTTCACCCGCGACCGCGGCGTCCAGTGGGACACGCGGTCTCACCACGACAGGCTTTTCACTGCCGTCGGCCTGTTCGAGGGACACGGGGCCAACACGCCCGTGCGACCGCCCGCCCCACTCGTCGCTGGACGGGTGGTATGGACGGCTCACCGGGGCCAGCGGTCGACGCTGATGCTCGGGGGTGCCTTGAGTTGGCGCCGGGCGGACGGCCTGGACTTCGCCAAGGCACTGCCCGGCACCACGCCCTGGGGTACCAGCCAGTTTGTGGGCGCCGACCTGCGGTGGGGTCTCGAGGCAGCATGGGACTATCGCCGGCTCAGGCTGCGCAGCGAGTGGATCCAGGCCCGCTTGAGCCCGGCAGGCCAGCAGCCTCTTGGGCTATCGGCCGGTGGAGGCTACGTCCAGGCGGCCTACGAGCTCTCGCGTCGACTCGAAGTCGCTGCCAAGCTCGAACGGTTCGATCCCGACAGGTCCGTCGCCAACCAGTGGGACCTGCGCCAGACGACATGGGCAGCAACCTACCTGCTGCACGGACGAGAGGATCGTGTCCAGCTAGCCTACGTCACGGCGGCCGACGGCCAGGGCAGGCGCGCTCCGGACAAGGCCCTGCTACAATTCCAGAGGTTCTTCTGATCGAGAGTCGAGGTGCTGCATGAGAGTACGCACAGGATGGTCCCGCCTTGCGCCGCTCGCCGCCATCGGCGTGGCCCTGATTGGCGCGGTGTTCACGAACCGGATGGCGGTCGGCCAAGCTCCCGACGGCGGCGCGCTGCGATCGGGTGTCTGTCCACCCTTCGCGCTCCGCGATGAGCAAGGCCGTGTCATCAACCCGGTGAGTGGGGAGAACGCCGACCAGCCCTACTCGCCGAAGCAGACCTGTGGCGCCTGCCATGACTACGACAAGATCACGCAGGGCTACCACTTCACCCAGGGCGCGGGCGAGAGCCCCACTGAGGCCCAGGCGGAGAGGGTCCAGTGGGCGACTACCCCCGGGCTCTATGGCGGCTCATGGTGCTCGCCAGCCCCCCTATACTGCTACCTCTCGCCCAAAGCAAACGCTTCGGCGCGCACCATGGACCTCACGTCTTTCACCCTCATGGCCGGCGGCTGCGGCGACTGCCACCCAGGTGGTGGACCGGCCGAGTACGACCGCGAGGGCAAGCGGTACGATACATGGATGGCCGACCCGGCCAGCGGCCTAACGAGTGGGGGCGACAACGGCCTCGACGGTGACTACTACAAGGCGCGGTGGGCCGACTCCGGCGTCCTCGAGGCCGACTGCCTCATCTGCCACCAGCCCGAGTACGACCTCGCCGAGCGCAACAGGCAGAAGGCACTCCTGAACCTTCGCTGGGCCGCAACCGCGGGCGCCGGCCTCGCGAAGGTTGCGGGCTCAGTCAAGGACGGCACGCCCGTCGAGGTCAGCTACGACAAGGCCCGGTTCGGCCCCGACGGGAAGCTCCTGCTCGGCGCGCAGGGCAAGACGAAGCTCCACCTCGTCCGCGAGCCGCGGGACGAAGCATGTCTCGGCTGCCACGCACAACCTGGGTGGAAGAAGCGTGGGGCCGACTATCGCCCCAGGACCGATGTCCACCTGCGCGCCGGCCTCAAGTGCGTCGACTGCCACCCGGCCGGATCGAGTGCGTCTGACCCGCGGATCTACGGCTATGAACAGCATCAGATCGGCAAGGGCGACGACCCTGGGGGACTGGTCCGCGATGACCTGGACAACACGGTGCGCTCCTGCGCCGAGTGCCACACCACCCGCCGCCTGGGGGCTCCGATCCCCAAGCACGAGGGAC
>JAKPQA010000182.1 GCA_029547025.1 Armatimonadota bacterium
GGAGCGCAGGTATGTTGCCGGTTGCCGTAGTTGTCCCCCGTACTCCAGCGCGTCAACTCCCAACGCCACAGGCGGACGAAGTTGTGGTGGTGGCGCTCGAGGAAGCCAAGATAGGCATCCCAGTCGAAGGCGGCGGGCGGATCGGTCTCGGCGATGTCCTGCAGATTGTTCCACACGTGTGAGCCGACAAGCAGAATCGCCTTGCCGGACGCATCGGCGAAGTAGCGTGGGTTCGCCTCGCAGACGCGCAGCGGACCCGATGCGGGCGCGAGGATGGTGGATCCGCAGAGCACAGCGGCAAGATGGTGGACCACGATGGTGCCTCCTCCGGCCGGGGCGTCCCGGGTAGCTGCCCCGGGCGATTGAGCATCGAGTCTCGGGGGTGGCAGTTGGCCATTGGGTGCCCCGGCACCTACAGGTGGGCCACAAGGTTCCGCGAGCCAATGGGGTCCATGCCGGCTGTGGTGGCAGGTCCGGCGGGCCTGGGAGAACAGCGTCTTGCGGCGGGGAGCCGGGAGCCTGGGTGGCCACTGACGAGGAAGGCGGGGAAACTTGTCAGGAAATGTCGGGTTGGTGCGAAGTGTTGACGGGTGCGGGGGTCCATCAGGGGGAAGAGGGATGCTTCTCGGAGAGGGAAGGGCGGGGCTGACGGGACTCGAACCCGCGACCACCTCATCGACAGTCAGGCACTCTAAACCAACTGAGCTACAGCCCCTCGCCTGTGCCGAGGCACACCGGTCACGATACCATACACGTTGCGGGTCGTGCAACGTCTTTCGTTCGGGGCGGGCCAGGCCTGGGGTTAGCTCATGTGGGACGGAGCTGTGGGGGATAGACGCGCAGTCGCTGAACGATATTGTTAACGTCTTCAAGTGCTGCATCTTCACCTGGAATATCTTCACCACGATGGTGCCGGCTTTCATTCTGGCCGGAGCCATCGCCGCATTCATCCCGGCCGAGAAGGTGCTGAAGTACCTGGGCGCGGACGCCAACCGCTTGGTGGCCTACACCGTGGCCTCGGTGTCGGGTGTGGTTCTGGCGGTGTGCTCGTGCAACATCGTGCCGCTGTTCGTGAGCATCTACCGGCGCGGGGCGGGGATCGGTCCGGCGTCGACGTTCCTCTATGCCGGGCCGGCGATCAACGTGCTGAGCATGATCTTCGTGTTCCATGTGATCGGGTTCCGCATTGGCATCTGGCGGGCGATCGGGGTGCCGGTGATCGCGGTGTTGGTCGGGCTGCTGATGGCGCTGATCTGGGGCCGCAAGGACCGAGTCCGCCAGGCCGAGGCGGTGCTGCAGTATGCGCCGAGCGCTGGCGGGCCCCGGCGGCTCCCCCTGGTGTTCGCATTCCTGCTGGCGCTGATGATCTATGGCGGGATCGAGATGCCGACCCTGCCGAAGGTCGTCGGGATGGTTGCCCTGGCGCTAGGGTTGGCGCTCACGGCGGCGAAGAGCATGGACCGCGACGAGTTGATGTCCTGGCTGCGCGAGACGGGCCTGCTCGTGAAGCTGGTGGTTCCGGTTCTGGTGCCGGCCGTGTTGATCATCGGGGCCATCGCCTATTACACGCCGATCCTGTTCATTGATAAGTATCTCGGCTATCGGAACCCGTTTGCCACGGTCTATTCGGCCGTCTTCGGGTCGCTAATGTATTTCCCGATTCTAACAGAGGTCGCGTTTGTAAAGGCGTTTCTCAAGAATCATATGGATGTCGGGCCCGCGTTCGCGCTGTTGCTGACGGGTTCGGGGCTTAGCCTGCCGGGGATGATCCTCATCGGCCGGGCGATGGGCGCGGGGCGCGTCGTCACCTATGTGCTGATCGTGTTGGCCCTGGTCCTGGTCACCTCGGCGATCTTCGCCCAGTCGATCGGCGCGTACATCTGCCCGTGTCAGAGCGGGCCGTGATGTAGGGGCACCGCAGGTGCGCTACAATCGTGAGGTTATGGCCGGTAGCCCTTGGGTTGCGCACTCATTCGAGACTAATGAGGAGAGAGACTGATGCGGCGATTGGCGTTCGTTGTGGCCGGAGTGCTCGTGGTCGGATCTCTGGCTGGCTGTCCGAGTAAGGCGCCGGACGACGGTGGCGGGGTTACGGCAGCCACCGGAGGCAAGGGGGCGCAGGTAGCCAAGGCCGGTGGCGCGGCGCCGGGGGGGGCTTTGACCGGGAAGCTGGTTCTGTACATTCCATGCGGTCTCACCATCCCGATGAAGGCGGTGGTGCAGGCCTTCAAGGCGGCTAACCCCGGGCTCGAGGTCACGGAGGAGTACGATAGCGCCGTGGTGCTGGCGCGGCGAATCATCGACAAGAAGGAGCGGCCCGACGTCCTGGTGTCGCCTGGGCCGACGGAGTTGGGGTTGGTGGCGGAAAAGGGCCTGATCGATACCGCCAATCAGAAGTCGCTCGGGTCCTTCAAGCTGTGCGTGATCGCCCCGAAGGCGAACAAGGCGAAGATGGTCGCCATCGAGGACTTGGCTCGGGTGAAGTCCATCTCGTGCCCCGATCCCAAGCTCAACTCCGTGGGTGCGGCCGCCCAGGAGGCCCTGACGAACATGGGGCTATGGGACAAGATCCAGAAGCAGTTGGTCTTCGCGGAGATCGGCCACGAGTCGCACAACCATGTGGCGGCAGGGCGGGTTGATGCGGGCATCTCGTTCCTGGCGTGCCCGTTGGACACGAACCCTGAGAAGCTCTCGAAGAGCAAGGTGACGATTGTGGGCGTGTTCCCTGACGGCACCTACAAGGAGCCGTCGGTGGAGGTGGCACCGCTGACGGAGGCCAAGAACCCGGCGGCTGCCAAGGCGTTCGTCGAGTATCTGGTCAGTCCGGAAGCACAAAAGATCCTGTCGGAGAAGGAGCTTCCGGGTCTCAGTGCTGAGACGACCGGCGAGGGGTGGCCGAAGCTGAAGGCCCCCGAGGGCACGGCGGCAGACAAGGCAAGTCCGGCGGCGAAGGGTGAGGCGAAGGGTGCCGGCGAATAGCCGGGTCTGATCGACCGTAGCGATGGGAGGCGTTCTGTTTGCCGATGAAGCGTTGGCTACCTGTGGTGCTCCTGGCCGGAGCGATGGTGCTCCTAGCCGGCTGCAAGGGGCGTGGCGACTCCGAGGAGCCGCAGGCCGCTATGCCCAAGGCCCCGACGAAGGCGACAAAGGCGGTTGCGGCGGGCGAGCTCGGCCCCGGTGTCTACAAGCTCGATGGTTTCGTGTGCGTGACGGCATTCTACCCGGGCAATGAGGACCACCAGTGGGTCCGGGACTACCTGAAGCAGCTCGAGGACAAGCACCCGGGCAAGGTCAAGACCCGGTTCGTGGCGTTCAACACGGACGAGGGCGCCACGGAGTGGCAGGAGGCGGGGCTCGAGTGCGGGACGTGGTTCATCGACGGCGAGTCGGAGGTCACGTTCACCCAGGACGGCAAGGAGAAGACGGTCTGGTTCGTCAAGGAGGAGGGCGGCGAGTGGAGCGAGGCCGACCTGTTCGCGGCCGTGGCGGATCGGGTGTCGAAGCTCTCGGCGGGCGGCGCCGCGGCCAGTTCGACGGGTCCGCTCAGTGGCACGGTGGTGGTGTTGGTTCCGTGCGGTATGCAGGGGCCGTATGGGAAGGCTCGGGCCCTGTTCAAGGAGTCGCACCCCGACCTGAAGGTCGAGCAGGATGTGCAGAACATCGAGGTGCTCATCCACGGCATCGTCTCTGGGAAGTTCACGGGCGACATCGTGCTCTCGATGGGCGATCGCGAGACGGCGTTCCTCAATGACAAGGGCAAGCTGGCGCGCGACCCGGTGCGGTTGGCCCGGAACACGCTGGGGATGATTGTTCCCAACAGCAACCCGGCTGGTATCCGGGGCTTCAAGGACCTCGCCAACGCGAAGGTCAAGACGCTGGGCTTACCAGACCCCGAACTCATTTCGGCGGGCTACTACGGCAAGCAGGCGCTCGAGAAGGCCGGCCTGTGGGAGTCGCTGGCGAAGCGCGTATCGCTGGTGAAGTCCCCGGCGGCGCTCAAGGGCGACTTGGCGTCGGGCAAGATGCAGGCGGCCATCACCTTTGGCACCTGCATGACGGAAGCGAAGACTGTGGGGGGCGAGCCGACGAAGTCGGACAAGACCGACGCCATCGACTACGTGCCGCAGGAGTACTACGACGAGTTCTACTGCACGGGTGCCGTGCTCAAGTCGGCGAAGAACCCGTCGGCGGCGGAGGCGTTCCTCCAGTTCATGACGACCGAGCCGGTGCAGAAGATCTTCGCGGAGTACGGGCTGAAGACGATCGAGTAGCGACTGGGCTCAGGAATGAGGAATCAGGGGTCACGGTGCCATAGGCGCTAACATAGGGCCCTTGGCCGGGCGGCTGGGTCTCGCGAAGGTCGCGCGGAACGCCCGCCTGGTCTTGCGGAGGGCCGCACAGAGGTGCGCCCAGAGGGCGCGGGGCCCCTGTCCTGAGCCTGTCGAAGGACCCAGTCGGCCGGACGACGACAGAGCGGCCCGGGATGCGGCAGCAAGCCGCATCCCGGCCTCCAGATCGGGCGCGTTGGGGGCCCACCACGCTGGGAGACGCGTGGTTCCCCCCATGGCGCCCCTCCGCAACCAGGCTGATGGGCCACTGGAGCCCCAAGTTACCGCCAATGCAGAAATCAGGGGACACGGTGCTCGGCCTCGCCCGGTGGCGGAGCTAGGAGCCGTGTCCCCGAGTCGTCTGTGGGGTGTTCTCGGGCGCGAAGCCGAGGATGGTTCGCGTGGTGCTGACGATCCAAGACCAGTGCAGGGCGATGTGCACCGCCAGCAGGGCCAGGAACAGCAGTGCCAGCACCGTGTGCAGGTCGCCCCAGTCGTGGCGGCTCATGCCCCACAGATGCCTGTTGTGGGCCGCCCAGTGTGGCCCCCTGCCGATGCCGAGCCCAAGGAACGCTCCCACGGATGCCACACCGAGCATGGTTAGGAACATCGCCACATCGATGCAGTAGCACAGCTTGGTACGGTTCAATGCTGGACGCCTCCCGCGGGTGCTTCGGTCGCTACAGGACGGGGCGGGGGGGCGGGGCATTCCGGGAGACTGGCCGGCAGGTGACGGAGGCTCCGCAAGTGAAGTGCGGCCCGGCAGGTGCAGAGGAGGGCGACGTATGGACTTCGCAGATGTGGTTCGTGCCCGCTATAGCTGCCGGGCGTACGAGGACCGCCCCGTGGAGGACGACAAGCTTCAGCGGATCCTCGAGGCGGCCCGGCTGGCGCCATCGGCCAGCAACCGCCAGGAGTGGCGGTTTGTCGTGGTTCGGGACGCCGCGAAGCGGCAGGCACTGGTGAAGGTGGCGCGCGATCAGGCCTTCGTGGGCCAAGCGCCGATCGTCATCGCCGCGTGTGCCAAGACCAACGGCCACGTGATGTCGTGCGGCCACCGATGCGACATCATCGACGTGGCCATCGCGCTGGAACATATTGCCCTGGCTGCGGCCAACGAGGGGCTGGGCACGTGCTGGATCGGGGCGTTCTTCCAGGACAAAGCCAAGGAACTGCTCGGCATCCCTGACGATGTTCCCGTCATCGAGCTGATGACGCTCGGGTACCCGGCCGACTCGCCCAAGCCCAAGAGCCGACTGGCGCTCGATGAGATCGTGATGTACGACGCGTGGCGGAGTTAGGGGCGGGAACCGGCGTGCGGTAGCCAAGCCGTTCGCGCAGCGACGCGGCACCGGCCGGTAGCCGGAGGGCAGCACCGCGCCGCCCTCCGGCATAGAGGGTCTACTTGGTCGCGGCCCCGTGGCACTTGGCCTTCTGCTCCTCCGAGCAAGCGGACGGATCCGGCGCGCCCAGGCACTCGCCGGCGTCAACGCACGGGTGCCCCTCGTCGCCGTGACACTTGCGGATCTGCTCGGGGGAACAGCTACCCGGATCGGCTTCTCTCGTGCACTCCGTCTTGTTCTTCTCCATGGCTCTACTCCCTATCCCGTGCCGGGCATTCGTCCGGGCCCTGGCACGCACACGTCTGCTCGGCGGTGAGCAAGAGGCCGAGCTCCTCCCGGATCCGACGTATCGGGCCGTCGCAGAGGCGATAGTGGACGTGGTAGCCCATGCGTTCTCCATGGACGAGCCCGGCATCGGCGAGGCGTCTGAGGTGCTGGGATACGGCGCTGGGTGTGACGCCGATCTCTCGAGCGATGGCGTCGACACAGAGGGCGCGGCGCGCCACCTGGCGGAGGATCGCCACGCGACTGGGTGCCGCGAAGGCTTTGGCGAGTTCGGCCAGTTCGAGGTCGGTCACATGCGAGCACCTCACTGGTTAAGTCTATGCGCGGAGACTTCAGCAGTCAAGCCCGAGCACGCCGCGGGCGACCTGCTGGTCGCCCCTACTGGCCAGATGCGGGAGTGGCTCAGCAGCGCCGCTGCAAGAGGGGGGGCGGGAGCCCTTGGCCGCCCAGAGCGGCTAGCCGAGGACTCGGATGGCGCGGGGAATGCACCGAGACGGCACCACCCGATCTGGCGGAGGGGCCCCTGTCCTGAGCCTGTCGAAGGACCCAGGTCGGCCCTGCGTCTCGTGCTGCGAACCCGCGCGGCTCAGGGCGCGCGAACAGGCCGAACGGAGCACGGCAACCGCGGGCGCGTTGGGGGCCCACCACGCTGCGAAGCGCGTGGTTCCCCCCATGGCGCCCCTCGGCAACCAGGCCGTGAGACGGCCAGCAGCCCTACCGTACCGCCCTGCCGGAGGGGGTCAGGAGCCCCCTCCGCGGCTTCGGCCCCGCTACCGGCACCAGCCCCGGGACCGGAGCCAGGAAGCGCACAGGGTTGGCCAGACGGCGAGGACGGGGTTCTGCTCGCCGAGGCCGAAGCCGTGCTGGCCGGTCTCGAACAGGTGCAGTTCGAGCGGAACACCGGCACGACGCAGCGCCATGGCAAACAGCAAGCTGTTCTCGCAGGGCACGCCGGTGTCTCCGGCAGTGTGGATGAGGAAGGTCGGCGGCGTCTCGGCCGTGACCTGCTCCTCGCTCGAGAGGTAGTTCACGAGGTCCGGATCGGCCGGGTCGCCGAGCAGGTTGGCCCGGGAGCCGGCGTGGGCGTAGTTCTTCAGCGAGATGACCGGGTAGATGAGGATCATGAAGTCGGGCCGGGAGCTGGCCCGTTCGATGGTATCGGCTGCCTCCGGGTTCCCGGCGTCGAAGTGGGTGCCCACCGTGGATGACAGGTGTCCGCCGGCGGAGAAGCCCAGGATGCCGATCTGGGCGCGATCGATATCCCACTCCGCCGCTCGAGCGCGGACGGTCCGGATGGCGCGCGACGCGTCGCTGTGGGCGCTCGGATAGCGGTACTTGGGGGCCAGGCGGTAGCGCAGCACGAACGCCGACACGCCCAAGGCGTTGAGCCACAAGGCGACGGGCTCGGCCTCGTGGGGCGCGAGGCCTGCGTAGCCTCCACCCGGGCACACGACCACGGCGGACCGAGCTCGACCGGGGGCGTCGACGACGTAGGGCGTGAGGGCCGGGATGTCGTCATCGGCGGTCCCGACGGCACCCGGCGCCCCCTCCGGCCATAGCACGATGAGGTCACCACTTGGTCCCGGCATCAGTGCACCCCCCAACCTGAGAACTCCGCGGAACCGCCCCGGCAGGTGAAGCCCAGGTGCCCGATGCGGTCGTTGTTCGTGTCCGGGATGTACACATCCGGGCTCTCGGCGATCACCGTCTGCCCGTCGGCAGCACAGACGCGCATGCGGACACGGTCTGTCTGGACGATGGCCTGCACGAGGTACTCCGCACCGGCCTCCCAGTGAAGGCCGTCGGCCGACCAGAGCGTCCGCTTCTGACCCAAGTCGACCATCTCGGCTCTACCGGGCAGAATCAGGCAGGCAAACCCTTGGTCGAGTGCCGGGCTGACCTGCGCCAGCAGGCCGGCCCCGCCCTGGGTGCTCGTGATCGCCACGCGGCACTGCCACGTTGCCCGAGCTGCTCGGACCGCCGTATGGACGCACGAGGCGACCTCGTCGACGCCGGACTGCTTCAGGGCCGACCTGGCTTCATCTGTCCACTCCCACGCCCCGCCTGCCTGGAGCCAGCCTTCGCCCAGCGCCGATGCCGTGGGTCCGGCCGGCCCCGCCGGGCCCTCTCCCTGGCGGAAACCCCAGAACTCCGCACTCCCCTTCCAGGTGTGGAAGGCCATGATGCCCTCGTGGCCGATCCGGTCCGCAGGCACGGCGATCCAGGGGCTCTCGGTGATGACGGTGGTGCCATCGGCGGCGAGAAGCTGGATGCGGACTTCTGTGCCCTTGGCTTCGGCACGGATGAGCAGGTCCTCGTCGTAGTGCCACATGTCCTGCGGGCTCGACCAGAGGGCCTCGCCGACTCCCGTGGGTCCGCTGTTGGTGTAGAGCATGAGGCCGCCAGCGCCGAAGTTGCCGCCGAGCCAGGCCATCATCCCGCCGTTGGCGCTATCATCGGTGGGGAAGGCGATCCCCGCCCCGCCCGCGCCCGGAGATACGCGCACCCAAGTCTGCCACGTGTTGCGCGTCGCTCGGCTGGTCTTGTCCACAGCCCACGCCCGCTCGGCCATGGCCGACTGGCGGATGCGGGTGCGGGTGGCATCGGTCCACGCCCAGTTGCCGGTGCCGAACAGGGCCCAGTCGGGGTTCGGTCCCTCGGCCAGGCGCCTCCGGTTCGGGGCGTCCTCGGTCAGCGCCGCGAGGGGCTCGTCGGCCCGTTCGGCACCCCAGAACCGAGCGATTCCGTTCTCGGTGTAGACTGCGAGATGGCCGTCGGCTGCCACCGCGCCCTCGGGAAGTGCCACAAAGTCGCTCTGCGAGACCAGGGTCCTCTTGTCATAGGCCAAGAGCTGCACGCGGGCTCGATCCCCTTCGACGATGCCCTCGATGACGTAGGCCTGGTAGGGGGCCCAAGGCGCCCATGCGTCTTGCCACAGCACCTCACCCCTGGCGTCCTTCAGAGCAAAGCCCACCGTGCCCGGGGGCCCGAGCTCGGCGCGGAGGCCGGCCGAGAGATCCTTCGTAGCCTGGAACCAGATGCCACAGGCCTGGGCACCCAATGACGGTTCGACTACGCAGCGCCAAGCCCCGGACCCCCCGTGGATGCCATCGCTGACCGCGGCCGCCACGCCCTGGCCCTCTCGCTGGAGCAGCATGGTCTGGAGGTCAACGACTTGGTCCCACCCCTCCCCCGAAAGGACCGACCAGCCTGCCAACGGCGCGGCACTGGCACTGGTTGACAACACACCAAGAGCACCCAGGCTGACCATGAGAAGCCGGCCTCCTCGCAACAGGAACATGGGATGGACCTACCTCTCCGGATCGAAGGACGGGACCTCGAGCTGCTCGCCGTTCTTGAAGGCCGACTGATGGGCGACGATGCCGGGGGCCGTCATGGCGACGGACTCGTAGACATCGATGGCGGGCTCGCGATCCTCGACCAATGCGGTGACGAACTCATGGGTGAGGAATGGGTGGGACCCACCGTGGCCGCTCTCGGCTCGCATGGCTTCGGGGAGCCGCTCGAAGTAGTTCGGGTCGCCGAGCACATCCGGCCCATCGACGGACTTGAGTACGTAGGGTTGGCCCGCCCAGCCATCCATGAAGGCGCTCATGCGAGCCCCCATCCACTGAGCCCGTTCTCCATGGGCCCAGATGGCCCACATGACGTTGCAGCGGCAGATGTGGCCGCCGCTGGTGCGGAAGATGGCGGCCTGGCACGAGTAGGGGTTGTTGTAGGCATTGTCGGACAACCCCGGTCCGTCGGGCGCACCGTAGCCCAGGCACGACACCTTGGTCAGGCGCTCGCGGGTGACGCCGACCAGGAAGCCGGTGGAGTGGGTGGGGTAGAGCATGGGCGGGTAGCCGTAGCGCCAGGTGCGCTCGCCGTTGTAGAACCACAGCCCGTTGCGTTCGGCATCGTTCATCGGGTGGTAGTACTCGACCTCAGAGTACAGGACCTCGCCGAACTTGCCGTCGCGGTAGAGCTCGCGCATGGTGATGGTCGGCCAGCGGTAGTAGCTGGTCTCGGCCATCATGTAGCGGACGTTGTTGCGCACTTTGGCGTCGATGAGCTGCTCGCACTCCTCCAGAGAGGTGGCCGCGGGCACGGCGCAGATACAGTGCTTTCCCGTGTCCATCACCGCGACGCAGTGCCGGACGTGATCCGGGGCACCGGTGAAGACGGCCACGGCGTCCAGCGAGTCATCCAGAATCAGCTTCTCGAGGGACTCATAGGCCGTGGGGCACTGGTAGACCTGGGTCAGGTAGTCGCGGCGGTCGGTCCGCAGGTCGCTCACGGCGGCCACAATGCAGTTGGGGTCAAGGTGCCACTGGAAGGAGGCGCCGAAGCCGCCGCCCACCACGCCGATGCGGACCTTCTTGTCGGTGGCCTGAGCCCATGCACCGCGAGCGATGACGGCTCCCAAGGCGCCCCCTCCTACCGCTTTGAGAAAGTTCCGACGGGAGACATTCCCGTTCTGGGACAACGCGGATCCCCCCTCAGCCGCAGAGCGCGGCGGGGGCTAGTTCGGTCCGCACGGGTGGTGGCCCTCCAAAGGAGCTGGGTAGCGTGCACCGAATCGGCTTGCCGGAGCTGGTGACTGGATGATGCGACGAATGCGCGGGTGGTGGGTCTGGGCCGCGGCCGCGGCGCTGTCCCTCTGCCTGCTCAGCGCTGCGCCCGAGCGGACCGCCCACCTGGTGGTCCTTCACATCAATGACACGCATGGGGCGCTGCTGCCCGAGACGCGAGCCGATGGGTCGGTGGCGGGCGGCGTGGCGCGCGTGGCGACGCTGGCGCGTCAGGTTCGGGAGCAGGCTCCCGGGCGGGTGCTGTTTCTGCACGCCGGCGATGTGCTCTCGCGCGGCGGGCCGCTGACGGTCGAATCCGGAGGGGTCACTGACCTGCAGGCGCTCGAGCAAGCGGGGATCGACGTATTCACGCCGGGCAATGGTGATTTCTACTTCGGGCTCGACAACCTGCTGCGAGTCAGCGGGGCCGTGAGAGTCCCCTTCATTCACGCCAACATCGCGCGCGTCACCCCGGAGGGACCTGAGCCCATATTCGCCTCACACGTGATCCTCGAAGCGGCCGGCCTCCGCGTGGGGGTGCTCGGCCTGGGCGAGGTGCGCATGGACCACCCTTCGGCTCGCGGGCTGACGCTCCGCGGCGCGGCCGAGGTGGCTCGGGAGCGCATCACCGAGCTGAGGGAACAGGTGGACGTGCTGATTGTGCTCTCGCATCTGGGCGAGATCGCGGACCGCATGCTCGCGGCATCCGTCTTGGGCATCGATCTGATCGTCGGCGGCCACAGCCACTCGAAGCTCGACCGGCCGGTGCAGGTGGTTCATCCCGGTACACCGAGTTGCACATGGATCGTCCAGGCCGGCGACTTGTCGCGCTTCGTGGGCCGGGTGGACATCGAGGCCGAGCAACACGAGGCAGGCTGGCGCATCACCCGCGTGGGCGGCCGCCTGATGCCGGTCGACGGCAGCGTGGAGGAGGCGCCGGATATCCGCAAGTTCCTCGAGGACCATCAGGAGCGGCTGGCCCAAGTGGTCGGCCGGAACCCGGCCGAGCTGCCCAACGCGCGGGAGGGCCAGGACACCGTGGGGCAGTTCGCGGCCGAGGCGGTGCTGAGAGCCACGGGCGCGGAGGTAGCGCTGCTGGGCCGGGACGCGTTCGACGCCGGTCTGCCGGCGGGGCCCGTGACTCTGGCCGACGTGTACCGCATTCACCCGTGGCGCAGTCCGGTGTTGGTCGCCCAGCTCAACGCCGAGCAGATTCGCCAAGCAAGGGAGGAGCTGGACCTGCTGGTGGCCGGTGCCGAGGTGACACCCGGACAGACGTACGCGGTGGCGGTGGACGGCTTCACGCTGGGCGGTGCGCCGCTCCTCCGCGAGGCCCCCTTCACGGACTCGGGCCTCCGGTTGGATGAGGTGCTGATTGGCTCCATCCGGGCTCGAAGCCCGGCCGGTGAGTGAACATGGGTCCGGGGTTCAGCCGCTGATGGATGGGCCGGCCCGGCCGGTATAATGGGCATCGACTGGCCGGGGCACCTCACTGACCGAGGTGGGGCCGACTCCGGAGGCGTCCGCGCGGGAGGGTGTATGCGACCGGGGCTTGTGCGTGTGGGTCTGTGGCACCGATGGCTGTGTGCACTGGCAGCGTGTCTGTGTGTTCCGTACGTGAGCTGGCGGGCTACCGCGGCAGATGGGTTCGGCGTCGATGGAGCCGCTGCGGTCCCCCCGGGCTCTCGCGTGAGCCCGAGCAACACGCGGGCGCCGGGCGAAGCGGGCTTCACCGTTGTGTCCGACATCGACGGCATGGAGCTGGTGCTGGTGCCTGGTGGGGAGTTCCTCTACGGTGAGGATCGGGTTGCCTGTGAGCTACCGAGCTTCTACATCGACAAGCATGAGGTCACCAACGATCAGTTTGCCCGATTCGTGGCCGCAACCGGCTATGCCCCGCGGCGTTGGCACTACATCGAGGGGCGCGGAAGCCATCCAGCCGTGAACGTCTCGCTCCTGGACGCCGAGGCCTACGCCGCCTGGGCGGGTCGGGCAATTCCAACCGAGGGACAGTGGGAGAAGGCGGCTCGGGGCACCGACGGCCGGCCCTACCCGTGGGGTGCCGAGTGGCATGACACCTATGCCATCACGCCCGAATGCGGCGTCAAGGGGGACGTGCCGGTGGGCAGTGTCCCCCTGGGCGCCAGCCCCTATGGAGCACTGGACATGGTGGGCAATGTCTGGGAGTGGACTGTGTCTCCCTATCGAGGCGATTCCGATGGTGGGAGGCGAGCCTTGCGCGGTGGTGCATGGGACGCGCACAAGGGTAAGCGGCGCGCCAACTGCACGTACCGGAGCAAGTTCCCGCCGGAACGCACGGACGGCAAACTCGGCTTTCGGTGTGTCTGGCCGGCGCAGCCGTGGGCGTCCCCGGTCGCGGGGGGAGAGAGAGGCTAGCACCCGCGGACAGCGGGTCACCGATGGAGGGCTCGGGCACCGGTTCTGATCTGCTGCAGCGGCGGGCACTCCTGCTGCGCGTGGCAGCCATTGCGGCGCTGACGATCATCTGGGCGCGCCTGTGGCACATGCAGGTCTGGCAGAGAGAGCAGCATCGGGAGACGAGTGAGAGCAAGCTCCTGGTCAAGGCATCGATCGCGGCGCCTCGCGGCCAGATCCTGGACCGCGAGGGCCGTCCTCTTGCCAACAATCGAGCCACATGGGCGGTGGCGGTGACCCCAGACCAGGTGCCCGAATACCGGCGGAGGCACACGCCGGAATCATTCCGTCGCATCGCCGCGGAGCTCGAGCGCATCTTCGGCGGCGTGCTGACCGCCGAGGAGATCCAGCGCCGTGCCAGTGAGGGACTGCCAGCGGAATCCTTCCGCCCCCGCCTCATTGTCGACGACGTCTCCGAAGTGACGCGTTGCCGCATCAAGGAGCTGGGCCCGGAGCTGGGAGGCGTCGATGTCGTCCAGCGCCTGGTTCGTGCCTATCCACACCCCGAGGGCGCCAATGCATTCCACGCCGTGGGGTATGCATCCAATCTCAAAGCCGAGCAGATCGGACTCCTCAAGCAGGGCTATGAGTACAGCGATGTCGTTGGCCAGCTCGGGATCGAGGACGTGTACGAGGCCGAACTGCGCGGCATCAAGGGCAAGGAGGTCATTGACGCCCGCGGCCAGCCTTCCGTCGAGAAGGCGCCGGTGCCTGGCCGCGACCTGACGCTGGCCATGGATGCCCGGATCCAGGCGGCCGCCGAGAAGGCGCTGGGCCGATGGGTGAACACCAGCGGCCGACGGGGCGGGGCTGCCATCGTCATGGACTGTCGCAACGGGCAGGTGCTGGCCCTGGCGAGCTACCCGGCGTTCGCCCCCGAGTGGTGCACGTCGCAAGCTACCCCCGAGGAACGGCGGCGGTTCGCGGAGCTGGCGTCGCAGAAGGCCTCCGGCCTGCCCTGGGTCAACCATGCCATCAGCGGCCAGAGATGCCCGGCGTCGACGTTCAAGCCAATCACGCTGGCCACGGCCCTGGAGATGGGGGCGATCGACCCGACCACGCACGTGTACTGCTCGGGAAAGATGAAGGTGAGTGAGGAGCAGGGCCGGGTACGGACCAAGAACTGCTGGAAGAAGAGCGGGCACGGCTGGGTCGGGGTCCGAGAGGCCATCGCCTTCTCCTGCAATGTGTTCTGCTACCATGCCGGCCGAGAGCTCAACCGGCTGTGGCGAGACGACCCCCGCAAACGCGAGTTCCAGCAGATCGGAGCTCGCGCGTTCGGCTTCGGCCGCCGCAGCGGCATTGACCTGCGCGAGGAGTCAGCGGGCTTCGTCGGTGACAAGGCGTGGATCTTCCGGCAGCGCCAACTCCAGGATGACGCACCTCCCGATTGGTATGTGGGCCACTCGATGGACATGGCGATCGGCCAGAACGTGATTGAGGGAACACCTCTTCAGGTGGCCTGCGCCACGGCGGCGATCGCCAATGGAGGCACACTCGTCTGGCCGCGACTGGTCAAAGAGGTGCGGCAAGACGGCCGCATCGTGCCATATCGGCACCCACTCGCGGAGCCCGTGAAACGTGGCCCCATCGCGTCACTCTCCCCCGAGACCCTGCAGCTCGTGCGCGAGGGAATGCGCCTGGCCGTGGCGCACCGCGAGGGTACGGCACATGCCGCCTTCGAGTCGTTCACCCGGACCGAGGTGGCTGGGAAGACCGGCACGGACGAGGTCTGGGACAACAGCTGGTTCACATCCTTCGCCCCTGCAGGCAACCCCAAGGTGGTGGTCGTGGTGTTCATCGAGAAAGGCGGCCACGGTTCCGAGTCGGCGGCGCCGGCGGCGAGGGAGATCTACGAGGCGCTCTTCGCCCCGGATGGGCGCCTCCAGGTACACCTCGATTCGCAGTAGTCCTTGCCCCGTCAGCCCGAGGAGGGCAAGCCCTCGGGTAGGCCGAAAGGTCGCGTGTCTTCTGCCACGCAGAACCGAGCTCGCACGTGGCACACACCGGCGCGTCCCTCGGGCGACAATGCGATGGAGTGTAGTGTCCCTTGGGTCAGGGCACTTGGCTGTGCCAGATCCCCAATGTGATCCGAGTCTTCGGCCGGCACCGCCAGTTGCTCCGTTGGTGGTGGGGGAGCCGCGCACGAAGGCTGTCACTCGCTCGCGAGTGCTGGTTCGGCCTGGATGGTGACGTGCGGCCCCCACGCTCGGTCAGCCTCCGTCCCACCTTTCTGTGCAACCTCAACTGCCTCATGTGCGCCTTCGCCAACTCCGCCGCCGACGGCGACATGCCCATCACACGGGCCAGTGACATGCTGGCCCTCGATGTGGCGAAGCGCCTGACCGACGATCTGGCACCGCATCACACATGCCTCACGGTCACCGGGGGCGAGCCATTCCTCTGGCCGCCCATGTTCGAGCTGTTCGACTACGCCCGATCTCGGGGTGTTCTCACCACCGTCACAACCAACGGCACGCTACTGGTGCGTCGAATCGAAGAAATGAAGGCCAGCCCGCCCGACGTGGTCGTGGTCTCGGTGCTGGGGCCCGAGGAGGTTCATGACGCCATTGTCGGTCTGAAGGGAGCCTTCTCGCGGATCGTCGAGGGGCTGCACCTGATCGATGAAGCCAAGAGGGGCGACCGACTGGCCCGGCCCCTCCTGATCGTCAACACACCCATCATCATGGAGAACGCCGAGGTGCTGCCATCACTGGTGTCCCTCGGCCGGAGGTGGCCGATCCTGGCCAACCACTTCCAGCACCTGTGGTTCACGACACCCGAGATGCGAGCCGCGCAGTGCGAGATGGATGCATGCCCCGACGGCGTGCTCTCCGAGGGGATCGCGCTGGAGACGGAGAGTGTTGACCCGGCCCACATCTGGCGCGGAATCCGCCAAGCCCGGGCGGAGTCCAAGGGACATCCCGTGCTCTTCTACCCTGACCTATCGCGGCGGCAGGTCGAGACGTACTACCGGCGCCCGACGGAGCTCGTCACGCGCGATCGCGCGATCTGTGCGTGGATCTTCAGCCATGTGCTGCCGAGCGGCGAGGTGTCGCCCTGTCTGGGAGTGGACGCCGGAAACCTCCACCAGGACTCATTCCTGCGGGTGTGGAACTCGGATCGTCTTCGCGACTTCCGGCGGGTGTTGCGGGAGCGTCGCGCTCTGCCGATCTGCGCCCGGTGCTGTGTGTTCTTCCGCAACGACTAGGCGGCCGGGCGCCCGCCGAACGCCGAGGGGGTGTCGGGCACCCGTGGCGCGCTCCGTGCTGATCGCTAACCTCGGCGCCCGCCGTGCGACGGCCGGGAGGCTGGCGGCGCTCGTCGACGTGTTCCGCTCGCACGGCGAACTGCTTGAGGTGTGCACGAGCGGCAGCCCCGAGGAAGCCCGCGCGATGGCGGCCGCCGCCGTGGCCACCGATGCGCCGCGCGTCTGGGTCGCGGGCGGGGACGGGTCCATCCACTCCGTGCTTCCCGCGCTGACGCATGCCTCCACGGCTCTCGGTGTCATCCCCTGGGGCACAGGCAATATCCTGGCTCGGGAGCTGGGGATTCCGCTGAACTGGCGCCGAGCCGTGCGGGCCCTGTTGCGTGGCACCGTGCGTACCCTGGACGCCGGCCGCGCGAACGGACGCGTCTTCTGCCTCTTCGCCGGTGTGGGTTTCGACGCCGAAGTGGTCCGAAACGTATCGCCTCAGCTCAAGAAGATCTCGGGCCGGACGGCGTTCATCGCGAGTGTCTGCGTGACGACCGGGCGCTGGAAACCGTTTCACGTGAAGCTGACGCTCGACGGCGAGGTATGCGATCAGTGGGCATGGCTTGTCGTTGTGGCCAACACGTCGGCGTACACGGGCGTGGTGAACCTCCCCGACCGTGTGCGTCCCGACGATGGTGTACTGGACACCGTGATTGTCCGCGCGGCGCCCAAGTCCCGTATCATCTGGCACACGGCCGCCTACGCGCTACTCAGGCGTCGGCTCGCGGAGGCCAGCCGGCACCGTGCCCGGGAGGTGCGGGTGGAGACTGACCCGCCGGTCTGCGTTCAGGTGGATGGCGAGCTATGCGAGTGGACGCCGCTCAGTGTGGCGGTCGACGCCGGGGCCCTTCGGGTCGTCGTGCCGGCGAGTGGGGAGTGATGGATCTATGCGATTCCAGAACTGGTCAGTCATCATTGCCATGGTCGTCATGGTGCTGCTGGCCGCAAGCACCTACTATCGGAGCTCCGCTCAAGCAGCGGCGGCACCCGTCGGCCGCGCCTTGGGCTTCGAGGTCATCCAGGGACAGGACGACGAGCGGTTCTTCGCGGTGCTCATGGCCGACCCCGAGGGCGCACTTCGGGTGGATGTCTACCGGGAGGACGGCACGCTCGCCGGACAGGTCGGTCTCACCCAGGAACAGACCACCTCGGCTCCGGTCCGCATCTTGCCCGAATAGCCCTGCGGCCTGGGACGTCTTGGGAGCATTCCCTCGCCGATGCACCTGGCTGCACGCCGCGCATGGCATAACTCTCTCGGGTCCCATGTGTCGGGGTGCGGAGGTTTCGGTGAGGGGGCGGGGCGGATGGGGACCTTGCTGCCCATTCTGCAGCACCAGGAGGTGCTGTTCCCGGGTGCGTCGCGGTCACTTCAGATTTGTGAACCGAGGCAGCTCGCCCTGGTCGCGGACTGTGTGACCTGGGACGCGCCGGCTGGCGTGGTCCTGGCGTGCCCATCCGATCCACAGCTCGAGTCCTATGCCACCGGCACGTTGGCCCGATTCGACGGGGTCACGTTGTGCGGCGGGGGCCATGTGCGGGCCGAGGCCCGGGGGCTGTCGCGTTTTCGCATCGATCGGCTGGTGCAGCGGGACCCGTACGTGCTGGCGGAAGTCCACTACGTCCGTGACCGCGACGCGGAGTTCGTCGAACGGGCCGGAGACGACCTGGCGCCGCAGCTCGTCGAGGCCTTCTGTGCCTTCATCCGGCTGGCCCAGCGGGTGCTCGGTCCCGAGAGCCCTACGGTGCGCCTGCCGCAGAACCCGGTCGAGCTCTCCTACGCGGTGTGTGCGGCACTGGACCTGCCACCGATCGAGAAGCAGCGAATGCTCGAGCTCACCTCGTGGCGCGAGCGGGCTCGACTGGCGCTGGGACTGCTCGAGCGCGAAAGCCGTGAGCTGTCCATGATGCTTGCGTCACGACCGCGGCCATGCCGTGTCGACGCGTGCTGCCACGACGCCGGCAGCCTGAACTAGCCGCGCCCCCTTCCGCTATAATGCTCCGCAGTCCGTCCGGAGCGGCCGCCCGGCCGCTCGTCGCGACGACGCGCCGGCTCCGGCGCCAACACGTCCGGCAAAGGCGGGTTGCGGATGCGCCGCTTGTGGGTTCTGTCCCTGACACTTCTGGAGGCCCTTGGCCTGGTTGTTCCCTGCGCCGGTTCGCAGGCCATGGGGCCCGGCCTCGGCTCACTGTCCTCGCTGCCGCGCCTGGGCGGGCCGCCTCCGTTGCGGGCCTCCAGCGCCGATGCCTCGGGGAAGAATGCCGACTACGTGCCGATTGCTCCGGGGGAGACCAAGACGATCTTCGACGAGCCCGGGCCCGGATGCATTCGCCACCTCTGGGTGACGCTCAAGAGCCGCCCCACGAAGCTGTTCAACATCCCCGATCAGCACCTGCGCTGGATCGTGATCCGCATGTTCTGGGACGGCGAACAGCATCCGAGTGTCGAGGCTCCGATCGGCGACTTCTTTGGCCTGGGTCATGCCGAGTACTACTCGTACGAGTCGGCCGTCATGTCGGCGGCCGTCCGCCGGGGCTTGAACTGCTATTTGCCCATGCCGTTCTACAAACGGGCCCGGATCGAGGTCCAGAACCAGAGCGACCAGCTGGGCCTCAAAGAGGGCGGGGTCGAGGTTCAGAAGTTCTACTACAACATCGACTACGAACGGTACACCGAGCCACTCCCTCCCGACTACGGCCTTCTCCACGCTCAGTGGCGGAGACAGAACCCGACGCCGGCGGTCAAGGGAACGGACGAGAAAGGGCGGTTCTCGGACAACTACGTGATACTCGACGCCAAAGGCAAAGGTCGGTACGTGGGATGCAACCTGAGCGTGCACTCCCTCAACCCCAACGAATGGTGGGGTGAGGGGGATGAGATGATGGCCATCGACAGCGCCGAACCCAATGTGCTGGGCACGGGCACGGAGGACTACTTCTGCTGCGCCTGGGGTTTCCCCGAGGCGTTCTCGTCACCCTACTACGGTGTGCCCTACCTGGATTCCGAGGAGCAGACGGAGAAGACCACCGCCTACCGATGGCATATCGAGGATCCGGTGATGTTCGCCCAGAGCATCATCGTCTCGATCGAGCATGGTGCGGGCAACCACAGGGCCGATGACTTCTCGAGCACGGCCTACTGGTATCAGACGGAGCCCCACGTGCCCTTCGCGACACTGCCGGCGGTGAAGGACCGGCTCCCGCTGGCGCGCAAGACGCCGATGCCCGCGCCCAAGACAGGACCCTCGCCCAAGGTTGCGGCTCAGCCTGCCGGACCGCAGCGCGCCGAGCTGGATGAAGCGGACATGGCCCGAGTGGCCGCCGCGGCTCGCGCCCAGGTCCTGTGGTGCGTATGGGTGCCCGTGGGTCTCGCCGTCGGCGCCGTGGCCCTGAACCGCTGGGCGCGGCGGCGTGGCCGAAGCTCGAGCGGTGGGCAGTAGACCAAGGAGGCCTGGCCGATGGATGAGCCCGAGCGGGACGCGCTCGGTGGCATGGCCGCCGGGCGCGGGGCGTGGGCCGGTGCGCGCGAGGGGTTGCGGGAACAGCGCCGGTTCGTCCGCATCGAAGGCCGATTCGCGGCTGCCTACGAGGTTGTTGCCACGGACACGGGCCAACGAAGCCCGGCGCGGCGCGGCATTGTCGATAACCTCAGTATGGGCGGCGCCCGGCTGGTCACCGAGCACCCGCTCCAACCGGGCCTGCTTGTGACAATGAGATTCCCCATCACCACGCCGGAAGGTCCTGACTCGGTCCTCGTCGATGGCCGCGTGGTGCGCTGCTACCCCGACCCTCGTCCCGGCGAGTGTGCCTGCGGCATCGAGTTCACCGACATCAGCCTCGAGGAGGCGAAGCGGCTGGCCTATCTCCTCGAGAACATGGCCCGGCAGCCCGCCCCGATGGAGAAGTCGGTGGCTGCCCTGTTCGACTCCCTGCGGTCCTTCGCTCATCGCGCCGCGACACTGGGCGACCCGCAGGCGCTGCTGGACGAGTTGGTCCAGGCTGCCGCGGAGGTGACGGCGGCGCCAGGCGGCTGTGTGCTGCTCCTGGACCGCACCGGCGAGTACCTCCACTTCGCGGCCGCGCGGGGCGCCAGTCTCGACGCCCTATCCCGATTCCGCGTGGCCGTGGGCCAAGGGATCGCGGGGCTTGTGGCCCTTCACGCCAAACCGATGAACATCGCCAGGCCCTACGACGATCCGCGCTGGTTCGCCGAGGTGGCCGAGTCGGTAGGTGTCGAGACGGACAGTTTGCTGGCAGTCCCTATCATGTTCCGCGAGCGGGTCATCGGTGTGCTGGAGGTGCTTAACAAGCCAGACGCCGACCGGTTCTCGCCCACCGACATCCTGGCCCTCGACCTCTTGGCCTCGCACGCGGCGGTCGCACTCCAGTGTCTGCGAATGGAGCTCGCGCCGATCACCGCCCTGCACCATGTGGACCGGGGGACCGAGCAGGCGGAACGGCGCACGAGTGACTCGCAGACCGACGATGCCGGTGGTCGCCCGAAGGCGCTGGCAGTGTGCGTGCACGGCGCCGGAACGCCACTATTCACAACCGAGGCCCGGAGCCTACTGGAGCAGCTCGACCCCACTGGCGTCCTGGCCTATGAGGTGCAGAACTTGCTGACGTTCGCGGTGGATCCCTCTCGGCGGGAGTCGATGGACGGTGCCGAGAGGGAGATCGATGCGCCGGACGGGCGCTGCCTCTTTATCCGTTTCGCGGCGCTCGAGGGCGACGGCGAGGAGCCGGCAGGTCTGGTCGCCTACCTGGGCGCGGCGGCAAGACCATAGGAAGACCGGGGGCGGCGGGCGTGCCGCCCCCGGCCAGGTGCCCGATTCACACACCGGGCGGGAGCTTCAGCTCCGACTTGGGCAGCTTCTTGAGGCACAGGAACCAGTCGAGACACTCGTAGCCGCCACTCCCAGCGCCGTCGACCCGCTCCTTGGCGGACCCACATGACCCCGGCGGCGGGATGATCACGTCATCGCCGGGCCGCCAGTCGGCCGGCGTGGCACACTGGTGCGCGTCCGAGGTCTGCATCGCGATCAGCAACCGGAGAAGCTCGTCGAAGTTCCGTCCATTGGCCAGCGGATAGTAGATCAGTGCCCGCACCTTGGACTGGGGGTCGATGAAGAACACGGCCCGGACGGCCTGCGTATCCGCGGCTCCCGGCTGCACCATGCCGTAGGCCTTGGCCACGTCCATCTTCAGGTCGGCGATCACCGGGAACGTGACCTCGACATGGCTCATGCCCTTGTAGCTGATCTTCTCGCGGATGGTTCGCAACCAGGCGATGTGGCTGTAGTGGGAGTCGATGGAGAGGCCGATCAGCTCGCAGTTCAGGGCCCGAAACTGCTCCTGCATGCTCGCGAATGTCATGAACTCGGTGGTGCATACGGGCGTGAAGTCTGCCGGGTGGCTGAACAGGATCACCCACTTGCCCTTGTAGTCCTCCGGGAAGCTGATCTCTCCCTGAGTCGTGACCGCCCTGAACGCCGGCGCGTTGTCGCCGATCAGGGGGATGGATGGCGCGCAGGGACCGGTGCCCTCGGGCGCGGCCGCATGGCTCATTGGGACCACTCCTCGTCTGCTGTTGCTGATGCGGTGTCGGGGGTTTTGGAAGCTCACCGCCGACAACGAGTGCAACAAACAACGAGCCGAATGTGTTCCGCACATATAGCAGTGCTGGGGGTCTGGGGACGCGAATCGAGTGTGTGCGGCCGGCCAGTCCGACGCCGAGGCCTCAGCGCCCGACGGGCGCGCCGGGGACACCCAGCCGGAAGTTGTCGATCCAGTAGGCCGAGTCCTTGGCATTGCCGCCGATGCCGCAGCGAACGTAGTCCTGCACGGTCTCCGGACTGGCGAAAGCCATCGCGGCCACACGGATGCGCGAGTCCGGGTAGAGCCCCACGAAGGCTTCCTTGAGGCTCAACCTGGCCGAGTGGAACTGACCATCGGCCACAACGTCCGGTATCCGGCCGATGGGGCGCACTCGACTGCTGTCCTCCGGGGCGCCGCCCGTGAGCTCGATCGCGTGCCACGCCTGGCGGGCATAGAGGTAAAGATTGACCCTCACATTGGGCGGAATGGCATAGTCAAACGACAACTCAGGCCAGTCGGCGATGCAGAAGGGCTCCACAATGGCGTACGCGGCAAAGGGCCCTCCCGACACGGTGTTGACCACCTTCAGACTCCGCTTCCCCGTGGCCGCCCGCTCCGGGTCAGAGTAGACCCGAGTGCCCGACTGGGCCGTTGCGTGGAACTCGCCGGTGTTCTGCTCGAAGTCAAAGAGCAGGCCCTCGGGCCACCGGTACGGCGCGGGCGTCGCGGGCAGGGCGGAGTAGACGCGCGGCAGCGGGGCGGGCTCCGCTCCGCTTGCCCAGGTCCGCACACGAGCGTAGATGGGCCCGTTGCGGTAGCTCCACAGAGCAGCTTGGCCATCGGGTAGCGGGTCGGGGTCATGGTACTCGCAGATGGGCGTGTCTCGGAGATACAGCCGAAGGCGGTTACCGATCTTCTCAGCACGCAGGCGGAACCAGGCGCGCTGGAACTCGAGGTTCGTGTTCACCGCGCCCTGAAAGACCTGTCCCGGAGCTTCGGCCACAACCTGGCCCTGGCGGAGAATGCAGCTTTTCGTGTTGTTGAACCCTGCGTAGATGAAGCTGTAGCCACTGCCCACGTCGCGGCCATTCCCACACAGCGTGATACAAAGGTCGCTCGGATGCGAGTAGCCTGGACAGTGTGGGATGTCCATGCGCACGGCGGCGAAAGTCTCGACGGCCACATCGCCCTTGAGCACTTGCTTGCTCCATACCGTCGGATTCTCGTCATCCTTGCCACCAAAGAAAGCCCATCGGCGGTCGCATGGCCAGCGTACGTCGACTCCCCAAGTGCCTTTCGCCGCCAACCAGTGGGTGGGAGCACTCGTGAACGTATCGTCGAGCTGGTGCCGCGAGGTGACAATGGCCTCGGCCAGCACGTTGACGTCGGGCACCATGGCTCCGACCCACGCGCCTGCCAGCGGCGTGGGGTCGGTGCGCTCATAGACGCTTCGGCCGTCGACAAGCACCCGGATCAGGCCCGAGTCTACCTCCGCCTCGACCACGCCATCCGATGGACAGGGCACGCTGCGCTGGTCGATGGACTCGCCGGCGCGCTTCAGGTCGATGCTCAGGGCGTCGTTCGCCCACTGTAGGCCCACCATGTAGGCGGCAGACGGATTCGCGCCATCGCCTCGCATCACGATGGTCGCCTGCTGGCCTTGGAGGGGTGCCAGCGGAAGCTCGATGCGCGCCTGCTCGGGGAACAGCCCCCAGTACCAGAAGGCGCCGTTGGTGGGCCCGAGCCACATGGTCCGCGGGTTGGTGACACCCAGCTGCTGCATGAGTTCGTCCTTGGCAAACTGCTCGGGAACCAACACCGGGGGATCGGGAGTCTCGTTCTCGTGCGCCACGGTGACGTCATCAAAGAAAGCCTGGCCCTGCCATGCGCATATGGCGCCGGGCCCCTGGGAGAGCAGAGGCGTCTCGGCCGAGAGACAGGGGAAGCCATTGATGAAGGCCGTGACCCGCCGCCCCCCGACGCGCAGCGCGAGCCGGTACCACTGGCCTGGGACGTAGCCACCCGGAGCGGACGCCAGGACCTGTTCCTTGCCGTTGCGCACCACGGAGAGCTGACGGCAATCGGGGTCGCCATTGCCGCCGGCCCGCCACCGGAGCAGCACCAGGTTGGCGGGGTCATGCACGTGAGCCGCGAGTCCGACCGCCTGCGTGGACACGGGCCGCACCGAGACACCAATGCTGTAGTCAATCCAGAACCACTCGCCCGTCCGGGCCATGGCGCGCGGGGCAGCGTCGGCTCGGAAGGCGAAAGGGTTGGCGGTGAAGTCGCTCAGGAAGCCCTCGGAGGCCTGCACGGTGTTGGCCCACTTGCCCTCGAGGACCTCCCAGGTGGCCATGTCTGTGGTATCGCGCGTGAAATCGTCGGAGAGAGCCAGGTCTCCGGTCGGCTGAAGTAGCAGGTCGGTGATGGATACGGCACCAGACACACCCGAGCCGATACGACCCACCGGCTCCATGGCGGGGTCGGCTGAGAGGATGCGCTGGCCGTCTACCAGCACGGCCACATGGTCGCGGCCGCGCTGCAGCACGAGCTCGAACCGCTTGGGCGGCCGGAAGGTGGGCACCGACCCGAGGTCGACGACTCGATCGGGACGGACGCGCCCCAGCGACAAGCCCTTGCCGCTGATGCGGAGCGTGTGAAAGCTGCCGTCGTCATGGATATCGAATGCAATACGCGCCTCGGCATCGGCTGGCCACTTCGCTGAGGCCACCGTGCAGCGAACCGCGTACTCGCCCTCACACTCCGAGGGCTCCGGCGTGAACGCGAAAGCGGGGGTCGCTTCCTGGGCGGCCCGAACGGCGGCGGGTCCGGCCAGGGCCAGTGCGGCGAGGATCAGAGGCGCAAGTCTCAACGCGCACCACCCGCCCAGACCCAGGACTGGACCGGGCGCAGGACCGGTTCATCGGGCGAATACGCAAGAGAAAAATCAGTAACCGGATCGCCCGCCGCGTCGAGGAAGCGGACGGAGAGCTGCCAGAGATGGTCATTGTTGAGCACCTTCCCCACCAGCACATTCAGACCGCGCCTGAGCGTAACGCCACCCCTGGTGTCGCGGTCTGGCGCTAGCCAACCCGACTGAGTCGTCATCATCAGCTCTCCGTTGAGCCAGATGCGGGCGATGTCATCGGCCCCGACACACAGGGTCAGATTGCTCATGGTGTCGTTGCAGAGAACATACGCCACCCCATAGCCCAGAGCTCCGTCGCAGGGACCGCCCACCACGTGGACGAGATCGAGCAGGAAATTGACGGTCCGGTGCGGTGCCCATCCGTGCTGCTGGTCGCCGTGTGTGACGCGATCACCCGGCCTGGGCCTCAGGTTCGCCTCGTCGTCGACGATGTAGGTGTCGAGACTGCCGTTCGAGGGGAAATGAGTGAGAGTCACCCAGTCGCGGATGTACCCGTCATCGGTCGGCACCCCCGTGGCTCCGCCCGCGCCGGCCTTGGCAAGAGGCCATCGGGCCGGCTGAGGCAGCAGGGACAGGAACAGATCGGGTATCGGTGCCCCGGTCTCGTCAGCGAAACGGACGGTGCACGAGAAGCCACCGCCCCCGAGGACCTTGAGGACTAGCGGGTTTGTGCCCTTGCGAAGCGATACACCTACAACCTTGTGTCCATCGGGCCCCATGGCTCCGGGCGCATTGAGGATCTCACCCCCGTTGAGCCAGATGCGCACACCCGCGTCAGCCCCACAGAGCAGTTGCAGGCCCTTGAACTCGACATCGCACACGATGTACGTCACGGCATACCCGATGAACGAGTCGACTCCAGGGCTCAGGCGGACGGTCGGGTCATCGGGGCGGCAGGCGTACCGTGTCCACGTCAGCTCCTGCCCGCCGACGTTGACCGTGTCCCCTGGCGCCGGGCGGACTTGCGCCTCGTCGCGCAAGCCTGGCGCGGCAAGGCCGCCCGGTGCGGGCAGGGGTGACAGCACCAGCCAGTGCCGCAGAAAGCCATCGGCCCGGAGGGCGTGAGGGGCGGGAGCCGGGGGGATCTCCGGCGGCTGGGCACATGCTATCCCACAAACGACGGCCACAGCTACGAGCCCGGGGAGGAAGGGTCGTGATGCGGTCGGACGCAACGAGCTTGGCCTCCGGCGTCTCTGGCAGTCGGGCCCTCAGGCCCACTCAACCGGACAACTGACGAACGGCGATGTTCCATTGCCGACAGTTCGCTACCCCGGACCGGGCGCCCTCTCGGCCCCGGAGACAGGCCGGCCACGGGCAGGTGCCAAGGAGATTCGGGGCATCGGTGACAGGTTCCGGGCACTTCATGTGAGCGCAACGCAGCCGCGTGGCATAAGTCGTACCAAGTGTCCTCGCCCGCACTTGGTGACGGTGGAGCCCACAGACGGCCCACCGCGAGCGCATACGGGGCGGTCCGACTCAGCCCCCTGCCTCGCGCGGAGCGGAGGTGTTCCTAGCATGAGACGACGCAAAGGCTTCACGTTGATTGAGATGATGATCGTCATTCTCGTCATCGCGGTCCTGGCTACCCTCGTGGGCGTGTCGGTCCGCAATGCGCGCGAACGCTCCCGTCAGGCGACACTGACGGCCCAACTCAACATCATGCACAATGCGATCATGTACTACCAGAATGACATGAGCTCCTGGCCACCGGACTTGAGTGCGCTGACATCGACCACCAACAGCGACCCCAACTACCACGGTCCGTACCTGGAGCGCGTGCCACCGCATCCCTACCACGGGACCTGGACCTACGACTCGTCGACCGGCAGGGTGACGCCCTAGCAGGGCCAGCAGGCAGCGCGAAGGGCGCGCGGTCAGGCGGGAGATAGGCTCCCTTCGGAGTGCCTGGGGACGGTCCGCAAGGCGGACGTCCCCAGGCGCTTTCCCAGGCCGCGCAGGAAGGTCTCGCGCTTCCGACGCCGCACCTACATCGGCGTGAGTCCCGTATGAGCGAGCCCGCACTTCCGCCAGCTGGCCCGGGTCAGGGAGTCCACCCCGGAGCCGGGTCTGAGACCAACGTGGGTGCCACGTTCCGCGTGTGCCTCCTGGCGCTCCTGATCGCACCCCTCAATGCCATCTGGGTCGTTCAGATGGACGGCGTACGGTCGCTGGGGATGCCGACCCTGGCGGCGCCTTTCTTCAACGTGGTGTTCATCATCAGCGTGGCCGTGGCCGTGAATGGCGCCATGCGCCGGCTGCTCCCGCGGTTCGCACTCTCCCATGCGGAGCTCGTGGTCCTGTACATCCTGATGTCCATCCTCACGTCGGGCGTCGGCTACGACACCGTGAACTTCACTTTCGCCACCGCCACCGGTGCCTACCGCTACGGGACGCCCGAGAGTGGCTGGCGCGAGGCCTTCTTCGACTACCTGCCGTCGGGTATGCTCGTCGAAGACGCCGACACATTGGACCGCCTCTGGGCGGGGGGCGCCGGCGACCCAGCGCACCGGTGGAGCTGGTCGAACCTGGCAGGCCCCTGGGCTCGGCCCGAGTGCTGGCGAGGCGTCATTGGGCCCATGGTGCGATGGTGGGTTTTCCTGTCCGCTCTCTGGCTGGCGCCGATGGGGCTGGCCGTGATCTTCCGGTACCGATGGATCGAAGCCGAGCGCCTGACATTCCCCATCACGTACCTGCCGCTGGAGATCTCGCGTCCGGACGCATGGATGCTCCGGCACCGGTACATGTGGGCCGGATTCGGCCTGGCGGCGGGTATCAGCCTACTGAACGGACTCCACGTTCTGTACCCCACGGTTCCCCAGATTCCCATCCGGCTTGAGCAGGTGCCCATCCTCAACCTGGGCAACCAGCTCACAGACCGGCCATGGAACGCCGTGGGCTGGTTCTGGCTCTGTTTCTACCCGTTCGTCATCGGGATCGGGCTCCTGCTGCCCCTGGAGCTGCCTTTGTCGTGCGCTCTGTTCTATGTGTTCTTCAAGGCCCAGCTGGTCTTCTTCGCATGGCTCGGCATGACCCAGAAGCCCGAGTTCCCTTACCAGAAGGAGCAGTCGTACGGCGGCTACGTTGCCCTCCTGCTTTTCTCTCTGGTGGCCGGCCGGCAGTACTACATCCGGGTCGCCAAGCAGGTGATCGGGCTCGTCCACATGCCCACCGATCGGTCCGAACCCATGTCGTACCGGGCGGCGACGGCGCTCTTCGTGGCCGGGGCGGCCTATGTGGTCCTGGTGGGCGTGCAGCAGCACATGGCCTGGTGGGTCTCGGGTCTGTTCTTCGCTCAGTACTTCCTGTTGACAGCCATCATCGGGCGGATCCGGGCAGAGACGGGCATCCCCTCGCACGAGATCGAGCGACTGGGACCCACCGTGATGTTGGGGAATATCCTCGGGGCGCGCATCCTCGGTCCCCGGAACCTGACGGGCGCCAGCGTGTTCTTCGGCTTCACCCGTGGGATGCGTAACATACCGTTCCCTCACCAGGCCGAGGGGCTCAAGTTCGCGGAGAGACTGGGGATGCCCAGCCGGAGGCTGATGGCCGTCATGATGGCCGCCGTGCCGGTGGGGCTGGCCGTCGGCATCTGGGCACACTATGACCAGGTGTTCCGCTATGGCTATGCTGCCACATGGCGGCCCGTTCACGGCTGGGCCTGCCGCGAGGCCTGGGACCAGCTGGTGGCCTGGATCAACACTCCGGCCGGGTTTCACAGCGGGCGAGCCACGGCGTGTGCCCTCGGCTTCATCTTCTACTACGGCATGATGCTCATCCGCACTCGAGTGCTCTGGTGGCCCATCCACCCGATTGGGTTCGCGTTGTCCTCAACCTGGTGTATGCACCACATGTGGTTTCCGTTCCTGATCGCGGCGACCATCAAGTGGCTGCTGGCGCGGTACGCGGGCCATACCTCGTTCCGTGGCTTGGCCGCCTTCGCCCTCGGGCTGATCCTGGGCGACATTGGGTTTGGCTGCCTGTGGCAGATCTACGGCATCATCCAGGGCGTTTCTGTCTGGGCTTTCTGGCCGTAGAGGGCATCGGTCGGCCGGGGAGAACACCGGCTCACTACGCCTCGCAGCCGAACGGGGGCGATCATCGGGAGGGCCTTGTGGACAAGGTGCGCATTGCCATGATCGGGGCCGGTGGCATGGCCAATGCCGTGCACTATCCCTCGCTGGCCGAGATGGATGATGTGGAGTTTGCCGGCATCTGCGATCTCGACCCCGAGCGACTCGCCAGCACGGCGGACCGGTACGGCATCGACGCGCGGTTCAGCGACTACCGCACGATGATCGAGCAGACGGCTCCAGATGCCGTGTATGCCATCATGCCGCCCCACCACGTGTTTGATGTGGCGGCCTGGTGCCTGCAGCAGAAGCAGAACCTGTTCATCGAGAAGCCGCCGGCGGTGAACGCCTTCCAAACACGGAGCCTCGCTGCGTGGGCGGAACAGAGCGGCGTCAAGACCATGGTCGCGTTCAACCGCCGCTTCATCCCCGTTCTCGTGCGCGCCAAGGAGCTCGTGTGCCAGCGCGGCGAGATCATCCAGTGCCAAGCCAGCTTCCTGAAGAACCACCTGGGGGGCGGCCCCTACTATGGCGGAGCGATCGACATCCTGAGCTGTGACGCCGTCCATGCCGTCGACGCCCTCCGTTGGATGGGGGGCGAAGTGGCCGCTCTGGCCAGTGTGGTGGCCTCGTACCACTTGCCGTTCGCGAGTGCTTTCAATGCTGTCATGCGGTTCGAGTCCGGGGCAACGGGCGTCCTGCAGACCAACTGGTCGGTGGGTAAGCGCGTGCACACCTTCGAGCTGCATGCCGCGGGCATCAGTGCATTTGTCGATGGCAACGGCGACGCCCGAATCTACACGGACAACAGCGAGGAGCCGCGGGTGCTGGTGAACACCGAAGTGGCCGGAAGCACTGAGTTCGCGCACTACTACGGCTACTTCGCGGAGAACCGGCATTTCGTCGACTGCATCAAGTCGGGTCGGCATCCGATGCCTGATCTCGCCGACGCCGCGAAGACGATGGAACTCGTGGAGCGCATCTACGCATCGGTGATCTAGGCGGGGCTCGCGCGGTGAGCTCAGCCACTTCGACCCCAGGGGGTGCCTTTGCGTGTCGGCAACCATCGGACAGCCGGTGGAGTATGAGCTCATGGTGTTGGGTGCGGGCCCGGGCGGGTACTCGGCTGCCCTCGAGGCCGCAAGGCTTGGGGCGCGGGTGGCCCTCATCGAACGCGACGAGCCCGGGGGTACGTGCTTGCACCGGGGATGCATCCCGGCCAAGACCATGTATGAGGCCTCGCGGCACTGTGAGCCGTTCCACGAGGCAACCGAACGCCGCTATCGGGTGATCCGGGAGCTTCATGGGCAGCTCCTGAAGTTGCTCACACACCCGAAGATCACCCTCATCCGCGGCCAGGGCTTCATCGAGACGCCATCGCGAGTGCGGGTCACGACCGGCGACGACGTGCAGATCATTGCGGCGCCACGGCTCGTGGTGGCCACCGGGTCCGTGCCCATCATGCCCGACGGGCTGCCTGCGGTCGGGCGGAAGATGGATAGCGATGGCGCGACGTTCCTGGAGGCACTTCCCGCCCGGGCGGTGGTCCTTGGCGGCGGATACACCGGGTGCGAGTACGCGGGTATCCTCAACACCTATGGCGTGCCCGTGGTCATCGTCGAGCTCGGCGAGCACCTACTGATGACGGAGGATGCCGATGTGGTGGCCGAGTTGACGGCAAACTTCACCGCGCGCGGCATCGATGTGCGGACGGGTACGAGCCTCGAGGAAGTTGAGCTTCAGCCGACCGATCTGCTCCTGGTGACCGTCGGGCGGGTGCCGGAGTCGTCAGGGGTGGGCCTCGAGCAGCTCGGGGTGCGTTTCGGCCGGCGGAACGGTCTCGTGGTCAACGAGCGGATGGAGACCGGCGTGCCGGGTGTCTATGCCATCGGCGATGTGCTCGACGCCAAGTGGCGTTTCGCCCACGTGGCCGAGGCCGAGGCGAAGGTCGCGGTGCGGAACGCGCTGGGCCAAGACGCCCGGGCCGACTACCGTGTGGTGCCGAGCACCATCTTCACCGACCCTCTGGTCATGAGCGTGGGCGCGCGCGAGTCGGACCTCAGCCGAGAGGACTACGTTGTCGGCAAGGCCCCGTTCCGCTACAACTCCATGGCGAACTGCAGCGGCGACACACGAGGCTTCGTGAAGATCCTCGTGGAGCGCGGCGCGCCGCACCGGATCCTCGGGGCCGCGGCGGTGGGTCAGGATATCGAGATCCATCAGATGGCCATGGCCATGGCTTCGGGCGCGACGGTCCACGACGTGTCCGAGATGATCCACTTCCACCCGAGCCGCGGCGAGGCGGTCAAGCAAGCAGCCGAAGCAGCCGTCCGGCGCCTCGAGGCAGAAGCGCGGCGGGCGGGAAGGTAGGGGGGCGCGGGGCGCCTCTGGGGGCCCGGCTGCCCACCCGTGCACTTCCCCGGGGCTCCGCCCCCAGAGCCCCGCACGAGGGGCCAGCCCCTCGCGGCCCCCATGCGTTGGCGCAGGCGGGGGCCTCGTCCGGAAAAGGAGTTGGCCTCCTTGCCGCGCAATACCAGGCGGTAGCCGTGGCCACGAGGGCGGGAGGCGGACGACCATGCTCACACGGATCTGTGTGCGGGGGTACAAGTCGCTTGAGCACCTCGATCTGTGTCTCGGACCCCTCACGGTCATCTTCGGTCCCAACGCGGCCGGCAAGAGCAACCTGCTCGATGCTCTGCAGCTGCTGTCCAGGGTAGGCACTCGGCCGACTCTGGGTGAGGCGTTCGGTCCGCCGCACCGCGGGGATGCGTTGCACTCATTCCACTACGGTAAAGACGGAATCGCCGGCCTTCTTCGGCACGAGCGGGTCGGGCTGACGATCGAGGCAGACCTGCAGCTCTCCACGCACACGGTCGAGCGTGTGAATGCCGAGATCGAGGGTCTGCGGCAAGTGCCTCGCGGCGACAATGGCCCCGGTGTGCGTCGCGGAGCCCAGGGGGGAGTTCGCGAGCGGCGGCTGCGTTACCGGGTGTCGATCGAGGTCACGCCGGCCGACGGTCGTCTGCGGGTCGCCGACGAGAACTTGGCCGCCCTGAGCGACTCGGGCGAGCCCTCGAGGAAGCGGCAGCCGTTTATCAGTGCCGATGGGGACGAGATCCGGCTCCGGGCCGAGGGCAGGGGCCACCCAACCTATCACCAGCGCTACCTGGACCACACGGTAGTGTCCCTTCCGCTCTACGCGCCCCACTACCCCCACGTTGCCGCTCTACGGCGCGAGCTGGAGAACTGGCGTTTCTTCTACCTCGAGCCCCGTGAGCGCATGCGGGCGCCTTCGTCAGTGGCCGAGGTGCACCATATTGGGCCCATGGGCGAGAACCTGGCCTCGTTTCTGAACACCTTGAGAGCCCTGCACCCGGGTCAGTTCCAGGCGATTGAGAGGGCGCTCTCGGCCATCGTGCCGACGGTTACCGGCCTGCACGTCGAGCCCAATAGGTTCGGCCAGCTCGAGCTCTCACTGCTTGAGGGTGACGCAGCCATCCCGGCAACCCTTGCCTCGGAGGGCACGCTCCGCGTGCTGGGGTTACTCGCTCTGTGCGGAGCGCAGGAACCGCCGTCGCTGATCGGCTTCGAGGAACCCGAGAACGGCATCCATCCCAGGAGGCTCCGGCATGTCGCCAGCCTTCTGGAGACACGAGCCTCGAGCGAGACGCAGATCATCGTAACGACCCACTCGCCCCTTCTCCCTGACCTGGTCCCCGAGCCCTCACTCTACGTGTGCTCCAGGCGATCGGGTGCGACCACCGTCGAGCCGTTGGCCTACGGTGGACTATTCAGGGCCTCGGCCGTGACGTCAGCGCTCGACGACGAGGCGGCCTCGCCGACATCCGTTTGCGACCGGATCCTCCGGGGCGACTTCGATGACTGATATCGCGTTGTTCTGCGAGGACCTCGGTCATGAGGTGGTGCTTGGCGCTCTGGTTCGCCGCGTGGCGCGCGACATGGGAGTGGCGGCCGCAGTCGCCATTCGGAGCGCTCGCGGGGGAAGAGGCCGAGCTCTGGCATCCCTGTCGGACTACCAAGAAGACGTCAAGCGCGGGGTGGCACGCCCCGTCGATGTGCTCGTCGTGGGGCTGGATGCCAACTGCCACGGGTACGCGCGGAGGCGGGACGAGGTGCTCGCACACGTGTCCAGTGCGCCGCTGTCGTGCGTTCTGGCCGTGCCGGACCCTCACGTGGAGCGATGGCTTCTTCTGGACGGGCAGGCGTTTCGGAAAGTTCTCGGGCACGGGTGCCAGCCACCTGACCAGAAGTGTGAGAAGGCCCGCTACAAGGCCCTGCTCCGAGAGGCCGTGCGGGCCGCCGGCGTCGAGCCCGTGCTGGGCGGGCTCGAGCACGCCGATCAGTTGGTGGCGGCGATGGACCTGAACCGGGCAGCGCACTTGGACAGGTCACTCGGCCGGTTCCTGGCCGACCTCCAGGCCGCTCTCAGGGCCCGGAAGCAGGGCTGATCCCGCGATGGGCGCCCCGGCCCCTCCGGCGGCTCACGATGGCGCGTCGGTGAAGTAGCCCTCGGGCACCGGGCGCGTCGACTCCTGCCACCAGCGCTTTACGAGCCAGGCCTCCGGCTCGGCGGCGACATCGGGCGGGAGCCAGGCGCTCACGGTGAGCCGAAGCTCTTGCCCCGACCACTCGCGGCTCAGGCGGCTCTTGTAGACCACCCACGAGCAGCCGGCCTTCTGCGTGTTACCGAACTGCCGCGCGTCGGGCACGGGCATGAGCTGGAGCTGTTGGCCGCCGATTTGCGCGGTCACCTGGACGACCTCGGCCACACAGGGCGAGTGCCGCCACTCGACACCGTCCCGCCGCAAGCGGATCGGCACGGCCAGGATCGGCTGGGGGCCGGTGAGGTCGGGGAGCGTCGTGCGCAGCGCCACCGTCCGCTGCTCGAACCCCTGGGCGCGGAAGCGCTCCGCATCGGTGAACTCGACGGGTGCCCCACCCTCCTCGAGGGGCTCCAGCACCAGGGGCTCGCCGAAGCCCTCCGTCTGCGCCGCCGTGGTGAGACGGGCCGGCAGGTCGCCCGTCTCCGGCAGGCCGGCATCCACCTCAAGCATGAGCACCTCGAACGGCCGCAGCCAGAGGTCGAGCGTCTGGCCTGCACGGGGCTGAGCGCCGTCGGGGAACAGGACCCGCGCGCGGTCGGGGAAGAGGCTGGTGATGCGGATCGGCGCGCCAGGGGCCGCTCGCAGGCCAAGCGGCTCGCCCAGCTCCAGGTGGATCGGCCGCGCGGCGAAGTGGGCGTTGTTCACGAACAGGTAGCCGTGGTCATGGGCGAAGTCCGCATAGCCGTAGGGCTCGTTCCGGGCCGGGTCGCCGCCGATCGCGCGCCGATGCAGGAAGGCCTGCTCGTTTTCCTTCGCAAGCCTGCTGATCCAGGCGAGGAAGCCAATGTCGGCATCGTCGAGCAGGTAGACGTCGCCCCAGATGTTGGGGAACAGCAGGCTGCCGCGGCCCAGGTCCATGACCAGCGCCTCGCGCCAGCGCTCCCTGCCCATGTAGTTGCCCCAACGGGTGTCGGCGAGCCAGACCCCGAGGCTGTCCTTGCAGCGCGGCGGGATGAGCCGGGCGTGGTGGGCGTTCTGGTCCTGGGCCAGCGTAACCGAGTCACGGTAGTAGAGCGTGGGTGTCGAGCTGGTGCCGGAGCCTTCCATGAACAGGCCGGACTCGAACACGGTGTCGCCGTAGAGCACCCAGAGAGGTGAGCCGAGGCCCCAATACCACATCACGAAGGTCTCGGGCGCTTCCGCGCGGACCGCGTCGGCGAGGTCGATGAGGGAGTCGTACATGCGCTCGGTGGCGTACTTCCCCGGCAGGTGCCCGTGAGTCGTGTCATCACAGGCGTAGCTGCCGCCATCGAACTTCACGAAGCGTACGCCGTTCTCGCGGACATGGTGCAGCACCGCGTCGCGCACAAGCTGCGAGTAGGCCTCGCTGCCGTAGCAGAACACGTGCCCGAAGCCGGCCTTGTCCGGCGCGCCGTTCCTGTAGCGCATCGTGGGCTGGGTCTGTGGGCCCCAGGCGGCGCGGTTGGCCCAGCAGGACTCGGCGGCCCAGCTTGTCGCGAACCAAAGGCCGAACTCCATCCCGAGCTGGTGCACCCGCTCAACGATGGCTCCGGGGCCGTCAGGATAGGCCCACGGGCGGAAGCGGGTCATGTCGGAGCTCGGATCCGGCCAGCCGGTATCCAGCGTGAAGTAGTCGAACCGCGCGCCGCGCTGGCGCCAGCGTTCGAGGACGCCGAGCACGTCGAGGGTCTCCTCGTCGGTCAGCGTCGGGCACGGCCCCCACTGGTTGTTGATGCCGAAGGGCGTGTAGACCGAGACGACACGCGGCTTCCGCACGGCGTGGGCATCCAGGTAGTCGACGAAGTGGGCTTCGGCCTGGTTCGCACCGGCCATGCTGATGAGGGCCACGCGCGTCTCGCAGGCCTCGCCTGGAGCGAGGAGCTTGCCGGGGTAGTGAGTGAGGGTGACACGCCCGCCGGCCGCCAGGTTCTCGCCCGACGGATGCTCGATGACGGCGAAGGCTTGATCGGCTATGAAGAGCGGCCAGCCCCTGCCGCCGCCCGAGACTCTCGCGCCCGTGGCGAGGTCGTCGAGCCGGACGTCGAGCAGCAGGAGGGGCTGGTCGCCCGTGTTCCGCACCGTGGCCCATTTCCGGCGAGTTGGCCCGTCGAGCCGGTAGTGCAGCGCGGCCTCGAGCGCGGTGCTCGGGCTCCGGACGCGGACTTCGGCGCTGTCGGGAGTGGGTTGAGCCGCGTCGACGACGCGGAAGTCATCGACGAAGCCGAGGGGCTCCGCCACGCCGTCGATCGCGGAGGACAGCGTCAGTGCCAGCTCGTGGGCGGCGGCGAATACGAACGTGCTGCCGGTGAGATGGTTCACCAGCGTCGTTGTGGCGATGCCATTGTCGGCGAGCCCGAGTCGCCATGCCGCGGACTCGTTCTCGAGCCGGACCTCTCGTTGGCGGCCGCCGGTGGGCTCGCCAGCCTCCAGTATCAGCAGCCAGTCGGTGGCCTCGCCGCCGGGCGGCTCGCAGGTCCACGAACCGTTCGCCGGGTGGACCTGGCCGAGTTCGGTCTCGGCTCCGGTGACGGGATCGACACACCGAGCCAGGTAGCTCACGCCGTCGTCGAGATCGTGGATGGTCGTCGCCCGTTGCTGGGGCATGTAGATGACCCGCACCTGCCCGGCGATGCCTGCGGCGTAGGGCACTTCGTAGGGGCCGTGATCGGCGAGCGTGCCCCACGGCGCCATGCCGTACGGCCCCAGGTCCATGGCAGAAACGAGTGCCGCATCGTCGAAGTCGAGGAACGCCCAGCCCGGCGTCTCGGTCTCCGCGCAGCGCCACTGCGGGCCGGAGTCGATGCGCCGGATCTCGCCGTTGGCGAGGCGGATCTCGAGGCGGGCGATTAGCCCGGCTGGGTTCTTCGCGACGGGCGCCTGGCCGTTCTCGGCACGGATGGCCAGGACGTTGCGGCCAGGGCGTAGGCGTGCGGCCAGGCTGCCGATCTGTGCGCCCGTGCGCCACGATCGGGCCTCGCCCACTGGGTCGCCGTTGAGGTAGGCCGTGCACGCATCGTCGGCCGACATCCGCAGTGTGGCCGCGGCTGTCTGGCCTTCGGGAAGATCGAAGCTGATGCGGAAGTACCGGTGCTCGACCGGGGCGTCCTCGGCCGGGTTGCCCTCGGGGAACCAGATCCACCGGCAGCCGTCGAGGCTGAGGGTGGTGCCCTCGCCATAGGACGCCCATTCGGGATGGGGCTCGAAGCGTTGCCAGGGGTACCGCTCGAGGAGGCGCTTCCCGAGCGCGAGTTGCGAGGATCCGGGCAGGTTCATCGCCTCATCCCACGGGATCGTGCCGTAGTTGCCGCCATGCGGCGATGCGCCGTGGGGCTGGTCCCTGCGGTTGACCTGCCAGATGCCGTTGGCGCCATAGGTCTGTCCCGCCGCGCCCGACAGCATGCTGGCCCAGAAGATCAGCCGCTGCACGTCGGCCGGGATCCAGCCGAGGAGCTGTTCATAGCAGACCTCGCTGTTGAGCACTGGCATGCGCGGGTCGGCGTCGTAGGACCACCGGAGGGTCCTGATCGAGGGCTCGAGCACCTCGCGGCCACCGTGGCCGGTCTGGAGCATGTCGAAGTCGAGCAGCGCGGGGTCGTCAATGGCGCCCCGGGCGCTGAGCTGCCCGAGGCCCGTCGGGTGGATCGAGAGCGGGCGGTGGAAGGGATCCACGCGCTTGAGATAGCGGGCGACTTCGGTCCACTGATGGACTTGCTCGCGGTCGTCATAGGGGAATCCGGGCGCGAGGTACCAGGGCAGGTTCGCCTCCCCGGCCACGCACCAGACAACCGGCAGGGCACCGTAGCGCGCAACCAGATAGCGCCAGTGCTTCTGGAGCTTCTCGGTGCCCATCCACGGGCTGAAGTAGCCCCAGGCGCCAACCAGACATGGTACGAGGCCCTGGTCCGCCAGGTACTGAAGGCGACGGTCGGCCATGTCGAAGTACTCCGGTCGGATGCGGGCGTAGTCGGCTTCCCATGGGAAACCAGCCTCGTTGGCGCCGCGCTCGTCGAAGGCAGGCATGTCCGGGTAGAGCCCCGCGACGATCTGGATGACCGTGAACCCCTTGGCCACGCGGTCGGCGGCTAGTGTGTGGAAGTCCTCGGGCCAGTGCAGGCGGTTGCAGAGGCCCATCCACCAGGTGTCACCCAACCAAAGGAACGGCGTTCCGTCCTCATGAACGAAGTGCCGCCGGTCTGGCGCAATGGTGATGGGGCCATGGCGGTACAGGGGGTTGTCTCCGTCGTACGGAGTAACGGTGACCGTTCCGGCCTGGCCGTGGAGGCCCTGGTCGCTGACATCGGAGCACTCCGTGCGAAAACGATGCTCGCCGGCAATTGATGAGGAGTACCGCATCGCCCAGGCTCGGCCGCCGCGCCAGAAACCGGGCACACGTCGCTCCGTACCATCGGGCGCTGTGAAGATGGCATCGAGTTCGACCTGGTTGAACGGGTCGGCGCGATCCCCTTCCGACTCGAATGTCACTTCCATGACATGGTTCTGCGGTACCGTCCCGTGGTTCTCCGCGCTCATGGCGCCCGCTCCCCCAATCCAGAAAGCCGTCAGCATCGCCAGCGGCCTGACGTGGCGTGCGGCGGCAGGTTCTGAAGCCGTCAGAGTGGAGGTCAGCATCCGGTGGTGCCCGTCCCGTCCAACACACGATGGGTTCCGGGGACAGCTACACATATGGGCATGGCCCATGCTGGGCGGACGGCCCGGACCCATCGAGTACCTCGCGAACTCGGGCGACGAGGATGGCCGGCCCAAAGGGTTTCGCGAGGAACGGCTGGCCGTGCAAGTCCGCGGCGGCACCAGCGCCACCATGGCTTGGGTAGCCGGACATGTAGAGCACTCTCAGAGCCGGCGCCTCCTGGACGAGTATCTGGTGCAGGGCAGCACCGGTCATCTGTGGCATGACCACGTCGGTGATCAGCAGGTCAACATGCCCGCCGTGGGCCTTGAACAGCGACATCGCCTCCGAGGGAGTGGCTGCGGGAAGCACCTGGTAGCCCTGCTGCTCGAGCACCTGGCATACCAGGTCGAGTACCGACGGCTCGTCTTCCACCACGAGAACCGTCTCGCTTCCCTCCGGAGCCGCCGCCGTGGCGGCCCGCTCCGCAGTGACGGAGGCAGGGCCGGTGCCCATGGGTAGGTAGACGCGGAACGTGGTGCCGATCCCCGGCCGCGAGTCCACCTCGATGGTGCCCTGGTGCTGGCGCACGATCCCATAGACGGTGGCCAGACCCAGTCCCGTGCCTTTGCCGACCTCTTTGGTTGTGAAGAAGGGCTCGAAGATTCGCTCGCGCGTCGCCTCGTCCATCCCCTGGCCCGTGTCCGAGACCGAGACGCAGGCATAGGTTCCTGGGCTCACTCGGATCAGCGCGCCCGGAGGTTCGCGGTGCAGCTTGACGTTGTGGGTTCGGATCGTGAGTGTCCCGCCGTTGGGCATGGCGTCTCGCGCGTTGACGGCCAGGTTCATGAGCACCTGTTCCATCTGGGCCGCGTCGGCGTAGACCGTGACGAGATCGGGGGCCAGCGCCAGGTCCGCATGGATGTCTTCACCAATGACCCGCCCCAGGAGCCGAGTGAGGTCCTCGATCACCCGATTCAGGTCAACCGGACCTTGCTCGCCGGTCTGCGCGCGGCTGAACAGCAAGAGCTGCCGGACAAGCCCAGCCCCGCGTTCGGCCAGGTCGCGGATGAGACGCAACTGGCTCGCATGCCGTGTGTCGGTCACGTTCATGAGGAGGAGATCGGAGAACCCCAGTATGCCCGTGAGCAGGTTGTTGAAGTCGTGGGCGACGCCGCCGACCAGGGTGCCGACGGCCTCGAGCTTCGAGGTCTGCCGCAGATGCGATTCGAGACGCTTTCGCTCGGCAACGTCGCGCACGGTAACGATGGTGCCGTCGACCGGACTACCCGGGCCGGGTTGGTAGCCCAGCCCTTCCGCATCCAGCCACGTGCCATCGCCGCACCGGATGCGGAACTCGTGGTACTCGCCGGGACCGGGGGCAGTCAGCCTCCGCCGCAGCGCCGTGGCCACACGGGGCCAGTCATCGGGGTGGATGAACTCCCTGGCGTGGCGCCCGACGACCTCGGATGGGTCCCATCGCAGGATCCGGCGGCAGGTCGGCGCGATGTACGTAATCGTGTTCTCGGCGCTGAGGATCATGATGACGTCGTTGGAGTTCTCGATCAGTGCCTGGAACCGCAGCTGGCTGTCACGACGCTCAGCCTCGGCACGCTTGAGTTCGATGAGGCTCGCGAGGATGGAGCAGTAGACCGACAGGACCTGCTGCTGCACCTCGTCAGGCGGCGATCCGGAGATCGCGGCATCGTTGGCGAGCCCTCCAATGACCCGATCCGCAGTCGCCAGGGTGGTCATCGCGACCCAGCCTCGGGGGCCCATCACCTGGGTCTTCCCGTCATAGTGGCTCAGCGGCACCTCCTCGAGGTCGTAGGGCCGCTCGCCTGGTGCCCGGAGATGCAGAGCCCTGCCCCAGGCTCCGGTCCGCTCGAGGACCAAGGCCCGCTCATCGGTGGTCCGCCCGCTGCTATCGGTGCCATAGGTTCCGTGCAGCCGCTCTCCATCCCAGAGAAACAGGCCACAGCGTTCGATGCCCAGGCGCTCCCGCGCGAGCTCCACGCCGCGCCGATATAGGGTGTCGGGGTCCGGGCACTCCATGAGCTCGGCAGCGGCGCCGATGACCCGTTCGAGGCCGTCAGCCATCCGCCACCGGGTGTCCTCCGCCCGGCGGCGCTGGATGAGAGCGGCCAACACGGAGCAGTACAGGGACAGTATCCACTGCCGCGTCTGGTTCGGGGGGGCTCCCGAGAGGGCCGCGTCGTTCCAGAACAGCGCGATGGGCTCCCCATGGGCTGCCAGCACCGTCTCGGCCACCCACCCGTGACCGACAACCACGACGTCGTCGCCCTGGAGGGCGGTGAGCCTCACGCCCTGCTCGATCGTCCAGGGCAGCTCACTCCTTGCCGCTTGGCTCAAGGCGGCCTTCGACCCCTCCTCCAGGGGCCTGGACAGGGCGTGCTCATCGGTCGTGCGCCCCTCGGAGTCAGTCCCGTAGGTCCCGCGGAGGACATCGCCGTCGACGAGGTAGAGAGCGCAGCGCTCGACCCCGAGGCGCTCGCGCGCGAGTTCGACTGCGCGGCGGCAGAGCATGTCGAGATTGGGGCACTCCGCAAGCTCACGCACACTGATCAGCGCGGCCCTGAACAGCTCCTCCTGGGTCCGCTCTGACTGGCGCTGCGCGATGAGCGACGAGAGGAACGACACGTACACGGCCAGCCGGTCCTGGAGCTCCGAGTCCACCTCGGCACCGGTGATGGCCGTGTCGTTGTAGAACACCCCTGCAAGCTCTGAGCCCTGCCAGAGGGGGGTGCACACCACCCATCCTCTGCGGACGGCCCGGAAGTGGCCATCCTCCCACTCGCTTACCTCCGAGGGCCAGTAGATCCAGCGGTCCGCATCCGGTCCCGACGGTACTACCCGGCCATCCGGGTACTCGGTCGTGTTCCGCGCATAGGCCCTTTCATCGGTGGTCTGTCCGTGCAGGTCTGTGCCAAACGTGCCGCGGATGCATGGGCCGTCGCAGACGAACAACGAGCACCGTTCCACCCCGAGCCGCTCGCGGGCGAGCTCGATCCCTCGCCGGTAGAGCGTGTCCAGGTCAGGACAGGCGGCCAGTTCGTCGACAGCCGTGAGCACCGCCCGCAGCCCGACGTCAATATGCTCCCGCGGGCTCGAACCCCGGGTGCTCTCCGGCCCATCCGGCATGGGTGCCCCTCATCGGCGGCGACACGGGTTCGGAGCAGCGGCGATGGCACACGGACACCGGGGAGTTCTGCCAGCGCCGCCCCCCCAACTGCATCCATCGGTATTCGCTCGAAGGGGCCAGCGGTCCTCGCCTGGCCCCACCAGGTGCGCGGGTTACCCGCTGGCCGTGGTGTCCCGTCGTGCAGTGTCGGCTCAGTCAGCACCCACACCCGATGCCATCGCATCCGCAGTAGGCCCATTGGCCGCGGGCGGTGCTCCGGGAAACCGGCCGGGCCCGTCGTCGCCGTGCGACAGCCGGTGGCCAAGCTGCACGAAACGAGTGAAGGGCTCCATACGCGCCAGAGTGCCGCCGGCGAACAGCAGCACGATGGCGATCGCGACCGCCATGCCGAGGGCCTGGTGCTTGCGGGTCGACGACCGCAGCTTGAGGTAGCTCACCAACGGCCCGAGATTCCAGACGGCATGGAGCAGTGCAGCGATCACCAGCGGGATCATGAACACGACGTGGAGTTCCTTGTGCTGCCCCTTGTCGAGCCCAAGAAAGTGCGAACCGCCAGATCCTGGCCCATGGCCAGGCATCGCGAACATGACCACACCAGTGATGGCCATGATGAGCGTTGACAGGAAGAGTACGAGCGATGTGATTTGCCGCTTCACAGAGTATACTCCTTCTCTCACCCGCCTCTGCGGGCCTGACGGTACTGCTTCTGACGGAGCCGCCGAGGTCCGGTTCGGTTGTGCATTCAACTATCTTGCCCAGCGAGGGCTCGATACGGGGCCGCGTCATCCGGCCTTCCGTGATCGTCGAGTATTCGAGCAACAACAAACGCAAGCTCCGAGCGACGTCCTCTCGGATCGCCCATCTCCCCGTAGAGCTCGATGGCGCGCCGGTAGGCCTCCGTAGCCCCAAGCCAGTCACCGAGGCGTTCTCGGATGAGTCCGAGTGACTCGAGAATGACGACCTCCTCCTGGGGCCAGCCGTGCGTAGCGAAGAGCTCGGCGGCCCGGGCGAGTAACGGCTCGGCCTCCGCCACACGGCCATCGGCCTGGTACAGACTGGCGATGTTTCTGCAGGCTGATGCCCGCCTCAAGCCGCCTTGGTCACCGATAGCATCCTCGACCTCCAGAACCCGCTCGAAAAAGGCCAGCGCGCGCGGACGATCGCTCGCGGTGCGCGGACGGAACACGACCGATAGCACGGTCTCGAGGCGGTGAGCGAGACTCCGCTCATTGGCCACCGCCTCGCTTCGCGCACGCACCGCCGCGTCGTGCCGGCCCAGGAGAACCAGAGCGTGGCTGAGTCCTCCATACGCGTAGGCCCTCAGGCCGCTCACCGCCTCGACACCCACCAGGCTCGCCAGCGCCTCCTCGTACTGCTCCACGGCGGACGCCAAGTCACCGCTCAGGTGGTACGACTCAGCCAGCCTGAGCAGCACCGTCGCGACGGCGATGCTCGATGGGGGGCTCACTTCGCGGTAGAGATCCAGCGCCCGCCGCAGGCACGAGCGGGCTTCATCAAAGTCCGAGCCCGCCAGCAGAATGTCGGCCAGAGCCTCCTGGGTCCGCGCTCGCTCCTCGGGGGAGTCACCCGCAGACTCCTGGTCGCGGGCGCACCGCTCGAGGACGCGAGCCGCTTCGGCGTCGTCACCCGAGCGGCGCAGCACACCGGCTAGTCGGGGGAGCAGCTGCCGGGCGCGCCGCTGCGCCCCCTGGTCTCCCCCCTGGGTCAGCAGCTCGGCCGCGCGCCGGTAGTACTGGGCAGCGATACCCGGGTCGTCGAGGGCCGAATCATAGAGCCCGGCCAGCGTCTGGCAGACCGCAGCCTCCTGGGCGGTACGTCCGAGTTCCTCATAGAGCGCCAGGGCGCGCTCATAGCGGTCGAGGCTCTGAGACGCATCGCCCGTGGCCTGGCGAGCCCAGGTTGCCGACTGAAGCAGCCACGGGGCCGCACGGGCCTCCTGCCCGGCCGCGCGCACCAGCGCGATGGCCTCGTCAGCACAAGCCAGCGCATCGGCATAGGCGCCCCGGGCAGCATGGGCTGACGCCGCCGTAGCCAACGCCTCAGCCTGAACCAGCTGGTCGCCCCGAGCGCGCCCCTCGGCCCGAGCACGCTCGCAATACCCCAGCGCCTGGAACGGCAACTTCGCATTGGCATAGAGCGTGGCCACGACCAGCGACTGGCGCGCCAGGGCGGACCCGTCGACTCTCGCCTGTGTTCGCAGAAACTCGGCGAAACAGCTCTCAGCGCGGGCGCCGGCCGCTGACGGGTCGGCCTTGGCGGCACGGAGATAAGCCGCGCCGGCCTCCCTGAGCGGTGTGAGGAGGGCCGCCGGATCGCCCAGCGAGCGGTAGTAGTCCAGATGGGCTTCGATGTGGCACTCCGCACCGGCCAGGTCGCCTGCCGCCGCCAGGGCTCGCCCGAGCCGATGATGGGCGCCCGCCGCCTCGCGCGGTTGCCCGGCAGCCTCATAGACGGCAGCGGCTTCCTCATAGGCGGCAACGGCCGCAGATCCGGCACTCGCTGCTTCGCAGGCCTCCCCCAGCTCGATCAGTGCCTGGCCCAGAAGATCCTCACGGTGTGGTGTGCCCCATGGCGCGTCCCGCAGCTCGGTGGCTGCGGTCTCGAACTCGGCGACGGCCTCGTCCATGTGGCCGGCCTTCCGGAGCGCTGGCGCGATCCGCAGGTGGACCTGGGCCAGCAACGCCGTGTCACCGGCCGACCGGGCCTCGTCCAAGGCCTCGCGTAGCCGCGTTGGCACCGGGCCGGGCTCTTCTGTCGACTGATCGGCCGCGAAGAGCAGCCACTTCACTCGCTCGGAGGGCGGAACGCTGCCGCGCAGGGCCAGCGCGTTCTCGCAGTGCCGTGCCACGGCCCCGGTGTCCTTCCGGTCGCGCGCGATCTGGGCGCAGGCCATCTCGAGCCGGGCCAGGCGAGCCGCATCGTGGCCGACGGCGGACTCGGCAGCCAAGGCAGTCGAGAAGAAGAGCCAGGCATCGTCCGGGCTCCTCGAGGAATGGGTGCTCGCGAACCGGTCAAGGAGCGCTTCCACCGGGTTCGAGGCATCGAGGACCGCTTCCGCCTGGCGCGCTACGGCGTAGGCGGCCTCAGCATCGGTCGGGGACCCAGCGCTGACGATGGCCAAGAGGCGATTTGCCGCGTACGCGCGCAGCCAGCGCTGCCCCGGCTCGGTGAGTAGCTCGAGCGCTTCCCGCAGGTGGCCGGAGGCTGCTGCCAGGTCGCCGCCTCCGTGCTCGGCCGTGGCCAACCAGTAGAGGCACCGCCCTTGCCCATGGGCGTCGCCCGCGCGCCGGAACGCCTCGACAGCCTGCGCCATCCGCGCGGCGGCACGGGTGTGATCGCCCTTGGTGAGGGCCTGCAGCCCCGCGGCCTCGAGCCCCGCTCCGCGGCGGCCCGGGTCTCCGGCGGGTTGCTGGCACAAGCCGGGATCACCGATGCACCCAACGACCATGGCGATCATCGCCAGCATGCGGAAACGCCGGCCGGGCCCGCGAAACCAACCCCTCGCGGCGTCTGGTGGCCGATGGGACGACGGCGGTCGGGGTAGCACGTCTGCACTGCCTCCTTGACTCCGGCCTACTCCTCACCGGACAGTATAGGGGCTCCGGCAGCTCGCTGGGGTGACGCGAGGGCATGGGAGGCTTCCACCCGATGAGTGTGCGGCGCTCTAGGCGCCTGCGAGTCCCATGCATGGCGCTGCTGGTACTCGTGCTGGCTTCGGGCGCACATGCCGTCCCCGTGCGCGAAGTGTCGATCCTTGGCCTCCAGGGCGTGTCCGAGCAAACCGTCCGCGCGGTCATCTCGATGCGCGAGGGCACCCAATACGATCCCCAGCTCATGCAGCGCGACCTGCGCAGCATTCTGGACCTCGGGCTGTTCGACGAGCGGAGCTCCAAAGTGGAACCCCAAGCACAGCCCGATGGCGTTCGGGTCCGGTATCTCCTGGTCGAGAACCCGAAGATCATGAAGATCCAGGTGGACGGCGCCACGGCCGTGGCGCCCGAAGCGATCATCGCCGCCGTGACCGAGCTCGTTCCCGAGGGTTCCGTTCTCAACAAACATGCCCCGGCACTGGCCGTGCAACGGATTCAGGACCTCTATGCCGAGCAGGGATACCACATGAACATGCGCCCGGCGAGCTTCGACCGGGACGGCACGCTCACGCTGCACATCATCGAAAAGTCGCTGGCGAAGGTCTCCGTGAGGGTAATGGGGCCGAGCTACGTGGACCCGGAGGTGGTCGCGAGGTGGCTGGGCCCCGCGCCGGGGAGTCTCCTGCATATTCCCTCGATCCAGGCCGCGGCGGATCGGGCACGGTCGTGTGGGCTGTTCGCGGGCATACGGCCCGAAGTGGAGCTGGGTGAGCCGTTCGCGCCGGCCGAGCTCACCTACGTTGTCCAGATGCTGCCGCGCCCCTATCCCACGCCCGAAGTGGCGCCCATGGTCAATGCTCAGGCGGTCATCGCCGGCCTCGAGTACTATCGCGATGACTATGTCGATAGCCACTATGACCCGTACCCGCCTCCACTCCCCAGCTGGATCACGCAGACAACGATGATCCTGGACCAGGGCGGCGTCGTCGACGGCCTGGGACTCGTGATGGCGCTGCTGCGCCACTCGGGGTTGGCCAGCGCTCGGGCGTGCGCCGCCCGGGCCGCCGCCCCGCTGCGTGCCCAGGTCGATGCGGGCGATACGAACCCGCAGCTCCTCATTAACCTGGCGCGTCTCGAACTGGTGCAGAACCACACCGACTCCGCCCTGGCACTGGCCTCGCGGGCTTTCGAGTCGGGCGCCTTCCCACCGGAGACGTACGCCACACTCCTCCAGGCCGCCGTGATGGAGTTGGCACGCGGTGCGGCCACCCAGAAGGGCGCCGCAGTGCCGGATGACCCCGATCTGGCATGGGCCGTGTGGTGGCTGTCGGGCTATGTGGACTCGGACCCGATCCTGACGCAGGGCCCAGCGGCCTGGATCCGGCCGGCCGTGTCGCGCGGTCTCGACCACTTCGACTCTCTCAACGAGGACGGGCTGCTCCAGGAACTCCCCGCGTACCTCCGCTTCCTGCACCTGTGCGACTTCCTCAAGATCGTGCCTGCGCCCATCCGCCCGGCAGACGTCGACCCAAGGCTGGCGGACCGGATCGGACTCCCGCTCTCACCGACTCACTCGGACCGGCGCGTGCTTCCGCTTCTGACCGCCCGGGCCGCCCTGGAGCCGCCCGACTGGCGAATCCGCTATGCCTACGCCAACTGCACGGTGCATCGCGAGATCGGCCTGGCGTTCCTGGGCGCAGATAGCGCCACCAAGCTGGGGTTTCCCCCGGCCGAGCGGGCCCAGCGGCTGGCCACCGCGGAGCAGTATCTGCAGGCGATGGTCCAGAGTGCCGACGCCGAGTACCCGTGGGCTCGGGCTCTGCTGGCGATCTCCCGGGCGCTGCAGGGCGACGTCGCCACTGCCCGGGCGCTGCTCCTGCCAGCCCTGGATGGACCCGTGGATATCGGCGCCAGCCACCTGTACGCCAATGTCATCACTCTCGATCAGCTCGCTAACGCCCGAGACGAGGCCTATGTCAAGGAACAGCTCACGACGGCCTTGGCCGAGATTCAGACTCGTCTGGCCACGGCGAGCGGCCCCATGCCCGGCGTCCGGGCCTCCCAGACGCGCATCGAGTCCATGCTCGGTCTGTTCGATCAGGCTCTGGCCACGGCCAAGCGGCTCGCCGAGGCCTTGCCGGAGGCGGAGCCGCTGGCGATGCAGGGCTTTCTGGAGCTGAAGATGGCCAAGGTTCCTGAAGCCGTACGAACTGCCGAACGCGCCGTCGAGCTGGATCCTGACGACCCGTTCATCCAGTACACGCTGGGCCTTGCGCTCCTGGCCGCCGATCAGCCGGAGAAGGCGGCGCCCCATCTTCGCGCCATCGAGCGGTACACCCTGGATCACCGCCTGGCCGGCCTGCTGGGCGCCTGAACGCCAAGGACCCGACTGCGCCGCCCCCGAAGACACCCGCACAGCACTCCACCAAATACTCCCGCCGCGCGAGGCGAATGTGATGGGTCCAAAGCTCCAACTCGGGCCGCTCGATTCCGTCATCGTCGTGCTCTACCTGGCCGTTGTCGTGTCCCTCGGGCTCATCGTGAAACGGCGGGCCCAGAAGAGCATCCGCTCATACTTCCTCGGCGAGAGGCGTCTGCCGTGGTGGGCGCTGGCTATGTCCGGGAGCTCGTCTTACTTCGACATCACGGGAACCATGTGGATCGTCAGCCTATTCTTCGTGATGGGCTTTCGGGGCATGTGGGTGCAGTGGATCTGGGGCTTCCCCATCACGGTGTTCTACCTCGCCTACATGGGCCCGTGGATCCGCCGCTCGGGCGTCATGACGGGGGCCGAGTGGATGGAAACCCGGTTCGGCAGTGGCAAGGCGGGCGAAATGGCCCGGCTGGCCTACACGGTCTATGCCATCCTCACGATCACGGCATTCCTTGCTTACGGTGCCGAGGGGATGGGCAAGTTCGGGTCCGTCTACCTGGGCATGGATGAACACACCTGCTCGGCGCTCATCATTGGGGTCACCGGGCTCTACGTGGTCGTCGGCGGCTTTCACGGCGTGGTGCTGGTGGAGATCTTCCAGACGGTCGTGCTAAGTGCCGGCGCCCTGCTCATCGCCTACCTTGGGTTCACCCGGGTCTCGTGGGAGGCCGTTGCAGCGGCCCGCCCGGCGGACTGGGCGGGGATTCTGCCCGCCTGGAGGTTCGACTACCTTCGCGACACCGAGTACTACTGCTTCGGCGCTCTCCTTCTCGTGTGGCTGACCAAGGGGATCCTGCTGGACCTGAGTGGGCCCGAGCAGTTGTATGACTTCCAGCGGTTCCTCGCGGCACGCAGCCCGCGGGAGGCCTCGAAGCTCGGGGCCCTGTGGGGCGCCGTTCACACCATCCGATGGCCCATGGCCATGGCGATCGCGGCGATGGCCATCGTCGGGCTCAGCGGTGTCACCGATCCCGAGAAAGTGCTCCCGCAGGTCATCAACGATGTGCTCCCCGTGGGGCTCCGCGGCCTCGCCATCGCCGCGTTGCTGTCGGGCTTCCTGGCCACGTTCAACTCCACCGTGAACGGCGGAGCTTCATACCTGGTCAAGGATGTGTTCCACAAGTACCTCCGCCCCCAGGCCTCCGAGCGCACGCTGATCGTGGCAAGCTATGTGTCCTCGGCAATGCTGATCGTTCTGGGCATTCTCATCGGCACCCAGGCCAAGTCGATCAACCAGATGTTCACCTGGATCATGGGGACGCTCGGGGCCGGAGTCCTGCTCCCAAACGTACTGCGCTGGTACTGGTGGCGGCTCAACGGCTGGGGCTACGCCGCCGGCGCCCTCTCGGGAATGGCCCTGTCACTGGTTCAGGCCCTGGTGCCCTCGCTGAACGCGCAGCCGCTGTATGTCACGTTCCCTGCCATCGCCGGGGCGGTGCTGGCAGTCAGTGTTGCGGTCAGCCTAAGGTGTCCCCCCACCGATTCCGAGACCCTCAACCGGTTCTACCGCACGGTGCAGCCATGGGGGTGCTGGCGGCCGGTGGTTGAAGCCGTGCGGGCTGCTGACCCGGCCTTTGCCCGCCGGGCGCCCGTCTCTCGCGACGTGGTGAACGTTCTGCTCGGCCTGCCCTGTCTGCTCGCCATGTACACGTTCCCCATCTACCTCATTGTCCATCGTTTCGCCGAAGCCGCCATCCTGTTCGGCGTGATGGCCACTCTGTGTGTTGCTCTCTACTTCACATGGTACCGTCACCTATCTGACTTCGAGCATGAGGAGCTTACTGAGGAGGCCGCAGCATGAGCACCTCTCATCGCAGGCGACTGGTTGTGGCACTCGTCGGTTGTGGGACCATACTGGGGGGAGTCCTCATGGGCAACGCAGCGGAACCGCCCTCATTCGAGGGCCGGCACTACCGAGGCACCGGCGACGTGGAGTACCTGCGGCTCCTCGAGACCGCCCGGAGGCTCTTTGTACCCAACCCCGAGACGCAGAACCTGCCCATGCTCTACATGCCCGCCTGGAATGGGTTCGTGGAGGGCCCCACTTGGGGCGCCTGGTGGATCCAGAATAGCTACGGCACGACCTACTGCGCGCTGCCCTTCTACGAGGAACCCTATGTCACGTTCCTCCAGAACTCGCACGACCTGTGGTTCGACCAGATGGGTGACGGCCAGCGGGCCGGCGCCAATGGCTGGGTTGCGCCCGATGGCTGTCTGTGCGATGCGGCCGCGCCCGGCTGGATCGTCTACCGCCAGGGCGATGGACGTACGGACATCCACGACTGGGGGATGGAGTTCACGGCGGCGGGCCTGCTGATGCAGTCAGAGCTGTTGCTCATCAGCCGCGATGCCGCGGCCATCGACCACTACCTACCCATGCTCGAGCGATGCGCCCACTTCATCGAAAGCCGGCGCGACCCTGCGAACGACCTCTTCCTGGCTGGTCCGGCGGGCAACCTGCTGGCTCCCAGCTATGCTGGTTGGGCCCGGCCCGACGGCACCTATGACCAGGCCTATCTCACGGGCCTTTCGGTGACCTACATCGCCGCGCTCGACCGTCTGATCGAACTCGAGCGATTGGCCCGGCGGAGCTTCGTCGCCGATGTGCTCGAGGGCCGACGCGAGTCGGCCCGGCGCGGGCTGTCCCGACTGACGACCGACGAGGGTTACCTCATCCGATCGCTCGATCCCGACGGCACTCGCCACGGCGTGTTCGGTGCCCAGAAGCATGGCTACTTCGAAGCCTCGCCCAATCATGACGCCATCTGCTTCCGGGTCGTGGATGATATCCAGGCCAAGCGCATCTACGACAAGATCGCGTCGATCCCCCAGCTACGGCCCCACGCCTTCATCCTGCCCAACTACCCCTCGTATGACGATATGTACACGGCGCCCGAAGGACTGTGGGGGTTCGGCACGTGGGTCAACGGCGGCCACTGGTCAACGTGCGAGGGGCGCGCGGTCATGGCCTACTGCCGGCTCGGGCAGTTTGAGGACGTCCGGAGGTCGATGAACCAGCTTCTCACCTTCGTCCGGCGGTTCCGCATGGACAACCCGCTGGTGAAGATGGGCAGCGATGTCTATCAACCCAACGAACCCATCAACCTCTGCTACGACACCTTCGCCCCGGCTGCCGCCATGATCCGCGGGCTGTTTGAGTACCTCTACAAGGCCAATGGGCTCACCCTGATTCCGCACATCCCGCCGGGCATCACCGAGCTGGAGCAGCTCGATCCCATACGCTTCGGGGCCAAGCGGCTCTACCTGGCCACCCGCGGCAACGGGCCGATCACCGGAGTGCGCGTCAACGGCGCGCCGTGGACGCGCTTCAGCGCGAGCCAGGTGGACCTGCCCTATGACAGCGTTCCCGGTACCGCGCACGTCGTGGTACTCATGGGGGGCGCGGCCTACCGGCCCTCGACGCTCCCCTGGCGGTCGCCGGAACCCCCGGCCCTCGAGGCGGACGGCTCGGTCCCGGAGGAGCTGGAGGCACTGGTAGCCCGAGCACAGAAGCTACGTGCCTTCAGTCAGCGGTTGTTCGGCGCTCTTCTGGGCGACTCATATGAAGCAGCGCACGCGCGGCTGGCGGTCGAGTGTGTAGCCACGGCTCTCGAGCGTGCGCGGCTCCGGGCTGCGGGGAAGATCGAACTCCTCCCCGAGCCATCGCAGACGGCCGCGGATCAGTCCTACATCGTAACGGCCGCCAAGCTGTGTGATGGCCTGGAGGCTGTGCTGCGAACCTATGAGGGCTCCGCCGATCCCCGCAAGCAGCAGGTGCTGAGGCTGTGGCAGGCTGAGCAGGGGCTGCCGTCTGCTCATGGCCCTGGCACTCCGAGTCGGTGACGCGGGGATCCAGGAGCCCACTGGGCTCGGTGAACTCCAGGGTCTGCTTAACCCTGCCCATGCGGCGTCTGCCGCGGGCGAGCGCCATCTATGAGCTCGAGGGCTGCGCTGCCGCCCTCTTCTGTGTGCCTTTCCCTGACTGGGCCATGCCTGTGCCAGGCCGACTCCTTTCGCGCTCTCAACCCCACGCGAGACAAGTTATGAACTGATGTTGAATATAGTCTCGCGGGCTTGGCTGCTGCCCAAACCGGCTCTCGCCTTGACAGCCGCCCCGACGCGCGGGTTACCCTGAGAGAGTGCCCAATCCGCCGGGCGCCGGATCGCACGGCGCCGAGAGGAGCCCGCGGTGCTGCATTTCGACAAGCGCTCGCGCCTGTTCTACGTCAACCTGCGTCCCACACGGCTGGAGGATGTGCCCGAGCCCAATCTCTACCGTGAGATCTTCCCGTACAGCCAGTTCCCCAAAATCCCATTCAGCAACGAGCGGGTGCCCACACTCATCCCCGAGGAGACCTGGGTCACCGACACGACCTTCCGCGATGGACAGCAGTCGCGTCCGCCGTACACGGTCGACCAGATCGTCACGCTCTACAAGTTCCTCCACCGCCTGGGAGGCCCGAAAGGGCTGATTCGGCAGTCGGAGTTCTTCCTCTACTCGAAACGTGATCGCGAGGCAGTCGAGAAGTGCCTCGAACTGGGGTACGAGTGGCCGCAGATCACCGGCTGGATCCGCTCCGTCAAGAGCGACTTCGAGCTGGTGAAACAGATGGGGCTCAAGGAGACCGGCATTCTCATGTCGTGCTCCGACTACCACATCTTCCTGAAGCTTCGGCGAAGCCGCGGTGAGGCCATGGCCATGTACCTGGATCTCGCTCGCGCCGCTCTGGACGAGGGGATCACGCCTCGCTGCCATTTCGAGGACATCACCCGGGCCGACTTCGAGGGCTTCGTGGTGCCCTTCGCCGTCGAACTCATGAAGCTGGCCGAAACGTACGACGCTCCTGTCAAGGTTCGTATGTGTGACACTCTGGGCTTCGGTGTGCCCTATGTAGGTGCCGACTTGCCGCGGTCTGTGGCCAAGATCACCTATCTGCTGCACCAGCGGGCCGGTGTGCCTTCGGAGTGGCTCGAGTGGCATGGGCACAATGACTTTCACAAGGTGCTCGTCAACGCGACCACGGCCTGGCTGCATGGGTGCTGCGCCTCGAACGGCACACTGCTTTCGATTGGGGAGCGTACGGGCAACCCGCCCATCGAGGGCCTCGTGGTCGAGCACGCCATGCTGTGGGGCGAGACTGAGGGTGTGGACTATTCAGTCATTAGCGAAATTGCGGACTACTACCGCACGGAGATCGGCTACGAGATTCCCCCGATCTACCCGTTGGTCGGCCGCGACTTCAACGTCACCCGGGCAGGCATCCATGCCGATGGCCTGCTTAAGAACGAGGAGATCTACAATCCGTTCGACACCGAGCGGGTTCTCGGATCGGCTCCCAGTGTGGCCCTCACAGACAAGAGCGGGGTCGCTGGCGTGATCCATTGGGTGCAGGATCACTACCATCTACCTGAGCCTCTGGCGAAAGATGATCCCCGAATTCGGCAGATTTTCGCCTGGATCGAGGCCGAGTACGAGGATGGCCGAGTGGCCGCCCTCAGTGACGAGGAGCTCCATGCGCAGGTCCGTGAGGCCTTCGGCGACGGTATGAAGCGCAAGCCCCGCTAGTGCGACCGTAGCACGCCAAGGCGCAGACGCGACCAAGCTGGGGACAGATCCCATCCCTCCCGACGTGCCGTGGAGATCAGCCTGTCCCCAGCTTTCTGGGCTCTAGCCCACCTGCATTGGCATCAGGATGTACCGATAGCCGTCGTCGCCCATGGGGCACACGAGACCGGACTCGAGGGGACCGCGCAGATCAATCCAGATCTCCTCGGCATCCATCACGTTCAACGAATCAAGTAGGTACCGTGCGTTGAACCCGATGCTGACCGGCGGTCCCTCTAGAGTGGCCGCAAGCTCCTCGTGGCCTGTGCCCACTTCCTGGCTATCCGCCGTAATGGTGATCCCGTCGTCTTTGATGCCCAGGATGATCTTGTTGGCATCCTCGCGGGCCACAATGGCGGCGCGCCGCAGAGCCTGACGGAAGCTTTCGGCCTCCACGGTGACCCGGGTCTGGTGGTCTTTGGGAACGACCTTCTCCCAGTTGGGGAACTCCCCCTCAATCAGACGAGACTGCACGGCCACTCGACCCAGACGGAACTGGGCCTGATTCTCACCGATGCAGATCTCGCACTGCTCCTCACTGACCGCGTTCAGGACGCGGAGCAGCTCGCCATAGATGCGGCCCGGTATGATCGCGCTGGCCGGGGCACTCACGGGCTCGTCCAGGTTTCCCTTGGCCCAGGCCAACCGATGGGTGTCGGTGGCGACCAGCATGATCGTATCTGCCGTCAGCTGCGTGAGAACACCCGTGAGGATGGGGCGTGTCTCGTCCACCGAGGTGGCGAATGAGGTGCTACGGATTAGCTGCCGGAAGCGAGCGCGGTTCACCAGCGCGCGGGCACCTTCAGTCAGGAGCGGAAGACGCGGGAACTCCTCAGCTGGAAGGCCGTGGATCTCGTACCGGGAGCCACCACAGGTGATGGTCACCACCTGGCGCTCATCCACCTCGATGGTGATCTCGGCCTCAGGCATACTCCCCACAACCTCCGCGAGGATGCGCGCGGGGATCGTGGCCCCGCCCCGGGCCTCCACCTTCACCGCCAGGGTGCACTCGATGCCAAACTCGAGGTCGTAGGCCACCAGGCAGAGCGTGTCATCATCGGCCTCGAGCAGCACATTGTTGAGGATGGGCAGCGTGCTGCGTCCCGAGACCGCGCGCTGCACGGTCTGGATGGCTTCATAGAGCTCGTCCTTGGCACACCGGATCTTCATGTCTTCCTAGCCTCCGACGCAGAGTGGCTATCTGCTGGAACGGGTTATCCCCAACCCGAAGATCTCACTATGATTCTGAGAAGAGTATATGTCCCAAGACGCCCTCGTCTTAAGAGCGTGGACCCTGTGGATAACTGGCCGCAAGCACGCTAGGATGCGGTATGGCAGGTGGAAAACCCTCTGGATAACCCTCAAGTTCTTTCCCCGGTATCCACCGGTTGCCCTCCCGATAGAGATATCCACGCATGGTGCACAGCGTTTCCACGGTGCGGATGTGGATGATTCAGTCGCCTTCGCCGAGTGAGTCCGGTGATCGGATTGCCGATGTGATGTCGGCAATAAGTTGAGCCGCTCCGGTGTCCGTCTCCAACATGTCGCGCACCTTCTGGCAGGCATGGAGCACGGTGGAGTGGTCGCGGCCGCCGAAGACGGTGCCGATCTGCACGGTCGAGGCCTGGCCGAGTTCTCGGGCGAGGTACATGGCGATCTGCCGCGGCACGACGACCGCGCGATCGCGCCGTTTGCCGGCAAGTTCCTCAGGCTTGAGGCCAAAGTGCCGGGCCACAGCATCCCGAACCTGGCGGGGCGTAATCCGAACATGGCCGTCGCGCGACGCATAGTCAGCCAGCCATTCCCGTGCGGTCTCAAGCGTAATGTTCGATCCCGTGAGACTGGCACTGGCAATGACCCGTGTCAGAGCGCCCTCGAGAGCCCGCACACTGGATCGGACCATGTCAGCGATGTATTTGAGGACCTCATCGGGAACGCGTGCCTGTTCGCTGGATGCCTTGCGTTGCAGGATGGCGAAGCGCGTCTCCTCATCGGGCATCCTGATATCCGTGAGGAGTCCCATCTCAAAACGCGACCGCAGGCGATCATCCATGATCTGCAGATCCTGCGGGGTACGGTCACTGGATATGACAATCTGCTTGTTGGTCTCGTAGAGTGCATTGAAGGTATGAAAGAACTCTGCTTCCGTGCGGGACTGCTCCTTGGAGGCAATGAACTGGATGTCGTCCACGAGCCACAGGTCCACGGTCCGATAGGCCTGCCGAAACGCGTCGGTCCGGCCGTCGCGGATGGCAGTGACCACGTGATTTAGAAATGTTTCCCCAGATATATAAACGACGCGGATGCCGGGGTTGGCCTGAAGAGCATGGTGTCCGATGGCCTGCATCAGGTGGGTCTTGCCGAGCCCAACACCCCCGTAGATGAAGAGGGGGTTATATGTGCGTCCGGGCGAGTTGGCCACATTCTGGGCCGCGGCATGGGCCAAACGGTTGCTGCTGCCCACCACGAAGCAGTCGAACGTGTACCGAGGGTTGAGGGCGAGAGAGCTGAACCCGAGCATGTCGCTGCCCGAGGCCGAGGAGACCTCGGGGGCCGCCGGGGTGGGCCCCTTCTCGGGTTCGACCGTGGGTGAGGCGGCGGGGCGGAGCATGACGAACTTCACGCGGATAGCCCGGCGGAGCTGGTCGGAGAGCACGGACTCGAACGTACGGGAATAGCGTTCCTCGAGGCGGGATCGGGCGAACTCGTTGGTGGCGCCGATGGTCAGAATGGGGCCCTCAAGGCTAACCGGACGCAGGTTGTCTAAGTAAGCGTTCCGTGCCCAATCACCCATTTGGGCACCGATGTCCCTGATCGCGCCATGCCAGGCCCGATCCAGCTCCGCCGTCAGGCCTCCTGACTCCCTGCGATGCATCCCGCTCAGCTCCTCAGTCCCATACAACCCGGACCCGTACCCGGATCCGCCCCGCACCACTCGCCGCTCACCCCACCCTCGTTAACCTGGGGTCATGTCCCCGTGAATGAGCGCACCAACTCCAGACCTTCCGCGGTGAGAACGCGCTTCCCCTTACCCACGTACTGCACCAGCCCCATGGCCTCCATGCGCCCCATCTCGCGATGAGCCGTCGCCAAGGCGACTCCGAGCTCCTTGGCGAGGACTGAAGGGCCTGCATGCTGACTCTCGGCCAGCACCAGAAGCGCCCGCTTCTGCCGTTCGTTGAGGTGGAAGCCCGGGCGGAGTCCGGCAGCCAGTCGGGGCGCACCCGGAGCGGACGCATCGACCGGAGCCTGCAGCGGTTCGGCGAGCGTGACCACGGCGCCCCGACCAAGGTTGTCCTCGACCCGAACGCTCCCTTGGAGGCGGCTCATGCTCTCGGACGCCACCACGAACCCGGAGCCCACGCCTTTGATGTACTGCCGCATCCACGGAGCAGCCGTCGTGAACCCTGGCAACATGCAGCGCTCCTTGTCCGGGATACCGCATCCCTGGTCCGACACGACGATCCGGTGCCCACCATCCAGGATGCTGATTGTGGCGCCGGCACACCCCGCATGGACGAGGTTCTCCACGATCTCTCGGATGGCCGTGTGAGCGATCCGGCCCCCGAGTTCCCGGGCCAGCGCGTAAGTCCGAATGCTGGCGCGTCCCAGCAACTCCGTGAGCGATCCGGCCGTGACATCCTCGACCATCGGAGCCTCCAGCCCCTCGCGGTAGACCGCAATTCGGATGGAGGAACCCGAATCCTTCCGGCCCATCGGAGGGCCAGGACGGGAAAGCAGCCGGGCATGTTTCCAGGTTCTTCCGTGGGGAGCGAAAGGCTTTCGGATACGGACTCTCACGCCAAGACCTCCCCGGCGTACCTTGGGCTACCGTACCTATTGGACGGCACGCTTTCCGGCCCAGGGGCGGGTTCGCACGCGGACCGAAAGGTCACCTGCTTGCCTTTCACGGCTCGGAAGGCCATGGCAATCCTGTGGATAACCCGTACCACGGTGCGACCGAGTACCGCGCCCGGCGCCCCGAAGGATGCGGGCCACCGTACAGGGCCTCCAACGCTGGCGGTACAAGCCTTGGAGGCAGATCGTCGCACACCTGGAAGGTTTTCCACAGAGTTATCCACAGGTGTGGAAAAGATTCTGTCCGGGAATCTTTGGCCCGTCGCCACATCGTTGGCAAGGTGACTCCCATACGCAGGCCGGACCGGCGGCAAGCACGACGTTTCCACGGCAGTGTACGGACTCATCCCCAAGCTCCCCATCCAGAGGTGGCGGATTCTAGCGTACCCATTAGGGAGCTGCAATGGACGCAAAGGCCGTGGTTCAGCCACAGGATCAGAGGGCGCTCCTGCAGTCCGATGGGCCCGCTTTCCCCCCGGGCCAGAGAGGACCGTCAGCGATGGCGGGAAATGGGGCGGCGGACGTGAAGGGTCTCGCGATCGCAGTCCTGGATGTAGCGGGCCAGGCGCGATCGGAGGGAGGGATTCGGCATGCTGAGGGCCAGGGCCACGCGAAGCTCGGACCGCGTGCTTGCGAGTTCGCGCCAGACCACCCGCGCGCCAACGGTGGGCACTCCATCGCACGCCTGGCCCGAGGAGTCCCAGGCTTGAGACGGGTCGAGGAAGGCCAGGTAGGCCACACCGGCCGATCCCGGGGCGATCGACCGCATCGTCGTGTGGGCTCGACAGGGGAGGGCGACCCGCATGCCCGCGCAACTCAGGTCAAGCACATGGCCGCCCAAGGGCGCGGGAAGGCCGTCGATCCGGATGGCGACCGGTGCCGTGTAGGGCACGGGACGTGCCCGGAACGCCTCACGCCGCTGGAGGACTGAAGAGTGTCGCACGTCGCCGCCTTGTCGCTCGACTCAGGGTTGCCGGCCGTGCCAGGAGCGCGGCTCATAAGAGTCTTCGGCAGACAGAGACCGCCCCTTGACCCGTTCGGGCACACCAAGAGGCCCCGCACGCGCGAGAGCGGCAGTGCGGGGCCGGCGATGTGAGTCGATAGATGCCCGAGCCTAGAGACTGGGTGGGCTCGGCGGCAGCTCGGTGTTGAGCGTGATGTTCCCGAGGTTCAGACTCGGCTCGGTGGCCGTGAGCCGGAAGGTGCCCGAAGAGCCACGGAGGCTTCGCCCACTGACGACCGCCTGCGCGATAACCTGGACATCCCGGTTCGCCGCCACACTGGCGAAGGAGAACTCGCCCACGGCGTTGGTCGTGGTGGTCGCCAGCGGCGTGGTCAGATCTGAGGCAGCCACGAGCTGGCATGTGGCCGAGGCCACCGGCGCGCCGGAGGCGTTGACCACCACACCCACGATGGTGCCATCGGCCAGACCACCATTTCCGTTGTTGTTATTGTTGTTATCGCCATAGTCCGGCACCAGGCCGCCGCCGCCACAACCGGAGAAACCCACGGCCACAGCGACTGCGAGGCAGACAATGAGCACCGCCACACGCCGGGTTTGCATGTTCATGCGATGACGCCTCCCACGGACCCATTCTCCGAGGCCCGGCCATGTCCTGCGCCCGAGCCGCGCCATAGTATTCACCCGAAGCCGAGCGAGACCTGTCGCCACCGTCAGGCACCGGCAGACGATCCAGAGATCCGTGTCTCGCACCGAATCTAACGAACACGGGCGCCGGACCGTCTCGGGAATCGACACCCGCAGCGGCCCCGTTGTCCCAATGGGCCGGGAGACATGCCGGTTCATCGCCAGACCACGGCCGCGATCTCAAGTGCCATGCACCAGAGTCAGATCGACGTCGCGGCGGACCTCGCCGGGGAGGATGCTGACAGTGACCTCCGCGGCGTCGAACCCGGGGAGACTGGCGCGGACCACATAGTCGCCCGCAGGCACGAGGACACCGTACCAGGTGCCCCTCTCAATGATATAGCGCGCGGCGGGCGAGCTGGCGCCCACGGGCGTCACCACCACGGTCACACCGGCCGCCGAAGCCAAGCCCTCGACGGTGACATTGCCGCCGATGTTGTAGGCCGTCGGGGGCGGGTCCTCGCTGATGGATGACATCTGGATCTGGATGGGATCGCTTTCGGCCAGGATCAGAGCCGACACGTAGGCCGGGTCGTAGCCCTGGAGCGTGGCCGAGAAGGTGCGCACGCCGACCAGCACGCTCGAGAGTGTGAAGGCTCCGGCCGAGTCGGTGGTGGCGGTGTCTGTCGACTCATCGACGGCGACCAGGACCCCGGCCAGGGGCTCGCGCGTCTTGACGTCGACGACGGTCCCTCTCACCGGAACTCGCGCCGTCCCGGGCGTGAGTTTTAGATTGATGAACCGATTAGAGCCCTGGCCCGGCAGTACCGTGACGACCTGCTTGGCGGGAATGTAGCCTTCGAGCGTCGCCGTGACGCTGGTCTCGCCCACGGGGATCCCGCTGATCTGGAACTTGCCCTCACTGGATGTGTGAGCCGTCTGCTGATCGACCACGGTGCCCAGGCGCTCGACCGTGGCGGTGACCGGGATCTGAGCGAGGGGCTCGCCGGTGCTCGAGTTGGTGAGCTGCCCGTTGATGGTGCCGGCCTGCAGCTCGTCAGCCACCGCATGGAGGGCGACGACCAGGTCTCCCGCAGACTGCAGGTTCAGGCCCTCGTCGATGGTGCGGTAGCCATCGCGCGAGACCGTGAGGTAGGTGTTCATGCTCTCGACGGGGATGTCGTCGAACCGGAAGCCGCCCTCGGCGTCGGTCCGCGTCTGAAGCCCCGAGAGCACGACCACCGCATCGGCCACCGGTTCGGCCGGGTCGGTACCGTATACGACGACCCGACCGATGGCCACCGCATAGGTCTGGAACTCTCGCGGCGCACAGCCCCCCAGCGCGCACAGGGCCAGACAGACCGCCAGCGCTCCAGCGGAGGTCACCCGGCTCATGAGCCCACCGACTCGAGGGTAACCCAGAGCAACCGGGGACTCGGTGTGACCGCCAACGGCCCGAACCGGCCCGGGCCTCGGGACGGCAGGGCGGCCCCTGTCGTGGCATCACAGATGCCCAGCCGCCAGCCGGGCGGGACGTTCTCGGCGCAGAGGACCGCCGGCAGGGAGCCGTCGACCGCCCCGACCCGGATCGTGTAGGTCACGACTCCACCCTTCACGGGACGAACCTCGCGCGCCAGCCCACACTCGGGGCCGCCGTCGGCCAGGGCGGACACGATGAGTGGCTGTCCGGGCCCGGGGGGCAGAGCCTCGACATCGAAGGAGGGATCGAAGCCCTCGCTGGCACCGCGTGCCGCGCCCAACAGCACGGAAGCGGTCACTCCGGAAGGGGGCTCGGCCCGCAGCCGCACGGCCCATTCGGGCTCCGGCACCGAGCGAACGCCCGCGCGCACCGAAGACGCGGCGGCAGTCGGGTTCGGCACCGTGACCGTCACGCCGCTGACCTTGCAGTACATCCAGTAGCCGGACCACGGGACCAGGCTGCTCGCTTCCTGGTAGCCGGCGGCCTCGGTGTAGCCGAACACCAGGCCGCGCACCCAGGCGTTCTGCACGGCTTGGGCGAAGCTGACCGAGCCCGAGCCGTTGTCGACGGCCAGGTCGGCGACGTTGACGTTCTGGGTGAACGGACAGCCGACCAGGTTCCACCCCGGTGTGAGGTAGAGCTTGTGGGACATTCCCGCCGGGATGACATCGGCCTCGAACTGGACCTGCAGGGGCGAGGTCACCCGCAACCAATAACCCCGGCCGGGGACGAGAGGCGGCATGAACGGGTAGACCTCGTAGAGCTCATCCTGCCGGGCTGGATCCCAGTAGGCCATGAGGAGTTGCGAGGGGTCCACGCCAAGCGCGGCTGAGTCCTCGGTGGCCACGGGATAGCCGGGCACGGACATGAGGTGCATGCCCGCGGTACCCGCCGCGAAGTAGTGGGAAAGAGTCTGGCGCTCCAGGATGCTCGGCAAGATGACATAGAAAAAGTAGCCGGTATTCACCTGACGAGTCGTGGAGACGCCATCGGCGTCGGTGAAGGTGAAGCGCACCTTGGCGGGATAGGAGTCGACGCCGCCAACTCGCGATCCGAAGGCCCCCTGGGACACAGTGATGTTCTCGGACGATCCCCCGTTGAAGGACACGCTCACGGTGCCGTCATCCCGCCCGATCGCTGCCCCGAGTATCGAGCTGCCGGTGGCCTCGGTCTCGCCCCGCACCATGTAGGGGAAGATGAGCTGCCGCTGGACGGAGCCGATCGCCACGGTGACCGTGATGCGCTGAGCGCCGCCAATGTTGTACAGCGACCCCACGTAGTAGCCCTGCCCGGCATCGGTGCCCACGCCGGGGATGGAGACCTCGTAGCCCTCCTGCACATACAGGGAGAACGCGGCGGTGTAGTCGAAGAACTCGAGCACGGCGCCACCCGAGCGCGGCGTCTCGCGGCCGTCTTCGGTGGCAACGAAGGTATCGATGACGAGAATCAGCCGGTCGTGTTCGGGGAGTGAGTAGATGTAGGTGCGGTCACCGACGTCGAGGCTGGTGTCGAGAGCATATTGGCGACGGAACCACTCATAGAAGGATTGCCCTTCGACCGAGGGCAGCACGCTCGACGCGATCCTCGCCAGCACAGGCACGTTCCCGGCAGCGGTAGCGTCGGCGTTCCACCGGGCGTAATAGGCATCATTGAACCGGGCGAAGAAGGTGGGGTCCTCGACCCAGCACTTGGACCAGGCAGCCGCAGCCATCCCGAGCCGCCACGTGATCATGCCGTCGAACCCGGTGCCGAAGATGCGGTCATGCCCGAGTTCCGGGGTGTTGAGCAGCTCGTAAAGATTCGTCACGTACAATGAGCCATAGCTGGGGTCATAGGCCGGGTTGTAGATGCTGACGATGGCATCGGCCGCCGCGACGGAGAACCCCTGCTCCCACTGCTCGTAGTAGAACATGGCGTCGTCGTGGAAGGCGTGCAGGAGCTGCCGGACGATCATGACATGGTTCGCGTCGGCATTGTCGGTGAGCGCGGGGATGCGGATCTCATTGGCCGTGGCATCGTACACGCCGCCTGTGAGATCCGTGATGGTGTCATCTAGAACCAGGGTCACCGTGTTGCTGAAGGCGGGTTTGCCGTAGACCTGGACACAGACGGGATAGATGGCATCGACAAAGGCACTCAGCTCGGCTTGGGCCGCCGGGCTCCAGCCATCATAGGCGAAGGTCAGATCACCATTACCCGCACGCGCCAACCCTCTCGCCACGGCGTCGCGGTTGGGGAGGACGAGCTCGCCGTCACGAGTATGGATGAGGCGGCGTCCCAGCAGGAGCCGGGAACCGGCTGGCCTGGCGCCCACCGACGCGAGGAACCGGTGGAGCGACTGCGCGCCGGCATAGGACTCCGTGGAAGCCCCTCGAACGGACACACGGTCTGAGGCCGATGCGGGCTCCTCGACGAGTAGGGCATCGATTGGGCCCGAGGCCACCGTGGCGAACGGCAAGTTGACCGCGTTGCCGAAGCGAAAGGCGGCGCCCGCAGTGGCCATGCCGCCCGCTCCGGTTCCTGCCCCACAGCCGCCCACCAGCACCCCCCAGGCGACCAGAAGGGCACCGAGCGCGGCCCGTCCCATGACCGGGCCTCGCAACACACCCATGTGGCACCGCCTCGCGCACATCGCTTCGCTGATCTTCACGAGTTAGACGTCCCGCTCACCGCCCTCGTCTCAGTCAGACGGTACCACAGGACCGAGGGTTCAGGCACGGACCTCCAGGGGCATGGACGCCCAGTTGGGGCCACGGGGCGCGGCCCGCACCCTGACCGGCTCCGAGCGGACGGTGGTGCGGTCGATTGGTGCTGACCTGAGGGGCCACCAGGCCATATACTGGGGCCGCAGCGGAGGTGAGCCATGGACGCGCCGGACCATCGAGCGCCTCTCGGCTGGGTCTTCGTCGTCGTGGGCATTGCGGCGATCGTTGGGGGAATGACAGCCCGGCGGGAGCCTGCGGCACCGGAGAGCGGCGACGAGGCGCTGTTGGCGGCCATGGGCAGCCGCGAGCGGATTGAGGGCCGTCTCCGCGCCGAGGCCAAGGACCTGCTCGAATGGGAGATGCTGTCGACCGGGGAGCCGGTTCGCTCGGGCCGCATCGTGATCCCGGTATCGCCCGAGGGGCTGGGGGCGGTGACCATCGAACAACCGAAGTCTCCGAGACCGGGAACCATGATCGTCAGCGGCATCATACTGATCGGCATCGGCACGATCCTCAAGCTGTTCGCGCAGCCCAGTCCGCCGCCGGTCGCCTAGATCCATCGGCCGACTCACATACGGAGGGCCGCTCCATGTCAGATCCAGGGTCACAGACCGATGCCAGGCAAGCCATGGAGCGTATCCTGGCCAGCCAGTCCGTCGGGCATCTGGGTCTCACCGACGCCGGTGAGGTCTATGTGGTGCCGCTGAACTACACGTACTCGCGGGGACGGATCTTGTTCCACTGCGCGCTGGAGGGCCGGAAGCTCGACATGATCCGCGCGAATCCCCGGGTCTGTTTCGAGGTGTCCTGCCAGGGCGCAGAACCCCTTCCTCACGGGGGCGATCCATGCGACACGCCCTTCGAGAGCGTTATCTGCTGGGGTACGGCCCGGATCGTCGAGGACCTATCGGAACGGCGGGCCATACTCGACGAGTTCCAGATGCGCTTCGAGAAGCCTGGCGGTCCACGGGAGCCGGTCCCCATGGCCCGTGTCGAGCGCTGTGGGGCGGTGGAGATCGCCGTCTCGCGCATGACCGGACGCCGGGGACTGGGGCATCGGCCCGAGCGGTGGGAGTGGGTGGCATGAGCGCCGCCCAGCAGGCGGGGCCATGAGGCGGTCGCTGGTGGTGGGGCTCCTGGCATGGGTCGTGGCCGGCAGCGTCGCGCCGGCCGCGCCAGCTCGCGAGACGATCTCGCTGGACGGCACCTGGCGCTTCTGCATCGACGAGAACCGCATCGGGCTCCACCGGCAGTGGCACGTGCGCGCCCCGCAGACACAACCCATCCGAGTGCCCTCGTGCTGGGAGGAGTACCCGCAGTGGGCCCACTACGACGGGGTGGCCTGGTACTTCCGGACCATCGCGGTGGGGCCCCGAAGGGGTGCCGAGCGCATCGCCTTGCGGTTCGAGGCCGTGAACTACCGGGCCGAAGTTTACCTCGACGGCACCTTCGCCGGCCGGCACGAGGGCGGCTACACCCCCTTCGAGGTGGATCTGACCCAGGCACTGCAGACGCCGCCCCGGCGAGACGAGGGCTACCTGCTTGCCGTGCGTGTCCTGGACCCACCCGACCAGGGCCGTGCCGATGGCATCGGCCTGGCGGACGTGCCCCACGGCCGTGAGCACCTGGGGGCCAACTTCGGAGGCATCTGGCAGCCGGTCAGCCTGATCAAGACACCGGCCGCGCGCATCGCGGACGTGTTCGTGCAGCCGCATCTGCAGCCGCGCCGCCTCGAAGCGCGGGTCCGGTATGAGGGCCCGACGGCGGGGCTCCGGGTCGTCCACACGGTGCTGGCACTCAACTCGGAGGATCCGCTGGTCGTGTCGCGGCCGGTCACACCCGACGACTCCCCGGTGTGGCTTGAGCTGCCCGCGTCCGTGCGACTGTGGAGGCCCGAGGATCCCGCCCTGTACCGTCTGCGGACTACGCTGACGGACGGTGGGGGCAGCGAGGTGGATCGCGTCGAGACGCGCTTTGGTGTGCGGCAGTTTGAGGTGCGCGATGGCCACTTTGTGCTCAACGGGGAGCGGACAGCTCTGCGCATGATCGCGCTCGAGTGCGTCTATCCGCTGAGTCTCGTGCGCCCGCCGAGCATGGGCTTCGTGGAGCAGGACCTTGGGTCGGTACGGTCATTGGGCTTCAACGCGGTGCGCGTCATGGGACGGCCGGCCCCGGCCGATCTGGTCGACGCGGCGGACCGCCTGGGCGTCCTGGTCGAGGAAGAGGCCCCGCTCTCCCAGATTGATGATGCCGAGCGGGCCTCCGAGCAGTACCGTCGTGAGGTCTCCGAGCTGGTCTCGCGGGACCGCAACCACCCGTCGGTGGTGTGGTGGTCGCTGATGCGCGGGGTGCCGGACGACCACGCGCTTCTCGGCGGCCTGGCGGCGTTGGTACGGAGCCTGGATCCATCCCGGTTCGTGCTGGGCAACCGCGGCCCCGGTGAGGCAGCCCTGCTCTGGTCACCAGGACGGACCGATCCGCTGCTCGCGGTCGACGCGCGCGTCCGGCTGTCGGCACCGCTCTCGCGGGACGAGTTGGCCCGGCTGAGCGACCTGCATCCTCCGGGTCATGACGGGGTGGTGTTGGTCTCCGAGATCGGGTACGGCGGGCTGCCCGACTTCCGAGAGGTGGCCCAGCGGTACGACAAGGCCCTGCGGGGGCGCGATGTGGCGGATGCCGACCACAGTGTCGTGGTGGCCCTGGGTCGAGACATCGACCGCCTGCTTGGCGGATTCCCTTTCCGGCTGCCCGGGCCGACGGGTCTGGTATCGGCGGCGAGGCGGGTGGACCATTTCTACGTGGAATCGCAACGGGCGCAGGCCGACGTGTTGTCCAGGGCCGTCGGCGCCCTTCGCGCCAGCGCCGAGGTCGATGGTTTCTGCATCCGTCAGTGGGACGAAGATGCCCGGACTGCGGGACAGGGGCTCGCGTCCCTGTTCCGGCAACAGAAGGCGGCGTGCACGGTCCTGAAGGGTGCCCTCGCGCCGCGAGCGGCCTTCGTCTTGGCCGACACGCCTACCGTGGTGCGCACGCAGCGGGCCACCGCCACGGTAGCCTTGGTGAACGATACCGCAGCCGGCGCGCCCTGCCACGTGCGGCTCTGGGCCGTCTCACCGACGAACGAGAGCCGGACGCTGGCGGACGAGAGCGTCACGGTCTTGGCGTGGGGGCGGGCCGCGTTGCATGGCAGCTTCGAGCCCTACGAGACCGGACGCTGGCGTATCCGGGCAGAGACGCGCCTCGAGGGTGAGACGGCACGGGTCGACGAGGACTCGGTGTGGGTGCTGTCCGAGGCCGACCCGGCAACCACGCGCATGCCCGTGACGCTGCTGACACCCTCGGCGAGCATGGAGGCACTGCTCGCGGCCACGGGCATCGCTTGGCAGCCTTTCGACCCCGAGACTTCGCGGCCCGAGGTGATCGTGGTGCCCCACCTACTGCCCGATGAGGGCTACCCGTACGTGGAACTCGCCGAGGCCGAGCTGCTGGCCGCCAGGGGGTGCACGGTCGTCTACATGGCCCAGGACGACGCGGCTGTCTATGGGCTGCCGGCGACACTAACGCCCACGCTCGGGGCCGACTGGGGCTCGCATATGCTGCTTCCCGAGCACCCGTTGCTGGATGGGCTCACCGACGCGCCCCTGCTATCGCAGGACCGGGGCCTGGCCGACCTGGCGCCCCGGCGCATCCTCCAGTGGGAGAGCTCGCTGCCGATGGAGCCTGTGCTGCCCTACTTGGATATCCGCCCCCCGGGGCCGCGCGGGACGGCGAGGGGCGGGCTCGTGTGGGGCGCCGGACTGGCCACCGAACGGCACGGCGCGGGGCAGCGAATCTACTGTCAGCTCGAATGCGAGAGCCGGCCCGAGTCGCCCGTGGTGCGCCGATTCGTGGGCCATCTCCTCTGGTGGGCGGAGCGCTCGCTTCCGCTGCAGCTGTCGACGGTGTCGGCGGAGGACCAGAGCGCCTACCAGAGGCGGATGGCGGCGGCGTTGCGGGCCCGTCAGGAGCACCATGCGGACGTGCTGATCAGCCGCCGGGTCCGAGCGGCCAAGGACACGGTGCTCGACCGTGCCTTCGAACCCGAGCAAGCACTGGCACTGGGCTTGCGGGCCAACCAGCCGGTGCCGGGCATCACCGAGACGGTACCGTTCAGTCGAACAGCGGCGCGGCTACGCGGAAGCATGATTGAGGTCGACCTCCCCTTGGCCGGAGAGCTGGGAGCCGACGAGGAGGCAGCCGTATACGTGCTGGCGTACTTCCACATCCCGACCGCGGCCAAGGTCCGGCTGCGGGTGGACGGAGCATGGGCTTTCCGCACGTGGATCGATAGGTCGCCCGGGCCGGTCAGCAGCCGATCCGCCGAACTCGACCTTCGGGCCGGTTGGCACGAGCTGCTGGCCAAGGTCGTGGTCGGATCCGAACCGGAGCGCCTGCTGCTGGCCATCGAGCCCGCCGAACGGCCGACGACACCCCCGGTGGGAGTGGGGCAACTGATGCTGGAGACACGCCGAAGGCCGGGAACCGACGAGCCCCCGGGAGCGGAACGCGGCACACGGCTTCGCGGCGCCGATGGTCCGCGTCACTCGTGGCGGATGGACCGCCCTCCGGTGGGCCTGTACGACCTGTGGATCCACTATGCCGCCGACGAGAACAGCAGCATCGCTGTTGCCGTCGACGGGTACGAGCAGGAGGCGGCCGCAAGCAGCACCGGCGGGACCGGGGCGCATCGATGGCTCAAAGTGGGCGTCATACCCATTGGCGCCGATCTGGGCATTCGGTACTCCCCGGAGCCCGCGGGCGACCCCCCCGCCGCGCCACCCCAGGTGGAAGTCGAACTGCGGGGCATACGAGGGTCGCTCTGGGTCGATCGCGTGCTGCTCATCGGCGACGGTTCCTCGCCGCCGCCGGAGTGAGCGACGGGGGGAGCCGTGGCGGCCATGGGATGCCCCGCGGTTCGCGATCCGGACCGGGTAGGCGGCTGGCAGGGCGCACCGGGCATAGCGGTAACACGGGGGTGCCTCCACAACCAGGTGAGGAGCCGCTCGGGGACCCTGAGTCACCGCCCCAGGGGGCACCGATCGCCTATCGCTCGTCGCAGTGCAGCCGCACGGTGAAGTCGTACCGGTCGCCCCGCCAGAGCGAGTGGAGGTACTGCACCGGCCGCGTTTGGTCGTCGTAGATCGTCCGGGTGATGACGAACAAGGCCTCGCCCTTCTCGATGTGGAGGAGACGCGCTTCGTCAGGCGTCGCGCGGCGGGTTCGAAGGGTCTGCTCGGCGAATGCGAGCTTCAGCCCGTACTGGTCTGAGAAGATTCGCCACAGTGATCCCGCCAGGTCCTGCACGGGAAGACCCGGGGTGAGCGTGCAGGGGATGTAGCACCACTGGAGGCTGACGGGCTCGTCATCGGCCAGGCGCAGCCGGTAGACCTCCCACACGTTCTCGCCCTGAGCCAGGCCGAGGGCGTGGCGGACGTGCGCGGGCGGCGCCATGGCCTGAACCCGCAGGACCTGGGCGCCCGGTCGCCAGCCCCGGGCCTCCATGTCGGCCGTCACCGAGCAGAGCTTGGTGAGCTCGTGCGTCAGCCGCCGTCGCGCCACGAAGGTCCCTCGACCGCGCTCGCGGCTGACGAGGCCCTCGCGCTCGAGAAGCTGCAGGGCCTGGCGGACCGGCCCCCGGCTGACACCGAACTGCCGGCAGAGCTCGACTTCGGTGGGGAGCCCTGCCCTCTCGCCCTCGGGCGCGGCCTCGAGGTCGCGGATGGCCTGTCGCAGGTTTTCGGCGATCTGATAGTAGAGCGGGACCGGGGTCGCTCGGTCGAGCGGGCGGGCTGCGAGGATGTTGGTGCGCGACACGGGAGCACCTCCGGGTCGGTCCAGGGTCTGGCGCCCCGCCGGGCGGATTGGTATAGTTGTCTATACAATTCAGGCTACTGTCGGCTCTGGGCGACGTCAAGCGGGAGATGGAGTGACCCATGGACCGGCTCGACGTGCTGTGCGTGGGCATCGCGGTGGCCGATGTCATGGCCAAGGCCATCGACGAGATCCCCGAGTGGGACCGGCTCGGCACTTTCGACCACATCGAGCATCACATCGGCGGGTGCGCCGTGAACACGGCCGTGGACCTGCAGCGGCTGGGGGTCCGAGCGGCCGTTGCCGCCTGCGTTGGGCGGGATGCCACGGGCGACTTTGTCCGGAGGACACTGGCGAGCTCCGGCGTGAACACCGAGGGCTTGGTCGACTCCGACGCGGCAGCGACCTCCTACACCTTCGTGATGATCGGGTCGGACGGCCGGCGGCGCTACCTGCACCATGTGGGCGCCAACGCCGTGTTCACGGAGACTGATGTGCCGGATGCGCTCATTGCCCGGGCGCGGATCCTGCACATCGGCGGGGCACTGCTGATGCCGGCCATGGACGGCGAGCCCACGGTGCGTCTGCTGGCCCGAGCGCGGCAGCTCGGCGCGACTACATCGATGGACACGGCCTTCAACCCGAACGTGGACGCCGCAGCACTCATCGAGCCCTGCCTCCCGCACCTCGATGTGTTCATTCCGAGCATCGAGGAGGCCCAGGCCATCACAGGCGAGTCGGACCCGGGCCGCATCCTGGACACGCTGGACGGGCACGGCACCCGCACCCTCGGAGTGAAGCTCGGGGCCGAGGGGTGCCTGATCCGCTCCAGCGGCGAGACGCGGCGCCACGCCGCCTTCGAGGTCGGCGTGGTCGACGGCTCGGGTGCGGGCGATGCTTTCTTTGCGGGTTACCTGTACGGCGTCTTGCAGGGCTGGGGCGCCGATGAGTCGGCCTGCTTCGCCAACGCCACCGCGGCCCACTGCATTCAGGCCATCGGGTGCAGCGCCGGGGTGCCGACGGCAGAGGAGGTGCGGGCGTTCATGCGAGCTGTAGCCCGGTGACAGGGCGGGCCGGATGGCGCCCTTGCGGCCTCGCGGGCCCCTTTCATCCGGCCCCTCCTCGGTCTGCGGAGGGTGTTCGCATGGGCCGAGCACGGGGACCAGCCGAAGGCGGGTAGAACCCTACCCGGTCCGAGCTTGCGCGAAGGAGGACTGCCATGCCCCAACCCCCCGGCGATCCACTACTCCGGATGTACCGCCAGATGGTGCGCATCCGGCAGTTCGAGGAGACCGTCAGCCGGCTGTTCCTCGAGGGCCGGCTACCGGGCACGTTGCATCTCTATGCCGGCCAGGAGGCCTGCGCCGTCGGCGTCTGCGAGGCGCTGAAGCCCACCGACTGGATCACCAGCACACATCGGGCCCACGGCCACGCCATCGCCAAGGGCGTATCGATGGACTCGATGATGGCCGAGCTGTTCGCACGGACCACGGGCTGCGCGGGCGGCTACGGCGGATCGATGCACATGGGTGACCCCGCCGTGGGCGCACTCACGGCCATCGCCATCGTGGCCGGGAACGCGCCGGTGGCCGCCGGCATGGCGCTCGGGTTCAGGATGCAGGCCACGGGCCAGGTGGTGGCGTGCTTCACAGGCGACGGGGCACTCAATGAGGGCGCTTTCCACGAGGCGGCGAACATGGCGGCCATCTGGGACCTGCCCGTCATCTTCGTGTGCGAGAACAACCTCTACGGCGCTTCGACGCCCATCGCCGAGGTGGTGAAGCTCGAGCGCCTTTCGGACCGCGCTGCCGGCTACGGGTTCCCGGGCATCACGGTTGACGGCATGGATGTGCAGGCCGTGTATGAGGCGATGGTGCCGGTCGTGGAACGGGCTCGGACCGGTGGCGGGCCCACGCTCGTGGAGTGCCTCACGTACCGCTACACGGGCCACTCGCGGAACGACACGCGCGGCTACCGCACCCGGGCGGAGGAGGCCGAATGGAAGGCACGTGACCCGATCCCGAGACTGGCCGCGCATCTGACGGCGAGTGGAATCGCCACGGAGGCCGAGGTGGCGGCCATCGCCGAGGAGGTCGCGGCCGAGCTCGAGCGGGCGGTGCGTTTCGCCGAGGAGAGCCCCTCCCCTGCCCCCGAGGACTGTCTGCGCCATGTGTTCGCCGAGGAGGTGCGCGGCTGATGGCGGGCGAGACGAAGACCATGACCATCGCCGAGGCACTGCGCGAGGCGATTCGCGAGGAGATGCGGCGGGATCCGCGAGTGTTCTGCCTGGGGGAGGACATCGGCATCCCCGGTGGCTTCGGCGGGGCGTTCACGGTCACACTGGGCCTCTCGGACGAGTTCGGCCGGCAGCGCATCCTCGACACGCCCATCTCCGAAGCGGGTATCGCTGGCATGGCCGTCGGTGCCGCGCTGGCGGGCATGAGGCCCATCGCCGATGTGCAGTATGCGGACTTCCTCTTCTGCGCCATGGATCAGCTCGTGAACCAGGCGGCGAAGATGCGCTACATGTCCGGCGGCAAGCTGACCGTCCCCATGGTGATGCGCGCGCCGTGCGGAGCGACCACGCGGGCGGCGCAGCACGGGCAGAGCCCCGAGTCGTTCTTCATCCACGTGCCGGGTCTCAAGGTGGCGTGCCCCTCGACGGCCTACGACGCCAAGGGGCTACTCAAGACGGCGATCCGCGACGACAACCCGGTGCTGTTCTTCGAACACAAGCTGCTCTACGGCAGCAAGGGGATGCGGGCCGAGGTCGGAGCACTCTCGCCGGTGGGTGAGGTGCCCATCGAGGACTACACCATTCCATTCGGGCAGGCCGTGGTGCGGCGCGAGGGGACCGATGTCACCATCGTCGCCAAGCTGCGGATGGTCTATGAGGCCTTGGCTGCCGCCGAGGCGTTGGCGGCCGAGGGCATCGAGTGCGAGGTCATCGACCCACGGACACTGGTGCCCTTCGACACCGAGACGGTGGTCGCATCCGTCGCCAAGACGGAGCACCTGGTCGTGGTGGATGAATGTCCCCGCACGGGAGGCTGGGCGGGCGAGGTCGCCGCGGAGATCCAGGAGAAGGCGTTCGGCCATCTCGATGCTCCGATCCACCGCGTGACCGCGCCGGACACGCCGGTGCCCTTCGCACCGGTGATGGAGCGGTTCTACGTACCGGGCCGAGACGACATCGCCCGGGCGGTGCAGGGGGTGCTCCAATGGCGCTAGCGCGTCTCTCGGACTTGCTGGGCAGGGCTGAGCGTGGTGGGTACGCCCTGGGGTACTTCGAGGCCTGGGACACGTACAGCATGGAGGCAGTCGCTGAGGCGGCCGAAGCCGAGCGCTCACCGGTGGTACTGGGCTTCGGCGGTATGATGATGGACCCGGAGTGGCTCGACCGGTATGGCATCGAACCGCTGGGAGCGTACGGCCGGAGTGTGGCCGAGCGCATCCGGGTGCCCGCGGCACTGATCCTCAACGAGGTGTGGACACTCGAGCACGCGTGCCGAGGCATTGGTGCCGGTTTCAACGTCGTCATGCTCAACTCGTGCACGCTGCCGTACGCCGAGAACGTGGCGCAGACGCGCCAACTGGTCGAGATTGCGCACGCCCAGGGTGTCGAGGTCCAGGCCGAGCTGGGGCAGCTCCCGGATTTCGGCGCTCAGGACGCGGGTGAGTTGACCGATCCGGAGCAGGCGCGGGAGTTCATCGCGGCCACCGGCGCGGACTTTCTGGCCGTGTCGGTGGGGAACGAGCATCTGCGGACGCGTGGAGCGTCGCCCATCGATCTCGAACGCCTGCGCGCCATCCGGGCCGCGGTCAGCGTGCCGCTGGTCATCCACGGGGGAAGCGGTCTTCCTCCGGGGACCATCGGGGAGCTGGTCCACGAGGGCGTGGGGCTGTTCCACGTGGGGACCATTATGAAGCGCCGGCATCTGGAGGCGACCCGCACCGCCTTTGCCCACCTGCCCGCCGACGTCAACTACCAGGCCGTGGTAGGCTCGCGGAAGTTGAGTGATTTCCTGGTGCCCGGACGGGCCGCCATCGGTGAGTCCGTGCGGGCCTTGATGCGCTCCTGCGGCTCCTCGGGGAGGGCTGGGTAATATGGCGACGCCGATCGTGGTCCCCGATGCAGGGCAGACGACCGACGAGATGGTGCTCGCCAACTGGCACGTGAACGTGGGCGACGTTGTGCAGATCGGAGACGTGCTGGCCGACATCGAGACCGACAAGGCCGTGGCCGAGCTCGAGTCCGTCGCCGCGGGCCACGTGCTGGCCGTGTTGGCGGAAGAGGGCGACACGATCCGAGTGGGCCAGACACTCCTGTGGATTGGGCAGCCAGGAGAGGGCGTGCCGGACCCAGCGGCCGAGGCGGAGGAAACGGGGGCACGGCAGGCAGCCCGGACGGCGGAGATGGTGGCCTCCGCCGAGACCGGTGGGCTCCGGGCCACGCCCGCCGCGCGGACGCTGGCCCGCGAGCGCCAGGCCGACCTGGCCGCCATCACGGGGACCGGACCGAATGGCTGTGTGGTGAAGCGGGACGTACTGGCCGCGGCAGGCCCACCACCGGGCGGCATGGTCCGGCCGGTGGCGCCGCTGAGCGATATGCGCCGGGCCATCGGTCGGCGGCTGCAGCAGAGCGTGCGCGAGGTGCCCCAGTTCCAGGTCGGCATCGAGGTGGACATGACGCTCGCGCTAGCGGCGCGCCAGGCGCAGCCTGCGAAGGTGAGCATCAACGACGTGGTCGTGAAGGCCTGCGGCGACACGCTGGCCAGGTTCCCGGCCATGAACTGCCAGCTCGACGGAGACGGCGTCCGCTATCTCGACGAGGCGAACGTGGGCATGGCGGTCCGTGTCGACGACGGGCTGGTGGTGCCCATCGTGCGGTGCGTCGATCAGCTCTCGCTGGGGGAACTGGCTGCCCGCACCCGGGAGTTGATCGACAGCGCCCGGGCGGGTCGTGTGCCTCTCGGGCTGCGGAGTGCGCTGACGGTCTCGAACCTGGGGATGTACGGGATCCGGTGGTTCACGGCGATCGTGAACCCGCCCGAGGCGGCCATTGTGGCGGTGGGGGCCATCGAGGACAAGCTGGTACTGGGCCCCCGGGGCATCATGGCCGTTCCAACGCTGGCGCTGACCCTGTCGGTGGATCACCGACTCATCGACGGCGCGCTGGCGGCGCGGTTCCTCGCGGCGGTGAAGGCGCAACTCGAGGGCGCGTAGGCGCATGGAGCTCCGTCGCGGGCCCACCACGGGACCGGTCCCCTGGGTCTTCCATGGCTGCCCCCGAGAGCTATCGCTTGGCCGCCAAGCCAACGGTCTCTGGATGACGAGGAGCGGCGAGCGGACCCGGGCGTGCTCGGGCTTGGGCCCGCCCGAGCTGCGTGCGCGCTTCACTCCTGGCCCCCATTCCGAGTCGGAGGGCTGTGGGCCGCGGCGACGAACCAAAGAGGAGGCCGCGCGAGCAGACCCAGGCCATTCGATCAAGGAGGATGTGCCGTGCAGATGGAGCGTGTCCGCAAGTGTCCCTGTCTCTGGAGCCATCGCCCCCGGCGGCGGTGGCTCGTGGCCGTCAGTGTCGCCGCCCTCGCTCTATCGCTCTCTTCTCTCTCGCCCGCCGCTGCCGACGAAGACGCCCCGACCTACGAATCGCTCATGGATGAGGCCCAGGGCTGCAAGGCCAAGGGGGACTTCCAGGGCATGGCCGATGCCATAGGCCGGGCGCTGGAACTGGGAGAAGGCACGGAGTACGCCTGGCGTAGCCTGGCCTGGTCGCTGGCGCGGTCGGGGCACTTCGAGCGGTCCTTCGATATCGCCAAGGGAAACATCGAGCGCTTCGGAGAGACGGCGTGGCCGCTGGCGCAGCTCGCCGACTCGGCGCTGTATGTGCACGATCCGGACGTGACCTACGAGGCCCTGTCCAAAGCGAAGCAGCTCCCCGAGGACGAGCTCGGCGAGGCCGGCAGCGCTCTCAAGGATGCCAAGACGCGCTGGCTCGGGATGTTCGGGACGCGGCGCATATCGGTGACATGGACCATCGACCCCAAGGAGCAGGGCATTTCGACGCCGGACCACATCCTGTGGGTCAGGCTGCCGCAACTCCGTCACCCGCGACAGGACGTGACGTACGAGATTGTCAGTGGCGCCCGGGACGGCGAGCTCGTGCAGTCCGAAGACATTGACTTCCTGAAGGTGAAGTACGACCCCGAGACGCCCATCGTCATCCGCACCGAGGCGGTACTGCACTGCTGCACGGTTCCGCTGGAGAGGCTCCGCGAGACAGACCTCGAGGGCATCCCTGCGGACATCTCCGAGGAGTTTCTGGCCGCGTCGACGGATGTGCCCATCGATCCTCAGGGCCAGACGTGCCAGGAGCTCATCAGGGAACTCAAGGGCGAGACGCCCTATGAGACCGTCATGAACATCATGCGCTGGTTCCGCGACAACTTCACGTACAAGGAGAATCCGACGCAGGATTCCGAGGGGCTACTGAACGAGCACTTCGGTGTCTGCCACCACTATAGCGTGGCCATCAGCGCGCTGTGCCGGGCGGCGGGCATCCCGGCGCGGATCGTTGGCGGCGAAGTGTTCGGCTGGGCCAACGAGGACGACCAGTCGGTGGTGGGTGGGGGCTCGCACGGTTGGGTCGAGGTGTACCTGAATCCCATCGGCTGGGTCGAGCTGGACGGGCTGGGCTACGACACCTTTGGTGCCGTGCACCGAAGCATGAACGTGTACCTCCGGTTCCACACCGTGGGGCACGTGGGGAATCCGATCTTGCCGCACGAGTTCTCTCTGCAAGGCTCGGCGAAGGTCGAGGCGCGGCTGCTGGAGGTCACGCCGGCGAGGGAGTTGTAGGAGCGAGGACGGCAGCGCGGAGCGGTAGCTCCGCAGCGATAGGGCGTGGCAACGGCGCGGGGCAGGAGCCCCGCAGGCACGAGCAAACCGGTCGCGTGCCGGCGGCCGTCCTCGGCCGCGACGGGGGCCCCCGACTACGCCGACGTGGCCGTCCGCGCTCCGGGCGTCTACTCGTGCTCGATGCGCTCGAGGATCGAACGACGCAGGTCGTCGTCGAGGTGCTGCCAGTACTCGGAGTAGCCACCGACGCGGATGATGAGGTCACCGTGGTTCTCGGGGTGCTCGTAGGCATCGCGTAGGGTCTTCTGGTCGACGACGTTGATCTGGAGCTGGAGGCCGCCCAGGGCGAAGTAGGTCTCGACCAGCTCGCGGAGCTTACGGCGCGACTGGGGCGTCTTGAGGAAACTGCGGGCCAGACGGATGTTGACCACCAGAGTCCCCGGCGCCAGGTGGTGCTTGATGCGAGCCACGGAGCGAAGGAGTGCCGTGGGCCCGTGGCGGTCGCGGCCCTGCATGGCGCCGGCGGAGTCGGCGATGGGCGCACCGGCGCGGCGGCCATCGGGCGTGGCCCCCACGGGCTTGCCGAACATGGCGTAGGTGACGAACATGAGGCACGAGGGCAAGTAGCGGCCGCCACGCCAGGGGGCGTACATTCGCAGTTCGTCGAAGACGAAGCCCGACAGGCTCTCGGCGAGGTCATCGGCGCGGGGATCGTCGTTGCCGAAACGGGGGCACGTCTCGAGCCTCTTGCGGATGGGCTCGTATCCGACGAAGTCGCTCTCGAGCGCGCGGAGGAGGTCTTCCGGGGCGATCTCGCCGCGATCGTAGACGACCTCGCGGACGGCGGCCAGGGAATCGATGGCATTGGCCAGGCCCATGACATTGACGACACACCAGTTGTAGCGGGCACCGCCGGCGTTGTACTCGCGGGCGTTGTCGATGCAGTCATCGATGAGCAGACTCCGCAGAACCTGGGGCTGCCAGCGCGCTTTGGTCTCCTGGTTGGCGTTCCAGACCTCGACCTGAGCCCGGATGCACTGCTGGATGTCGCGCCGGTAGGCGAGAAGCAGCTCGTCGAAGGTCGCAGAGCGCGCCAGGTCCTTGTGGAGTGTTGCCACGAGGACGAGGGGCAGGTTGAGGTCGCCCTCGAGCGAGCCGCAGTTGCTCTTGCCGTGGACCATGAGCTCCGTGCACCCGCCGAAGGCGAAGTCGGGCAGGTCGGACTCGGGCAAGTTCAGGTGAGCCTCGCGGATGGCGAGCGTGTAGCCTTCTTCATTGTAGAGCGCGGGGAGTCCGTTCCCGCTGGCGATGGAGTCCAGCGCGGCGTCCCAGATCGTGTCCGGGGCCTGACGGTGGAGCCGCAGCGCCAGATTGGGTCGCCGTCGCCCTCGGCCGGCCTCGACACAGATGCGCGTGAGGTCAGTGATGCCCGAGCGACCATCCTCGAGCCGCCCGCCGAGAGCCACATTCCATGCATGCGTTCGGTTGATGTTGTCCCAGAGGAGGCCGATCCAGTCACGTGCCTGGCCGTCCGTCACGAGCCCGGCGGCTCGGTCACGCTTGAAGAAGGGCCAGAGGTCCTGGTCGAAGCGACCCAGGTCGTCCGGACCGTCGAGGTAGAGGATCCAGTTCACCGACACGAGGGCCTCATAGAAGCGGGTCGCGGGCGCCAGCGGAACGCGCTCGAGGGCAGCGAGGAGGGCCTCCTGTTGGGCCCGGGCCTGGATGTCGGTGGGTGACGCCTCGCGCACGCGCGCCCTGGTGCGGCGGTGGAGCATCTCGACGCCGTCGAGCAGGATCTCCATGGCACGGCAGAAGTCGATGCGTTCGCGCTCGTCACGACTCTCGGCAGCGGCGCGGGCACGCCGGACGCGATCTCGATAGCTCGATAGTCCCTCGGCGAGGATCCGGCGGTAGTTGGGGATGCTATGCGTGTAGCCGCCGACCCGGGGGTAATCGGCGAGGGCCAGGTGGACGGCCTCGAGGGCATCGCGGACGGCTTGGTCGTCGGTGGCGGCCTGTTTCGCGCGCAGACGGCCTGGGTCGTAGAGCAGGCACGACGAGTAGTGCCATTCGACGGCCTGGCCGCCCGAGTATAGGGAGCCCGAGCAGGGGTACAGGGCCTCTCCAGACCACTCTGGGAGCGCCACATGCTCGAAGAGGCTGGCGAGGCCCAGGGCAAATCGCACCACAGGAGGCTCGTCCGGCCGTGCCATGTAGCCCGCGGCCAAGTGCTCACCGGCCACGTGGAGCGCCTCGGTGAGGGTGCAGCCCGCCATCGGGGCCACCCGATCTTGATGACGCGGAGCCACCGGCACCGCATCCACCGCCTCTCACCGCATCCCTCTCCCGCAGGAAGCGGGACCTCGAAGCCTATCCCCCGCCAGCGTTCAGCAGAACCGGGGCCAGCGCCGGGTCGTTGCGTATGGGCGCGAGCTCGGGCCAGGTGTGGGCGAAGAGCAGCTCGATGGAACGCTCGGTCCGGGCCCGTTCGAGCCAGGCCTGTGCCTGCGGACGATTGCCCACGGCAGCGTGACACGCGGCGATCAGGGCGGCGGACACGTGCTCGCCACTGGCGGCGCGCTGCTCGAGTGCCGCCAAGGCCTGACTGGCCGATGCGGCATCGCCCCCGGGGGCACGGACCAGGAATGATAGTACCGCGAAGGTTGGCGGGAGCAGAGCGGGTTGCGGAACGCCGGCCAGCGTGGCCGAAGCTTCCGCCAGATTCCCGCTCGCCCACTGGGCTCGCGCCAGGAGAGTCAGCGCCTGGGGACTGGTGCCCGACCGCGAAGCCAACGCGGCGACCAGGCCCAGGGCCCGCGGGGCATCACCGGCGGCCAGGGCCAGGTAGCCCGCGTTGAGGGGGAGCGAGCGGTTGACGGGATCGATCTTCTGGGCCTCGGCGCTCTCAGCGGCGCTTTCGGCAGCCCGCCCTTCCAGAGCGAGCCAGTAGGCCTGTGCGTCGTGCGCGTACGCGCTCCCCGATGCCAGGCTGAGGGCTTTCTGCATGGACGCGCCCGCCTCTTGCCAGTTGCCCTCATGGCACCCCTGGACCAGCGCCAGGGCGATCAGCGCCTCGGCCGACTGGGGGTCGAGGCTCAATGCCTTCGCGGCGGCCGCCCGGGCTTTGACGAATGCATCGGAAGGCGCGCTCTGCCCGTAGGCGCCCATGAGGGCGTAGCATCGCGCGAGAGCCGCCCACGCCTCGGCGAAACGTGGGTCCTTTTGGGTCGCTTCGGCGAAGTGGGCCGCGGCCTCTTTGCAGCCGCCTGGCTCCGCGTTGTCGGCCCAAATCTGCCTCCCGGCCAAGTAGTCGCGGTAGGCCTCGGGAACAGCGGACCCTGGAGTGGGGGCGGTCGCCGTTTTGGCCGGTGGCGCCCCCGACGGAGCCATCGGCTTCGCCGGCGACAGGGGTGCGGTGCCGGCCGGCCCCAAGCCCCTGCCGCCGCGGCCCCGGGTGAGCCACAGGGATCCGGCGGCGACGGCCAGAATGAGGCACACGGCCACCAGGCCGAGGATGAGCCGCGGGCAGCGGCGGCCCGACGGCGCGTCCGCTTCGCCCGCAGCCGGCGCCTCCCAGGGGAGCACGACGCGGTAGATGCCAATGAGGATGGAGGGACCGGTCAGCTCGGCGGTACCCAGCCGCCGAAGCGGCCAAGCGACCTTGGCCTCGACCTGCCGGGCCACATCCTCCGAGAGCCATATCCCGCCCGGCTCGGCCAGGGGTTCGATGCGGTAGGCGATGTTCACGCCATCGCCCAGGATATCGCTCTCCTTATGTATGACCTCGCCCAGATGCACACCGATGCGCACGCCGATGGGCTCGTTGGGTCCTCGCTGAGCATTGAGATCGCGCAGCCGTTGCTGGATCTGGACCGCGCATCGGACGGCATCCAACGCGCTGGGGAACTCGAGCAGGAAACCATCGCCCATGGTCTTGACTTCGGTTCCGCCATGGGAGGCAACGGCGTCACGGACGATACGGCGATAGAGGTCCAGCGCGCGGAGCGCGCCCTCCTCGTCGCGACGAGCCAGGTCGGAGTAGCCCGCCATGTCCGTGATCATGATCGCCGCGAGCTTGCGGTACTCGAGGTCCAGCACCGGCAACCACCCAGTCCTCGCGCTGCATCGGGCAGATGTCTCTGTACCAGCCTACCCCGTTGGCCAGATCGTGCGCGTGTGCTCGCCGAACTCCTTCAGGGCCACCCATTGTACCTGCCCATCACGCAGGCACACCAGGTGGGCGAAGAGGCCGGCGTAGCCGGGGGCCACGCAGCGCCCGTCGCTCAGGTCATAGAAGGTCGACGTGATCGTCGCCAAGCGCAGCTCGCCCAGGGCCTTCAGCGAGTTCAGGTGGATGTGGCCGGCGAAGAACCAGCCCACGCCGGCGTGGCGGCCCAGCACGCCCAGCAGGTCGTCTGCATAAGGCTGCGCCAAGCCCAGGTACGCCTCGATGATGGGATCGACGGGCACCAGATGCCGATGGCCAAACACGACACATGGCTGGCCGGCATGGGCCGCCAGATCCTCGTCAAGCCACTCGACCTCCGCGCCGTTGGGGGAAATGGTCTCCGAGTCGAGCACGACGAAGTGGGCACCCAGCGCATCGAAGGTGTAGCAGAAGCCCGCCTCGGCGGCTCGATCTGCATCGATGTAGGGCAGCTCGCCGAAGACGTGCATGAAGGTGTTGAGATCCGCATCATGGTTGCCGCGCACGAGGTAGATGGGCGGCCCGCTTGATGGCAGCCGATCACGGCACTGCATCAGCTCCTGGCGGGCGCCGGTGTCGGACAGGTCGCCCGTGATGACGATGAACTCGGGCAGCGGTGACAGGCGGGCGATCTCGCGGAGGACGCGCTGGAATCGTGGAACCGGTGTCGCTCGACTGAAGAGGGCGTCGAATCCCTTGGGAGAGCCATCGACCCCGCCGCCGATGTGTGGATCGGAGATCTGGACGAAGTAGCCCGACCCCGATGTGAGGTGGGCGGCGAGGTAGGAGTTGGCCTCGGCGATGCTCTCCTCCTCGGGACCCGGATCGGAGTGGAGCGCCGACGAGGGACCCGAGAAGAAGCTCAATCGCTGGACAAGGTCGTCTGCGGTAAGGCGGACCGGATCTAGAACCAGGCGGTCGGGCGTCGAGGGCGGAAGCACTTGGACGCGCTCGGCGCCGCACCCGGGCAGGCAGAGCAGGGCCACACACCAGGCAACGGCCTGTGCCGTTGACTGAGCAGCTGGCATCCCGTGGCGCTTCTGCAAGGGAAGCCCCCGTATGGCAGCAGACGCCTAGACCGGCGTCGAGCCCACCTGACGGACATCGACGAACCGGCCGGTCTCGGCCGACTCCTTGGCAGCCAGGCAGGTATAGACGCTCTGGATACCCGTCTCGATGGGCGTGCGCGACTTGCAGCGTCCGCGGATGAGCCCGATGAAGTCCTGGCTCAGCTCGTGGTCGCCGCCGAAATGGCTCATGCCACCGCCGGCGCGGATGGTGTCGGAGAAGGGCGCGTGATGGCGGACGCGCTTGAGTTCATTGGTGTACCAGTCGAAGCTCAGGGTGCCGTGGTAGCCGCTGATGGTCGAGCCACGGGTGCCCGAGTCGCGTCGCGAGTAGAAGACCTGGGTGTAGACTCCGGCGGCGCCATTGGCGAACTGAAGCAGGGCATTCGAGGCGTCTTCGTTCATCCCGGCTTCCGGACTTCCGCAGTCGACGCCGAAAACGCACGGGTGATCCTGGTCCGTACCGCCCGAACCGTTCCGCTTCCGGTTTTCCGGGCTCTCCAGGCAGACCAACGCATCGTCGCACTGGCTGCACACCAGGCCGGCAGGCATGCCCTTGCCGCGGGCTCCCGGGGCGCCGAAGACCCGGCCGTACTGGGCGGTCGCGGCGACGCGGATGATGGTCGAGCCCATCAGATAGCTCATGTAGTCAAAGTCGTGTGTCGCCTTCTGCAAGAAGAGCCCTTGGGTGACCGCGAAGTTCCGGTAATGGCCGTCGAAGTAGCAGGTGCCATAGGGGACGTAGTTGACGCCCAGGATGTGCTCCGCTGGGCCCACGGCGCCCTCGTCGATGTACTGGCGGGTCAGGACGCACAGCGGCGAGACCCGGAGCGGAAAGCTCACCACCGCCTGGCAGCGCGATGCCGCGAAGGCATCCTCGAGCGCCGTGGCCTGCTCCATGGACGTCGCCACGGGCTTCTCGAGGAACAAGGGCAGGTCGTAGCGGGCGGCCTCGACGGCGTAGGGCGTGTGCAGATTGCATCGGGTGCCGACAGCCAGGGCATCGGGCTTGGCCTGGCGGACCATCTCGTCGGTTGATGTGTAGAAGACGGCGTCAGCCTTGTCGCACTCGGCGAGACGCGACCGCGCGCCTTCTTCGTCGGGATCGACGATCCCCACGACCCGAATGTCGGGTTCCACCTCGCGAAACACATGGTTGATCATGCTGCTGATTCGGCCGCCGAAGCCCATCACACCTAGCCGGATCACAGAGGCCACCTCTCAGGGGTCGGGAAACCACACGGAGTCGCGGGGGGTGGGGGGTGCAAGGCCCGAACCACGCAGCCTTGCACCCGAACCGGGGAGCTATCCCTCGCACCAACTGACGAACTCGTCATACTGGGCGGAGAACGACCTCAGCGTATCGACGGCAGGCTCGAAGGCATCGAACTCCAATGGATGGAGCCCGTTGACCTCGTAGGCCTGCCGGAAGAGCTTGCTCCCATAGAGCTTGTCCAGGGCGTCTTTGGGAACCTCTTCCCGCATCGTCGGTTGGATCTGCACCTCGCTCGCGTCGAACTCCGCCTGTTTGTCCGGGAACACAGTCTTGTGAACCGGGTAATCATCCGGACCCGGCAGTGACCGGGTGATGTGCCACGGTCCGCGACCCGACGCATCGAGGAGGATACTCTTCCGGTATCCCAGTGTTTGGTATAGCAGCTTGTGCGCCTTCTTGGCAACCGCGATACCGGCCCAGCTGCTGGCCTTGTCGGGATGGTCGGCCTTCCCCTCGCCCAGCTCGGCACCCACCGGATCGTCGAGCCGGCCGTCCATGTTGGTCAGGTAGGAGTGGCGGGCGTTGCCCTTCTCGATGGCCTCGCCGAAGGCGAGCTGCTGGGGCACCGCGTAGTTCACGGTGACGTTGATGCCAATGCCCTGGGCCGTGAGCGCCTCGGCCACCCGCAAGCCCGCAAAGGTGCCGGGAACTTTGAACACCACGTTGGGCTCACCGTCCTCAAAGCGGCCGCGCAGCTCCGCGAAAATGGTCTGGGCATCGGAGATCATCGCATCGGCATCGTCCGCCTTCTTCGGGTTGAGCTGGAAGCTCACGTATCCCATGGCTCCGCCGGTGGCGCGGTACACTGGCCGGAGGAGCCGCGCGTTCTTGAGCACGACCTCCATGGTCATGGCCTTGGCCAACTCTTCGGGATCACGGTGCGCCGCGCGGAGCCGGTCGCGCACCGGGGCCCACTCGGCGGGGTGCTCCTTGCGAGCGATGTTGACGAGCTGGGGGTTGGTCGTGACCACGATGGCTCCGCGCCGCATGGCATCCTTGAGGCCGGAGGCGTAGTCGTTGCCCCATCGGGCGTTGATCACCCCCTCATCGGCGAGCCGGGCCAGACGCAACAGGTTACTCGCGCGGAGCCGCGCGGCTTCTTCAGCCACCGCGTCGGCCGCGAGACTGCCAGCGGACCGGAGGAGTTCGTAGTTGCCCTCGATGCACGCCGCCAGGTCACTAGCGCTGATCGGCTCCCGGGCGGGGTTCAGCAGATTCCACTTGGGGAGGTACGACTCGAGATCGAGGGTAACCTCACGGATCTCGTCGAGGGCATCGCCGTCGCCACGGTCGAGGCGTGAGCGCCATTCGGACCGGAGCTGGGTGAGGGTATCACAGAACTGTTGCGGAGGGGTATCGAGTACGAGGAGTTCCACGTCCTGCACAGCCACGGGTCCACCTTCATTCGCCAGCGGTCGGCGCGGGTCGGGCGTTCCACGCCGGCGCCCATCTTACTCCTACCCACCAGGGAGGCATAACCAAACATCCGTTTGCTATCGCTGCCGGTTGTCGGCAAGGGAGTCCACAGGCTGGCCGACCGGAGGCAGACCTCGCTGACGCAGGGCCTCGAACAGGATCACGCCTCCGGCCACGGAGACGTTCAGGCTCTCAACCATGCCCAGCATCGGAATCCAGATCAGGCCATCAGCCAACGCCCGGGCGGCGCCCGATGCACCTCGGCGCTCATTCCCCAGCACGATGGCAACCTTCTGGGTCAGGTCCACAGCTCGGTAGTCGATCGAGCCCCGCCCGGCACCCGTGCACCAGACGCGGAAACCGGACCAGTGAAGACGAGCATAGCACTCCGCTATGTTGTCGTGGTACTCGATCTCGGACCATCGTTCGCATCCGCGGGACACCGCGGCAGACACGCCGTCGGCCAGCGTCTCGCCGATGATGTGGATACAGCCCACGCCCGCCCCGTCGCACGTGCGGAGCAGCGCGCTGATGTTGTGCGGGTGGTAGATGTCGTCGAGCACAACGTGGAGGTCGTGCTGGCGAGAAGCGAGGACCCGGGCGATCTTGTCCGCCCGGCGCTCGGACGGCATGGAGCCTCACCGGTCCCGCGCGGGCGTGGGGCTTCCGGCCTCGGCTGACCCGGCCTCGCGCCAGCACTTGCGGAAGACCAGAATGAAGGACAACAGGGCCAGGGCCGAGATGCCGAGAGTTGCCAGTGTGTAGCCCGCGCCACCCGAGCCATTCTGCGCGTCGTTTGTGTCCTCAGCCGGTACTGGAGCGCCATGCTGACCCGCCTCCAACCCGGGGCGAGCCGCACGGTGCGCGTCTAGCACAGCCGCCGCATAGAGGCGCACCAGATCGAGGTCGCTCCGGGATGCCAGAGCACACGCGCCAGGGGTTGCTTCCGGCTGGGCATCGATGGCCTCACGAAGTTTGACGATCTCCTTGATGCTCCGGCGGGACTCATCGACTGTGATGCTCTCGCGGTTCTTCGGCAGGAAGTCGGGGGCGATGACGGTGCCATCGGGGCTGACAGCATAGCGGGCGATGCATTCGTTGCGCTCACCCAGGAAGGCGATGAGCTGCCGATGGACCAGCTGGTCAGGCAGGTCCTGCTGGCCCTGCGACTGGGGTACCGCGACGTCCAGGGGGCTGGCGGTGGCCCCCTTGAGGGCGGTTACCGGGTTCAGGGTCAGACGGCGCTGGCCGTCCAAAGGCTCATCGCCAATGACGGTGCCGATGCAGACGCAGCGCGCTCGCGCGACGAGCTCGCCGAGGCTGCGAGCGTCGTCGGCATGCAGAGTCCGGCCGGCGGCGGGCAAGAGAGCCACCGCCAACAGACCGATCCGCGCGACCATGACACTAGCCTGGGGACGGGGCACCATTCCGCTCCCTTCGCCCCTCACTCCCGTACCACGTGGACCGGCGTCTTTGCGCCGCGCAATGGCCTTCGGACCCGCCGGCGACCACGGCCCAGAACGTGTCAGACCCCCAACTGCTGGTCGAGCGCCTCGCGCATGGTGTCGGTTGGCGGGGCGAACCCCGTCCACATGGCCAGCGAGAGCGCGCCCTGATGGACGAGCATGCCTCGACCATCGATGGTTCGGCACCCGCGCGCGCGAGCGCTCTGGAGAAACCGGGTTGTGGGTGGATTATAGATCAGATCGCACACCACGGTCTCGGGGCGGAGCCAGTCGGTGTCGACGGGTGGCATGGCATCGGCCCGGGGGCTCATCCCCAGTGGGGTGCAGTTGACCACCATGTCGGCATCAGCAACCTCGGGATGCAGGTCTTTGGGCTCTGTGGAACAGCCCCGCAGCCGCCCATGGATGTCGGCCGGGGCCAGGGCGGCCAAGGCCGAGGCGCGGCGGTCGGCGTCCCGTGCGGCGATGGTGACGGCCGCGGCCCCCGATTCGAGAAGCGCGTGCGCCACCGCGCGGGCGGAGCCCCCCGCGCCGATGAGGACCACGCGGCGGCCGGCCGGGTCGACTCCTTCATCGCGCAGGGACGCCAGGAATCCCGGGCCGTCCGTCGAGTCCCCGTGGGATCCTCCGTTGCTGAAACAGATGGTGTTGACGGAGGAGAGCGCTCGGGCCCGAGGGGAGACCGAGTCGAGGTACCGCAGCACCGCGGATTTGTGGGGGATCGTCACGTTCATGCCGGCGATGCGGAGCGCGAGGGCGCCTCGGACGGCGTCGCCGAGGCAGCGGGGATGGACCTCGAAGGCCACGTAGGTGAGCGAGAGCCCCAAGGCACGAATGGCGGCATTCTGCATGGCCGGAGACACGGAGTGTCCAATCGGATAGCCGATGACACACAACACTCGTCGCGGGCCGTGATCCGAGATGCTCACGACACGGCTCCCAGGGGGGAGGAAGAGGCTGACGGGCGCCGGGCTCCTTCGATGAGCTCGGCGATCCGCTGGAGGTCTTCCGCAGAAGTGAAGGTCACCTGGATGGTGCCCCCGGACCGTTTGGGCCGGATCTGGACACGTGTGCCGAGGACCCGCTGGAGGCGCTGTTCGAGGTCCCCGATATTGGGATCGCGCTCGGGGGCCGGGGCGGCCGCGGTCTCTGAAGGGGCTGTTGGCTCCGTGATGCGCCGGACGAGCGATTCGGTTTCACGCACCGAGAGTCCGTCGGCTTCTACCTTACGCCATACGATGTGCATCTCGGCCCCACTGGGCAGAGCCAGGAGGGCGCGGGCATGTCCCTCTGATAGGCGGCCCTCGCGGACGGCGCGC
>JAKPQA010000187.1 GCA_029547025.1 Armatimonadota bacterium
GTGCTCCGCACTGCCATCGGACCGGTGTGGGATGGCAACGAGGTGTGGCTCCTCACCGGCGGCGGCGCCCTGTTCGCCGCATTCCCCCATGCCTACGCCACCGTGTTCAGCGGCTTCTATATGGCTCTGATGCTCGTCCTGGCCGCTCTCATCTTGCGTGCCGCCTCACTCGAGTTCCGCAAGGAGATGGACTCCCCGGGCTGGCGGCGAGTCTGGGACTGGGCCTTCGGCCTCGGCAGTACCCTGCCGGCGCTCCTGTTCGGCGTGGCACTGGGCAACATACTCCGAGGGGTGCCACTGGACACCGACAAGCAGTTCACCGGCACCTTCTTCACCTTGCTGAACCCCTATGCGCTCCTCATCGGCGTCGCCGGGCTGCTCATGCTCCTCACGCAGGGCGCCCTGTTCATCGCCCTCAAGACCGAGGGCAGCCTCTCGGCCCAGGGCCGCCAGTGGGCCAAGGCTACCGGCCCGGGCTACGTGCTGCTGCTGCTCGTGGCCATGGCTGCCACTCGGTTGCTCGAGCCTCAGCTCCTCACCAACTACGCCGACGCGCCCGTGCTCTGGGTGCTGCCCGTGCTGGCCGTGACGCTGGGCGCGGCTGCCCTGGTACTGAATCTGCGCCGCCAGGAATCCCGGGCCTTCGTCGCCTGGAGCGCCTGCATCGTCGCGACCATGGCAATGGCGGGCACCGGCCTCTTCCCGAATATCGTGCCGGCACTCGACAATCCGGCACTGAGCCTCACCGCCGACAACGCATCGTCGGGCCCACTCACGCTCGCCGTCATGCTCGTCATCGCCGCGGTCGGCATGCCCTTCGTTCTGGGCTACACCGTCTGGATCTACCGCGTCTTCGCCGGCAAGGTCACGGTCGGCGCGGCCGATCACTACTAGCTCGCGCGGCCGCGCGCCGCGTTCCCCGGAGGGATCATCACCACACCATGGCGTCCCCATACCAGGCCATTCGAGTCAGCGACCACGTCTACTGGGTCGGGGCCATCGACTGGGCCGTCCGTGACTTCCACGGCTATCTCACCCAGCGAGGCACGACCTACAACGCCTTCCTCGTGATGGGCGACCGCATCGCGCTCATCGACACCGTCCGATCGGCCTTCTTCGATGAGATGATGGCTCGCATCGCCTCCGTGGTCGATCCATCCCGCATCGACGTCATCGTCTCGAACCATGCCGAGCTCGACCATTCGGGCGGCCTGCGGCAGGCCATAGCAGCCCTCAATCCCACGGACGTGCACGCGTCGGACCAGGGCGTGAAGGCCCTCATCGAGCACTTCGGCCCCATCGACAACCTCACGCCCGTCTCCGAAGCGCAGCCGCTGGATCTCGGCAACATGGGCCTGTCTTTCATCGAGACGCGGATGCTCCACTGGCCCGACTCGATGTTCTCATACCTGGCCGAGGACCAGGTGCTGTTCTGCCAGGACGCCTTCGGCATGCACCTCGCCACCAGCGAGCGCTTCGATGATGAGTTGCCCCTGGACCTGCTGAACTACGAGGCGGCCCGATACTATGCCAACATCCTCATGCCGCTCTCAACCATGGTGACGAAACTGCTGGAGCGGTACGGGAAGCTGGGGCTTGCCGTGAAGTACCTGGCCACCGATCACGGCCCCATCTGGCGGTCGCGGCTCGACCATATCATGGGACTCTACGGCCAATGGGCGGCCCAGGCGCCCTCGAGGAAGGCCGTGGTGGCCTACGAGACCATGTGGGGCAGCACTTCGAGGATGGCCCATGCGGTGGCCGAGGGGCTCATCGCCCAAGGCGTGAGTACGAAGGTCATGAAGCTCGGCGCCTGCCACCGGAGCGACATTGCCACCGAGGTGCTCGACGCCGGCGCCCTGCTGCTCGGCACGCCTACCCTCAACAGCACCATGCTGCCCCAGGTGGCCGATGTGCTGTGCTATCTGAGGGGCCTTCAGCCGAAGAACCTGGTCGGCGCGGTTTTCGGCTCGCACGGGTGGAACGGCAAGGGAGTCGACCACGCCCGGGAGTCGCTCGCGGCCATGGGTGTCGAGCTCGTGGGAGATGCCGTCCGGTCCAAGTACGTGCCCGACGCTACCACGCTCGATCAGTGTCGCGCCCTGGGTGAGTCGGTGGCACACCGGCTTGGCCAGATCTGTCCGGCCTGAGGGAGCGCTCCGGCGCTCCGACGACCATCGTGAGGAGTGGAGCCATGAAGTGGGTATGTGAGCCTTGTGGATACGTCTACGACCCCGAGATCGGCGACCCTGACAGCGGCGTGCCCGCTGGCACCAGCTTTGAGGATCTCCCCGACGACTGGGTCTGCCCGCTGTGCGGGGTCGGCAAGGACATGTTCGCCCCGCTCGAGGAGGAGTGATCCGGCGCGTTCCTCCCCTGCTCGCCGCGCGGCCGGTGCCGATGGAGGCTCACGGGGCGATCGTGGTGGGGGCTTGTATGCGACCGCCACGGCTCCGGGGGGTGCCGGTTCGGGCATTGGCGGTAACTTAGGGCTCCACTGGCCCATCAGCCTGGTTGCGGAGGGGCGCCATGGGGGGAACCACGCGTCTCCCAGCGTGGTGAGCCCCCAATGCGCCCAATCTGGAGGCCGGGATGCGGCTTCCTGCCGCATCCCGGGCCGCTCTGTCGTCGTCCGGCCGACTGGGCCGGTCAGGGGCCCCTCCGCAAGACCAGGCGGGCGTTCCGCGCGACCTTCGCGAGACCCAGCCGCCCGGCCAAGGGCCCGATGTTACCGCCAATGGGGCTGACCACGCACCCGGCCCGCCTGGTTCCCTCATGGCGCCTCGCCGCCGGGCTACTGCTACGGGGTCGCCGCGACCGTGGGGCTGATGAGCATGAGCATCATCGGGTATGTGGGGCCGCAGGCGGTACCGTACGCTGTGAAGCTCGGCCTTGCCCTGCAGCTCACCAACATCCTGCGCGACGTGGGCGAGGACTGGCGGAACGGTCGGCTGTACCTCCCCACTGAGGACCTCGAGCGGTTCGGGGTGGAGGAGAGGCAGATCGCAGAGGGGATCGTGGACGATCGGTGGAAGGACCTCATGCGCTTCGAGATCGCGCGCAATCGCGCTCTCTACGCGGAGGCATGGCCCGGGATCACCCAACTTCACCCCGACGGGCGCTTCGCCATCGCCGCGGCCACCCGCCTCTACGGGGCCATCCTCGAGGACATCGAAAACCATGGCTATCAGGTGCTCAGCCGCCGCGCCCGCGTGAGCGGTATCGGTAAGCTCGCGCGACTGCCAGGGATCTGGCTTGCGTTGCCGCGCCTGAACGCCGGATGCGCGGGCCGCTGCCCGCCACCGGACCGGGGGCCCTGAACCCAACACGGCCAGCCCGCTCCTCGCGACGCCCGGTCTGGCAACAGCCCTGCAGCTGCTCGTTTGGTCGGTGGCCTGGATGGCCGTGAGCATCGTCGCGCTTTCGTCTGCCCGCTATGAGTCCTGGCGCGGCTTCGGGGCTTGTGTCCGGCATGGGGTGTGTCGTGAACTGCGCCGTCGTGCTGGCGGGTCTGATGGGCACTCCTGCTGCGCTCCCAGCCCTTCGACGCTTCCGGCTCATCAACGCTGGGCTCGATCTCGCTGACGTCGCAGTGGGCGTCATCCTGATCTCCAGATCCGTGCCCACGTTGCGCGGTTCCGGGCTGGCCGTGGTGGTCCAGGGGCTCTTCCTGCCGATCCTCGACACGCTTCGCGCCGTCGGACTGCCGCCAGGCTAACCCCTGCCCGGATGGTCGGAGGGCCTGGGCCCGCGATGACGCCCCCCGCTGCAACGGTACTCATCCACCGACAGCCTCCCCTCGACAATGCAGCGGAAGCTCAGAGGCTCGTCTTCCCAGCGACGTTCGAGATCCGCCAGCAGCTGCTCGACACTGCGCCTCGCCGCACCCAGCCATGCCGCCTGCTGTTCGCCTGCGACGGAAAGGGGCCGCCCCAACAGGACCTGTGCCTCGGGTCGCTGGTGGATGCCCTGGGCCATCCGGATTGCGGCGGGGTACATCGGCACCTCTGGCAGCTGCTTCCGTAGCCAGTAGAGCGCTCGACCAAAGGGAAGCAGGCCCGGCGCGGGGTGGAGCTCACCCTCGGGGAAGATGAACAGGAGCGTCGGTGTGGTCTGCAGCTCCCGCAGCGTTTTGCGGATCGTCGTCGCGCGCACGACGGCATCGCCGTCTGGGAACGGCAGCGCACCCAGCGCCGCAAAGGGCGGAAATGGAGTCAGCTCCCTCATCCAGACCCGCGCCTGGCCCGGGCGCCACTCGCGGGCCAACGCGTGCAGGAGGTAGGCATCCCACCAGTAGTGGTGGTTCGCGAGGACGATGGCGGGCCGAGACGGGTCGGGGGGCTCGGTCTCCAAGAGGTACACGCCGCGAAAGTGCAGCCTTAGGGCGCGCAGGACGAACCGATCCATTGCCGTGTAGACCAGCCCTCGTCTCATGGCGTGTAGGCCCGCCCTTTCCAGGGGATGGATCCACGGAGACGCCAGACCACCGACCGCCACAGCGTCACCACGGTCAGGGCAGCGGCCACAGGCGTCTGCAGGCCGTAGCCGGCACCCAGCCCGAACCGGGCCGCGCAAGTCCCATAGAGCAGGCATCCCCAGGCGATGGCCAGCCACGCCAGCGGCTGCCCCGCGACTGCAAGAGCCCATGGTAGCAGGTACGTGATCGCCATCAGCAGGCTGACGACAAGCGCGCCGAAGCTGCCCCCGCAGATCAGAGCCGCGTTGCGCGAGAAGCCCTGCATGGCCTCAGCCGCGCCCTGGTACATCCGCACCCGCAGGTGCCCCGTCGCATCAAGGATCAGGACCTTGTCCCCGCGCCGCTTCACCCAGCGCGCCAGCGCCACGTCCTCAAGGATCGCCCCGCGTACTTGCTCGTGGGGACGCAAGCGCTGGTAGTCCTCGCGGCGGATGCCGATCACCTGGCCGTTGGCGAAAGCAAAGACCCTCCACCGCGATCGCTCCGCACTGGCGAGGGAAAGCAGCGTAAGCACGCTGAAGGGCACCATTGCAGTGAGCAAGCCGTCGCCGGGGTTCTGCGCCACGAAGGCCGGCAGAGCCGTCACCATCAACGCTTCGGTCTGCGCCATCCAAGCTGCCGTCTGGGCCAGGAATTCGGGATCTGGCCGCGTGTCGGCGTCCAGGAAGAGCAACCATTCCGCCTTCGCCTGCATGCCCAGCTGGTGGCAGGCCCAGCACTTACCGACCCAGCCCTCCGGCTTGTCCGGCGCGCGGAACCACTCGGCGCCAAACTCCGATGCGTGGCTCTCCAGCCAGGCCTTCGTGCCGTCCTCGGAGGCGTCATCGCAGACAATGATCTCCTCCGGGGGCAAGCTCTGGGCAGCCAGGGCGGCCAGCAGGTCCGGCAGGTTTCCGCGTTCGTTGCGGGCCGGTATCAACACCGAAAGACGCACCGACTCGAGCGCAGGCGCCTGCCGACGCCGCCGCCAGTACAGGAGATTGCACGCCAGCACCAAAGACTGGACCAGCAGCACAACGGAGGCCAGGGCCAACAGGGGGGTCACAAGTTCTCGCCCCCCGGGCGCGCACGCCGCAGGCTCACCCACAGCACGCCGACCCCAAGTGCCCACAGGACGGATGCCCCACCACGCCCATACACCAGTGCCAGCCCTGCGGGCAGCAGGCCCTGGACCAGGTAGAGCTGAAGCGCGTGCGGCGCCACGTCTGGCCGCCAGTTGCGGTGGAAGAGACCAAAGACGGCAACGATCAGCGCCGATACCGCAGACCAGGCGAGGAAGTTGGTCAGCGGGATCCCGTAGTACGCGCCGCCGTCGTGCCACTGCCACGCCGCCAAACCTGTGGTCATGGCGGGGTCCAGCACCAGGTCATGGAGGGTCACGAGCAACGCGGCACCGGCCACTACCAGCACCGGCCGGTCCACGAGCCGATGCCCCAGGAGCAGAGCGCTGGCGCACAGGGTGAACCACGCCAAAGGGATCAGGGCTGGCAAACCACCCCACAGCATCGGCCCCAGCAGCGCTGTGTAGGAGTAGCGCCCGAAGGGCAGCCCCGTCGTCAGGGAGAGCCACTCGCTTCCCCCGCCCACGAGTGTGCTCGAGCCCAGCAGAAACAGCGCCGGGCGAAGGCCCTGGCTCGCGACCATCAGCGCGAGGGCGGCAAGCACGCCCAGCAGTATGCTGATCTGGGCGACCACGCCTGCCAGACGCTCGAAGTTCACCGGCGGCACCGGCAGGCCTGCGCGCACCGCTGCCGTGCCCAGCAGCGCAAAGACCACCAGTGCCAGGTTCCCAACGATCAGTGCACCAGCCCCGTGTCGCAGGCTCGCCGGACTCATGGCCGGCCTCCTGCGGCGTCTTCGAGCACCTGCCTCGCAGCCAGAGCACCGGAGAGCATCGCCAGCGGCATCCCGCCGCCCGGGTGGACGCTACCGCCACAGAAATACAGCCCTGCGATGTCGCGAGAGCGATTTGGCTGCCTCAAGAACGTAGCAGTGGCCCCGTGAGACGCCGGGCCGTAGAGGCTGCCGCGGTGGCTGCCGGTCCGCGTCTCGATCTGCGGCGGCGTCAGAAGCCCTTCTTCGACAATCGCCAGAGCGGGGTCCATGTCCAGTGCACTGCCCAGGCGGCTGAGGATGCGGCCTCGCGTGCGCTCGACCTCCGCCCTCCAGTCCTGGCCGGTGTCGGGTGGGGCGTTGACCATGACATGCCAGTTCTCGTGGCCGACCGGCGCATCGGAGCGAACGTAGCCGCACGAGCGGTACACGTAGACGGTGGGGTCCACTGGGCAAGCTCCCTGGCGCAGCTCTTCGAACTCGCGCCGGTAGTCGCCCGAGAAGAAGATGTTGTGAATGTCGAGTTGGGGGTACTCACCCCGCATCGCCCAGTAGAACACCAGGGCAGAGCTGGACAGGGGCCGCCGCATCTGGCGCGCCCCTAAGCCGCTGGGACAGTCGGCCAGAAGCTTCCGGTACGTCGTGTTCATGTCAGTCGCCGACACCGCGGCATCGAAGTCGAAGGTCTCTCCCATGGCGGTGACGCCACGCACCCGCCCATTCCGCGTCACGATGCGCTCTACTCGGGTCTTGGTCTGCAGTCTCACACCTTGCCTCAGCGCCAGATCGCGCACCGCCTCCACCAGCCGGTAGATGCCTCCCTCCACCAGGCAGGCGCCCAGCCTGTGCTCCACATGGGGGATCAGCGCCAGGGTAGCCGGGCAGCGGTGCGGGTCGGAGCCCGTGTAGGTGGCGTAGCGGTCGAAGAGCTGGATCGTGCGGGGGTCCCGGAAGTGCCTGCGGTGAAGGCCGTGCATGGTCTGGCCGAATCCCAGGCGGGGCAACTGGCGCAGGGCCCACAGGCCTTTGGCCGGAGAGATGCCGCTCCCGAAGGACGCCCAGCCGGCGATCGGACGATAGAGGAAGAAGTCCGCGGCAAGCCGGTAGAGCGTCTCGCTGCGGGCCATGTACCGGACGACAGCCTCCGCGGTGTCGGTAGTCGCGGCGGCCAGTCTGTCCCCAAAGGCGCCTGCGTCAGGGCAACTCCGCAAGACAGCCCCGTCCGCGAACTGGTAGCGGCAAAGCACGTCCAGAGGTCGCAGGCGGAGGTGCGCTTCGCGGCGTTCTCCGAGGTCGGTGAACAGGTCGTCCACAACCTGCGGCATCGTCAGAAGCGAGGGGCCGGTGTCGAAGCGGCAACCAGCAATGCGCAACTCCGCGGCTTTCCCACCGACGGCCGGGTTCTGCTCGAAGACCGTCACCTCCAGGCCGGCCCGGGCCAGTCTGGCCGCAGCCGCCAGCCCCCCCAGACCACCACCGATCACCGCGACCCTCAAGGGCGTTCACCCCCTGGCCTGCCGATTGACGGAAAGCTTCAGGGCGAGCATCTCCAGCCCGGGCCGTAACCATGGGGCCCAGTGGTCGGTGTCGTCCGCCGTCAGCAGCTGGCTCAGGTCCTTCCAGACGCATTGCTCGACTTCCGCGCTGTCCGGCGTCACGTCACCCTCGTGCAGACCGGTCAGGACCGCGCAGACCTCGTGCTCTGCTCCCGCAGCGCCATCCAGCGCGTGGTACTCGAACACCCCGATGGGCTCCAGCGCAGTGGTGAAGCCCAGCTCCTCCTGCAGCCGGCGCTCAGCAGCCTCGCGGTGGCTCTCGCCCGGCATGGGGTGGCTCGAGCAGCTGTTCTCCCAGTACCTCGGCCACAGGCGCTTGTGCGCGCTGCGCCGGCAGAGCAGGACCTGTCCCCGTGCGTTCCGGATCAGCACCATGAAGGCACGATGTCGCACGCCCTCACCATCATGGGCGGCCTGGACATCCATGCTGCCCAGGTCTTCCCCCGCTGCGTTGACGAGTACCACGTGCTGACCCAACTAGTTCCTCCCTGCTGTGCAAGTCCGTCAGGCAGCCCGCTGTCGGGGCTGGTGAGTCACGGCATGACGGGGATTCCCAGGCCGTTTGGTCCGGCTGTGTGCCGGGCCCTTCGGGCGGCGGGGATCCAGTTGGCCCGGGCCGCAATCCCGACAAATCTCCTGCCGGCCGAACAGCTCGTGGCCGGCAGGAGGAGTGATGTCTCGCCCCGCTTCCAGAGACCCATGTGAGCTTCTGCAGGTCCGCCGCCGTTGCGTTGGCGTCGTTCAGAATCCGTACTCGACCCCGACCAACGCATAGTCGACGCGCGAGAAGCTGTAGACCGAGTCGTCGTCCACACCGCCCTCGAGTATGCGGTAGCCCAGACGCACCCGGGTCGTGGGCGAAAGCTACTACTTCAGGGCGAGCATGACGTGCTCGGCTCGCCCCTGGGGAGCCGCCAGGGCATCGCCGCCTAACACCACAGACAGGTCTTCGCCAATCCACCGGTCAGCGTGGAAGTTGGTCAGCGGCACCACTCCAAGGTCTCCCCGGCTGGCCGTCTGGGTATCGCTGGTCGGATGTACCTCCGCATCTCGTACCTTGGCGGTCAGACCCGGGCCCCAGGTCAGCCGGCCCCTGGGGCGGAACGTGCGCCGGTAGGTGAGCCAACACGAGTTGAAGACATAGCTGATGTCGAGGGCCGTCCCGGCCGCGGAGGCGGAGCCAGTGGAGGCGGAGCCAAGGAAGCTGATGTCTTTCGGGGCCGTGTCGTGGCTGTCGAAGGCCGGCGGGGCGACCGACAGTGACCAGCTGACCCCGGGGGCGGGGGAGTAGGTGAACCGGTACCGGCCGAATGCGCTGTCAGCAGTGCTGAACTCATCGGGTACAGACACCATCGTCCCTGTAGTGCCGGGGATGCCGAAGCGGTTGTGCGGGTTCCGAGCCAGTCCCGTCTCCACGTCGAGGGGCCATTGAGGCTCGGACGATGCACCAATAGCGAGGGCTGCAAGGGCGAACTCACAGAGCCTGCCTGTCTGCATGTCGGGTCTCCTTCGCTCGCAGCGGCAGTCCGCACCCACCGGGGCCCTCTGCGGCGCCTCTGTGGCAATGGGCCCATTCCCTGCAACCGAGGTTTCACCTGCGCGCGCCGGGCATGCGAGACCCGTTTCAGGTCCACCGGCATTGCCCGTGGTTCCTCCACGGCGCCTCGCCGCGTGCCCGCGGTCCGGGGCGGAGTCGTTTGCGGCCTCCCGCATGTTGATACTGGATAGTGGTGCCGATGCGGTGGGGGGCGATTCCGGCCAACCAGACCATCGATCTTGCGGTGCGAGGCATGACCTGCGCCCACTGCGCTCGCGCAGTCGAACGCGCGCTCAGTGGCCGCGTGCCGGGCGTCTCCTCCGCCTCGGTGAACCTGGCCACCGAGCTCGTGCGCGTCTCATACGACCCGGCTGCCGCCAGTGTGGAGGCCATGGCCAGCGCCGTGCGCGAAGCCGGGTTCGAGCTGGTGCTTCCTGCGTTCAGTGACGACGATGCCGAGGCGCGCCGGAGTGAGACGCGCGCCCTCGCACGCCAGCTTGCCGTCGGCATGGCATGCACCATCCCCCTCGTCGTCCTCAGCATGGGCCGCGATGGCGGCCTGTGGGGCCAGTGGTCCCATGCCACCTGGGTGAACCCACTGCTCCTGGGCCTCGCCATTCCCGTCCAGTTCTACACTGGCTGGGGCTATGTGACCGGGGCCATCCGCAGTCTCCGCGCGCGCCAGCCGAACATGGACGTGCTCGTCGCCCTCGGCTCCTCGGCCGCGTTTGCCTACTCCGCCGCGGCCGTGGCCGTCCCGGGCCTGGCACCCCATGTCTACTTCGAGTCCTCCGCGCTGATCATCACGCTGGTGAAGCTCGGGAAGCTCCTGGAAGCTCGTGCCAAGCGTCAGACCTCGCGTGCCCTTCGAGACCTGCTCGACCTTGCGCCGCGCACCGCAGTCCGCCTGACGGGCGATGGCTCCGAGTCTGAGGTGCCGGTCGACGCGCTCCGGCCCGGCGACCTGGTCGCGGTGCGGCCCGGCCAGCGCTTCCCCGTCGATGGCCTAGTCGTCTCCGGCGTCTCGGCAGTCGACGAGAGCCTGCTCACCGGCGAGAGCATGCCTGTCGACAAGGCCCAGGGCGACACCGTGTTCGGGGGTACCCTGAACGGCCAAGGACTGCTGCGGGTGCGTTCGACGGGTGTCGGCTCCGACACAGCCCTCGCCCAGATCGTCCGGCTCGTCCGGGAAGCCCAGGGCAGCCGGGCACCCATCCAGCGCCTGGCCGATCGCGTCTCGGCCGGCTTCGTGCCGGCGATCCTGGCCATCGCCACCATCACATTTGCGGCCTGGTGGGCGATCGATGGACGCTTCGCCCACGCGCTCCTGCGGGCCGTCGCGGTCCTCGTGGTCGCGTGCCCCTGTGCCCTGGGCCTGGCCACGCCGACGGCCATCGTCGTTGGGATGGGCCGGGGCGCCGCTCAGGGCATCCTGTTCCGGAGCGCCGAGGCGCTCGAAGCCACCCACCGCGTTACGTCGGTGCTCCTCGACAAGACCGGCACGCTCACCCTGGGCCGACCAACGCTGGCCCACTGCGTCCCGCTGGGCGATCTTTCGTCCGATGATGTTCTCGCCGCGGCGGCCTCGGCCGAGATGGGCTCCGAACACCCACTGGCCCGTGCGATCGTCCAGGGCGCGCGGCAACGCGGCCTGCAAGTCATCCCGCCCGACTCGGTGACTGCCGAGCGTGGCTTCGGCGTCATCGCCACCGTCTCGGGCCGCCAGGTCCGCGTCGGCCGCCCCGGCTGGGCCCCCTCCTCCCCGTTCGCGGGAGGGGCCGGGGAGGGGCCCATTGCCGAGGAGACGGACCGCCTGGCAGCCCTCGGCGCCACGGTTGCCGAGGTGACCGTCGATGGCTCATCGGTAGGCTTGCTGGCGCTCACCGACACGCTCCGCCCCGAGGCCCCTGCGGCTGTCGACGCGCTCCGTCGCCTGGGCATCGAGCCGGCCCTCGTCACCGGCGACCATGCCCGAGCCGCCGCCGCGGCGGCTCGGGCACTGGGTATCACCCAGGTCGCCGCGGGCGTGTTGCCCGACGGCAAGGAGCAGGCCGTCCGCGACGCACAGGCCGCGGGCCACGTCGTCGCCGTCGTCGGAGACGGCATCAACGATGCGCCCGCACTGGCCCGGGCCGATGTCGGTATCGCCATCGGTGCGGGCGCCGATGTGGCCATCGAGGCGGCCGATGTGACCCTCGTGGGCGGCGACTTGCGTGGAATCGAGCGGGCCTTCCGCCTCTCGCGCGCCACGCTCCGCGCGATCCGTGAGAACCTCTTCTGGGCCTTCGCCTACAACGTGGCACTGATCCCCGCTGCGGCGGGTGCCTTCTCGGGGATCTCATGGCTCCCCGCCCCACTCCGGGAGCTGCACCCCGCCGGGGCCGCCGCTGCCATGGCACTCTCGAGCCTCACCGTCGTCGCGAACTCGCTCCGCCTCGCCCGTCGCCGCCTGTAGGACACCGCACTGGGGCGCGATCCGGGCAGGTGCCTCGCGGTCGTACCACGTATCTCTCGGGGGCGAACGACGAGAGGGGCGGTCTGCGCCAATGAGGGTCCTGGTGACAGGCGGAGCCGGGTCGGTGGGCCGGGCTGTGGTGCCCGAGCTTTTGCGCCGTGGCCACACGGTGACGGTGGCGGGCCGTACGCCCGGCCGGACTGTCGAGGGCGCACGGTACGAGGTGCTCGACTGCACCCAGTTCGAGGCCGTGCGCCGGCTGGTGCTCGAGCACGAGAGCGTGATCCACCTGGCGGCGATCCCGTCGCCACGCCGGCACGACTCACGCGAGATCTTCGAAGCCAATTGCTTGTCGACTTACTATGTGTTTGACGCGTGCGTCGAGGCCGGGATCTCGAAGATCGCCCTGGCCAGCTCCATCAACGCCCTCGGGCAGCTCTTCGGCGTCCGGCCCCTGCCGGTGCGTTACTTCCCCATCGATGAAGACCACCCGCAGCTCTGCACCGATCCGTACAGCTTCTCGAAGAAGATACTGGAGGAGACGGCTGAGTACTTCTGGCAGCGGAATGGGATCTCGAGCGTGTCGCTGCGAATCACCATGGTGGTTCACCCGGGGGACCACATGTGGCGGCGGCTCCATGATGTGCCGAACCGTGACCCGATGGAACAGTATATGGTTCGGAACTACTGGACCTGGGTCGATGCCCGGGACAGCGCCCGGGCGTTCGTGGATGGGATCGAGGCCCCCTACCAGGGAGCGCACCCACTATTCATCAATGATTCCGTCAACAACATTGGCATGCCGAGTCGCCAGCTGGCCGCCATGGCCTACCCTGAGGTGACCGACTTCCGGGAGCCCCTCGACGGCACCGAGTCGCTGGTCAGCGTGCGGCGAGCGAAGGAGATCCTGGGCTGGGAGCCGCAGGTTCACTTCCCCCAGGAGCCGCCGCCAGCACCAGAGTAGTCTGCTGCGGTATGCTCATCTGCTCATATGACAAGGGGCTACCATGTCCACATGCGTCACCATTACCAATATCCGCGCCATCCTTACACAACCGGCCGGTTCGCGGCTGATCGTGGTCAGGATCGATACCAGCGAACCGGGCCTCTATGGCCTCGGTTGCGCGACATTCACCCAGCGGCCATTGCCGGTCAAGGTGGCGGTCGAGGAGTATCTCAAGCCACTGTTGGTTGGCCGCGAGGTCGACCGCATCGAGGACCTCTGGCAGCTCTCGTGGGTCAACTCGTACTGGCGGAACGGCCCCGTCCTCAACAACGCCATCTCCGGCGTCGACATGGCGCTCTGGGACATCAAGGGCAAGCGCGCCGGCATGCCGGTCTACGATTTGCTGGGCGGGAGGTGCCGGGAGGCCGTGGCCCTCTACCGCCACGCCGACGGTTCGTGCCCTGAGGAAGTCGAGGAGAACGTCCGCCGGTGGATGGCCGAGGGGTACCACTACATCCGCGTCCAGATGGGCGGGTATGGCGGCCGGGCGGGATCGATGCACACCCCCGAGGGGGCTCAGCCGGGCGCCTACTTCGATGACCTCGCGTACGCCCGGTCGGTGCCCCGGTTGCTGGAGCACATCCGCGGGACTATCGGCTTCGAGGTCGAGCTGTTGCACGACGTCCACGAGCGGCTGCGGCCCATCGACGCCCTGCAACTGGCCAAGGCCGTGGAGCCCTATGGGCTGTTCTTCCTCGAGGATGCCCTGGCGCCGGAGGATGTCGAGTACTTCGAGACGATCCGGTCGCAGTGCGCCACCCCGCTGGCCATGGGTGAGCTGTTCAATAACCCCCGGGAGTGGATGCCGCTGATCACCGGCCGGCTGATCGACTTCGTCCGCATGCACATCAGCCAGATGGGCGGTCTCACGCCCGCGCGGAAGGTGGCCGCGTGCGCCGAACTCCACAACGTCCGCACGGCCTGGCACGGGCCGGGGGATGTGTCACCGGTGGGCCATGTCTGCAACCTGCACCTGGACCTGGCCTCGCCCAACTTCGGCATCCAGGAATGGGCCGGCCTCTCGGACGCCGAGCGGGAGGTCTTCCCGGGCTGCCCGGAGGTACGCGGCGGGTTTGCCTACGTCAGCGACCGGCCGGGTTTCGGCATCGACCTGGACGAGGCGGCAGCTGCCCGCTGCCCCTGCAAGAGCTTCGTCGACACCTGGACCCAGAGCCGGCTGCCCGATGGCACCCTGGTCCGGCCGTAGCCGTGAGGAGAGCGCCGCGATGAAGATCACCCGCCTCGAGACGTTCCTGGTGAAGCCGCGATGGCTGTTTCTGAAGGTCCACACCGACGAGGGCCTGGTGGGTCTCGGCGAGCCCATCGTCGAGGGTCGCGCGCTGACGGTGGCGACGGCCGTGTCGGAGCTCGAGCCGTACCTCATCGGCAAGGACCCGACGCAGGTGGTGAACCACTGGCAGGCCATGTACAAACACGCCTTCTACCGGGGTGGGCCGGTGCTCACGAGTGCCCTCTCGGGTGTCGACCAGGCGCTGTGGGACCTGGCCGGGAAGGCCGCCGGTCTGCCCGTGTATCAGCTGCTCGGGGGTCCGCTGCGGAACCGCATCCGACTCTACAGGGGCTGCGGCGGCAGTACGCCGGAGGAGGCGGCCGAGAGCGCTCGACAGGCGGTGGCCCAGGGCTTCACGGCGCTGAAGACCGGCGTGGCCGGGGGCCGGCCGGCACGGATCGTCGACACCCCGGGCTTCGTCGCCCGCGCGGTGGACTGCTTCGCCGCCATGCGCGAGGCCGTGGGGCTCAACGTCGACATCGCCATCGACTTCCATGGCGCCATCAGCCCGCAGACGTCGGGGCTGCTGATCAAGGCGCTGGAGCCGTACCAGCCGCTCTTCATCGAGGAGCCCGTCCAGTGCCAGAACGTGGACGTGCTGGCCGACCTGGCCCGGAAGACGCACATCCCCATCGCCACGGGCGAGCGGATCTTCACGAAGTGGGGTTTCCGCGAGATCCTCGAGAAGCGCGCGGCCTCGGTGCTCCAGCCGGACCTGTCGCACGCGGGGGGCATCTTCGAGTGCCGGCTCATCGCAGGGATGGCGGAGGCCTACTACGCCGCGGTGGCGCCGCACTGCCCCCTCGGCCCCATCTCGCTGGCGGCAGGTGTGCACCTCGATGCCTCGATCCCCAACTTCCTCGCTCAGGAGCACACGACCCTGGGCGAAGGGTACCTCCGCCAGCCGTTCACACTTCGCGACGGGTACCTCGAGCTGCCGACAGGGCCGGGGCTTGGCATCGAGCTCGACGACGACGCCATCGCGGAGAAGATCGGCCACGACTGGAGGAGCCCGGAGCTCTACGACGTCGACGACGGTGCAGCTGTGGACTGGTGAAGCCGTTGGCGGATGTCTCGGGCCCGGAGGGCGCGGGGCCCCTGACCGGCCCGAGGTTGAGGCGTGCGGATCGGGCGCGTTGGGGGCCCACCACGCTGGGAGAACGCGTGGTTCCCCCCATGGCGCCCCTCCGAAAGGCATTCGAACCACCGAGGAGGGGCCGCACAGGGGTGCGCCCAGAGGGCGCGGGGCCCCTGACCGGCCCGAGGTTGAGGCGTGCGGATCGGGCGCGTTGGGGGCCCAC
>JAKPQA010000188.1 GCA_029547025.1 Armatimonadota bacterium
TGGGCCCTGCCGCTGGCCCTGTGGACGGTGTTCCTGCTCGCGGGTTTCATCGGCGCGCTGAGCTTGGTCGCGCTGCTGCACCGCGAGTGGTCCGAGGGCGAAAGGCTCCTCTACCCGCTGACATTCATCCCGCTGGAGATGACTCGCACCCCCCTCTCGGGCGCTCAGTCATTGCGGTCGGACCCGCTGACATGGGTCGGCATCAGCATCGCATGCGCGTTCAACGGGTGGAATATCCTCGGCGCCCTCAACCCATCGGTGCCGTCTCCGGGCCTCTATAAGGATGTGTCCGACCTTCTCTCTGAGCGCCCCTTTGCATACCTGCGCCCCGTCACCCTCTACTTCCGCCCGGACATCGTGGGCGTGGGCTACCTGGTTCCCGCCGACATTCTGCTCAGTAGTTGGCTGTTCTTCATTCTCTGGCGCGTCGGGAAGATGGTGGCGCTCACTCTGGGCGACCGGCCGGCCGAGTACCCGTACCCACAGGAGGCCGCCACGGGGGGGTATCTGGCCATGGCGCTCATGCTGCTGTGGTCGGGCCGCCGTGAGCTGGCTCGAGGGGTCCGCGCCTTCCTGGGGCGGCCGGTGCCGACCGAGCGCCATGCCGGCCCGACCCGGTCTCGGTTGGCGGTGATCGGGCTTCTCACGTCGGGTGGCTTCTTCGTGCTGTGGTGCGCGCTCTCGGGCCTCACGCCCCTGATCAGCCTTCCCTACCTGGTCGTCCTGGCGTCCTTCACGCTGGTCTTTGTTCGCTTCCGAGCCGAGACCGGGATGCCCATCGAGTTCCTCTATCCCTATGGCTACGCCCGCAAGCTGCTGCTCTACTCGGCGGGGACCGCGGGCCTGCTCCGCATCGGCGGCCCGCGCGGGCTGACCATCCTCACCTGCCTGGCCTGGCTCGCACGGCATCACCTCATACCCTCGGCCGCCGCTTACTCTGCCGATGCGTTCCGCATCTCCGATGGGCTCGGACTGCGCACGCGGAGAGTGGTGCCACTGCTCGCGCTGGCCTTCGTGGTCGGGCTCGCGGCCGCCTACGTGACCCACCTGACGGCCTACTACACCTTCGGGCAAAACGTGCTCGAAGGCCGCACGTTCGAGGCCGACTACCGGGCCCAAGTGGCACTTCAGGAGTTCGCCGACCTCGATGCCATGCTCCGGAGCCCGACCCCCGCGAACGCGCCCGCGACGTTGTTCACGGGCTACGGTTTCCTCGTGGTGATGGCATTGAGCCTGCTGCGGCGGAGCTTCATGCGCTTCCCCCTGCACCCGTTGGGCTTCCTGATCTCCGTGTGCTATGGTCACGACAACCCGTGGTGGTCACCGCTGCTGGCCGCGTGGGCCGCGAAGGTGGTTCTCATGAAGATCGGCGGGCTCCGTCTCTACCGGCGTCTCGTGCCGCTCTTCATCGGGCTGTTCCTCGGCCACCTGTTCGCGGGCGGGGTGGTGTGGACCACCCTGAGCGTGTTCATCGACCCCACCGTCTCGGCGCGGTACCACATGTACTTCGGATAGGCCACGCCAGGCAGCGTGCGGGGCCGAGCCCCATTGGCGCCAGATCAGGCCCGAGATGACGCCGCAGGAACACCGAGACGGCACGTCCGGGTCTGGCGGAGGGCCGCACAGGGGTGCGCCCAGAGGGCGCGGGGCCCCTGACCGGCTCGAGGTTGGGGCGTGCGGATCGGGCGCGTTGGGGGCCCCCCACGCTGGGAGACGCGTGGTTCCCCCCATGGCGCCCCTCCGAAAGGCATTCGAACCACCGAGGAGGGGCCGCACAGGGGTGCGCCCAGAGGGCGCGGGGCCCCTGACCGGCCCGAGGTTGAGGCGTGCGGATCGGGCGCGTTGGGGGCCCAC
>JAKPQA010000193.1 GCA_029547025.1 Armatimonadota bacterium
CCTCATGAGCGACGCGACTTCTGGGCAGGAGGGCGACACGCAGCGCCCCGACCCGACGGCACCGGCGGAATTCACCGCATCGACTCCGCCGCCGCCTCCGCCGCCGGCGACTCCCACGGGGAGTTTCGACACAGGGTCGCCTCCACCCGTGGCCGGTTCGGCCGGTCCTGCCGGTCCTGCCGGTCCTGCCGCTCCGCCACCTCCACCGGCCTTCGTGCCGCCGTATCCGGTGGCGCCGGCCGGCGAGCCCGCGGCGTACTCACCGCCGCCCCTACCCCCGGGCCAGGCGGGGTATCCCGCGCCGCCGCCCGTGCCTCCGGCGCAGATGGGGTACCCCGCGCCGCCGAGCGGACCGCCCACCGGCGTGCCGACCGGACCTCTGGGCGGCCAGCCTGCCCCGCTCGTCGCTGGGGGCGACTACACGTCGGCATTCGCTCCTCAGGAGATCGAGGAGGCCAAGGTCCTGTCGATCCTGGGCTATCTCGGCATCCTCTTCCTCGTGCCCATGCTTGCCATGCCCAACAACCGCTTCGCCCGGTTCCACGCCAATCAGGGCCTCGTCCTCTTCATCACCTGGTTTGCGGGTTCGATCGCGCAATTCGCCCTTGGCTACGTGCCGATCATCAAGTGGTTCACCTGGATCCTGTGGCTCGGGCCCTTCGTCCTCATGATCATCGGGATGGTCAATGCGGGAGGCGGGAAGGCCAAGGCGTTGCCGCTGATCGGCAACTTCCAACTCCTCAGGTAGTCCTCGCCCTCACCCCTCAAGTCCTTGCCCTCACCCCTGCGCGGCCGCCTTCCAGCCGTTGGGGGCAATGCCCTTGCGCTTGGCGGCCCAGAGGATGATCGCGCTGGCCATCGTCATCACCACGATGGACATGCCGGCAGAGACCGGTGACCCAGTGGTCGTCGAGTCGACATAGGACTCCTCGAGACCGCCCAGGATGATGCCAGCGAGGGACACCACGAGGTTGTTGACGATGTGCAGCGCGAAGGCTGCCTCCAGCCCACCGGTGCGCCACGTGAGCCAGCAGCCCGCGATGGCCAGAGCGCCGATGTCGACCCAGATCCAGATGTCCATCGAGCCGTGGGCCCAG
>JAKPQA010000199.1 GCA_029547025.1 Armatimonadota bacterium
ATGGCGCCCCTCCGAACACCGTCCGAACCACCGTGGAGGGGCCGCACAGGGGTGCGCCCGGAGGGCGCGGGGCCCCTGACCGGCCCGAGGTTGAGGCGTGCGGATCGGGCGCGTTGGGGGCCCACCACGCTGGGAGACGCGTGGTTCCCCCCATGGCGCCCCTCCGCAACCAGGCTGATGGGCCACGGGCGCCCCCAAGTGACCGCCAATGCCCCTATTCGGCCCCTCCGAAAGGCATTCGGACCGCCCCTGATCCTACAGCCCCAGGATCGCGTCCACCGCAGCCGAGCTGTTGTAGATGATCTGCTGGGTGCAGTGCTTGTACGGCGGGATCATCTCCGGCGCCACCCAGCCGTCGTAACCCACCTCCCGGAACGCCTTCATGACCTCGGGCCAGTTCACGTCGCCCGCCAGCAGGTCCACAAACCCCTGCGGGAACCCGGCGTCGATCCGATAGTCCTTGAAGTGCACCCGCTTGATGCGCTTGCCGAGGATGCGGATCCACTGCTCGGGATAGCCGAACTTCACCACATTGCCCACATCGAAGTACGACCCGATCCACGGGCTGCCCGCCGCATCGATGAACCCGGCCAGCTCCAGGGGGCTCATGAACAGCTTGTTCCAGACATTCTCGACACCGATGTGCACCTGGTGCTTCTCGGCCGAGGGCGCCAGGGACTTCACCAACTCGAGGGCGCGATCGTAGGCCACATCGTAGGGGATGACCTCGGAGTCGGGCATGAAGAAGACATCGACGGCGCCGGGGATCAGCAGGATGGCATCGGTGCCGAGCAGCGGCGCGGCGGCGATCATCTTCTCCGCGATCTCCCGGGCCTTGGCCCGCGTGGCGGGGTTGTCGCTGGTGCCGCAGTTGCCCCAGAACAGGCCGGTGGCCAGTGAGGAGACGGCCAGCCCGGCCTCGGCCGCCATGTCGGCGACCGCTCGGAGGTCGGCCTCGGTCGATGTCAGGCTCACGGGGCCCTCGTCGGCCATCTCGAGCTCGATACCTGCGAAGCCGGCGTCCTTGGCCATGCGCATCTTCTCCGCCAGGGGCAGGTCGCCGGGGAAGGACCAGATGTTGATGCTCTTCTTCATGCGCCGTCTCGCCTCCGGGAGCGGCCCAGCGAGCTTCCGGACCGCCCGACGTATACGCGGCAGCCCTCACGGGCTGGCGAGGGATGCAGTTCGCGCGCGACGGCCGATGGCCCTGCTGCCCGCACGGGTGGGCCGGCTCGCCCCGACGCCGCCGGCCGGCAGACGACCGCCCGCGCTATCCGGGCAGGGCCGCCGGCGGGGCGTAGTCCGTGGGCCGCAGGTACGACTCGCCGATGGCTGTCGATGAGATCATGGCCGTAGCCGGCAGGTGACGCTTCCAGTGGGTCTGGTTGACGCGACGCTCGACCACGTGCACATCGGCGGGGCAGAAACCCCACTCGACCAACCGGGCGGCCGAGTAGCCCTGCAGCAGGTAGTGCAGGATCATGTCGGCGTTCTCATAGGCCACCCCGATGTCGGCCTCGTCGGTCTGACCGCGGACCAGGTCGGCCGATGGGGGCTTGGCCACAACGGCCTCGGGCACCCCAAGATGCCGGGCGAGGGCCCGCACCTGGGTCTTGAGCAAGTCTCCCAGCGGATTCACCGGAGGCGCGTCGTCGCCGTGCCAGGTGTAGTACCCGAGCATGCGCTCCGTCTTGTTGCCGGTGCCCACCGGGATGGCGTGGTGCTTGGCGGCCTGGTCGAAGAGCACGATCATCCTCATGCGCGCCATGACATTGCCCCGGCGCAGGGGGGAGGCATCGGGCTCGGAGCGGAGCAGGCCGTCCACCGCATCGGAGATGTCCACGGTCACCGACCGGATGCCCAGGCCCTCGATGACCAGTTGCGCGTGCTCCAGGCTATCGGGGCTGCTGGTCCGATAGGGCATCCGCACACCGAGGACGTTGGCGGGGTCCAGAGCGCGGGCGCACAGATGGGCGGTGACGGCCGAGTCGACGCCGCCGGAGACGCCCACGACCACGGTCCGGAACGGGCGGCGGACGGTGACCTCGTCCCGGAGGAAGGCCACGAGCCAGTCGGTGAGCAGCGCGGCATTGACGGCCAACACCGAGTGGTCGGCCGGATCGGGCTGTGTTCCGCGCACCACGGGCAGTCTCACGCCCACGTCCCCTCTCCGCGGGCCTCGCGGACCGCATCGGCGAACTCGGTGGCCAGGTCGCCCGCCGCCTCGGCCAGGTCGGTGCCCAGAGGCTGGTTCGCGCGGGCCACACTCAGGTCATCGAGATCGAGCGTGGCACACAGCAGCGCCTCGCCGAGTGAGGGGCCTCGGGCCATGATCCGGCCGTCGGGCGCCACCGCGGCCGACCCGCCGGCGAAACCCTTGCCGTTCTCGAAACCCACACGGGCCGTGTGCGTCACGAACACGGCATGCTCCTGGGCGATGCTCTGCAGCAGCTCGAGCCACTTGCCCACATTCCAGGGCACCTCGCCCGCGAAGCCCCGGGCGGGGCTCGACGACACCGTGTGGATGAACCGGGCGCCCCGAAGCGCCGCGATGGCGGCGGTCATGGAGTGCCAAACGTCCTCGCAGATCAGGATGGCCGTCCGTCCGAACCGCGTGTCGAAGGCACCGATCCGATGCCCGCGCGCCACGAAACGCTGCTCGTCGAACACGCCGTAGGTCGGCAGAAACACCTTGCGGTGCACATGCAGCAGCGCGGGCTCATCCGCGGCACTCAGCGTCGCGTACAGTGCGGAGTTGTACACGTTACTCTCGTAGAGCTCGTAGAACCCGACGAGAACGTCCAGGGGCCGGCCCGCCGGGCAGGCCGCGCGGTACGATGCGCAGAGGTCGGCCAGCACCGTGGTCGCGGGGCGCGCCACCTCGATGACGGCACCTTCGAGGAAGTAGCCCGAGAGGGCGGTCTCGGGCAGAGTCAGCAGGTCACAGCCCTCGTCCACAGCCTGGGCGGCGAGTTCGCCGAATCGGGCCAAGTTGGCGGCATAGTCGCCGAAGACCGGGGAGATCTGCGCCTGAGCGATCCGTAGCTGCACTCCAGTACCTCCGGAGCCACCCACCGGCCGCGATCACTCGCCGATGACCTGCACCACGAGCTCCCGGTTGCGGGGCCGGTTGTCGAAGTCCACCAACACGATCTGCTGCCATGCGCCCAGCGTCATCTTCCCGCCGATAACCGGCACGCAGATGGATGGCCCGAGCAGGGAGGCGCGCACGTGGGAATGGCCGTTGCCGTCGTGCCAGCGCTCATTGTGGGCGTACACGTCGCCCTGGGGCGCAATGCGTTCGAAGAATCCCTTCACATCGGACAGCAGGCCGGACTCGAACTCGATGGTCGTGACGCCGGCGGTCGATCCGGTGACGAAGACGTGGACGAGACCCTCCAGCAGTCCCGAGTCCTCGATGGCCTCGGCGACCTGCGGTGTGATGTCCGTGACGTCGCAGTCGCCCCGCGAACGCACCGAGATCATCCGGGTGCAGACAGCCATGGTGTCCTCTCCCTCCGTGCGGCAGCGGGCACCTCATGGGCCCCAGGCCGCCGGCAACGATCGGCCCCGATAGCATACCCCATCGGTCGCCCGCGTGCCGATGGCGCGGCGCGGGCGCGAACTCACATCCCGCCATCCGGCTCGGGCGGCGCCAGATGCTCGCCGTGGAGCAGGGCCAGGAGGTCGTCATGGCCGCGGGCCAAGGCTCGGTCGCGCGGCGTCAGTCCTTCGTCATCCTCCGCCTGCCGGTCGGCGCCGGCGTCCAGCAGGGCGCGAACCAGGTCGGCGAAGCCCGTGTCGGCGGCCAGGTGCAGCGCGGTCCGTCCCTCGGCATCGCGCGCCTCGATGTCGGCCCCGCGATCGAGCAACAGCCGCACCACCCGGGTCCGTCCCCGTGCGGCGGCCGAGTGCAGGGGGTGGTGGCCGTAGCCGCCCGCGGGCCCCTCGATGTCGGCGCCGCGGTCCAGGAGCAGCTCGGCCAGGTCGGCGTGGCCCTCATAGCAGGCCAGGTGCAGCGGCGTGAACCCATCCTTGTCGGCCGCGCGCACGTCCGCGCCGCGATCGAGGAGCAGCTCCGCGGCCGCCCGCTGGCACGCCGTGACCGCGTTGTGGAGGGGCGTGCGCCCGATATCATCCGTCCGGTCCACCGGCACACCGGCATCCAGAAGCTGGGTCATCACGCCCACGGCACCATGGGCCGCGGCGTGGTGCAGGTCCTTCCGGGGCCGCGCCAGGCGGTAGATCAGCGCCACCGCCAGCATGACCCCGACCGCGGCGAACCCCGCCATACACACCAGCCGGGCCGACGCATCAAACACGGCGCTGGGCATGCCATACCCCTCTCTTCGCGCGGCCCCCATTATAGCCGCCGACGGGGCCCCCGGCCTTGAACTCCGCCCGGTGCCTCAGCGTTTGCCCATCGAAGACCGACGAGGTGGGGGGAGAGGCTGCCACAGCAGGGGGGGCGCCCGATCGCACACCGCGAGCTTTCCCGGCCCGTTGGCACCGCAAGCGCGCTCCGGATTCAGCCCTCCCGGATGCCTGCTGGCAGTATGAGCGCCTCCCTCTCTCGATCCGGTCTTCGGCTGCCTGGCCGCCAGGCCTCTGGCATGGAGCCACCGTACTGAAGGGGGTCGGGAGAGCCTTCGACAGCCCGTCGCCAGCCCGCGTACCAGCCCGGGTGCCGCAGGCAGGCGAGTGGCTTGCTGGGTCGAAGCGCCAGGCCATCTATGGGCGCAAAGATCACGAATCCCTACCGGAATGACAAGGACCACCTCCGCGACTTGCTCCGCCTGGTCGAGACCAAGCAGGAGCTGTACACAATCAAGACGCGGATGGGCGACTGGATGGGCGAAGCCTTCGACCGGCCCGCCCGCAGCGATGACGAAGACGAACGCGCCCGCCAGGCGCGGATCCGCCGCCTCCAGAGCGAAGTGCGGTCCCTCGAGCGCCGGGTCGCGCAGAAGGCCGCTCTCGCCCGCGCACAGGGCGCCCGGCTCAGCATCGAGCGCATGGCCGAGACCTACGGCCTGTGCGAGCTCGAACTCCACATCCTGCTGGTACTGCTCCTCGAGGACATCAGTGTGAGTGGGGCGCGAACCTACTCCCGTGGCAAGGACATCCTGGGGCTCCTGCTGGATGACCGCATGTCCGTGCTGGACGCTCGGCGGCACCTGTACGCCTCGGGGCCGCTGCTCAGCCAGTCCCTGATCGTGTGCGCCTCGCCCGAGGAGTCCAGCGTACTCGACGCCTACTTCAAGATCTCGGAGCGCGCCGTCCGCGAGCTGACGGGTGGCTTCGCCAACGCCCAGCAGTTCGGCGAGCGGTTCGGACTCCTCACCGAGGAGCCGCACCAGATCGGCGCGCCGGCCCTCCGGACTCCCACCATATCGCTCGACGATGTGGTCCTCCCTCCCGCGTGCCGGGAGGAAGTCGGTCACCTGATCGCCCTCTCGCGCCATTCGGACCTGTTGCTCCACTCGTGGGGCTTCGCCCAGAGCTACCAGCGCGAGGGCATGACGACCGCCCTGTTCTCGGGGCCGCCCGGCACCGGCAAGACCATCACGGCCCAAGCCGTGGCGCACGCCCTGGGCCGACCCATCCTGACCGTCAGCTACCCCGAGATGGTCAGCAAGTGGGTGGGCGAGACCGAGAAGAACATCACCCGCGTGTTCGCCCAGGCGGCGGCCCACGACGCCGTGCTGCTCTTCGACGAGGCCGACGCCATGTTCCACACCCGCGTCAGCGTCGCCAGCGCCACCGATCAGAGCTTCAACCGCGAGGTCAACGTGCTGCTTCAGGAGGTCGAGCGATTCCCGGGTGTACTGGTGCTCACGACGAACCGGGCCGATGACCTGGATCCGGCCTTCGAGCGCCGCATCTCCGTCCGCGTCGGGTTCCCGCTGCCCGATGCGGCCGCACGCGAGGAGATCTGGCGGCGCCACGTGCCCGCCTCGGCTCCCCTGGCCGACGACGTGGACTTCGCCGCCCTGGCGCGCGCGTTCCCCTTCGCCGGAGGCCACATCAAGAACGCGGTGCTTCGCGCCGCTGCCAACGCCGCCGTCCGCGGCCCCGGCCACGGGGCCCGGATCACGATGAAGGACTTCCGCCTCGCCGCCCAGCGCGAGATGGCCACGTGCTCGACCGCCGTCTCGACCCGCCGCATGGGGCTCGGATCCGCTCAGATGGCGTCATAGGGCCGGGCGGGGGCTCCTACAACCGCGCGAACTCGCCGATGTACTCCTCGTCGGCCCCGCATCCGCGCATGAACTCGATCAGCGCGACTCGCAGATCCCGCGCCACCTCGGGATAGCTTCCGATCCGATTCCGAACCTGGCAGGGATCTCGCCGCCGATCGTACAACGCTCCCGCACCAGGAGGGGGGCCGGTGATCAGCGTCCACTCGGGCGTCGTCACGGTGATCCGCGAGCGCAGGTAGTCGATGCGACCCTCGCCCGTGTGGCTGTGGCATGAGGTGAACACGTGCTCGTGGACGTCCTTCGGCGAACCGCCCAGCAGCGGCATCAGCGACCGGCCGGCCATGGCGGGACCGCGCACGCCACAGGCATCCAGAATCGTCGGCGCCAGGTCGGCGACCTGCACCAGAGCCGAGACTCGCCCGGCATGCGTCTGCCCCGGCATGCGTATCAACAGCGGAATGCGAGCGACCTGGTCATACAGCGGCCAGGGATCGTCCGGATCGACGGTGTGCTTGCCCACCCGATCGTGCTCACCCAGGTACATGCCATGGTCCGAGAGCACCACCACCATCGTGTCATCCGAACGCCCCAACACCTCGATCTGCCGTAGCAGGTGCCCGAGCCAGCGGTCCGTGAGCGCCACCTCACCCCGATACCGCGCCCTCAGGCGCTCGAGCTCGTGGGGGGCGTACCGGTCCGCATACCCGTAGTTCGGGTAGGAGTAGTCGGCCCCCCGGTAATCGGGGCTGAACATGCGCACGTAGTGCTCGGGCGGCATCCAGTCCTCGTGAGGCTCGAAGGTGTCCACCCACAGCAACAACCGATCGCGGCGGGAGTAGTCCTCCAACCACTCACACGCGGCCTGCATGGTCCGGGCCACGAACCAGTCGGCCTCATGGCGGTAGTGCATGGTGCGGGCCCGGTCGGTGATGAAGTGAACACCGTTCTGCCGCATGTGCTCCCGGGGCACCGGGCACTCCACCCGGAACCGATTGGCCTCCCAGCCCGGGGGCGGGCCGATGAACACGCGCTCGGCGAAGTCCCGCGCCAGATCCGCTCCGACCAGGTGCGCGGTATCGTGAACCAGCCCGGTATGGTAGCCGGCCCCGCTCAGGCACTGCACGAAGGTCGTATCCGTCGGCCGGAGCCGCCGCCACCCGTACACGGGCCATCCCACCTGGCCGGTGAGGGCGTCCATCCGCATCGGAACCGTGGGAAAACTGGCGCAGTAGGCCGCATCGAAGCGCGTCGCCCGCCGCGCGAACTCATCCAGGGCGGGAGTCACGGCCTCGGGATGCCCATAGCACCCGACATAGTCCCACCGCAGCGTGTCGATGCACACAACGACGACGTTCATGGCGCGAGACTCCCCGGAGGGGCGAAGCCAGCCTTTCGTATGGTCACCCGCATGTTCGGGCATCGGGCCGACCGGGCCTCCGCTCGCCCGGGTGCAGGAGCCCGTGGCCCCGAGGCGGAACGACTCGTCGGCTCCGAGCCAGGAGAGGTGGGCGGCCATCATTGCCGGTAACATAGGGCCCTGGGCCGGGCGGCTGGGTCTCGCGAAGGTCGCGCGGAACGCCCGCCTGGTCTTTCGGAGGGGCCCCTGGCCGGCCCGAGGTTGACGCGTGCGGATCGGGCGCATTGGGGGCCCACCACGCTGAAGCCCGCGTGGTTCCCCCCATGACGCCCCTCCGCAAGACAGGCAACGGTTGGCGTGTCGTGGAGGGGCCCCTGACCGGCCCGAGGTTGAGGCGTGCGGATCGGGCGCGTTGGGGCCCACCACGCTGGGAGACGCGTGGCTCCCCCCGTGACGCCCCTCCGCAAGACGGTCAACGGTTGGCGTGTCGTGGAGGGGCCCCTGGCCGGCCCGAGGTTGACGCGTGCGGACCGGGCGCGTTGGGGGCCCACCACGCTGAAGCCCGCGTGGTCCCCCCCATGGCGCCCCTCCGCAAGACAGGCAACGGCTGGCGTGTCGTGGAGGGGCCCCTGGCCGGCCCGAGGTTGAGGCGTGCGGATCGGGCGCGTTGGGGGCCCACCACGCTGAAGCCCGCGTGGTCCCCCCCCGTGGCGCCCCTCCGCAAGACAGGCAACGGTTGGCGTGTCGTGGAGGGGCCGCACAGGGGTGCGCCCAGAGGGCGCGGGGCCCCTGGCCGGCCCGATGTCATCTGGCAGGAACGAGGGAGGGTCGACCGATGCCCCAGACCGCGGAGCCAGGCCCGCCTGAGTCGCTGGCCGTCGCCTGCGTGCAGCTCCACTGGGCCAAGCCGCTGGCACGGAATGTCGAGGTCTGTGTCCGGCACATCCACGAGGCCGCGGCCGAGGGATGCCGTGTGGTGGTGTTTCCCGAGGCCAACCTCACGAGCTACCACTTCCCCACCGTCACGGCCCTCAGCCCGCGCGAGGTCGATGCGGCCCTCGACGCGGCCTGCGAGGCGGCGGCCTCCGCCGGCATCTGGGCCATCGTCGGCACGATCCGCGAGACCGCCGACCGCTACCTGAACCTGGCCCACGTGATCGATCCCGGGGGGCGGATCACCTACGAGTATGCCAAGGTCATGATGGCGGGACGCGACGAGCAACGCTGGTGCCGCGGCGGTGACAAGTTGGCGCTGTTCGAGATCGACGGCGTGCTCTGCACCCTGGTGATCTGCCGCGATGGCAGGCACCCCGAGCTGTACCGCATCCCCGCCATGGCGGGCGCGCAGGTGCTGTTCCACCCGTCATGCAGCTCCGACGAGATCGAGGCGGTCTGGTGGAAGCGCACCTCGGGCCGCGCCCAACAGCCCGTAGGGCCAACCACGGCCATCTTCCATTGCGTCGCCAACACCGTGGGACAGGACCCGGGGGGGAAACAGACCTCCAGCGGAGCGTCGTTCATCCGCGACCCCCGCGGGCTCCCGCTGGCCGAGGCGGGCTACACCCAAGAGGAGCGCATCGCCGCCGTGCTCGACCTCAGCCTCGCCGACCGCAAGTACGCCCTCGACAGCTTCGATCACCCGCCGTTCCTGCGCGCACTGTGGCGGCAAGCCGTCGATGAGGTGCGCGCCCGCGCCGGCGATCCACCGGTATAGCCGGGCCCGGGCAACGCAGGGCTTCACCCGCCATCTGCCGCCCCCACACCCTCGTGGGCGACCTCGTACATGGCAATCAGGTTCTCCGCCCGGCAGCTGTTGTCGGCCTCGGTCGTCGAGCCCATCAGGAACCCCGGGCTGGCATCGCGGATGGCCTGTCGGCACACCTCCCGCACCTGCTCCGGCGTCCCGTTGGAGAGCAGCTGGCTCATGTCGATACCGCCGGCCAGGAAGAGCCCGGGGTACTTCCGTCGCACCTCGCGGAGGCTCATGCCCGCCACCGTCTCGATGGGGTTCAGGCCATCGATCCCCGTGGCGACCAGATCATCCATGACTTCCATCAGATAGCCGTCCGAGTGGAAGAGGCACAGCAGACCATGCTCGTGCCAGGCATCATTGATCCGCTTCAGGCGCGGGAAGAACTCGCGCCGCAACCAGGTCGGGGAGTGCAGCAGGCGCTGCTTGTAGGCGATGTCGCCATAGGTCAGCACGGCGGGCGAGAGCCGCACATCGGCGATGGCGTGGCAGGTGGCCAGGTTCAGCTCCGTGTGGGCCTCCAGCGCCTCCGAGACCAACCCCGGATCGTCCGCATCGAGGTACGAGAACCACTCGAGCCCGAGCTCCACACGCACATCGTCCAGCCCCACTCCCTGCTGAGCCAGAAGATGAACCGTGTCACCAATCCGGGCCTGGATGTCCGCAAACGCCCGCGCGTGGGCCTCGCGACAGGCCGACGGGTTGGCCCGAATCTCCGCGGCTCGGCGCAGCAGGTCGGCCGTGCGGCGCTTGAGGTACTCCGCCGCCCCGGCCACGTCGTGGAAGGGGCGCTCCACGATCCACGAGGTCTTCTCCCGAGCGCAGGTCCGGTACCGGAAGCCGTACTCGTTGGTATACTCCGAGTCCACCAGCGGCCCGAACCCTGATGACCGCGTCGCATCCAGCATCCGGCTGATGGCAACCCCGGTCATGGCATCCACCGTGGCCCGGACCTCTGGCGTCTCCGCCAGCGGGGGCAGCTCCTGGCCGCTGAAGTGCTCGATGGCGGCGTCGCACAACAGCAGATCGTACAGCGGCACGCGGTCGGTCTCCTCGAGGCGCATCGCCCGCTCGACCCGCTCCCGCTTGGTCATCTCAGCCATGCGGCACCCGTCTCCCCACGCCCACGGCTTCCCGGGACCGCGCCGGGTTCCGGCAGGCCTCTGAGCAACCGAGGAGGGGCCGAATGGAAGGGGCCCGCGCAGCGGGAAGGGCGCCATCCGGCCCGGCGCTCGACGGCCCTCGATGGGCCAGAGAGCGCATCCAGGCGGCGCGATCGGCCTCCGGTCGACCCGGGTCCATTGGGGGCCCACCATCCGGCTTCGCCGGACGGTCCTCGCCATGTGGCCCCTCCGCCACACACCAAGACCCGCGCGGCCTAGAAGTCGTACTGCTCGATGTTCTCCTTGGTGAACACCAACGGCGGGCCGAGCACAATCTGGTCGCCTTCGACGGCCACCTCACCCAGGCGCCCGGCGGCCAGCTTCGTGTCGCCCGGCTTCAGAGTGCCGTGAGCCAGCGCATAGGAGGCGTAGACCGTAAGGTAGCCCAGATCGACGGCGTTCCAGAGGATGACGCTCTCGATGTCGCCCTTCAGGACATAGTCCTTCATGGCCTTGGGGGTCGCCAGGCCGACGGCCTTGATCTGCTTCTGCTTGCCCGCGCGCACCACGGCCTCGGTGACGGCCGGGAAGGCAACGGAGGTGATGCCAAAGATCCCCTTCATCTCGGGGTACCGCTTGATGAGCGCCTCGGCCGCCTGGGTGGCCTTGGCTTGGTCCTCGCCGGGGTGCTCGACGGCCAGCTCCTTCATCTTCGGGTACTTGGCCTCGCGGCGCTCCTTCATGAACTGCCGCCAGATCAGCTGGTTGGCGGCCGTATGCGTGCCGCTGACGATGGCGTAGGCGGCATCCTCACCGGCCTGGCGGGCCATCTCGTCCATGAGCGCATAGCCGATGTCCTTGGGGCGCGCCTGGCTGACGAAGAAGGGCCGGCCGGAGCTCTCGGGGTTGGCGTCCGAGTCCCACGTCAGAGTGAAGATGCCGGCGTTCAAGGCCTTGCGCAGGCTGGCGCTGACATTGTCCGGATCGTTGCAGGCCACGGCGACCACTGAGTAGTTCTGGTCGACAAAGCCATCGATCATCTGAACCTGACGCTCGGCGGCGGCCTCGGTGGGCCCGTCGTACTTGAGCTCGCAGCCCGCGCCGATCTCCTTGGCGGCCTCCTCGGCGCCCTTCTGGCACGCTCTGAAGAAGTCGATGCCGATGAGTTTGGGGATCATCGCGATGCGGACCGTCTGGCCTTCCGGGACGGGGTCGGGAAGCTTCGCGCTGGGCTGGACGGGCTCAACGGGACCCTTCCCGGAGGTCTTCGCGGGACTCGGCTCATTGCCAGCCGGCTGGTCCGTCTTGGGGCATCCAACAACACACCACACCAGAACACAGGCCGCCAGCACGGCGGCGGCGCGAGCGATCCTCGGGGTATTCACGGAGCTTCCTCCCTCACGGGGCGCATGCGACGCCCTCGAGCCACTCTGTTCGCAAGCATGGGCGCCAGCACCTGGTGCGCGAACACCGCCAACACCAGGGCCAGACCGATGATGACCGCCACGTCGGGGCTGGTGACGCTGGGCGTCAGCTCGAGCCCCCGGCGCAGGCAGCCCACGATTCCGAGCCCCAGCATCGCGCCGGGGATGGTCCCCCGGCCGCCCGTGATCGACACCCCACCGGCGACGCATGCGGTGATGACATCCAGCTCGAACCCGAGCCCGGCATCAGGCTTCGCGGTGGCCACCCGCGAGACCAGCACACTCGAAGCCAGGCCTGCCAGGCACCCCGAGAGCGTGTACACGGCGATCTTCACGCGGTCCACAGGCAGCGCTGCGTAGCGCGCGGCGGTCTCGTTGAGCCCGATGGCGTAGATGCACCGCCCGTGCCGGGTCCGACTGAGGAACACCCATGCGGCGACCGCCAGCCCCACGAGGATCAGCGTCTGCGCGGGGAGCCGGAGGCCGCCACCGATGGCGTAGTACCCCTGCCCCAGGGGCCTCAGCGACTCGGGGAAACCACTCACCGGCGTGCCGTGGCAGAGGCCCGTCGCCAGACCGCGGAACACCGCCATGGTGGCCAGAGTCACGATCAGCGGCGGGATTCGGAACGCAACCACCATGACGCCGTTGATCAGGCCGCAGAGCGCCCCGGCGCCGATGGCGACCCCCACGGCCGCCCCCACCGGCAGGCCCCACGACTTCCACGCCATGCCAAGGAGCACGGCCGAGAGGCCCACGATGGCGCCGACCGAGAGGTCGATGCCCCCCGTGATGATCACCAGGGTCATGGCCAGCGCCACGATGCCGGGCTCGACCAGGTACCGCATCGTCTCCAGCAGATTCTGCGCGATGCGGAAGTAAGGTGAGACCGCGCACATCGTACCGACGACGGCCAGGAATAGCACCAGCAGCACGCGCTCGGCACTCAGGTGGCGGGACGGGGCCGAGGACTGACTCATTCGATCCCGGCCCCCTGTCGCCGGCGGCGCGACTGGATGTAGTCGGTCATGACCGCCAGCAGCACCAGCGCGCCCTGGAAGGCGCTCTCCCAGTAATCCATCTCCGTCGACCCAAGCAAGTCGAGCCCGTTGCCGATGGCGGCCAGGAGCATCACGCCCAGCACCGTGCCGAGGACCGTCCCGCGGCCGCCCATGATGTTCGTGCCGCCAACCACCACGGCCGTGATCACGATCATCTCGAAACCGAGGCCCGTGTTCGTCTGAATGGAGGTGAAACATGGCGCGAAGGTCAGCGCGGATAGCCCCACCATGGCGCCCGCCAGCACATAGACCCGCCACTCCGTCCCCCGGCGCGACACGCCCTGGTGCTCGGCGGCCGATGGATTGTTACCGAGTGCGTAGAGGCTCCGGCCGAAAGGTGTCCACCGCAGGACGAAGGCGACCCCCGCCGTGGCGATGGCCGCCACGACGGCCGGCACCGGGATACCCGCCACGTAGCCCTGGCCCAGCCAAAGGTAGTCGGCCGGGAGGCCGGTGATCCAGCTCCCGCCGGTGGCGCGGATCACCAGCCCGCGATAGATGGTCAGTGTCGCCAGCGTCATGATGATCGGCGGCAGCCGCATGAACGCCACCCCCGTGGCGTTGACGGCACCGCACAGCGCGCCCGCCGCCAGCGTGCCCATGATCACCAGCGGCAGCGGTACCCCACGCGTGGCCAGCACGCCCGAGATGATGGCGCACACCGCCAGCATGGACCCGAACGAGATATCGATGCCCGATGTCAGGATGACCATCGTCATCCCGAGGGCGCCCACCAGCAGGTAGGCCGAGTTCCGCGCCATGTCGGCGATGTTCTGCGGCGTGAGAAACTGGTCCGAGCGCAGCGCCAAAAAACCGACCAGCAGCGCCAGGAACACGGCGAGACCCAGCTCGCGGCCGCGGCCACTCCGCCGGGCCGGGCGGGCCTGGGCCCGGGCCGACGCCTCAACGCCCTTGCCGAAGGCCAGGTCGAGCACTGTCTCCTTCGTGGCCTCCCGCCGCGGCAGCACGCCCGCCACGTGCCCGCGGTGCATCACTGCCACCCGGTGGCTGAGGGCCAGCACCTCGTTCAGGTCCGAGCTGACGAGGATGATGGCCAGCCCGTCGGCGGCCAGGCCCCGCAGGAGGGTGTGGATCTCGGCCCGGGCCCCCACGTCCACACCCTGCGTCGGCTCCTCGAGGATCAGCACCTTCGGCCTCATGGCCAGCCGGCGCGCCAGCGACGTCTTCTGCTGGTTCCCGCCCGAGAGCGCATAGGTCGCCTGCTCGGCCGATGGGGTGCGGATGTCGAGTTTGCCGATGTACTCGTCGGCCAGCGCGGACTCGGCCCGGACGTTGGTCAGCGGCCCGCGGCGGAGCTCCCGCAGGAGTGAGAGCGTGATGTTCTCCCGCACGGTCATCGGGAGCACCAGCGCGCGCCCGGGCCGATCGCCCGGAGCGAGCACCAATCCCAGCCGGCGCGCGCCGTCCGGCCCCTTCAGCCGACGGGTCTCCCCGTTCACGACCACGCGCCCCGAGGCGATGGGGAGCGCGCCACCAAGCGCGTGGGCGAGCTCGTTCCGGCCGGAACCCGCCAGGCCGGCCAGTCCGAGCACCTCCCCGGGGCGCACATCCAGCGAGACATCGGCGAACCCGGCCGGCGAGGTCACGCCTTCCAGCGCGAGGACGGGTGGCACATCGGGCCCGGGGCCCTCGTCGGCAGGTGTGTGCGAGTATTCCTCGGCCACCTCGGTGCCCACCATGTGGCGGACCAGGTCGTCGCGCGAGACCTGCGTGGTCGCGCAGGTGACCACGTGCCGGCCGTCGCGCAGCACGGTGACCTGCTGCGCGATCTCGAAGATCTCCTCGAGCCGGTGGCTGATATAGACGATGGCCACGCCCTGGCCCGAGAGCCTCCGCACCATGTCGAACAGCGCCCGCGTCTCCTCCTGCCCCAGGGCCGCGGTGGGCTCGTCGAGGATCAGCACCTTGGCGTTCTGGAGCAGCGCCCGCGCGATCTGGATGACCTGCCGATGCGCCAGGGCCAGGTCGCCCATGCGGGCGGAGAGGTCGATCTCTGCCCCCATCTGCTCGAGCATGGCCCGGGCCTGCCGCTCCATGGCGGGCCATGAGATGAGCCCCGCCTCGCGCGGCCAGCGACCGACGAAGAGGTTCTCGAGCGCCGTCAGGTCGGCGAAGTGCTCGGGCTCCTGCGCCACCAGCGCGACACCCAGATCGCGGGCCGCGATGGGCGAGAACCGGGTCATGCGAGTACCGTGGACCTCGATGGTGCCCGAGTCGGGGCTCTGCAGGCCGGCGATGATCTTGACCAGCGTCGACTTGCCCGCGCCGTTCTCCCCGACCAGGGCGTGGACGGTGCCCGGCTCGATCACCAGCGACACGTCGGTGAGCGCCTGAACCCCGGGGAAGCGCTTCGATATGTGATGTGCATCCAGCGCCGGCGGGGCATGGCCCCCGTCGGCAGCGGCCGAGCCGCCGGCTGTCGGCAATCCGGGTGCGGTGGTCAACGCGTGTGGCTCTCCATCGGGTACTGCGCGGCACAGGATAGCAGACCGGCAACCGGAGGCCAAGGAGCGGCGCCATGCCATGGCCCATCGCCCACCCGCGTCGACGGCCGGCTGCCCCGGCCCACACGAATCCCCGGCCCTACTGCAACTCCGGCATGGCGATGGCCTCGCCGGCCAGCTGGCGTCGCTGGTCCTCGACGGCGTAGGTGCCGTAGAACAGGGCGTTCGCGTCGACCCAGATGGCGAGCCGCTCCCAGTCGTCGGGTGGCAACGTCACCCCGTAGTGTCCCTCATCCAGCATCCGCATGAGCCGGCTGCCGCGCGCGCCATAGCTCCCCCCCACAGCCGTCGTGTGCACCGGGTTCCATCCCCCGTAACGTGGGACCAGGGCCGCTCGGGCGTTCTCCGCATTGGTCCCGTCGGCGTAGAAGCTCGTCGTGCCCCCCGTCAGAGCCATGTAGGAAGCCGAGAAAGCACCAGAGGGCGTTCCGCTCAGATCGACGGCCGTCTGACCGCCGCCCGCGGGATGGCATCCCACACAGTGGCGGTCGAGCACCGGCTGAACGAGCCGGGCGAAGGAAAACGGGGCCGTTCCATCGGGCCCGGGCCGGATCGCTGAGGGCCCTCGCCGCGCCGCCCGCGGCATGGGCGCCGGGGGCGATGTCGTCCGCGCCTCGTGGCAGCCGACGCACGACAGGGTCTCTCCGGGCTGCAGGTACGCCGCGCTCCGCATGGTCTGCAGTGCCATACCGCGCTCATCGAGCGCCTGGAACAGCAATGGCTTCCTCGCCGGCGCCTCGAAGTACGCCGAGCCGTCCGGCTCCACCGGCACCGTGCCCAGCACGGCCTTGGTGGGCTCCTGACCGGCCAAGCCCACCGGTGGCGCGTCGGCCACCGGCGTCGCCTTGGGCAGGATCTGAACAATCCGCAGGGCCTTCACGGCTCCCGCGCTGACCCCAGTCAGCCCACGGTAGACATCGAGCACCAGGTACTGCCCCGTGGGAGCGGGTTCAGTGCCCAATGGGAACCGGTCGGGCAGCACCGGCGGCCGCGGCCTGGCCCTCAAGGGGATCGGGTTGGTGCTGCCGATGGCCGGATCCCGGTACAACAGCTCGCGGTTGCCCCATCGGTCGACCAGATACAGCCCCAGCGCGGCCGGATCATTCGGCGACGGCTCGGGGATGAGCGGCCTCGGGCTGTAGCTGGCCAGGTAGAAATCCTCCGACAGCGGCCACGGCGTGGCGTAGTAGGAGGACGGCCAGCCCTCGGCCTCGGGGAAACACACATCGGGTGTGACCCGCTCAACGGCGTCCAGGCCGTCCACCGCGCGGGCGGGATCAATCAGGATCAGCGACCCGGCCGTGATCGAGTGGTGCGCCGAAGCCGTGCACAGGATCTTCCGCGAGCCCGGAACCGCCTTCCCCTCGAACGAGCAGTGCGGGTTCTGCGTGTGGTTGCCCCACAGGGCCACCGGATTCGTGCCATCGGGGTGGGTTCGCCAGAGGTTCTGGTGGAGCACCGCGTGACGGTCTACGTAATCCCACCGGGCATAGGCCAGCGATCCGTCGGCCAGCACCTCAGGGAACCACTCGTTGGTCTCGTGGACCGAGAGACCGCGAAGGTTGCTGCCATCGGGGCTCATCCGGTGCAAGGTGTAGACATGCCAGCGCTCACCAAACTGCGCGCCAAAGCACCGGGCATAGCCTCGGCGCCGCGTCGAGCAGAACACGATATCGCCGTTGGGCAGGTAGATGGGCATCAGGTCGTCATAGGGGCCCGAAGTGAGCTGCCGCACCGTCCCGCGGTCCAAATCGGCCTCGAACAGGTGAAACCAGCTGTCGGGCTCAACACACGACGACCACGAGAACAGCACCCGCTGGCCGTCATACGACAGGTGGGGCGCGAAGACACTCCCACTCGAGAAGCTCGGATCGAGCACCGCCCGGGTTCGCAGCGATCGGCCCGGCTGCTCGAGGACGAACAGCCCGCCTCCGGGACGTGCCCGCCAGCCGAAGTACTGCATCACGAGATGGCTGTACTCGGACGGGACGCGCTGGGCGAACAGCAGCTCGCCCGACCCGAGCAGCGGGTTCGATAGCGCGATGTGCCGCTTCAGCCAACGCACGCGGAAGTAGAGAGAACGCGCCTCCTCCGCCCCAGCCGAATCGCGCCGGGCCTCGGCGGCCAGGCGGCGAAGCTCGGACTCCTCGGCGGACAGACTCGCCGGCCCTCCCGCCGTCCGGAGCTCGCGAATGAGTCGCTCGGCCAGGGCCATGTGGCGCAGTGCGGCCGCCTTCCATGGCGCGGACGCACCCGTGAGATGGTCGGCAGTGATCCAGTCGTCCTCGACCATCGCCCACAAGTCGAGCTCGGGCCGCCTCTGCCATGCCGCCCCGGCGTCGCCCTCGGCCGCGCATCCTACGGGGGCTTCCGCCGACAGCCGCAGGCCACGCTCGGCGACCACGGCGAACCGGCACGGCTCGCCGGCGGGCACCCCCGCAACCTCGAAGCTCGTCCCGACCACCCGGGCGGCCACGTCGCCATGGCGGATCACGATATACGCATCCGCGGGACCCGCGGCGGCCCACGACAGGATGACCGAGCCGCCAGCTCTGCGAGCGACGAGCCCGACTGGAGCCACCGGTGGCGCGGCCTCGACCCCGGACCGCGTGGGCGCGTAGCGGAACACCCGTGTCTGCCCCGGAGCCAGCGCGATGGTCAGACCGGCGGACATGAGTTGGGCGCCGTCCAGGCACGCCCGGCCCGTCCCGCCATCCTCGGTCACGAGGTACGTGGCGCCGGGCAGGAGCCCGCGCAGCGCCACGCCGGTCCGCGGCTCGCCGCCGAGCCCGCGAGAGACGGCCAGCAGGCCGCCCTCACCGTCCGCTGCCCGCCACTGCAACGCCGACCGGTCCTCCGGCGGTACCCCGGGGAACAGGTCCTCCCCCGAGGCGGGGTCACACCCAGCGGGCGCCGGAGGCGGCAAGCGCCGCTCCATCTCGTAGCTCCACACCGGATCGCCCGAGTCGAAGCCCTCCGAGGCGCGGTAGGTCCGGCCATCGGCGTAGGTCACCACGGGATCCCAACCGGTGGTGTCGCAGGTGATGGTGGCCCGCTTGCCGACGACGAAGCACAGGCGCTGGCCCTGCTCCAGGTCCACGCTCAGGTCGTGCTCGAAGCCCCGGGAGTCCGCAGCCTCGAGGACGCAACTCCAGACGGTGCGACCGGTCCGGATGGCGGCCCAGACGCCATCGCCCCCCTCCGTATGGAGCTTGAACACGCGTCCCGTGACCCGCACCGTGCCCGCGCGGGGCGCCGTGAAGACCCGAACACTCGCCGCTTGCTCTCCGCTATGGTGCCAGTGACGCCCGACCCGGGTCCAGTCGGGTCCCGAGTAGAAGGTGGAGCCATACCACTCCTCACTGGATCTGGTCAGCTTGGTATACTCATATGACCAATCAGCTATCGGACTGGCGATGAGAGCCGCGGCCGTCAGGGCGAGAACAGCCATTGGCGCGCCTCCTCCAGGCAGCCGCCCGGCTGGTGCTCGGTTTGTCTCGGGCGGGGCCTTCCGGCCCTCGTCGAGCAGGTCCGTGGGGGGCCGGGCGGAACAACCATGGTACCACCAATCATCACCGTCGGGTGCCCCTCGGGGCCCGACTGGAGAGGACGAGTCATCCGATGGCCCTAGAGCCGCTCGAGATTGGCGTGTTCATCAGCGTGGAGCCGGACCCGGTGGCCCAGTTCGCCAAGGTCCGCGACTTCGGGCTGCGGTCGTGTTTCATCGCTGGCCTGCCCGAGCCCTGGGGGACGAGCAAGGCAGACGAGTTCATTCAGGCCCGTGATTCACAAGGTATCACGGTGACGTCGATGTTCTCGATGTACCCGGACCAGGTGTGGGATGATATCGACCTGGGCAAGCGGGTGAACGGCCTGGTGCCCGAGGACCGCCGGGCTAACTGCATCGCCATCAACAAGCGCGACGCCGACGCCGCGGCGCGGGTGGGCATCCCGCGGGTGGTCTCGCATATCGGGTTCGTGCCCGAGGACGACCGGCGAACCCACGATGCCGTCCGCGACGCGGTCCGCGAGGTGTGCGACTACATGGGCGAGCGTAGCCTGGTGTTCGCCCTCGAGACCGGGCAGGAGAAGCCCGAGGTGCTCCGCGACTTCATCGAGCAGGTCAACCGGCCGAACCTGCGGGTGAACTTCGACATGGCCAATCTGATCCTCTACGGCTCGGGTTGGCCTCTGCCCGCACTGGACGTGCTGATGGATTACGTCGACGGCACCCACTGCAAGGATGGCACGTGGCCGACCGAGCCGGGCAGGCTGGGCAAGGAACAGCCTCTCGGAAAGGGCCAGGTGAACGTGGAGGCCGTGATCCAGCGGCTGTACGATGGCGGGTACCGCGGCCCGCTGGACATCGAGCGCGAGATCGAGGGCGAGCAGCAGCGCCTCGACATCATGGAGGCCATTGAGCTACTTCGGGGTATTCGGGCCGGTCTCGGTCTATAGGGGCGCCGGGTGGTTGGGGCAACTCGCCAGTCCATGGGTTCGGAGCGTGCGGGGGGTAGGCATGGCCGCCCCCCGCTTGCGTTGCCGTGGGGCCTATTGGTGGTTATTGGCTTCAGTTTGGCGTCCGGGGCCTGGGCCCAGGACGAGGGGGCGGTGGCGCGGCGGGCGCGGCGGACGGATCCACGGTCGGCGGGGTCGCCGTTGGCCGACGTCCACGCTCTCCTGACGAACGCGTGGCGGCTCGACCTGGCGGGCAACTGCCTGTCGGTGATGCCCCGGCGCCCGCGCCCGGGCTTCGTGGGCAGCGTGGGCTACATCCATCCTGTGGACTGGCCCGGGCTGTTTGAGGTGGAGGTCACCTGTGCGGGTGCCCCGGTTCAGTGGGAGCCGGCATCGCATACGTGGGGACCGGCGGGGATGCGTGCCGAGTATGCGGGCGGCGGCCTCGCGCTACGCGAGGCCAAGACCATCACGCGGCACGATGTGGCAGCATGCCAGCTGATCGTGACCCGAACCGCCGCGGAGTCCGCCGGGATCGAGGTGTGGATTCGCCCGCTGCTTCCCGGCGCGGAGGATCTGAGGGCCGAGGGCGATACCCTGTTTGGGACGGTGGCCGTCCATCTCCGGCCCAGCGGCCTGTCGCCCATGGACTTCGTCAAGCACTGGGCGCTTCGGTGCCCCGGAGCGGAGGCATTGGCCGAGCCCGCGGGGGTCCGACGGAGCGCCACGTTGGGCCCGGGGGAGAGCCTGACACTCACGGTGGCCCTTGCGCTCCGCGATGAGCCGGGAGCGTGCCTGATCCCGATCGGCTCGATGGTGGGTCTGAGCGACCCGGTGGCGGCCAACGCCGAGCGGGAGAACGCCTGGTACGCCGATCGGGTGCCGCCCTTCGCATGCAGCGACCCGCTGATCACGCGCTTGTACTACTACCGATGGTACCTGGCACGGCGGAACACGGTCGACGCCCGGGCGGGCTTCGCCGGGCATCCCTACGACCGCCCCTGCGTGTTCGAGAGCCGAAGCGGCCGGGCGTCCGCCCGTCTCTCGCCTCATGCCCTGGCGCAACAGCTCGTGGATCTTTCATGGATGCGAGTCCCCGATGTCGCGCAGGACCTGGCGTGGGTCGTTCTGCGGCAGGGCCAGGTGCTCGCCGAGGCGTCGGGCGGGCGCACGCCGGATCCACCCGACTGGACGCCCATGGCCCTGTGGCGTCTCATGCTCGTCCACCCCGATCCAGCCCTGCTCGCCGCGGCCTATCCCGAGGCATGCCGGCTGGTGCGCGGCTGGGCTTCAGAGAGCCACGACGTCGACCGCGACGGGCGTCCCGAGGTTCGCGGGAGCTTCGCGATGGGCCTCGAGTACCTACCCAGCTTCTTCTACTTCACGCAGCCCCGGTGGGACCATACGCAGGGCGAGGAGTTCGGACGGGCCGCCGGGCTGGAGCGGCCCGACACGCAGGGCGACTTCTACCTCAGCGCCATGGCATGTGCCGCGATGGCGGTGGCCCTGGGGCGGGAAGCCGAGGCGCGGGAGTGGCAGAGCCTTGCGGATCGGGCCAAGTCCGCGGCGCTGGAGGTCATGTGGGACGCCGGGATTGGGTTCTTCTGCCCGGTGGAGCCGCGGACCCATGAACGGGCTCCGGTCAAGGAAGCCACGGGGTTTGTGCCCTTCATCGCCGGGCTGGCGGGGCCGGAGCATGTCGTGGCCACGGCGGCGCTTTCCGACCCCAACCAGTTCGGTACGCCATTCCCCGTGCCATCGGTATCGATGGACTGCGAGGCGTTCTCGCCCAGCGATACATGGATCGCCGGACCGAATGCCTCGCCCCAGCGGCCGCACATGTACCGCCGCGCTCACAACGGTCCGAGCTGGCCGCAGCTCACGTCCCTGGTGGCCGATGCGGCGGCCTGCGCGTGCCGGCTAGCTCCCGGTGACGACACACCGCGAATGGCCTTCGCCGAGCTGTTCCGCAAGTACACCCGGATGCACTTCCGGGGTGATGACCCGCCGACTCCCTGTGTGGTCGACGAGTACCACCCGCTGACGGGCGAGTGGCTGGGCGACTCGATGGACTGTTTCGCCTCGCACTACATCGATCTCGTCGTCCGGCATGTGGCGGGTCTGCAGCCCCGTGCCGACGGCGTTCTGGAGATATGGCCCATCGACATCGGTCTGCAGGCGTTCTCGCTGCAGGATGTGCCCTACCAGGGCCATGTGATCAGCATCATGTGGGAGCGGGGCGGCCCGGGGCTGATCGTGACCATGGATGGCAAGGCCGTGGCCCGGCAGCCGGGTCTCTCGCCCCCCATAACGGTGCAGATGCGGTGAGGTGAGCGAGGCCAGGACATGGGGCTGTACGAGCAGGATGCGCAGCGGGGGCTGAGGGAGCCGGGTATTGGGAGGTTGGCGCGGGTCGCCATCGTCGAGAACGGCGATCCCATGGTGCGACTCGACTCGGAGCGCCTGGGCCGGCGCGTGTTCATCCAGGCGAAGCTGCCCTGGGTGCGAGTGGCCGTGGCGGACATGCTCACACAGGCCCTTGCGTCTCTTCCTGAGCCGCTCACGCTCCGAATCTCGACCGCCTACCGGACCCTGCAGATGCAACGCCGGGGCTATGAGCGCTATATGCGGCAACTGGCGCGGGAGCACCCGGAGTGGCCCCGGGCCATCCTGGTGCGCCAGTCCAACCGGTTCTTCCATCCCGTGACCTCAAAGGCTCCCCCCGGGCACTGCACGGGCGGGGCGGTGGACGTGGCCCTGGTCCGTTCCCGCACGGGGACGCTGCTGGACCACACGTCCACCACCGTCAGTGTGCCGAACTCGTGGCCCACATTCTGCCCCGTGCTGACTGACACCGCGCGAGCCAACCGTGCGGTGCTCTATGAGGCCATGCGTGCGGCGGGGTTCTCGAACTGCTTCGACGAGTGGTGGCACTGGTCGTACGGCGACTCCGGTTGGGCAGCTCGCTTGGGGCACCGCCATGCGGTGTACGGACTCGTGACCGAGTACCCGCCGGAAATGGAGGAAGAGATCCTGCGCAAGCGGCCCTCCGGCATCCGCCGTCGGGACATCCGTCCCAGTCTTGAGGGCAACCGGTAGATCGCCGATGGCGGACGTGGCGTGAGGGCCGTCTGGCTCAGCCCGCGCGCCGGAGTGCCACGGCCACGCCGAAGCGGCGGAGGACATCGATGGCAAACAGTGCCAGCATCCCGATGGCCAGGGCCACTGGCAACGTATAGCGGACGGTTCGGGCCAGCCACTGGAACCGGGGCGGGCCACCGGTCATCTCGAGCACTTGCGCGTACTTGGCCCGGGCGAAGCGCGTCCAGCGGTCGATCTCGACGTTCTTCGCGTCCGCCTTCTTCCACACATCGGTGGCCAGGCGGGTGGCTTCGTCCTCGGTCACCGGCATGGCGCACATTCGCTCCAGGACGTCCGGCGGCATGCCGGCCCGTCGGCACGCCGCCCACGCCGCCTGGAGTTCGTCGTGGGCGTCGATCACCAGGGCGCCAATGAGGTCGTTGACCAGAGCCCATCTCAATCCGCCTCGCTTGGGGTCGTAGCGGAGAGAGGAAGGGAGCGTGAAGGGATTTACCTTGGTGAGGGTCTTCGGGCCCACCTTCTCGTAGACATCGGGCCGGACGCTCATCCTGCCCAGAGCGAACCGCTCGGGGCCACCCGGCGTGCCGGGCTCGAGCAGGAGGAGCATCTGCCCTTCGGTCGACATCACATAGTCGATGAACCGTTCAGCCACCCGCCGGTTGGGCGCCCCTTTGAGGATGCCGATGCCGTCCGGGTTCACGACCGTCTGGCCGGTGGGCATCACGAACTCCATGACATCGGAGCCACTCTCGGCGACCTGTGCCAGAGCGTACTGATCGATGGCCATGCCGACCGCTGCTTCGCCCAGGGCGACATCCTTGGGGGTCTGTGAGGAGGAGTTCGGGAAGGCCCGAATGTTGGCTCCGAGCCGGTGGATGACCTGGAAGCCCTTGTCCCACCCGTAGGCTTGGAGGATGATCTCGTACATCATGTGGATGCTGCCGCTGGACCGCGGGTCGGCCGAACCGACCCATCCGGCGAGCTCAGGCCGTCCCAGGTCCTCCCAGGTTCTGGGCGTCGGGAGCCCCATCTGGCGGAGCACCCGATGGTTCACCAGGATGCCGAAGCCTGACAGCGCCTGGCCGTACCAGAGCAGATCCGCATCGTACATGGGAACGCCGCAGTAGGTCGGCGGCATGGCGGCCAGCACGGCGGGATCGATGCGGTATGGCACGTACAGGCCCTCTTTGGCGAACTCGATGTGCGGATCGATCCCTCCGCCCCAGAACAGATCGATGCCGATGCTATCCTTGCCGCCGGCGAACTCGGAACGGATGAACTTGACGTCATCGGATGTGCCGCCCTGGTCGAGCCACTCGACCGTGACCTTCTCGCCGTAGCGGGCCTCGTACCAGGCCTCGAATGCCCGGCCGTACTCGTACCGGATTCCCTCCCAGTGCGGCGTGATAATGATGACCTTGGCCGCATCCGCCGCGGGGCCACCCGCCAGGGCAGCCACGAGAGCGAACGGCACGAGCCCGCGTGCCATCGGGTACCTCCTGATCCGGCGCGCACGGCGCCGCAACATATCGCTGCCATGGGTGCGGTCATTCGCGCCCGAACGGACGGAGCCTGCCTCGACACCATCAGGGGCTCAGCAGTATTATCGAATCTTTGCGGCGATTGGCTCCGGAGGCCGCCACAGGCGTCGCGGATGACGGGGCTCTGCATGTTGTACCGGGTGAGGGATCGGTTGTGAAGATCGGCATCATCGGCCCCGAGGGTTCGGGGAAGTCCACGGTATTCGCGTGTCTGACCGGCCTGGGGGTGCCGGCGGCCACCCGGAGCCCGAGCCTCGGGGTCGTGCGCGTCCCCGACAACCGGCTCGAGGTCCTCAGCGCCATGTACCAGCCCAAGAAGACGACGCCAGCAGAGATCACCTTCGTCGATCTGGGGTCGGCCGGTCGCCACGAACGCCTGTCGGCGATTACCGGCTGCCTGGCCGACGCGGATGCGCTGGCCATCGTGGTGGGAGGCCTGTCGCCTGACTCACCCGGCGTGGCGCTCGAGCGCTTCATGCTGGACCTGATTCTGGCGGACCTTTCGGTGGTCGAAAACCGGCTCGAGCGGCTCGAAAAGGACTGGCAGCGAGGCCGCAAAGAGGCTGCAGAGGAGCGCGACCTCATGGGGCGTCTGCAAGCCGCCCTGTCCGAGGGACGTCGCATCGCCGAGGTGCCGCTGGACGAGGCCGATGAAGCACGGTTACGTGGATTCCAGTTGACCACACGCAAGCCCACCGTGGTGCTGGCCAATGTGAGCGAACAGGACCTGGGGAACGGTGTGGCGCAGTCCGTCGCGGCCATTGCCGAGCCCCGGGCCCTGCGGACCTTCGAGTTGTGTGCTCCACTGGAGGCCGAGATCGCCGAGCTGGCCCACGACGAACGGGCCGCCTTCCTGGCCGACTACGGCCTCGAGTGCGCGGCCACCGACCGGTTCATCCGGGCGGCCTATGAGATGCTCGACCTGATCTCGTTCTTCACCGTGGGGCCGGACGAGGTGCGGGCCTGGAGCGTCCGACGCGGGACCCTGGCCCCCAGGGCCGCCGGGAGGATTCACAGCGACATCGAGCGGGGGTTCATCCGGGCCGAGGTGGTCGCGTATGAGCACCTCTCGACCGCCGGATCGATGGCAGCGTGCCGTGCCCAGGGCCAGGTTCGGCTCGAGGGCCGCGAGTACGAAGTCCGCGACGGCGACGTGATCGAGTTCCGGTTCAGCGTGTGACGGCCCAGCAGGGGGCCGCGCCAGTGATGTGGAAGTGGCCGAACGTGGAGAACGGCCGGGTGTGGACGCGTTGCCAGAGAGAGGTGGTCGCGGGTGAAGCTGGCCATCTGCAACGAGATGTTCGAGAAGAGGCCATTGGGTGAGGTCATCGACTTCGTCGCCCAACTCGGATATGACGGGATCGAGTTGGCGCCCTTCACCCTGGCCGGCCATGCCGATGACGTGCTACCCGCCACGCGGGCACAGATTCGAAAGCATGCCAGCGATGCCGGGATCAGCGTCGTCGGCCTGCACTGGCTTCTGGTGACGCCGGCCGGCCTTCACATCGCAGCGCGCGACCCCCAGGTGCGGAAGCAGACAATCAAGTACCTCAAGTCGCTCGCGACCCTCTGCGCCGACCTGGGCGGCAAGATCATGGTGTTCGGGTCTCCCAAGCAGCGAAACGTGCCTGAAGGCGAGTCGTACGACGAGAACTGGCTTCTGGCCGTAGACACCATCCGACAGGCCGGGCAGTTCTGCCAGGGGCTGGGCGTTGTCATTGCGATGGAGCCGCTGAGAAGTGACCTGACGAACTTCCTTCAGACCGCGGCCGAGTGTCGCCGTTTCGTCGATGAGGTTGCCCTGCCGAGTGTGCGTATGACACTCGACTGCTACAGCATGGCGCCCATGGAGGAGTCCATTCCGGCTGCCCTACGGGCCCAGGCCGACGTGGTCAGCCACGTTCACCTCAACGACGACACGGGGCGCGAGCCCGGCACGGGTTCGGTGGACTTCGTGGCCGTGGGTCAGGCGCTGCGAGACATCGGCTACCAGGGCTACGCTTCGATCGAGGTGTTCGAGTTCAAACCCGACGCCGAGACGATCGCCACGCGCGGGCTTGCGCATATTCGGCAGGCGTTCGGACTGTAGCGGGCTGGCGCGGTGCTGAACGGCGGGGCATAATAGCGCGTTGAGCACGCATGCCGAGCGCGACCGCGCCTCGCACCAAGATCACTGGAGGGTGACACTTTGCATAAGAAGGACTCCATGACTCGCCGGGACTTCCTGGGCAAGACGGCCACGGTGGCCGCGGGCGTCAGCGCCTTCGCGCTCGCGTCGCCGCGGGCCCTGGGCGCCAATGAGCGCATCCGCGTGGGCATGCTCGGCCCGGGTGGTCGAGGCCGTTACCTGATGGACCGCGTCAACCAGATCGACAATGTCGAGTTCGTTGCCGTGGCCGACATCTTCGAGGGATGGAAGAACCTGGGGCTCGAGATTGCCCGCCGCAAGAACCCGCGCGCCAAGGGCTATGACCTGCTCGAGAGGATGCTCGAGGACAAGGACGTCGATGCGGTGGTGGCGGCCACACCCGAGCATACGCACGTCGACCACATCATCAACACCATCAAATCCGGCCGCGACATCTACTGCGAGAAGCCCATGAACCACACATGGGAAGAGGGCATCCGGGTCATCGAGGCCAACAAGAAGGCCAAGAGGATCATCCAGATCGGCACCCAGCGCCGCAGTGTGGACCTTTACTACCAGGCTCGTGAACTGGTCCAGTCGGGCGCCATCGGCCGGATCACCGCGGTCCGCGGCCGCTGGCACCGCAACAGCAAGGACAACGACCCGCAGTGGCGTTACGCGATTCCGCCCGATGCCAGCGAGAAGAACATCAACTGGCCCGTGTTCCTGGGCAAGGCGCCCAAGGTGCCCTTCAGCCTCAATCGCTACTTCCAGTGGCGCTGCTATTGGGACTATTCCAACGGCCCGGCGGGGGATCTGATGGTCCATCAGTTGGACGCGATCAACCTCGTGATGGGCGGGCAGATGCCGAAGTCCGCCATGGGCCTGGGCGACATCTACCGTTTCCATGAGCTCGGCCGGACCACGCCGGACACGTGGTCATCCATCCTCGAGTATCCTGGTGGCAGCCCCTGGGCACCGGATGGCTACCTGGTCCAGTACAGTTGCGTCTTCAGCAACCAGCAGGACCAGTATGGCGAGATCTTTTACGGAACCGATGGCACCATCGACATGAATGACCGCGTGCTCCGCCTGATCCCGGAGCCCGAGGGTGTCGCCATGAAGAAGGTCGAGGCCAAGGAGTTCCAGACCCAGGTCCCCGACCACGGTAAGGCGCACCTCGAGAACTTCTTCGACTGCTGCCGCACCCGGAAGCAGCCGAACTGCGATGAGTACCAGGGCCACTACGCTGCCTCGGCGGCCCACATGGCGGTGCTCTGCCACTTCTCCGGTGAGCGCACCCTGTGGGATGACAAGAAGCAGCGGGTCGAGTAGGCGGCCCCGGCCAACCGAGTGCTGGACTTCGGGGGCAGCCGCGCGTGCGCCGGCTGCCCCCTGTCATTCGGGAGTGGGGGGGTGAGTGCCATCGAGATGGAGTCGTGGGGCGGCATCGCCAAGGCCCTGGTCTCGCTCGTCGCCGTGGTGAACCCCCTGGGCTCAATCCCCGTGTTCCTCAGCGTCACCGCCGAGCGGACTCCCGACGAGCGCCGGCGCATGGCGCGCATCACCGCCATCTCCGTCGGCATCACGCTCATCGTGTCGGCCCTGGTCGGCGAACAGGTGCTGCGCATGCTCGGCATCACGCTGCCGGCCTTCCGTGTGGCAGCCGGTGTCCTCGTGTTGCTCATGTCTCTCCACATGGTGCAGGCGAGCCCCAGCCGGACCCAGCACACTCCCGAAGAGGCGGCCGAGGCTGAGGACCGGGAGGGCGCGGCCATCGTCCCACTGGCCATACCGCTGCTTTCGGGTCCCGGCTCGATGAGCACGGTGGTGCTCTACTCGCAGGGCTGCCGGCGGTGGCAGGAGATGGCGGTTCTGGTCGCGCTATGTGCCGCCATCGGCGTTCTGGTGTGGTTCGTGCTGTCGGCGGCAGCGCGTCTGCGCGCGCGGTTGGGACAAACGGGCATCCGGGTCCTCACGCGCATCATGGGCGTGTTCCTTGCCGCCATCGCCGTCGAGTTCATCACATCGGGCTTGGGCGATTTGCTGCCGGGACTGGTGACCGTCAAGGGACCGTAGGCACGGGTCGTCCCTACAGGGCCTCGAGCGCGTACGCCCCCCCCGCTTCGGTCTCGAACTGGTAGATGCCGTCCTCGGGGCCTTCGACGGCCACATTCTCCCCGCTACCGACGGTCACCACACGAAACGGTGTCTCCCACGGGGAATAGAGCCGGCACACGCCGCCTCGCTCGCTCTCGATACGCACCGAGGTGACGGCGCCACCGGCGCAGCTCGCGCTGATCAGGAAGGCTCCCTCGGCGCGAAAGGTCCGGAAGCGGGCCGCCACGTGGCGCGGCCAGACAGGGAAGATGCGGATCACGCCCCCGTAGCTCTGCAGCAGCATCTCCTGCAGCGGCGCGGTGATGCCCAGCGTCTCGGTCCACGCCCCGGCGTGGCCGTAGTCCATCAGCGACATGGCCCAGACCAGACCGTTGGGATGCCGCCAGCGCTCGACGATACGCCGGAAGCCCTTGTAGGCGCGCTCGGGCTCGACGGCGCTGGCCCGCAGCTGGGCCATGGCGATGAGCGGGTACTGGCCGGCGTACCACAGATCCACCCACTGCATGGCCCCTGGCCATGGGGTGGCCGGATCGGCCCGGAGCACACCAGGCCAAGGGCGGCCCTCGCCCAGCTCGGGAGCACAGGCCTCGGCGAAGTGCCTCTCGATGCCCTGCCGCTCAACGGGCGGATTCCCGTCATCGCCGGCGGCCCGTGCGAGCCGGTCGAGCCACTGGGCGCGCAGCTCCGCATCGGTGTCCAGGGCCTCGCTGGCGGCGATGGCCGATCGCAGGCAGTAGCGCATGTGTCGCATGACCTGTCCGCGGTCGGTGTAGTCCCGGGGATCACCCGTGAAGCCGTCTTCGCCCTGATTCGAGGGGAAGATGTGGTAAAGACCGTCCTCGCCCTGGGTCATGAAGTCCAGGTAGAACAGCGCGCAGTCTCGGATCACCGGGTAGCCGACCTCGCGCAGCCAATCGAGATCGAGCGTGTACAGGTAGCGCCACCAGTACTGATTGGCGGCCCATCCCGTCATATAGGCCATGCGGCCCATCGGCACGGCTCCGAGCGGGTCGTCGTCCATCACCATGGGGTAGCCGGTGAGCTGGATGAAGGTGCCGCGGCAACCATAGTAGCGGTCGGCGAGGATGCGCCCGACATCGACGAGGTACTTCATGCCCGTGAAGTAGGCATCGCCGATCTCCACGTGATTCGCGGTGTAGTCGCCCCAGTAGGGTTGCTGGAAGTTGTAGTTGGTGTGGTAGTCGCCGTGCCAGTGGGAATAATCGCGTACCGTGCTGGGCAGGAACAGCCCGGGCGGCGTCTTTCCGGCGCGTGTGGTGCACCGGCGGGCGTGTAGCGTCTCGTACCAGATGCCCTCGACGAGCGGATCGGCCACCTCGAGGCCGGAGCGCGCCCAGAACGCCTCGCCAGCCTCGCGCGTCTCTTGGGCCCACTGGTCGAGGATGGCGGGGCCCGATTCGGTGTTCAGAGCCGCGTAGGGCGCAAGCTGGGCGGCAGCGGCTTCACGGCCGTTGCCCGACGGCACGGCCACGGCCACCCAGCCCGACGTGACATCCTGAGCCGGCATCAGGTGGATGAGAGCCTCGCGGGTGGCGGGCTGGGTCGCTGGTTCCATCTGGAACCCGGGGCAGAAGGGCACCATGAGGTAGACGAATCCGGCCGGGTAGGTCAACTCCGGCGCGAACGTCTGCTCGATGGCCAGATGCCGGCCCAGATCCACGATGCCCGGGGGGGCCAGCGGGGTGGCCTGGCCGTCGTCGCTGTTGATGAACGTGCCATGGCGTGACTCGGCGAAGAAGCGATCGCCGAACTCGCGCAGAGCGGGGTCGGCCCATCGGTAGAGCGAGAGCCACACGGGTGGCTTGCCATTGCCGATGCGTGTCTCATCGGTCCAGCCGGTCACCCCCCAGCGCACGACCAGCACATCGAGCTCGGGGTGGATGAAGGAGTCGATGGTCACCTCGACGCCCAACGCGCTCGAAACCGCGGTCCGCAGCATGCCCTCCTCGATGCTCAGCTCGTGGCGGATACGCAGACCCGGGAGGTCCGGAGGGAGCTGGAGGGCCAGCTCACCCACGGGTTTGGGGCATGGGTAGGGCCGTCGGTTGTAGCTCGGAGGAGCGCCCCTGCAGAGCTCCCTCATGCGTTCGGGGTTGTCGGTGCCGTGGAGGGCGACAGGCTCGGCGCCGCCGTAGGGGGGGCACTTCCACCCCTCGACCGCGATGCCGTGGGCGATCTCGCTGATGTGTGGAGGCTTGGGGTCGTCGCTGGGGTCGAACCGCCGGTCCCACACGTCGCCGCGGCCGAACCGGAAGACGATGCGGTCGCGCGTCTGGTACACGCTCACGGACAGGCTTCCATTGCCGAGCAGCAAGCCATCCTCGGGCTCCAGCAGGGGCTCGGCGACGCTCACCACATGCGGGGCGGCCGGCACCGACCCGGCGAGAAGCAGCAGACTGACCAGCATGAATGGCCTCCCGGTGGGCGGTCGCCCCTATGATGCGGCCACACGTTCGAGTTGGCGCACCGATGCATCCACGATGGCCGGGCCGGCCTCGGGCGCCAGGTAGCTGCTGCGCGCCGTACGGGTCTCGTAGCCGCCGCCGGTGAAGGCATCGGGCGTGGGGCAGTACCCGTGGCAGCCATTGGCGAGCTCCACCACGAAGGTGGGCTTCAGCGGTGAGCGCGCCTTGATGTCCAGCCCGAGCTGGCAGAAGAACTCGCACGGGTTACTGACGATCCCCACGGGCCCGATGCGGAAGGCCTGGACTTCGCCGGGCACCGTGGGCGATCGGTCGCGCATCTGGCGCACCAGCCGGACCTCGTTGGCATAGACGCGCTCCTGAAACTCGCCCGAGCCGAGCCCATAGCCGGGCGACTCGCGGCGAAGCAGCTCCTCATCGTTGGCGCCAAGGTCGCGGATGGGCAGGGGTACGATCTCGGATGCGGCCGCCAGAGGCACGTCGCTGGCGAACTCCATCCGCACCAGCACCTTCACCGCTTCGGCGCCGACCGTGGCGCCCACGCGCCGAGCCCAGGCCTCGCCAAACTCGGCCGGTCGGCCGTCGCGGTTGTCGACCTGGGTCACGTCGCCGCATGCGCCGTTGAGGAACACGACGCCGATGTCGTCACCATAAGCGCCGCGGATGGTGTTTCGTAGGTAGTAGATCCAGTCGGCCGAGATGACGCTGCCCCCGAGTGTCGTGCCGTGGCACGTATAGTTGACGATACAGCCCAGGAGCTCGCCTTGGTCGTTGGCGATACCGACCACGCCGACATCGGGATCGATGGGCCCAGCGGGTTCGACGATATCCGGGTTCAGCTTGCCCGGATGGGTGCGAATGGTTCCGTCCTTCATCCGGAACCGGCGGTTGAATGCCACCGAGTCCTCGCGGCCCACGCCGACGCCCACCCGAGCGGCGACGGCCCGGTCGTTAGCGGCCACGACGGCGTCGGCGATGGCATGGGCCGCGCGGTCGCAGTATGCCGGATCCGACTCGCACTCGAAGCAGTCCACCACCGGCCCGGCATTGTGCGTGTGGCTCGCGCCCATCATGATGTGCGATCCGGGGATGCCGCACCGCGCCTCGGCCTCGGCGCGCGCCTTGGTGACGACGTCGCCGGGAAGCATGATCAGGTCAACGCCGACCAGCGCCAGCGCAATCGTGCCGTTTCGGATGACGGCGGCCTCCACCCAGAGCGGGTCATGCACGCCCTGCGCGAAGTTCTTGGAGAAGCCCCCGGGGATCTCTGAGCCCAAAGGCGGTGTGATGTCGACGCGCGCGAATCCAGCCTGAAGCACCGTCGTACCCCCTTCGTGCCCGCCGGCCGGAGCCGGTTGCCCGGCGACGGGTAGGCATGTCCACCCGAGAGCCAGACCGCCCAAGAGCGCCGCTTGCCATCCCTGTCGCAGCCCGACCACCCCTCTTCCGTCGAGGCGATCCATCGCGACGAGCTACTCGCGGCTCTTCGGCGAGGGGTATATGAGCACCTTGGCGCGCGAGCGTGCTGCATCGAGGGCGAGGCCGAGTTCGCCCAGTGGGAACCGCGCCTCGACCAGCGACTCCACCGGGATGGCCCCGGTCGCCAGGGCATCGAGGGCCTTGGGGAATGGGCCGCAGCGGCTGCCGGCGAACCGGATCTCGTTGACCACGGCGCGGGTCAGGTCGAGGTCGGGTGGCGGGAGCCCACACGTCGTCTTGAGTGCCACGGTGCCTCGCGGCCGGACCAGCTCGAGAGCCCGCGAGACACCGTCCGCCGTCCCGGTGGCCTCGACGACCAGGCGGGCCATGAGGCCGCCAGTGAGTTGGCGGATCCGGGCGGCGGCCTCGCCGGCCGAGCAGGCTTCGTCGGCGCCCATGGCCCGAGCCCGGTCGAGGCTCGACGGCTTCCGGGCCACGGCGAGCACCCGCGCGCCCAGGGCTGCCGCCGCGGCGCACACGAGCACGCCGAGCCGGCCGGCACCGAGGACGACAACCCATTCGCCTTCGGCCACGGGCGTCATCTCGAAGGTCTGGAACGCGGCGGCCAGAGGCTCGACAAATACCGCGGCATCGGAGGTGATGGCATCGGGCACGGCGTGCAGGTTGGCGACGGGGGCGACCACATGGGTGGCAAAGGCACCCTCCCAGCCATCGATGCCGAGCGTCACGCGCCGGTGGCAATGGGTCGGCATGTCCGCGGCGCACGCGGGGCAGGGCTCTGCGCCGCGCGATCGGCAGGTGTCATTGATCTCGCAGACCACGCGTTGTCCTGCCCAGCCATGACCCGAGTCCCCGACAACGTCCTCGACGGTTCCCACGAACTCGTGTCCGAGCACCCGAGGCAGCGGGACGGGGTAGTCGCCGCTGTAGATGGCGAGGTCTGTACCGCAGACGCCAGCGACGTCGACCCGCACGAGGGCCTCACCCGGCTTGAGCTCGGGCCTTCGGCTCATGGGGGCCAGCGTCCGCGGAGCGGCGAGGACCTGGGCGTCGATGTGCCCCATGGCGGCCTCCCTCCTTATCCGACCAGACGAGCGAGCCGCACCCAGCCGCCCACGTGCTCAGGCAGGGTACCGGGCGTGAGCGGGCTGCCATTCGAGTGGGCGAAGGCGCCAGTCCCCGCCGCCTCGCGCTGCCATGCAAGCTCGCGCTCAAGCCGGCCGTTGGCGCCCTCCTCGAGCAGGCGGACGTCGAGATTGCCGAGCAGTGCCTGGCGAGGCCCCAGCTCTTGGCGCACGCGTGCCAGGTCGATGGTGAAGCCCTTCTTGGATTCCTCGAACGACAACACGTTGGCGCCGACGTACTTGAGGTGGCGCAGCCGCTCCTCAATGCCCCCGCAGAAGTAGAGCACGGCCGGAAGGCCCAGCCGCTGGATGTCACCCACCAGCCGGTGTTCGTACGGCAGCGGATAGCGCTGGAAGTCGGCTTCGGAGATCACGTCGCTTGAAGCCAGGCACTCCTCGATGAACACGATGTCGGCGCCGATCTGCTTCGCGGCCCACGCATAGGCCAAGCTGCGCCGCACCGAGCGCTCCATCATGTAGCGGACCGTCACCCAGTCGCCGGCGGCCAGCAGCCCCATCAGCCCAGCGAAGCCCACCACGCCGAAGGTCGACCAGAAGGGTGCCGCCAGGCCCGAGAACACGATGGTTCGCTCCCCCCCGTGGCGTGCAATTCGCTGCCGGGCGAGTTCGAACGCACCGGAGGCCAGAAGCTCGCACGGCTCGGGGATGGGGACTGCCTCGTTCAGCGCCGCAAGGTCCAGCGTGTCGATGCCGGTCTCCCACCGCCCGACGCACGGCTCGGGGCGAGTCAGGTTGGCGGGCCGGGAGCTTCCGGGCGGGAACCACCACAGATCGTCGCCGTCAACACGCGCCCGAGCGCCGAAGCAGTCCACATGGGTGAGGCCCAGACCGACCTCGACCCAATCGGGCAGGGGTTCAAAGAGGGCGTCGGTCCGCTCCTCGGCCTCGAGCAAAAGCGCCAGGTGGGTGTCGAAGTCCACGGCCACCGTGCGGCCCTCGCCAACTCGTTCCCGATAGGCCTCGCGCAGGAACGCCGCGCAGTACCGGTGGCGATAGAGGCCCAGGTACTGCGGCAGCACAGGCGGCGGACCAAGGACACGGCCCGAGATGAACTCCAGCACGCGCTCGCGCGGGGTCATGGGCGCCGGGTCGGGAACGACAGGTCCAGCTCCGGGACGAACTCCCGGCGGATGACGTTCCGCACGCGGACGTCAATCCGCTCCGGGGTGATCGAGACGACACGGCCCTCTTGCCGCCGGATGCCGAAGCCCTGCCAGCCACCCAGATTCGCCGTGGCCAGGTGGATGACTCCATCGTGCTCGGCCCAGGGGCCGAAGCCGTGGTCGCAGACCATGCGGTGATCGTTGTGCACATGACCCGTCAGGAACAACCTCGCCGTCGGCGAGCGCCGGAGCGTCTCGGCCATGGCCTGGCTCTGGCGGAGGAAGAGAGGAAAAGGAGGGTTCGCGGGCGGCAAGATCGCGGCCAGACAGCGATCCTCAGCGTTGTCGCATGACCAGAACGTCGTATCGCGAACCGGCGCGTGACAGAGAACGACACCCAACTCGTCCGGGTGATCCGCCAGATCGGCACCAATCCATGCGGGAGCATCATCGCCAATGCCGAGCCGGTGCTCGACATCGATGGCCCCGGCCGTCACCAGCCGCACCCCCCCGAGCGATAGGGCGTGCCGCACCGGCTGGCCCACCACCCGGAGCCAGGCCGGGTCGCCCCCGGCCTCCATGTCCGCATTCCCGCGCGTGAAGATTGTGGGAACCCGCACGCGCGAGAGAATGAGTTCCCGGGCGAGATCCCAGTGGCGCTCCTCGAGGTTCACCACGTCGCCGAGGATGGCCAGCACATCGATGCCCAGCTCCTGCAGGTCGGCGACGCCCGCCGCGACATTGTCGGCCGCGGCTTGGTCATACCCCAGGTGGAGATCGGTCAGGATGCCAATGGTCAGGCAGGGGCGCTCCGGGTTGGCCAAGGGTCGAGTCCTCGCTCAACAGTACGGGCCACCACGCGGCGGTGACCCGGATGGGCGACGCGCTCCAGGCGAATCATACCACGGACGAGGGCTCCGCCGCCCCGGTGCCCGCGCGCCCTCCCTGGGCGCCCCTCCGCAACAAGGACCGTGGGCCGTTGGATCCCCAAGCGACCACCGATGTCCATCGCACCTCGCCCCTGACGCCTACGGGACTTCGCTCAAGTCCGCACCGATGGAGCGCATCAACTCCGCGAACGTGGGGAAGGTGACCGCTGCGGACTCGGCGGTCTCGATCTCGGTGGTGCCGGTGGCGGCGAGACCCGCGACCGTGAGGGCCATCACCAGCCGGTGGTCGTGGTGGCCGTGCACCCGGGCGCCGCGCAGAGGACTCTCGTGGATGACCAGCCCGTCATCCAACTCCTCGACGCGAGCACCCATCCCCTCGAGCTCCTGACGCATGGTCGCGATGCGGTCCGTCTCCTTGATGCGGGCCTGGGGCACGTTCAGCAGACGAGTAGTCCCCCGCGCGAAGCACCCCACGACGGCCAGGGCGGGCAATGCATCGGGGGTGGCATTGAGGTCGAGATCAACGCCCCGCAGCTCACCGCCCCGAATGCGCACGAACCCGTCGCCGCAGACCACGGCAGCCCCCATGGCCGCGAGCATGTCAACGACCGCCTTGTCCCCTTGCGGATCGGCCATGTCCAGACCCTCCAGCGTGAGCTCGGACCCGGTGATGGCCGCAGCGCAGAGAAAGAAGGTCGCCGAGGAGAAGTCGGCGGGGATCACGCCCGAGACGGGCCGATAGCACTGGCCACCCGGCAGGCGAAACTCCATGCGGTCATCACTGGCCTCAACCCGGATCCCGCAGCGCTCGAGCCACCGGAGTGTCATCTCGGCATAGGGACGCTCGTTGAGGAGCGAGAGACGGATGTGGGTCTCTTCCGGGGCGAGAGGGGCGCTGAGCAGCAGGCTCGAGAGATACTGCGACGAGCGGGCCTCGAGCACGGTCGACCCGCCCCGCATGGGCCCCCGGATCAACACCGGAGCGCAGCCGTTGTCACGAGACGATCGGGCCAGAGCGCCGAGGTCCTCGAGCGCCGAGAGCAAGGGCTGGGCCGTGCGGCGCCGGATCTGCTCGTCGCCCGTGAAGACCGTCCAGCCATCGATCAGGGCGGCGAGGCCCATGGCCAGGTACAGTGTGGTACCGGAGTTGCCGACATCGAGAACGTCATCGGGCAGCCGGGGCGGCCCGCCCAGGCCCTCGATGAGCCAGTCGCCACCCGCCTCCTCGATGGACGCACCAAGGGCACGGCAGGCCCTCAGGCAGGCACGCGTGTCTTCGGACTCCAGAGGACCGTGAAGCCGCGAAGTGCCCGACGCCACCGACCCGATGAGCAAGGCACGAATCGTGTGCGATTTCGACGGGGGGATGCGGACCGATCCCGCGATCGATGACGGCCGGACGACGTAGCGCATGGCACCTCCGCTAAACCGGGACCCGTGGCAGGCTTTCCGCGTCCACACTACCGCGGGGGGGGCGGGCGGTCCGCCTCCGGCGACTCCTCGCCCTCGAGTGGCTGGATGGGACGCGTCCCTCCATGGGTCTTGCCCGTGGTTCCCGAAGCCCCCGTGCCCGGCTCCACCGAGGGCGGCGTCGGCTCCACCTTGGGCGGCGCCACCGGCTCGCCTCCCCCGTTCGGCGCCGACGGCGGTGTGGGCCGGTCGAGACCATCATCCGGCGGGATGTCGATGGGCGCGGGGGGGCCGTCGCTCACATCGAGGCGGATGGGAGACCCCTTGGCCACCTGCGTCTCGGGCGGCACGTCCTGGCGCATGACCAGGCCCTTCTCGACCTCCTCGCTGGCCTTGGGTAGGGGATGAGGGTCCAGACCCAACTTCCGCAGCCGGTCCAGGGCGTCGGCGGAGTCCAGACCGACCACATTCGGCACGGTGACCAGTGAGGTCTCGGGCTCCTTGGACCGGGCGACGACCACCTGGAGCTGGGAGTTCACGGGTACATCGATACCTGCATTGGGTGACTGACTGATCACCGTGTCTGGCTCATACTCGTCGGTTGGCTGGTACTCGACGTCAAGGATCAAGTTGTACGCCGCGGCGACCTCCCGGGCTTTCCGCAGCGGCTGGAAGACGACCTGGGGGACGGTCGTCATCGCTGGGGCCTTCTCTCCGCCATGGTCGGCCGGGGGTCTGGTGAGCCACAAGAACACGATGGCGCCGATGCCGACCACGGCGGTGAGAAAGACCAATACCCATGTGACCGGAGACATCTGGTCGGAGTGAGCGGCCGGATTGGGCGGGATGGAGCGGCGGACGACCTCGTCCTGATAGGCTTGCCGGACGGGTTGCGGTCTACGGATCACACGGGTGGTGTCGTCGCTGGCCGCAGCAGGTGCCGCGGCACGCCCGAACTGGACGGCCACGGCCTGCTGGACCGTGTAGAGCTCGGTGATGAGCTGGTGCGCCGACGGGCAACGCTCCGAGACGCGCTTGGCGAGCAACCGCTGGAGCAGCTCTTCGACCGCCAGTGGAATCGTGGGGTCAATCGCCCGCACCGAGGGCACCGGATCCTGCACGTGCTTCAGCGCGATGGCCACGGGGGTCTCGGCATCGAAGGGCACCTGGCCGGTCAGCATCTCAAACAGCACGATGCCGAGTGAGTAGAGGTCCGACTGAGGGACCGCGCCATCGCCCCCGGCCTGCTCAGGCGCTAGATAGCGCACCGAACCGATGATGGTGCCCGTCTGGCTGACCGAGCTAGCGGCCATGGCTCGGGCGATACCGAAGTCGCCGACTTTGACGTCGCCCTCGCGGGTGAACAGGATGTTCTGTGGCTTGATGTCGCGGTGGATGATGCCACTATCGTGCGCGTGCCGCAGGGCAGCGGCCACCTGAGAGGCGATACGGAGAGCTTCCTCGGGTGAGAGCTTGCGCTCACGGGCCAGCCGCTCACGAAGGGTCCCTCCGGTGAGGAGTTCCATCACGAAGTAGTGGCGACCACCCTCAAAACCGATGTCAAAGACACTGGCGATATTGGGATGGCTCAGTCCGGCGGCTGCGTGCGCCTCTCGCTGAAAGCGCTCGACGAACTCGTGATCCTGTGCCAGCTCATCGCGCAGCACCTTGACCGCCACGTCACGATTGAGCGAGTGATCGCGGGCCCGGTAGACCACGGCGGCTCCGCCGTCGCCAATGCGCTCGAGCACCTCGTAGCGTTCATTGCAGAGCAGGGTACCAGTCATGTTCAGCCGCCGACCTCCGGCCCACAGTCGTCGCTGCGGGGCCTCCTGGCACGGGGGGTGCCGAGGAACCTCGCAGCCCGCAGCGGCGTGGTGCCGCCGGACTAGTTACGTTGAAGCCAGGCACGCATAACATCCCGCGCGATCGGCGCGGCCACGCTGCCGCCCGAGCCACCGTTCTCAACCACAACCGCAACAGCGATACGCGGCGCCCGCACGGGAGCGAACCCGACGAACCAGGCATGAGGCCTGCCGTGCGGGTTCTCAGCCGTCCCGGTCTTGCCCGCCGTCGGGACCCCCGGCACCGCGCCACCCCGGCCACTGCCCGACGTCGTCACCGCGTGCATCATCTCTGCCACCCGCCCGGCCACCTCGGGAGCAACCACCTGCCGCATCGGCTGGGCCGCCGACCGGTGGATCACCTCATCGCCATCCGATACCGATCCGATCACGTGTGGATGCATCAGCACCCCGCGATTGGCGATGGTCCCGGCGATCATCGCCATCTGCAGCGGCGTGATCTGCAGCTGTCCCTGCCCGAATGAGCTCTCGAGCAACAGGGCCGTCGTCGCGAGATCCCCGCCGGCCGCCAGGCGGCTCACGGCCGCATTCACACCGATATCGAGGGCCTCGCCGATGCCGAACGCCCTGGCATACTGAGTGAACAAGCCCGGGCCCAGTTCGAGACCCACGTGGGCGAAGTAGATGTTGCACGAGCCCGCGAGGGCCCGCTCCATGGTGATGCGTCCGTGCCCCTGTTTCGAGGAGCACACGATACGGTCGTGCTCAATGACTTCGACGCCCGTGCACGTGGCCTCAAAGCCCTCGGTTATCTTACCAGAATCGAGAGCGGCAGCGGCGAGGAGGATCTTGAACGCCGAACCCGGCGGGTACAGCCCCTGTGTCGCCCGATTCAGCATCAAGCCCTCCCGCTCGCCGCCCTCCGAGAGGATCTTGGCCACCTGGGCCGGGTCGAAGGACGGTTTTGCGGCCAGGGCCAGGATCTCGCCCGTGGCCGGATCCAGCGCCACCACGGCCCCACGGCGATTCCCAAGCCGGTCCCACGCCCGCCGCTGCAGGGCGGCATCGAGCGTAAGCCGGACGTCATATCCCCGGGCTCGTCGATCGCCACGCTGGATCACATCCAGGATACTGCCCTGCCGTTCGGTCAGGCCGAGCAGGTAGCCGCTGGCCTCGGCCTCAACACCAGCAAGCCCGTAGCGTTCGTCCCGGTAGCCAACGACATGGCTGAACAGACGGCCCTGGGGATAGACGCGCTCGCCGGGATTCTGGCCCGGCCCCGCCAGCACCACGCCGTTCCGGTCGACGATCTTGCCCCGCTCGATCGAGCGTTCGACAGCGAGCAGCCGGGGGTTCCTCGGATGCACCGAGAGCTCGGGCCCCCGGACGATCTGCCAGTAGCCGACCCACAGAGTGAGGGTCGCGAAGAGGAACACGTGGAGGCGCGCAAGGGGCCAGGGGCGAGCGCCCGGCCACGGCGTCTCGGCGACACACCGCTGCTCCATGGCCAGGTTGCACTCCTGCGAGAGCTTGAGCACCAGGCCGAGGGCGAGGCCCGAAGCCAGGAGGCTACTGCCTCCATGGCTGAGGAAGGGCAGGGTGATGCCCGTCATGGGGATCGCTTTGGTGACTCCGGCGATGATGATGGCGGCCTGGAGGCCGAAACCGGCCGCCAGCCCTGAGCCAAGCAGGCAGGCAAAGTCCGATCGGGCGTTCCGAGCGTGCGCCAGGATCCGGCAGGCGAGAAGGGCGAAGGCGAGGCAGAGGGCAGCTGCGCCCACATAGCCAAGTTCCTCCGCGAACGCGGAGAAGATGAAGTCGGACTCGACCACGGGGACGCGATCGGGCAACCCGCGGCCAATGCCGGTCCCGAGGGGCCCGCCTGAGGCCAGTGCGAACAACGACTGGATGATCTGGTAGCCCGGCTGGTCGTCAATGTAGGGCCAGGGGTTCAGCCAGGCGGTGACGCGGATGGCCAGGTGGGAGAAGCGGGGATAGCACACATAGGCGGCGGCCGCGAAGAGGCTCAAACCCAGGCCCACGAAGACCGGCCGGCTCGTGGCGACGTGGAGCACCGAGAGGAACACGCAGAAAAAGACGAGGGCGCAACCGAGGTCTCGCTGGCAGACGATCAAGAGAACGCTGGCGGCCCACATGACCAGCAGGGGCCCCAGGTGGCGCATGGAGGGGTAGGGGATGCCGGCGAAGCGCTCGGTCCAGTTGGCCAGAACCTCGCGCCGCTGGTCGAGATAGCCGGCGAGGAACACGCACATGAAGACCTTCGATAGCTCGGAGGGCTGGAAGGTCAGGGGCCCGATACGCAGCCACTGCCGGACGCCGTTGACCTCCACTCCGAACACCAGGGCCGCGGCCAGGAGCATGGCCGCGCCGATGCCACACAGGTAGGTGTAGCTTTCGAGCCGCTCGGACCGGCGAAGCCACGAGGCAACGCCCACGGCCAGGGCGAGGCACGTTATGGCCAGCGCGCGGTGATCGCCGGCCAGCTCGGGTTTGAGTCGGTGCATCTCGACGAGGCTGAGGCCCAGCAGGCAGGCAGCCACGGCGTACAGAGCCAGATCGACCCCGCGGACCCAGTAGGCCAGCCAGACGGCACCCACGGCGGCCACGGCCACAAAGGGGGCCACCCAGCTGAGCTCATCGATGGCCGGCCGGCCGGTGTTGGCGGCATAACTCGCCGCGGCCAACAGCGGGACCGCCAGGGCGGCGATGAGGCCGGCAGGGCCCATGCGCAGCCGGGCCAGAGCCGCAACGTCCCGATGCACGCCGAACTCCCTTCCGCCCGAGCCGCCTGTCCGCGCCCGTGGGCCGGGCCCCAGTATAATCGACACGCGAGCAGCGACGTTGGTGAGGCGCGGGAGTGTCTGGTCCGTGAGCGAACACGTGAGACAGCCGCGCATCCGTCACCTGACGGGTGACTACGGCGACATGGGCTGGGCTCTGGGCACCGGGCTGGACTGGACGGCGGTTCTCGCCGAGGCGGTCGGGAACCCCGAACTGGCGGCCCAGTGCGAGAGGCTCGCCGAGCGGGTATACCCGCCCGCCGTGGCGAAGTTCCATGGTATCGTCGAGGCGCTCGGCGTGCGGCCCGAGGCGCTGCGGCCGTGGTACTTCGTGCGTGGGGCGACGATCGGGTGCACGACGTTCGCGTTCGAGCAGGACGTGCCGGTCGTGGGGAGGGCCTATCATTGGTTCCACGAGGCCGCCAAGTGGTGCGAGGTGCGCCGTGTTGAGCCGCGCGGCGCGCGAGCGTTCATGGGCTACACCCACAACGCCGTGGGGGTGCCCGACGGGATGAACGACGCCGGGCTGTGCGTGTTCCTGTCGGCCCTGCCTCCCACTCCGGTCCAACGGCCGGGGCTGCCATGGCACGCGGTCATGGACTGGGTGCTTGGCTCGACGGCGACGGCTGGAGGCGCCGTCGAGTTGCTCACAAGCATTCCCCATGTCCGGCCGTTCGTCTACTTTCTCGCCGATGCATTCGGCGGATTGGCGGCCGTCGAGGCGTTCCCGGACGGGACTCATGTCCGGCGCGCGGAGGGCGGGCTCCTGGTCGCGACCAACTACTCGGTGTGTCGAGGCATTCCCGAGCGCCACGAGGGGCGCCATGGAGAAGCCGAGCGCCTGCTATCCGGCAGGCAGCAGCCGCTCACGGCCCAAGACGCCCGTGCGATAGTCGCGAGCCACGATGGGCCATTCTGCGCGGGGAGGCACGCCGGCGCCATCGACGAGTTCCGCGATCCGGACTGGTACACGCTATGGGGCCTCGTCGCCGAGCCCGCGCAGCGTCGGCTGAGCTTGGCCCCAGGCCAGCCATGCCGCACGCCGTGGGTCGAGTTGCCGGTTGGCAGGGACGTGGAGGGCAACCCCGGATGCCACTGACAGGTCGGCACGTGCTCATCACCAGTGGCCCGACCCAGGCCCCCATCGACGCGGTGCGGTACATCGCGAACACGTCCAGCGGCGCGCTCGGGGCACACACCGCCGACGCCGCTCTGGACGCCGGGGCGAGCGTGCTCCTGGTGCACGGCCCCGGGAGCATCGTGCCCCAGCCGCACCCACGCCTCACCCTCTCACCCGTGCGGACCGTCGATGACCTGATCGCCACACTGCAGCGACAGCTCGCCGCGACGCGTTTCGACGCGATCGCCCACGCCATGGCGGTGCTCGACTATGTCCCCGAGGCTGCGGGAACGGGCAAGATCCCGTCGGGCCAAGACCACATCGACCTCCGCCTGGTTCCTACGCCCAAGGTGATCGACCGCGTCCGCGAGTGGGCTCCGGACTCCCTGCTGATCGGGTTCAAACTGGTGGCGGGTGAGAGTGACGAGGGACTGCGCCAGGCCGCCCTCACTCTCCTTCGCCGCAGCGGGGCCGATCTCGTGGTCGCGAACGACATGGTGCAGATCCAGGCCGGCGAGCATCGGGCAGTGTTCATCGAACCCAGCGGACGCACCGCGGGCGCCTTCGTCGGCAAAGCCGCGATTGCCGAGGCCCTGGTCCGGGAGATCGCTGCCCGACTGGCGGGCCGAGAGGGGAGTGGGCTATCGTGAGTCATCTCGAGGGCCGATCGGTCCTGGTGGGCATCACCGGAGGAATTGCGTGCTACAAGGCCGCCGAACTCGTGAGGTCGCTGAGAAAGGCCCAAGCTCAAGTGCGCGTGATGATGACCCGCGCGGCGTGCGAGTTCGTGACGCCTCTGACGTTCCAGACGCTCTCGCAGAAGCCGGTGGCGACCGACCTGTTCGCACCAGTCTCGGACTGGGAGATCGAGCACATCTCGCTGGCCCGCGGGGCCGACGTGGTGGTCGTCGCCCCGGCCACGGCGAATGTCATCGGCAAGGTGGCCCACGGCATCGCCGACGACCTGGTCACAACGGTCATCATGGCCACTCGGGCTCCGGTGGTATTCTGCCCCGCCATGAATGTGGCGATGTGGGAGAACCCCATCGTGCAGGCGAACATCCGGCGCCTGGCCGAACTGGGCTACCGCTTCGTCGAGCCCGCTGAGGGTGACCTGGCCTGCGGCGAGGAGGGCAAAGGGCGCTTGGCCGAGGTGGAGCGGATCGTGGAGGCCGTCGCGGTCGCATTGCCCTGAGCCACTAGCGAGGAGCGCACGGATGCTGTCGCCAACGGTGCGCTGTGCCGCACTGATCCCCATCGTGGTGGTCTGCTCCGACGCCTGGGCGGCGCCATCGCTTCACGATCAGGTCGAGGCCGACTGGCGGCTCCAGGACCAATCGCGCATGCGCCACATCGAGCAGCCGGGCCTGGTGCGATTCGTCGAAGGCGAGGTCCAGTGGCCCGGCGCCCAACCGTCGCAGGGCGCCCGGGTGCCGTTCGGCGAGGCGCCTCGGCTCGATGGGCTCCTCGACGATGCCTGCTGGGCCGCGGCCATGGTCGTCGAGCCCGCCGCGCCCAATCTTCCGCGGTTCCGGCTGGCCCACGATGGCGAACGCCTCTACATCGGGGCCGAAATGCCGTCGAGCACCGAGGCTTGGTACCGGGGCGAGCCCACGGGTATGGACGCGGGCGGCGCGGTAGATGGCGTGCGCGACGGGCGCTACGGCTTCCACACGGGGGGTGATACCGACCCCTGGTGGCAGGTCGACCTCGGCCGAACCACGGAGCTGGGCCGCCTCGTGGTCTACAACCGGCTGGACTACGCGCCGGGCCTGCACAACGCCGACCAGCTCCGGGTACTCCTCTCAGACGACGGGACCGGGTGGCGTGAGGTCTACCAGAATCCCGGTAGCTTCTTCGGCGGAATGGATGACACCGGTCCACTGCGCGTGGACCTGCACGGGCAACGGGCACGTTACGTGAGGCTGCAGGTGCCGGGTGCCGTGCTGTTCCATCTCGACGAGGTCGAAGTGTACGGCCCCGACGGCATCGGCCCCAATCTCGCCCTGGGCCAGCCGGCCCAGCAGAGCAGCCTGAGCATCTGGTCGCGCGGCGGTCCGTCCGGCGGCGTGCTGGTTCAGCTGGGTGGGACGACCGTGGTGCTGCCATCCGGCCAGCCGCCGCAGGCGGTGACCGACGGGCAGGCGAAGCAGACCGGCGCCGCCGCTCGCGGGGGCGGCACGACCCGCCTCGAACTCGCACTGCCCCTCACCCAGGTCGGTGCCGCCTACCCCGGAGCCGCGCGTCTCGCCAGCGCCGAGGCGATCCCACTGCCACTGGGCGCCCGCTTCGACGCTCGCCTTCCCGACGCCCCCGTGCTCGGCTATGGGATCATCCGCGTCCCCGTGGCCGTCGGCACAGTCCGGGGCCCTTGGCCCGGGCCCGTGGAACTATCGGCGGAGCTCATCGTGTTCACCCCGCGGCGCATGGAGCGCGTTCCGGGCCGCGTGGTGACCATTGATCGGCCGGGAACGACGGAAGTGACCGTCACCGCGCGACATGAGGGGCCGGCCGTGCTCTTCATCACAGCCCGCCAGGACGACTCGACATTCCGCGACGCGCGCACCTTCTACATCCATCCCGCTCGCGAGGCCACCGACCGGGCACGGAAGCTCCTGGCGGAGTTCGGCCGGCCCGTGCCGCCCGAACTCCATCGAATCGAGCGCGCCATCGAGTTGCTTGAGCAGCGCGAGCGGTCCAAAGGGCCGGACCCGGCGACGCGGGCCGAACTCTACCGGCAAGCCCGATGGCTGGCGCGCACGATCGCCTTCTCGAACCCGGCGCTGGAGATGGACGGCCTGCTGCTGGTCAAGCGCTTCACCCAGCAACCCTATCCCGATGTGTGTCTGAACCACATGCCCTGGACCTCGCGTCCCGGTGGCGACATCTGCGTGCTGGCCCCGGTCCGGCCCGATGGCCAGGTCCGCCGGCTCATCAATGGGCAGCTAGGGCCGGGACACGTCCACGGAGTGAGTCTCTGGTACGACGGAGACCGCGTGGCCTTCGGGTACGCCAGGATGCCAACCGAGGACCCTGCCGAGGGCTGGCTCGACCGGCGGACGAGCTTTGACCTGCGTCGCACGGTGGAACCGATCCACATCTTCGAGATCCGGACTGACGGGACGGGGCTCCGGCAGCTCACCTCGGGGCCCTGGAGCGACCTGGATCCCGCCTACCTGCCCAGCGGCGACATCGCCTTCGTCTCGGAGCGCTGCGGGTACTCGCTCCAGTGCAACGAGTACGATAAGGACGAAACCTCCTGCAACCTCTACGTGATGCGCCCGGACGGCAGCGGGGTGCGCCGGATGAGCGTGACCAAGGACGGGGACTACCTGCCTCACGCCCTCGACAACGGCCTGCTCACCTACACGCGCTGGGAGTACCAGGAGCGCAACTGGGCCCACATCCAGTCGGTCTGGGTGATGAACCCCGACGGCACGGGAGCAGACGCGCTGTACAAGCAGCACTTCAACGACCCGTGGGCCATCGAGGAGGCGCATTCGATCCCCGGCAGCAACAAGCTCCTGGCCATCGCCACCGGACACCACACACTGCCCGTGGGGCCGGTGGTCCTCGTCGACCCAAAGATGGGGATCAACGACCCGCGGGGCATCGGCATCATCACGCCGGGCACCAGTCCGCCTGAGGGGGGCATGGCCGGGCGACCGGTGCCCGAGGGGGGAGTACCCGGCGGCGGAGGCCTCTATGCCACGCCATGGCCGCTGTCCGAGAAGGCATGTCTTGCCAGTTTCACCTACAGCGATGTCATGACGGACGAGAAGGGCTATGGGCTCTATCTGCTGGACGTATACGGCACGCGGGAGTTGGTCTACCGCGACCCAGACATCTCGTGCTTCTACCCGATCCCACTCCGGCCCCGGACGCGTCCCCCTATCATCGCGTCGGTTTGGGACCCGGGGGCGAGGGCGGCATCATGCCTGGTCACCGACGTGACGATGGGAATGGACGGGATCGAGCCCGGGCGCGTCAAGTACCTGCGGATCGCCGAGGGCGTGGCCTGGCCCTACGACCTGGCACTCGGGGGGCTCCGCTACGAGCCGGATGTCAAACCGGTGATGATCAACTGGAACCCCGTGCGCGTGCTGGGCACCGTCCCCGTGGAACTCGATGGGAGTGCGCACTTCGAGGTGCCGCCCGACACGCCTGTCTACTTCCAGGCCCTGGACGAGCGGATGATGGAGCTCCGGCGCATGCGGTCCTTCATCAGTTTCCAGCCAGGTGAGCGCCGCTCGTGCTCCGGGTGCCACGAGACGCGAGGCACCGCGCCGCCGAACACCGCCGTCCCGATGGCCGCCCAGCGGGCCCCCTCGCCGCTCGTCCCGCCGCCATGGGGTGACGGCGTCATCAGCTTCCTCCGCGACGTCCAACCGGTGTTCGACCGCCACTGCGTGGTCTGCCACAGCGGGCTCCAGCCCGCAGGTGGTCACGACTTCTCGGGTGGACTCACCCCCACGGCCAACACCGCGTGGGACACCATCACCCGCGCGCGGCTCGTGGCGCGCTCCAACGTGGGCGACGATGCGCGGATCACCCCGCCGCTCGAGTTTGGCTCCAACAAGAGCCGGATCGTCGAGGTTATCGAGACCACCCATCGCGGCCGTGTCCGGCTGAGCGAGGATGACCGGATCCGCCTCGTGACGTGGATCGACGCTAACGCGCCCTACCACTCGGGTTTCATCAACAAGCGTCCCGAACGCCCCGTCTACGACCTGGCCGCCGATGCAGCCCTGCGCGCGAGGCTGGTGGACGTGAGCCGACGACGCTGTGGGGCCTGCCACGAGCCGGAACAGGTCGCCCGGCTGGACTGGATCGACCTTCGCGACCCGGCCCGGAGCCGTTTCCTGGCGGCGCCACTCGCCACCGAGTCGGGCGGGTGGGGCCGCTGCCAACCCGCCGCGTACGCCCGTGCCGACGACCCGGACTACGCCGCAACGCTGTCGGCAGTTCGCCATGCCGTGGTCCGAGCCTGGGCGGCCCCCCGCCGCGATCTGGCTACGTTGGACCCGCCCATAGACAGGCAGGTGGCAGACGCGCCATGACCGATGCCCCAACGCGACACCCAAGCCCCCCCGCGCTGTGGTTCTTCCTGGGCGTGCTGGTGACACTCGTGCTGCTGGCCATCACGGGACTTGTCCTGTTGCGGGCTGGTGGCGTCGAGACCATCGTTGGTTCGGCCATCCGCTCGGCCGTGCACGACGTGGCCAATGACAAGGCGGTCCGCCAGTCGCTGTCAGACGCCGTCGGATCGGCTCTGACGGACGATGCCGTGCAGGACCGGGTGCGGCAGGCCGTGTCAGAGGTCGCTGACGAGGTGGCGCAGAGCGATGCGATGCGCGAGCACCTGCGCATGGCACTCCGGGAAACACTGCAGGACGGTGCGGTGCGGAGGTCGCTGCGCGCCGCGGTCCGTGAGGCGCTCGTCGAGGTAACCAATGAGGCGCTTCGGGGGCAGCGGGCCGCAGAGTAGGAGACCACACCTCGGCGGCGGCGCACCGCGGGGCGCTGCCCCATAGGCGCTCACATAGGGCTCTTGGTCGAGCGACGGGGTCTCGCGAATGTCGCGCCGAGCGCCCTGCCTAGTCTTGGTCGGTCGGCCTGACGGCCGACCCCTTGAGTTTGGCCATTTTGCGGGAGGGGATTGGCTGGAGTGGGATAGCAGGAAGGGTAATGGTGGTGGGCTCTGGTACATGGTCCAGGGCTGTGGCATGTCCCAGACCAACCGGAAGTCTTTGAGCCCGTCTGAAGCCGAGGAGCTGGAACGCCTCCGGCGCGAGAACGAGGAGCTCAAGCAGCTCAATGAGCAGTTGGTGCGTGAGCTCGGGTATGTGAACCTGGAGAAGCTGGCGTGGGAGAGTGAGGTCCAGCGTCGAGGGTTGCGTCCGCCGAAGG
>JAKPQA010000204.1 GCA_029547025.1 Armatimonadota bacterium
CGCCGGCGATGGCGACTACAGCAACGCGCTGACCGACGACAGCGGCGTCGACTTGGCGGTGGACTTCACGCCCAGCGACAAGGTCTCGGTCAACTACTCGCTCTCCCAGAGGCGCTACTGCACCGAGGGCGACGTCGGCTATATCTCCGACAACGACACACTGACCCACACGGTGGGCTTCATGGTGCGGCCATTCTCCAGGCTCAGCATCGGGGGCAGCTACACCAAGAGCTCCACCGACTACCTCGACCATGCGGTCGGCACGGTGCTCACCGACGGGTTCGACCTCTCGGGCGAACTGCAGATCTCAAAACGAATCTCGGCCCACGTGGGCTACTACCTGACCAACGCGGTGAACCCCACCTACACCGGGTCCAGTAGCGGTTCGGGCGGCGACACCGGCGTCACGCTGGTCACGGGGAGCAGCTTCTCGACCATATCGGCGGGGCTCGACCTGAGACTGACCAACAAGACGTCTCTGCGGGGGCGGTACGAGCTCAGCCGGAACCGCGGGGCCTACGACGACAGCGACCGCGCCGTCTATCGGCTCAGCATCGAGCAGGGCCTCACCGACGACCTGGGCCTCACCGTCGAGCTGCGGCACATCAACTACGCGGGACGCGCGAGCCTGTTCGGGCTGTCACAAGACCGAGCCTACAAAGCCACCACGCTGCAGGCCCAGCTCTCGGCGCGGTTCAACTAGCCGCCAGAGCTCCGCTCCCCCGCAGCCTCAGTAGTCCGTCGGCAACTGCTTGAGCTGTGCCAGCGAGAACACCGGGCCGTCCACGCACACGAACTTGCCCGCCACGTTGCATCGCCCGCACTTGCCGATGCCGCACTTCATCCGATTCTCCAGATTCGTGAAGATCTGCTCGTCGGCGAACCCGAGCTTGCTCAGCCCCTGCAACACGAACTTGATCATGATCGGCGGCCCGACGGTCAGTGCCACCGCGTTGTCTGGCGACGGCGCGACCTCATCCAGAAGCTGGGGCACGAACCCCTCTCGCCCCGTCCAGCTCTCATCGCCCTTGTCGACGGTCAGGTGCAGCACCGTGCGCTCCGCTTGCCGATACTGCTCAAACTCGCGAGTGTAGACCAGGTCTTGCGGCGACCGCGCGCCGTAGATGATGGTCACCGCGCCGAACCGGGCCCGGTTCTCGGGCGCCAGGACCTCGTTGAAGCACGTGCGCAACGGCGGGAGCCCCACGCCCCCGCCCACGAACACCAGGTCCTTGCCCTCCCACGATGCCAGCGGCCAGCCATGACCATAGGGGCCGCGAATGCCCACCTGCGAGCCGGGGCCCAGTTCGTGCAACGCCGTGGTCACCTTGCCTACCTTCTTGATGGTAAACTCAATAAAACCCCTCTGGCTGGGCGATGACGAGATGTCGAACGTCGCCTCGCCGTGCCCGAACACCGACACCTCGGCGAACTGGCCTGACTCGTAGGTGAAACCCTCGCGCAGAGCCTCGTCCTCAAAGACCATGCGGAAAGTCTTGATGTCATAGGTCTCGTCGAACACCTGGTCGATCCGCGCCAAGGCGGGCAAATACGGATTGCGGGCGGGCTCGGTCACGCCACGGTCACCCCTTGCTCCTGTGCCATGGCGGCCCGGACATCGGCCACCACCTGGCGGATCGAGATCCCCACCGGGCAGAGCTCGGCGCACCGCCCGCAACCCGTGCAGCCGGTCACCCCGAACTCCTGGGGCATGTAGAGGAACTTGTGCAGGACGCGCTGGCGCAGTCGCGCCGCCTGGTCGTGTCTCGGGTTGTGCCGCGACGCGTGCAGCGTGAAATGGTCAAACTGACACGAATCCCAACACCGATAGCGCGCGCCGCCCGTGCCCTGCCTCTCGTCCAGGATGTCGAAACAGTGGCAGGCAGGACAGAGGAACGTGCACACCCCACAGCCGATGCAACGCGCGCCCTGGTCCGCGAACACCTCGCTCGCCCAGACCTCGAGCGCCGTCGCCTCGAGAGCCCCGATGGCCCCATCCGCCGGCACGGCCGTGATGAGCCCCGCATGCACGGCCCCGGCCGCCGAAACCTGGTCGGATGTGGCCTGGGCCGCACCCGAAACGCCCGCCAATGACCCGCCGCGGTCGGTCATCACGTGCAGCACATGGCCGCCCGATATGGGCGTCATCAACACATCACAAGCCTCTTCGGCCATGTCGACAGGCGACCCCACCTGGGCACAAAAGCACGTCCGCCGCGGCGAGGCGCAATAGAGACCAACGATGGCCATGCCCTCGGCCTCGAGCCCCAGCGGGTCGGGATGCTTGCCCTGGCGGAACACGTGCGTCACGCGACGGATCGCCGCGGCCTCACAAGGCCGAATGCCGAAGGCGACCCGTGAGCCTTCCGGCCTCGGAACCGCCTCGAGCGTCGCGCCCTGGCTGTCCAGCCGATAGCGGAACAGGATCTCCGTCTGCGGCATCCAGAGCTCGCGAATGGACGCGCGCCGCGCATCCAGTGACAGGTCTACGGCCGACGGATCACGCACCAGGGCGAACTCGGGCCTCCCCGAGGAACCGACCTGCGGGCCGAACACCGTCGATGAACCCGCCAGCGCACCGACCCAGCTCCCGACGCGGTCGCCCGGCAGGAACAGAGGCGTGCCCTTCACGACTTCCCACCTCCGTGCCCCGGCAGATCCGGGTCCGCATCGCGGTAAACGGCGAAAGGCGGCGTGTCATCCATGCGCACACCGGCCACGTGGCCGAACATGCCGTCAACCACCTGGGCCATCTTGGTATTGACCGCCATCAGAGGGAGGCCCACTGGGCACGCGCGCTCACACGCACCGCAGCCAATGCACCGGCCGGCAAGATGCATGGCCCGGACCATGTGGTACAGCTCATTGCCGCCCCCAAGTGTCGAACGAGGCACCCACTGGGGGCGCGTCTCATCGGCGAAGCACTTCTCGCAAAAGCACAACGGGCACACGTTACGGCATGCATAGCAGCGGATGCAGCGGTTGTAGGTCTCCGAGAAGAACCGGCGACGCTCGTCCCGACCCATGGCCTCAATCTCCGCCACCTGAGCCGCCAGGGGATCGGGGCGACCAGGGGGCGCCTCCGGGAAGTCGCCCAGTCGCACATCATCGATCACGGGCTGCGGAACGGGGCAGGCCACGCATCGGGGCAGCAGGTCCTCCGTCAGGCTCAGCCGAGCCACACCCGCATCAGTCTCGACCGCCACGGCATCGCCGTCGGTGCGGATGGCCTCGATCCGGCGCCACGGCGCCCGGGCCCTCTCGTCGATGCGCGCCGCATCGACGATGCCCGTGCACCCCATGGCAATCACGAACACGTCCTCGCGCCGGATGTGGCTCTCCTGCATCATCACCACCAGGGCCCGGGTATCACAGGCCTTGGCGACCACGGCCACGGGCTTCTCCGCCCCGCCCTGGACGTACCGCGACAGGTTGTGGGCACAAAGCGGGTTGAACACCAGCGCTTCCGCCTGGTCCGGGCGGGTGATCACCGCGGGAACCGGCAGTCCGCTCTCGGCATGGGACTGGTACCCCACGACCGCACGAACCGTCCCTTGCTCCAACAACTCCCGCGCCTTGGCCCGGAGGGTGGGGACCGGGTCCGGATCAGACATGCGCCATCGCCGCCTTCTGCTCGGCCGCGTTCAGGGCCTCAACCATCTCACGGATGACCTGCGCGAACTCCTTGCCCTCAGAGGCCGAGACCCACTCGAAGCGGTACTTGTGCGGGGGTACGCCGGTGAACTCAAGCAGCTCGAGCAGCGCCGTCAGCCGCCGGCGGGCGTAGTAGTTGCCCTTGGCATAGTGGCAGTCCCCCGGGTGACAACCGGAGACCAATACCGCATCGGCCCCCTGCTCGAGCGCCTTGAGCACGAACAGAGGATCCACGCGGCCCGAGCACGGCACCCGGATCACCCGCAGGTTCGCCGGGTAGTCCATCCGCCCCGAGCCGGCCAGGTCAGCCCCCGCGTAGCTGCACCAGTTGCACAAAAAGGCCACGATCTTCGGTCGCTTGTCCTCGTGCTGAGCCTGAACCGCTTCCACCGTCATGTGCCTCGCTATTCCGACTCGCCGGCGAGAGCCGCCGCGGCATCCACGAACACGGCCGTGGCGATCTCGTCGAAGACCTGCTCGTCGCGGAACCCCGCCAGCTGGGCGGCGCCCGAGAAGCACGCCGCGGCGCACGTCCCACAACCCATGCACACATTGGCGTTGACCTGGGCCACGCGCTTCTCGATACGCTCAATCGGGTCTTTCCAGGTCGTCTCCTCGATGGCGCTGAAGGGGCAAATCCGCACACACTGGAGACAGCCACGGCACGCCACCGGGTCCACCGAGGCCACCTGGGCCTCCGACAGCAGGTGGTCCTTGGCCAACAGGCCGGCCACCTTGGCCGCCGCGGCGCTCGCCGAAGCCACCGCATCGGGGATGTCCTTGATGAACTGGCAGGCGCCGGCGATGAATATGCCGGCCGTCAGGTTCTCCACCGGACGCAGCTTCGGATGCGCCTCAGAGAAGAAGCCGTCCTTGTCCTGGCCAATCCCCAGCATCTGGGCCACCTCGCGCGCCCCCGCGCGTGGCTCCGCGGCCGCGGCGAGCACCACCAGGTCAGCCGCCACCTCGATCTGCTCGCCCGCCAACGAGTCCGCTCCGCGAACGATGAGCCGGTCACCTTCGGGATAGATGCGGGACACCCGCCCGCGCAGATATCGCACGCCGTAGTCGCGCTGGGCACGCAGGATGAACTCCTCGTAGTTCTTCCCCGTGGCCCGGATGTCGATGTAGAACACATAAGCCTCGGCGTCCGGCATCTTGTCCTTCAGCAGGGTGGCGTGCTTCGCCGTATACATGCAGCACACCCGCGAGCAGTACTCGTGGCCCTTGTCCTGGTCCCGCGAGCCCACGCACTGGACGAACACCACCGTCTTGGGCTCCTTGTGATCCGACGGCCGAACCAGGTGGCCCCCGGTCGGGCCCGAAGCGTTCATCAGCCGCTCGAACTCGAGCCCCGTGATGACGTTCGCATACTGCCCTCCCCCATACTCGCCGTAGACCCGCGGATCCATCACATCGAACCCGGTGGCGACCACCACGGCCCCAAACCGCTCCGTGAGGATCTCGTCCTGCATCTCAAAGTCGATACAACCCACGGGGCAGCGCTTGGCGCACACGCCGCACTTGCCCGTCTGGAAGTAGAGGCAGTGCTCGCGGTCGATGACCGGCACGTTCGGCACGGCCTGAGGGAACGGCGTGTAGATGGCGGCCCGGGTGCTGAGCCCCGCGTCGAACTCGCTCGGGATGTTCTGACGCTTGGCCGGGCAACGCTCCCAGCACTCGCCGCAGCCCTTGCACTCCTCCAGACGCACCGACCGCGCCTTGAGGCGAATCTTCGCCTCGAAGTTGCCGACGAAACCGTTGAGCTCCTCGACCTCGGCATACGTGCGCAGCGTGATGTTGGGGTGTGCCGCCACATCCACCATCTTGGGCGTCAGGATGCACGCCGAGCAGTCGAGGGTGGGGAAGGTCTTGTCGAACTGCGCCATGCGCCCGCCGATGGACGGTGACCGCTCCACGAGCACCACCGGGTGACCCGCGTCAGCGATGTCGAGCGCGGCCTGGATCCCCGCGATGCCGCCACCAATGACCAGTGCGCGTCGCTCCACCGGCAAGCGGTTCTGCGTGAGCGGCTGGTCATAGTAGGCCTTGGCCACCGTCATGGCGATCTGCTCGTAGGCCCTCTGCGTCGCCCTCTCGGGATCCTTGTGGCACCACGAACACTGCTCACGGATGTTGCACATCTCGACCAGATACGGATTCAGTCCCGCCTGGGACGCACAGGCCCGGAAAGTCCGCTCGTGCAGGTGCGGCGAGCAGGCCGCCACCACCACGCGATCCAGCTTGTGCTCCTCCATGGCCTGGCGAATCATCTGCTGGCCAGGCTCCGAGCACATGTACTTGTACTCCGTGGCGTGGACCACGTTCGGCAACCGCCCGACGGCGGCCACCACGCGGGATACATCCACGTTCTTGGCGATATTGGTCCCACAGTGGCACACGAACACGCCGATGCGCGCCACTACCGGCCACCTCCTGCCGCCCCGGCCGGGACGCGGGGGATCATCAACTGCTCGGGAACACCCAAAGACTTCGGCGACAGGCCCAGGGCCAGACCAAGCACCTGGGTGATGTACAGCACCGGCAGCGGCTCCTCGCCCAGGGCGACCTGCTGCCGCGTATCGAGGTTCACCTGACACAGTGGGCAGGCCGTAACGATCCACTCCGCGCCCGCGGCGCGGGCATTCCGTATGATCCGATCGACCAGCGTCAGGACCACCGAGCTCTGGGGGATCGAATGGCTGGCCCCGCAGCACTCGTTCTTGAAATACCAGTCGCAGGTCTCGAGGCCACACAGCCGAAGCAGACGGTCCATGGTCTGTGGATTCTCCGGATCATCGAACCCGGTCTCCTTGGGCGGACGCACGAGAAGGCACCCGTAGTACGCCGCGACCTTCGAAACCGGCAACGGCTGCATGGCACGCCCTCCGAGCCGCTCGGCCACCTCCTCGTGCGAGAACACCTCCAGCAGATGCAGCACTCGCACGGGCTCGCGCACGGGCCGGCCGAGCAGCTCCGCGATCCGTTGCTTCCGGGCCGCATCGCCTTCGGCCAGCACGTTGGCCGCCCGCTTCGTGCGGTTGTAGCACGCGGCACACGGCGCCACGAGATCGAGGCCCATGTCCGTCGCCAGAAGGACATTCCGGGCCCCCAGCGCGTCCGCCACCTCCCGGCTCGCGCTGTGGCCCGATGTGGCCCCGCAGCAGTTCCAGTCCTCGAGCTCGGTCAGCTCGATGCCCAGGGCACGGCACACCTCGACCGTCGAAGCACCATATTCCTTCGAGGTGCCGCTCAGCGAGCACCCGGGGAAGTACGAGTAGGCAGGCATCGCAGGGACCTCACTTCTCTGGTGCGTGGACATGCGGGCCTCAGGTCTTGCTCGATCCCGAGGACTGCCGGATGATCCGGCGGATCACATCGCGATCCTGGATCCGATGTGGGAGCAACGACAGCTTGCCCTGCCGGAACATGCGGATGCCCAGGCCGATGTCATCGAAGAAACGGCGCGTCTTCGCCTTGTACACGCCAATGGCCTCAAGTTCATGGGCGCGCCCATGTCGAGCCACCGAATCCAGGAATGCCTGGTGGAACTGCGGCGCACCCGTAGACCGGTCGGCCATTCCCCGTTCCCTCGAGAGCTGGCGCAGCGCATCGACCACCTCTGCCACGCTCACGCTCATCGGGCACCGGGCCGCGCAAGTCTCGCACGACGAGCACAGCCAGATGGCCTTCGAGCGAAGCAGGCGATCCGCTTGTCCGAGCTGCACTAGGCGGATCATCTGGTTCGGCTGAATGTCCATGGCGAAACTCATCGGGCACCCGGCCGTGCACTTGGCGCACTGGTTGCAGTCGAAAACGCGCTGACCGGACAGCGCCTCGATCTCGCCGGGCAGAGAGGAACCGCGAAGTCTGATCATATGCGACCTTTTCCCACTGAGCTGGCAACCTCGACCAGGAATAGCCCTGGTGGATGTTCCGAGCCATCGTGTTCGCGGCACAACTGGGGGATTCCTTGACCAGCGGAGCCGCCCCGCCAGGGCAGCTCCATACCTCTAGCTTACCCGCGGCTCGGGTCGAGGGCAAGGTGAGGAGCACAGGCCACAACCCGCGGGCGGCAGCGGCTCCAGCCCGCCCCGGCGTACGTGCCACGGGGGCGGCACGCGTGCCACCGCCCCCGCGAAGGTCTCAGGCTCTGCTACCGACGGCCGCCTCGCGAGCCCTGAGCACTGCCGGGCTCGCGACGCTCCGTGTCTCGGGTCGAAGGTTCACGCCGCTCCCCGTCAGGAGCCTGTGGCGGGCGCCGTTCGCCGTCTCGAGCCGTCGGCTGACGGCGGTCACCATCCCGAGGAGCCGCTTCGCGCCGCTCCCCGTCACGCGCTTGTGGAGGGCGCCGCTCACTGCCCCGGTCGTCCGGGCGCCTTCGGTCGTCATCGCGCGCCACCGGTGGGCGACGGTCGTCTCCCCGGCCAGGAGCCGGGGGCTGAACCCGCGGCCGAGCCGGGGCCGGCGGGGCCCAGTCGCGGCGGTCCTGCTCATGACGCCAGTCCGGCCGGCCGACGTATGGCGAGTGATGGCTACCCGGTGGGTCGATGCCGTAGCCGGGTCGGCGCGGCTGGGGCACCGGACGCACGGGGCTATAGGGGTACCGGTCGCCGTAGAACCCGTACGGCCCTCGGTACACGCCCAGCGGCAGCCTCAGGTAGCCCCAGTACCGGTCGTGGCGATCCAGGCCATACCGATCACGGCAACGGTCACACCAGTCATCCCGGTCACGGTCGCGACAGCGAGGGCATAGGTCGGTGTAGAAGCGGTTCTCGTAGCGGTGACGGCAGCGGTCACACCAATCATTCGGGTCCCGGTAGCGGCACCGGTCGCACAGAAAGCTGTAGCCGTAGTACCCGTAGTCGTACCGGTCCCGGCAGCGGTCGCACCAGTCACGCCGGTCCCGATCCCGGCAGCGATCGCACAAGTCCGGATAGGCGCGGTTGTTGTAGCGGTTGCGGCACCAGTCGCACCAGTCACGCATGTCGCGATGGATGCACCGATCGCAGGGATCAAACCCGCGCCAGTAGAGGCGGTGGTCGGGGTGCCGATCGCGATCGGCATCGTACCAGCCGATCTGAAGCCCGAAGAGCCCGTCATCGTGCCGATCCCCGGCCATGATCGAGAGGCCGAAGCCGTCCGCGCGAGCCGGCGCAGAGGTGGCCAACACCCCCACAGCCATTCCTGCCACCATCAGAAGCCCCAGTGCCCTCTCAGTCATCCCAGCCACCCCCTTCTCTGCCAGCCCGGCTCGTTACCCTCAGGCTGTGCACCACACCCCTCTGACGCGGTCAGCGCGGGGCGGGTTCCGTGTGGGCGCGCCGATCGCCGCGGCTCGCGAACGCCCGCTAGCGGGCCAGGAAGCCCGCATCAGTCTGCCCCCGGCCGGGGTCGCGGCACCCAGCCATGCGACGGTAGGCAGGCGCGCCGGACGCCCCACCCCGTACGCACAACGGGGGCGGCACCAAGTGGCGCCGCCCCCGAGTCGCGTCAGGAGCTAGGGCCGGCGGACGTCCCGCCGTCGGCCGCCGTCGAGTGCGTCACTGGGAAGCACGATAGTCGTCCGCGGGGCCGGCGGTGCCCAGTCGTTGGTCCGCCATTGCTCATCGCGCCAGTTGGGCCGCCCGACAAAGGGGGAGCGGCGATCGCCGAAGATCGTGGTCGTGTAGCCTCGCCGATCCGGTGCCGGAACGACTCGGAGTGCCTCGTAGGGGTACGGCTCCGCGTAGAGGCCATGCGGCCCGCCGTAGACACCCGGCGGAAAGCTGACTCGTCCGCCGTCGTATCGATCCCGGTAGCGGTCGCGGTCCCAGTCATCGCGATCGCGGAGGTCATACCTGTGCCGGCACTTGTCGCACCAGTGGTCGCGATCCCGATCGCGGCACCGGTCGCACAGGTCATCGTAGAAGCGATTGTTGTAGCGATTGCGGCACTTGTCGCACCAGTCGCGCATGTCGCGATCGCGGCAGCGCTTGCAGGGCTCGAAGTCACCCCAGTAGCGATGGTGGGGATCGTCGCGGTCGTCGTCGTACCATCCGATGTGGAGCCCAAAGAACTCGTCGTCGTGCCGGTCGCCCGCCGTGATCGAGAACTCAAACCCGTCGGCTCGGGCCGGTGTCGAGGTGGCCCACACCCCCACAGCCATCCCTGCAACAAGCAGAAGCCTCATTGCCTTCACAGTCATTCTCGCCACCCCCTTCTCTGCCAGCCCTTCCCGCTGCCTTCGGGCTGTTCAACACACCCCTCTGACGTGGGCCGCCCAGCAGGGGTTCCATGGCAGGTGGGAGTGCTCCCCAACCCACGGCACGGGTACCTATCCCATGAACTTGAGGTCGCCGTAGAGACGCTGGAGGTAGGCCACCTGACCCGTGTGGTACGACCAGTGGGAGGCCGCGAGCCCCACCAAACCCGCACGGGTATCGGTCATGAACGGCAATGAAACCGTGTCGTTCCACGCCGAGTCGGGCACGTCCCTCACCGCCTGGTCGGTCTCGGCTCCTGCCTCCCGGATCATCCGGACCAAATCGGCCTTGTCGCTCACCTCCGCCGCCGGCCCGGCGCCCGCGAAGCTCGACGAGGCCGCCCAGTTCGGGTCCATGGGCGTGTCCTCAGGCCACTTCCCATCGACCACCATGCTGCGCATGGGATGCTCGTTCGCGATCAGGTGCCGGGTGATCTCGAGGATGCTCGTGGCGTCCCCCTGCGCAGCCACAGGCTTCCAGTCCAACCGGTCATCAGGCGTGGCCTGGATCATCTGGATGTAGAACTCGCGACTGGCCGCGAGCCACTTCAGGGTCGTCTCGATGCCCATCAGTGCCCCTCCCTGTGGCGGACGAGTCGCCTATCCGGCGCCTCGCAATGCCCTTCGCCGGCCATGGAATGGCCCCCTCCAGCGGCAGGAGGCCGGCCAGCGGACCACGAAAGACGAGGCCAGACCGTCCGGGCGTACGTCCATCAGGTGGCCGCGCGCGGCCGAGGGAGGGAGCGGGGGCCATGGTGCGGACCAAGCCACTATGGTTACTGGCACCAGCGGTGCTCGGACTGGCCGTCTTCATCACCGCCTGCGGCGGAAGCGGGATGGACATCGTGCCCGGCGGCGCCACCGACGGGTCGTCGAACGGCAATGGGGGGGGCGCGTCCGGCGACGCGAGTCCGGGCACCTCATGGAATGCCGCGACGGACCCGAACGTGCAGTCCATCGAGATCTACGCCAACTACGACAACGGTGTCACCCTCGGGATCGGCGAGACGCTACCCATCCGGGCCATCGTCTATGTGACGGGAGGCCAGGAGTCGTCGACCGCCGAGGTTGGATGGATCTCCTCGGACACCTCGATCTTCACGGTCAGATCGCTCGCCCCCGGCGAGCCGCGCAAGTGCCAGATCACCGGCGTCAAGGCGGGCACCGCAAGACTAACCGCCTTCAACGGCGCGGTCCGAAGCCCGGCGCTGGATATCCACGTGGGCGACAGCGCGTTCCCTGTGCCGCCGCCCGGCTAACGCCCCACCGCGGGTGGAATGGCCGGCGGTATGCCACCCTCACCCGGCAGGGCGAGCATCGGTGGCGTGGCCCCCATCTTCGTCAGTAGCTCCCGCGCGGCCTCGGCCAGGGGCCCCGTGGGCTGAAGACCGAGGTAGGCGGTCAGCTCGGCGACCGCCATCGCTGGCTGATTGAGCGCTCGAAGGGTCACCCCAAGGCCATAGCGCCCCAACGGGTACTTGGGATCCACCGCGACAGCCGCCTGGTACTCGCGCATGGCTTCGGCATAGCGCTTCTCCGCGAAGTGGATCGCGCCCAGGTTGCAGTGAGGCTCGGCCGCCGCGGCCGTCCCGGCAAACAACTCGCAGGCCTCCTGGAACGCGGCCATCGCCTCGCCAAGCCGCCCCAGGGCCGCCAGCTCCAAGCCGGCGGCATTGCGGGCCCGAGCCATCGACTGGGGATCAGCACCCGCCGCGACCTCCCTCGCCTTGGCGGCGGCGGGTCCCGTCAGGCGCTCCATCGAGCCATCGGCTGCAATGCGTACCGGCATCACCGACCCGCCGACACGGGGCGGGCCATCATCGCCCACCAGCGGCGCGAGGTGCAGCTCCGTCCGAGGCCCCACCGCGGCCACCAAGCGGGCAAACTCAGCCAGATCGATCCGCGCACGGACCTCGATGCCGCCATCATCGGTGGGCTTCTCATCCTCGAGCACCAGGTAGCGCCCGAACTGCTCGGCGGCCTGCGGACTCGGCTGGAGGCCCACGAGCTGCAGCAGCCGCCGATGCGCCGTGGAGACCGCGTCCTCGAGTGCCGACACACCCTCGGCCGGCTGGCCTCGGACGACCAGCGAGAGCGAGATGCCCTGCGGATCCGCCTCCTGCGAGAAAACCAGCGCAGGCAAGGAATCCCGCGGTGAATCACCGGCGCCCGCGCGAACAGACTGGGCCCAGAGCGGGCTGCAGGCGGCGAGAACGCCGGTAGCAAGGGCGTAGGCGCGACGCACGGATGCTCGCCTCCTCAATATGGGGGTGTGCTTGCCAATAGACATTCGCCACGGGCTATGAGCGACCTGCCGGTCCACCGGGGCCACGAAACCCAAAGCCGCGATCCAGTAACCCGGGGTCAGAGGAGTCCTACTGCCGCCACAGCTTGGCCGCGCAGTCCGTCTCCAGGGCGTCCACACTGAGCCAGAGCGAGCCACCATCACAGGTCACTCGATCCTCGCCGATGGGCTTCCCGGCATAGGTGTCCCACCATTCGATCCGGTAGGCACCCTCCGGCAGGCCCCTCAGCTCGATCTCGCTCGGGGCAACCGTCCCCCATGGGCGCTGGCGGAACTTCTGGTACCACGTGTGGAGCCGGTTGCGAATCCAGATCAGCGCCCGCTGACCGTTGTGCAGGCCCACGGCCTGTAGACGCGGTGTGGTGGGCACCATGTAGTCGGTGAACTCATACTCGGCATAGAACCAGTCGCGCCCCGTGTTGTCGACCACGATCTCGTGCTCACCAGCCGACACCTCGATCGCGTAGGGGCCATTGTGGTCATCGACCGTGCCAAATCGCTCGGGGTCGCCCCGATCGGGCAGCTCCTTGGCCAAAGCCTCGACACCGTCGAGGCGAACCACCAGCCGCGCCCCACCATAGCCCGATGTGCCCCGGACGTGAACGATGAACCGCCCATCGCGCGGATAGTCGACCCGGAAGGTAACCGGGTTGTGAAGATCCGGGTGGTTGACCGTGCCGTGGATGATCCCGGGAACCGTCTCGGCGTCGGTCACGGTGCCGTCGCGGCCCACCGCGTGCGTGCGGGGCTCGTTGGCAGGGCCCGGTCCCCAACTGGGTGAGGCCCCGGTCAGCGTCAGGTTGGTGGGCTCTTCAGCCGGAGCACCGGCCTGGTAGCGCATCGCTCCGAACTCCACGGGCACCAGCCGCTCGTTGGCGAAGTCCACGTCGGCCAGGAAGCGGCTCAGCGCCGCATAGTGGTAGTACAGATCCCGTGGTTCGACGTAGTTGTCCCACCACCAGAGCTGGGCGCAGCCGGCCGACTGCGCCAGTGACGTCGACCAGATGCCGTCATGCAGATGGATCCCGTCAGAGTCGGCCCCATTGCCCTCGGCCATGGCCCCGGTGCCGAACTCGCCCACGATGTGCGGCTTGCCGAACCGCTCGATCTTCCGCCGCGTGTAGCCGAGCAGACCCTCAGCCGTGTCCAGCGAACCGTAGTTGTGAGTCTGGACATAGTCCATCTCCGGCAGCCCGTCGATCTCCGGGTCGCCGTTCGAGTTGGCGAAACTCGTGGTGATCAAATGATCATACGGGTCGATGTCCCGAAGATACCGCGCCATCTCCTGGTGCCAGGCTCTGACCTCTTCAGGGACATACCGCTCGATGATGTCCACTTCGTTCCAGAATTCCCACGAGAGCACATGCGTGCTGTACGCGTACCGCGCGACGAGGTGACGGAGCCGCCACCGGAACAACTTGCGGGCTGGATCGCTGACGAAGAACTCCTCGGGTGTCGCGCAGGGACCCCCATTGGCCAGGTTGTATGGACAACTAGACCAATATGGGTAAGGGTCACTGGCTCGGAGCGAGTTGAACGAGTCGATGCAGAGCATCAAGTAGATGCCCTTCTCCTCCGCCAGGCTGAGCACATAGTCCAGAGCCCAGGCGCTGGTCAGGTCGTGCCGGCCGGCCCCGAGAACGCCATCACCCTCCGGAGCTCGTTCGAGAGCGAACAGATCAAACGGACCCAGCCACAGCCGAGCGTAGTTGCAGCCGGCCTCGGCCATCCTCGTGAACCACCGGTCGTAGTCGAATGTGCCTCGCGAGCCCGGCCAACAGACGTTCATACCCAGAGCGAAGTAACCCTTACCGGAGTCAAAGGCGAAGTAGTGCGGATCCCTGGCCCGGCGGACGAAGCCCTCCGAGCCGGACGGGACGCACTCGAACGTCCGCTCGTCCGACTCCACGGTCCCCGAGCGGTCGCGCACGCGAATCCGGTAGCGGTACGTGCCGGTCTCGGGCGGGCAGAAGCGGATCCGGAACGTGTCCCCCTCGAGGCGAGAGAGCCGTTCCGTATCACCCTCGAGCCGACGCTCGTAGAGGCGGTGAAGGTAGCCGGGCACGGCCCAGGTGTGCCCGCCGGGACCCGAGAACTGGGCCGAGACATCGATATCTTCCGGGTCGAATGGGTTATCGTAGGTTGCCGAGAGGTCAAGGATGGCCTCGAGCTTGCCATACCGCGGGACCTCCGTGGGGGCCGTGACGCCCCGCAACTCGAGGCCCTCGGCCCGAGGCCCCACGACCTTGAGCGGCAGCTGCGGCTCGTTCGGTGCGATCACCAGAGCGCCCAACTCCTTCGCCGGAACAGTCAGGCCGGGCCGCGCTCCCGCCCCCGAACCGGCAACGAAGGGCAGAGCCAGCGCCAGGGCGGATGCGAGCACGCGCGGCGCGCGGCGGCGCCAGTTGACCATGGGGGTCGCCTCCACTCACGGCCCGGGACCGAGGGCCGTGAGGCGAGGCTTCGGCTCCGCCGAGCGCAAGGCCTGCTGCCCAGCCCGACCCGGCTGCGGCGCCTCGCCGCGCATCTAGTGAAACTGAAGCGCACGGCGGAGGCACCAGCACGGGGACGGAGAGGGAGTGCACCATGACAGCCAAGCGGATCGTCATCGCCCTGGCCGTCGCATGCGCGGCTGTGGGCGCATATCTCATACTGACACGCCAGCAGATGCCGGAGGAAGAGAAGATCCGGCGAGGGATCGAAGACGCGGCCGCCGCCTTCGAACGGGGTCGCGTCGGCAGCTTCATGAGAATCATCGCCGACGACTATGAGGATGCCTACAAAGTAACGCGACCCATGCTCGTCGACATGGTACGGGAAGCGACACTCGGCGGCATCGCCAACAACACCGTCACCATCGAAGCGATGGACATCCGGCTTGCCGGAGACACCATGGCCAACGTCGAGCTCACGGTGACGTGGGTCCGCAAGAACCCGCAGGGCGTCCCGATCGGCGAGGCAACCGGGAGGATCACCGCGGTGATGCGCAAAGGCGACAAAGGCTGGCAGGTCGTCTCATCAGACGGCTACGAGTCCCTCGCCTCGGCATATGGCGTGTAGCGGCAGCAGGCAGATCGCAGAGGATGAGAGTCAGGACTCACGAGTCCGAGCGGCTCTCATCGGCGGCCGGCAAGCCAGGCGATGGCGCCGGGAGATGAACCCGCGAAGATCTGCGGACGGTGACCGGTCAGGCGCGCGTACTCGGCGGCCACCTCGTTGACGGCCTGGCGCGCGTCGCCATAGGTCAGGACCGCCACCGTGCCACCCGAGCCTCCGCCCGTGATCTTGGCGCCCATGAGGCCCCGCTCGGGTCCGCGTTCGCGGACCAGGCGGACGATGAGATCGGTCTCGGCGCAACCGAGGCCGGCCCGGTGGCCGTAGCTCCAGTGCGAGCCATACATCAGGGCACCGGCCTTCTCGACCGCGCGTCGCGACCCATCGGCCATGAGATCCATGAACTGCTCGACCCGATGGTTCTCGTAGATGGGGTGCTCGGTACAACCGCGGACCGAGTAGCGAACACCGGGCCGGACCTTCGTGACGGGGTCGGCGGTACCTCCATATCGCGCGCTGAACTCTTCGCCCAATAACTTTGACGGCAACAGATGGCGGAACTGAGCCGAATACTGAGCAGGCGTGAAGCGACACAGGTAGTTGCCCTCTGGGCGTACCCCGGCTTCATGGGCGATGACCTCGAGGCCCATGAAGGCCGCCACCCGCGTGCGGGTGTAGCGGCCGCCGCCCACCACGTGGCGTACCGCCGAGCTGATTCCATAGACCGACCAGCCGTCGGGCAGAACGCGGTTACCGAGCACGTCGTGGGGCTGGCACCGCAGTGCCAGCAGCGCCCCTCGTTCGCCCAGGGCGGAGGTAACTTGGTCCATAATCCCACACGGCGCCCCGGCGATGCGGTTCTCGACGATCTGGCACAGACGGGCCAGCTCGATCCCCGTCAGCCCAAGCCCCAGCATGCGGTCGATGGCGGCCATGGAGGCCACCTCGATGGCCGCCGACGACGACACTCCAGCACCGATCGGCACGTCGCTGACGAGCGCCAGCGTGGCCCCCGATCCGCCTCTGGTCAGGACGCCCTCTCGAGCCAACACGGCCCAGGCGCCCAGCACATAGGCCGCCCAGTGCGTCCTCCGGTCTTGCGCGAACGCGTCCCGCAGTTGGTCATATGGGGCCGAGAGGAGGTCGCCGCGCGCCCAGGAAACCGTGTCGGCCCAATCCTCGGCCGCGGCCTGGACGCTCACCGCGACCAACTGGTCATCGTCGCGGGGCTCGATAGCGGCCCAGGCAGCCCGCTCGAGAGTCCCCTCGAGGACGGTGGATCCCGAGTAGTCAGCGATCCCACCCATCACGTCGAGACGTCCCGGTGCACGGGCGAGTATGGCGGAGCCGGGGTGCCTCAGGTGCAGAGATGCCGCTCGGGCGAGCCATCGACGGACCGCCGGCTCAGACCGCGCCTTCGCGTCCATTTGGCCTCCATCTTGCCGCTGAATCGGGCACAACTACAGTACCGCACCGTCCCCGGCGCGTCTGCGGGCATGGCTCGCAGGCCAAACACAGCAGATAGCCGGCCGACAACGGGCCAGCGGGCCAGAACCCGTTCGCTGCCCACCGGCTATTCGCCTGGAACCAAACCCGGAATGGTGTGGGCTGGGCCTTAGTAGCCGCGTTCCCTGCAGGCACAGGGAGCACCTCGGTCTCGAGGGGCCGGGCTGGGGGACGGGGCGAATGGACCGCGTCGGCCCTCCACGGGGCGAACGGGGGAGCTGCGCGATGGCAGGGCAGGGCGGCGAGGGCAGCCAGTCGCGGGTACTACCCGACCGCGTCAGGCAGGTCCTCAGCCGAGTGCAGGACATGCCAACCGTCTCGACGGTTCTCGCCGACGTGGCGGAGGCCACATCGGACCCGGAAGTCAGCGCCCGGGCCGTGGCCGAGATCATCGCCCGGGATCAGGCATTGACGATGCGACTGCTCCGCATCGTCAACTCGGCCTTCTACGGCTTCCGGCGGCGCATCTCGACCGTGCACGACGCGGCCGTCATCATGGGGACCACCGCACTGCGCGCCGCCGTGCTGGGGGCCTCGGTGTTCGAATCGCTCAGGGGCTCGGCCGACGATGACGAGGCCTACGAGACCCTCAGGCAGCACTCGGCCGAGGCCGCAGAGGCCACCCGCGCGCTGGCGGCGCGCTACGGCTATCGCGAGCCCGGCGAGGCCCACGTCGCCGGCCTCCTGCACGATGTCGGCAAACTCGTGATCCGCCTCCAGTTCCCCGAGGAATACGCGGCGATTGTGGCCCACCAACAGTCATCGCGACTGCCGGCCGTCGTCGCCGAGCGGAAGTACCTGGGAGCCACCCATACTGAGATCGGCGGGTGGGTCGCTGAGATGTGGCAGCTCCCCGCCACGCTCCGTGACGCGCTACTCTATCACCACGAGCCGGGAGCGGCTCGGGAGAACTCGCTGCTGGTGGCGCTCGTTCATCTGGGGGATGTCGTCGCACATACCGCGGCCGGCATGGCGGGGCGCGCGTCTGCCTCCCCGCCCATCAGTGCGTCAGGCTGGGCCGTTCTGTCGGCCCGCCGTTCCGACATCCAACAGGAGGAGATCCGTGCCTTCGCCGAAGAACTGATCGGTGCCTGGGATCGGGTCCAGGCCCTGGCATACGGGCTGAGCGCGGCGGCAGGCTAGTGCCGCCGCGGTCTCGGCGCGGGCGCGGCAAGGCGCCACAGGGAGCGATCCGCATGTCCACCACGCCACGGCGAGCGGCCCTACCTGCCCTCGCCGGCATTCTCGTGCTCCTGGCCGGCCGCCCGGCCAGCGCGTCCTGGTTGTCGGAGAACCTCGAGCGCCTCTACGGATCCTACGTCAAGGTCATGCTCGAGGCACAGGTGCCCCTCGAAAAGGACGCCCTCCTCAACGACATGGTCCGCGACATGTTTGGCGAGTTGGTCGAGGCAGGCGGACGCCCGAACCTCGAGCACCGCATCCGCATCCTCGACACCGACATGGTGAACGCCATGGCCGCTCCCGGCGGATACGTCTGGGTCACCAAGGGCATGCTGCGCTTCGTCGACACCCCGGACGAGCTGGCTGCCGTGCTCGGGCACGAGCTGGGACACGTGACTTACCGCCACGGGTGGGAGAATCTGAAGCGTGACTTCGCCGTGGACATGCTCCTGAACGCGCTGCAGGCCACCCAGTTCGCGGACTTCACCGGATGGGCCAGCGTGCTCTACTACTTCAAAGCCCTTCACTATAGTCGCGAGGACGAGCTCGAGGCCGATCGTGCGGGAGCCACCTTCTCCCAGCTCGCCGGGTGGGACAACCTCCGCATGTCGGAGTTCTTCACGCGGCTGGCCAAGGAGGATGGGCACCAGTCGAAGTTCGACATCTTCTTCTCGACCCATCCCAGCCACGAGCAGCGCCTCGAACAGCTCAGCACGCTACCCGAGTTCGCCATCACCGACCCGGCAGTACTGGTGCGGATCGGCGACAACTACGCGGCGCGGTACCTCTTCAACCAGGCCGCGGAAAGCTACCAGGCGGCGCTCAAGCTTGACCCCGACCACGCAGACGCCCACGCCCGCCTCGCCAGCGTCTACGGGTTCCTCGGAATGGACGACCGTGCCAGGGAGTCGCTGGCTCGCGCCCGCAGCCTGTCGGGCGGAGCCCTCCCGGTGGCCACGCGGGACGAACTCGTCGCCGGCATTGTCGACGCGCTGGCCGCCGCCAGTCAGAACCGGGCGCCCATGCCCGCAGCCGGAGGGCTCGACGTGAGTGCGGCCCTGGCCGCGCTGGACCGAGCCGACGAGAATCTGCGCGAAGCCGAGTCGCTGCTCGAACACCATGCCAGAACCATCGAGAAACAGCGCAAGGACCTCGACACCACACTCGACCATGCGGTCGACTTCATCAACGAACGCATCGCCGGGGCGCCCAGCAGTGTCCGCGGGTGGCAGACACTCGCCGCTGCGGCCGACGCCGTATCCTGGGTGACCGAGTCGGCCGTCGCGTCCGACGAAGTGGCCGACATCAGCCATCGAGTGGTCGAGGAACACCGGGCAACCCAGAACCTGCTCCGGCGAGTCATCACCGATCCCGAGCTCCTGGCCCGTGCCCCGGTCTCGGTCAGTCTCGCGCTGGCAGCCCCCGAAGCCACCGCGGCCGCCACGGTCGAGATGGTCGACGCCCTCGGCCAAGCCCGGCAATCGCTGGAGGAAGCGCAGGCCGCAGCACTGAGCATCGGTGCCAACACGGCGGCGCTGCGGCGCGCACTCTACACCGGTGCGGGCTACGAGGAGGCCATTGCACTCTTCAGCCGTCACTCGGTCAATGTCCGCGGGGCCGTTCGATCGGCGGAACGCGCCCAGAAGACCGGCTCGCGTGCCGCCGTCCGGAGCGCCGAGGCGGAGATCGCGCTGGACCTGGCCCTCTCAGGGGCCGTGGCCGATCTCGTGACCGAGGCGACCCTCGCTCGTCTGCTCCGCGCCGACACCCGGGTTTTCGCCCAGGCGCGCCAGGCCACCAGCAACTTCGGCGAGATTATCATGATCTGCGCCGCCTCCCGGATGCTCAAGACGGACGTCTCGGAGATCGTGCACCGGCTGAATGGCGAGAAGTCGGTCGTCGATGGCCTGGCAAACCTCGGTGTCGACATGGATAACCTGCATATCGTGATGCACCTCGCCGCCACAACCCTCCGGCACGAGCGCAACGCGGCTCTCCGGCTCCGCGGACTGGACCGGGTCCTGGACTCGACCACGGTAGCGGCGGCCCCGTAGGTCCCCGGCAGCGCGGCGCGCCGACCTCGGTGGAGGGGAAGGGGCCGAGCAGGAGGGGCGGGTCTGCGAGAGAGACGGGGGCCGGTCCAGACAACGGCCGCGCACCGCACCCAGCCCCCGGGCCCGGCGCCTAGAACGGGGCGGGGCGCGATGTGGTCCCCACGCGTTGCCCGTCCCAACGCGACAACCGCGCCGGCGCTACCACTCTCTTGCGCCCGAGAAGCGCGACGTGGACGGTGTCGCCGGCGACCCAGGCCTTGATGATCAACGGCGCCGGGGTCACGTTACGGAACCGCAGGTCGGCCGTTCCCCAGGACACGGTGGCATCCCGGCCCGGCGCCACATACGGCACCGGGCGCATATGGCGGTGGCGCTCCGTGATGGCCTGGCCTGCCAGGGCAGCGGCGTTGTACACCGTCGTCGAAACCTGGCATACGCCCCCCCCATATCCCACATCCGCCTGAGTCCCGTTGTAGACGCCCGCGAGTCTGTACCCGCGCTCGCGGGTCCGAGGGCCCGTGGCCCCGTTGAGTGAGAACTCCTCGCCGGGAAGCAGAATGGTGTCGTTCAGCGCCCGTGTGGCCAGCCGGATGTTCTCACTCCGATTGGCGGCCCGCAGGCTGAAGCGGGTGTGGAAGTGCCCGAGGACCCCAAAGCCGGCCAGAATCGACGGCTCCAGCAGTGCCGGTTTCGGCAGGACTGCCACCTCGATGGCGTCGGGCCCTGGCGCGGCGGCGAAGGCCTCCTCGATACGGGCGAGCGTCGCCTCCAAATCCACGATCCGGCCCGGCTGCCCCGGATGCACGACCACCTGGCCGTCGACGAGCTCGACCGTCGCGCCAATCGGGCTCTGCTCCGCGGCGTCCGCCACTCTACGCAGGAGTCTGAGGGCCTGGGCTCGTCGCACGCGCATGGGCAGCGGAAGCCGCCGCTGCACGACCAACGATCGGGTACGCTCACGCACTCGAGCCCACGCGCCCGCTCCGCGCCCGGCCGCCAGGGCCAGCGCCACCGCGCCATCGACGTCGGGCTCCACACCGAGTTCGCCCAGCGTGACCGGCACGGTGCCACCGGGGAGACTGAGCAGGACGGTCCGTCGGGCCAATGAGTCGGCCAGCGAGTCCAGGGTGTCGCGTGCCTGCGGCTCGGTCAACCCACCCAGGTTCACGCCCTGAACGACGACGGCGCGGAGGATCGTACCGTGGGGAAGCTCCAGAAACGCGCGGGCGGCCAGGAAGAGGGCACCGGCAACGGCGATGCTGGCAAGGGGAAGGAGGCGCATCACTCGGCGCACACGCGCCACCTCGGACTCGTCCGCGGCCTCCTCAGTCACAGCCGGCGAGGGGGAGGCGCCAACGCCCATGCTGAGCCGGAGAGGGCGGTCCACAGCGCACTGACCTACTCCGAACGTCAGCCTAGCCACCCCGTCTTCGGGTGTCAACCCGCACGATCACATCAACGAAGGACAGTCCAGTTGGGCACCTGAAGATGAAAACGAATGGCTACGGTCACGGGAGCGGCACGACGAGCCTGGCCCGGGGCATCCCCGGCATCGTCTCTGGGGAACCCTGGCCGCGACGCGCGGACCTCGGCGGGTGGCGTTCGGCTCCGCCGGTCATCGGTCAGCCATAGCCATGGAGCGGGATCCACAGTCCGGGGGGGCGTTCAGACTGGCCGGTCCGAATCTGAGTGCTGCTGCGGAACACCTCTGTTGGGGAACCCATGTTCCACGCCGAACGGAGGGAGCCGTCTTCAAACCGACGGGATCAGGTGAGCAGCCTCACGGCCGTGCGGCTGAACTGGTGGACCTGAGCCGTCTGCCGGTGATCTCGGCGGTGGTCCGTGAGGTACTGGAGCTGACAGCCTCACCCGACGTGGCACCGATGGCCGTTGCCCAAGCCATCGAGGGCGATCCGGTGGTGTGTGCCCGATTGCTTCGCGTTGCCAACTCCCCGTACTTCGGGGCCGCCCGGGCCATCGGCTCGGTCCGTCACGCCGTCACATTCCTGGGTCTCGAGATGGTCCGCGCGCTGGTGGTCAGTGCCGCAGTCATGGAAGCGCTGCGGCCCACCCGGCCCCTGGCCGGCATCCCCCTCGATGCATTCTGGGAGCACAGCAGTGCGGTGGCGGTGCTCGCTCGCCGCGTCGCCACGTCGGAGGCGCCCGCCCTGAGCGGCGAGGCCTTCGTCGCGGGGCTTCTGCACGACATCGGCAGCCTGATCCTCGCCTGCAGCTCGCCCGATCGCTACCGCCAGGTGCTTGAGACGGGGGCTCGGAAGCAGTGGCCCATCGTGGCCGTTGAACCCGACGCCTTCGGGATGAATCACGCCCACGTCGGCGGGGCCGCCGCGCGGCACTGGGGCCTGCCCCACGCGCTGGTGAACGCCATCCAGCACCACCACTCCCCCGGGCAGGCGCTGCGCTATGGCGAGCTGGCGTCCGTCGTTCACGTGGCGGACGCTGCGGCCCAGAGCATGGGGATCGCTGGGTTCGAGACGGCTCCCGGCCCATGGGTCGAGCCATGCGCCTGGCTCATCCTGGGGGGCCGGCGCCTCGGCGCTGAGGCCGACCGACTGAGCCGCTACACGGGTAGCCAGACGGATCAGCAGGCGATCCGGGGTCTGAGTGCCGCCTTGGCGGCCGGGTAGCGCCGTCTCGGTCTGCAGATGCATGGTCATATGCTGATGTGCTCATATGACCACTCATCGATGTACCTGGTTCTCTTCACAGATAGACAGCCGGGAGCGCGACTGATCGCCGCGCTCCCGGCTGTCCCGCTCCGGGACTAGTTGCCCTTCTTGACTTGGTCGATCAGGCTCTTTCCGAGCTTCTGCTGATCGGCCGGCGCCTCGGGTGACGGCTTCTTGCTGTCGGACGACTTGCAGCCGGCCATGATCGGCGCCGCGAGCATGAACACGGCCAGACCCAACAGGACGATGCGCTTCACTGTGCTCAAACCTCCATCATATCCCGTGACTCGGTCGCCTAGGTTCCGGCGTTGTACTGGTACCAGCCGTTGTCCGGGTCGAGCTCCCAGCGCCAGTCGCCGGCCGGAGCGGGGTTCACGTTGGGAACGGACAAGGGGATCTTCTTGGCCTTGACGTGCCCATCGACATAGAGCAGGTTGGCGGTCTCGTTGTGGACATTAGCCACGCTCGGGTCACAGGCCCGAGAGCCGTTACCGTCGCCCCGGGCCCACGCGGTGGCGTGCAGGATGCTGCGACGACCGTCGAACTGCATGATGGTCGTTGCGGGGGCCTGGATCGAGTCGAGTTTCTTGCCGTCCAGGTTGTCGTAGGTTCCATTGCTGACGGTCAGCCACATGTTGTACATGTAGCTGGCGGGGATGTAGTTCGGATCCCCGGTGCCGCCCCCGTAGCCGCACGCGCAGGCGGTGTCCACGTTGGCGGGGCACTGCAGGAGTTGGATGTTCTTCATGTAGGGCTGTACGCGGATCCAGTAGCTCGACCACGACGGGGTAGGCCAGAGGTAGGTCAGCACGCCATCGTAGTCCTGCGCATACATGTTCCAGGCCAGCCCGATCTGCTTGAGGTTGGACTGGCAGGATGCCTGGCGCGCTTTGGCCCTCGCTTTGGCGAAGACCGGGAACAAGATGGCAGCCAGAATCGCGATGATCGCAATCACGACGAGGAGCTCGATGAGGGTAAACCCTCTCCGACGCTTACGCATGTGAAGCTCTCCTTCCGACGGCAAACCTAGATGATAAAGTGCGCAATACGAGCGCCATTTGCGAAGTCCACTATCATTACCAGCCCCCAATCCTTATATAGCTACTAGTACTAATGGACATTATCTCCCACACACCGGCCGTGGTGGTGATTCGACTCGGCCCGGTCTGGGTCCTCCTGCCGACGGGGACTCGAGGTGCAGAGGCTGGTGCATTCGCTCGCATGCGGGTGGGGCCCTGCTTGGTTCAGGGCCGTCTGTGCCTGAGAGAGCTCACGGCCCGGCGGAAGAACGGGAGGACGTATCAGCGGTGCGCCCAACCTCGGCTGTGCGGCCGAATGGGGTATGATCAATGGTTACCCGCCCGGCGTCGGGCATAGCGATGGAGGCGACTCGATGACAGTGCCCGGAGCAGGCCCGCCCCGCGTTCACACGGCGGGCCGGTTCGTTCTCGAGTGCGAGCACCGGCCCACAGGCGACCAGCCCCGGGCCATCGACTTCCTGGCCGAAGGCGTCCTGGCGGGCGCCCCCCACCAGACGCTGTTGGGCGTGACGGGCTCCGGCAAGACGTTTACGATCGCCAACGTCATCGAGAGGGTCCAGCGTCCGACCCTGGTCATCGCCCACAACAAGACGCTGGCGGCCCAGCTTTGCGCGGAACTGCGGTCGTACTTCCCCCACAACGCCGTGGGTTACTTTGTGAGCTTCTACGACTACTACCAGCCCGAGGCGTACAACCCGCGGACGGACACCTACATCGAGAAGGACTCGCAGATCAACGACGAGATCGATCGGCTCCGCCACGCGGCGACCCAGGCGGTATCGCAGCGGCGGGATGTGGTCGTGGTTGCCAGCGTGTCGTGCATCTTCGGTCTGGGGGCTCCGGACGAGTATCGCGACATTGTCTTGTCGCTGGGGCTTGGGGAAAGCATCGAGCGCGATGACATGCTCCGGCAGCTGGTGGCGATGCAGTTCACGCGGTCGACCCAGTCGCTCTCTCGAGGCCGGTTCCGCGCCCGGGGTGACTGCGTGGAGGTTTACCCGGCCGACCGCGATGTGGTGTATCGCGTGGAGCTTTTCGGGGACGAGGTGGAGCGGATCAGCGAGATCGATCCGCTGACGGGCAACGTGCTCGCCCAGCCGTCGGCGCTGGAGGTCTATCCCGCCACCCACTGGGTGGCCTCCGAGGCGCGGCTGCTGACGGCCATCGAGAACATCGAGGCCGAGCTCGAGGAGCGCCTGGAGTTCTTCCGGAAGCACGGCAAGCTGCTCGAGGCGCAGCGGCTGGAGCAGCGCACTCGGTATGACCTCGAGATGCTTCGCGAGGTGGGTTACTGCAGCGGGATCGAGAACTACTCGCGCCACTTCGACGGGCGCAGCGCCGGGCAGCCTCCGTACACGCTGCTGGACTACTTCCCCGAGGACTACTTGCTGGTCATCGACGAGTCGCATCAGACGATTCCGCAGCTTCGGGGGATGTGGGCGGGGGATCATTCGCGCAAGCAGAACCTGGTGGACTACGGTTTCCGGCTGCCTTGCGCGTTTGACAATCGCCCGTTGACCTTCGACGAGTTCCAGAGCCGCGCGCGGCAGGTGATCTACACGTCGGCGACGCCGAGTGCGTATGAGCTGACCAACAGCCGTGATCGCGTGGTGGAGCAGGTGATCCGGCCGACAGGGCTCGTCGATCCCTCGATCGATGTGCGCCCGACACGGGGCCAGATTGACGACCTGATCGGCGAGATTCGCCTCCGTGTGGCGCAGGGGCAGCGGTGTCTGGTGACGACGCTGACCAAGCGCATGGCGGAAGACCTGACGGACTACCTGGCGGACCTGGACATTCGCGTTCGGTACCTGCACTCGGATGTGAAGACACTGGACCGGGGCGAGATCCTGCGCGACTTGCGGCTGGGCGACTTCGATGTGCTCGTGGGGATCAACTTACTGCGCGAGGGGCTCGACCTGCCCGAGGTGTCTTTGGTGGCGATCCTGGATGCCGACTCCGAGGGTTTCCTGCGGTCGGCGCCATCGCTGATCCAGATCATTGGGCGCGCGGCCCGGAACGTCGATGGGCACGTGCTCATGTACGCGGAACGTGTGACTGAAGCGATGCAGAGTGCCATTGGCGAGACCGAGAGGCGGCGGGCGATCCAGGAGGCCTACAACCGGGAGCACGGGATCACGCCATCGACCATCGTCAAGGCGGTGCAGGATACCATCCGTCTGCGGTCAGAGACCGAGGAGCAAGCGCGCCGGGTGGTGGAGCGGCTGTCGCGACCGTCGCACGAGGGCGGGGGGCTCGCCGAGGTCGTGGCCGCCCTGGAGAAGGAGATGCGCGAGGCGGCGGCGGCACTGGAGTTCGAACGGGCGGCGCAGCTTCGGGACGAGATTCAGGCACTCCGAAAAGCCATGGCCCAGTCGGGATGAGGGGAACGAGTCGGCGGGGCGCACCGCGTGCGGCCGGGACGCAGACCCGATCATCGCCCGCCCCCTTGCGGGCGCATACCTGTGCGGCCCTCCGCAAGGCCAGGCGGGCGTTCCGCGCGAGAGTCGCGAGACCCGCAGCCCCCCGACCCAGGGCCCCATGCTAGCGCCCATGGGGCCGAGACCCGTGTGGGGTCCGCCACCGTGCGACGCAGTCCTCCGGTCGCGACGGTTTGGGAGACTCAGAGCGGACGGGGCCGGGGTTGAGTGCATCCAGGCACGGCCCCAGCCGCTATTCCAGCACCAACACCTCGTGGATCGGGATCTTCGGCACGGTGACGGTGACATGGCCCTGCGCGTACTCGAAGGGGAGTTCGCCGCCATCGGGCACCAGCGAGACGGCGCGCGGCTGGGCGGGCACATGCACGGTCACCCGCACATCGGTCAGCGGGAGGATGCAGTCGGTCACGGTGCGCGACCCCAGCGGCAGCCCGTTCAGGTTGAGCAGGTGCACGCTGAGCCGTCCGTCAGCGGTGTGCCGGAGCGCCACATCGAGACACGGGGGGCCATCGACCTCGACGGCGGGGTCGGGGAACAGCGCACGGGCGAGTCGGCCGATGAAGGCGCGCAGGTAGGGGTGATGGCTCCGGAAGAATGTCAGCGCCGCCGGTCCATAGACGGCCGCGATCTGGCCCTCGCCCAGCGGAGCGACCGTCGCCGCGACCTTCGCGTCCTGGCGCGTGTCGCGGGTCGGGTGCCACCAGGCGAGTGGGTTCGCGGTGGTGGGCGTGACTTCAGCCCACGGGCCGGCCACACTTACCAGCGCGTCGCCCGAGAGCAGCTCCACAGCTCCCGCGTGAGCCTCCGCGCCGATCTCGACGCCCAGGTGGTCGGCGAATAGCCGCGCGCACTGCTGGCCCAGCAGCAGCAGCTGGCCACCCCCACGCGCGTAGTCGACCAGAGCCTGCCGGAACTCGTCCGTCAGCTTGTAGGAGTCCGGCACGACCACCAGGGGGAACTCGGCCAACCGGGGCGCCAAGAGATGCTCGGGCATCAGGTCGACGGAGTAGTGCAGCTCGAGAAGCGCCTGGAGGGTGCCCTCGATCTCGTCCACGCAGCCATAGGGAGTCAGCACCGCGTCAGAGCGATCTGCCTGGGTCTCTGAGGAGTACAGCACCGCCACCTGGGGCACCGTGGTGCTCTTGAAGGAGACCTCCTTGCGCGCCCGGCAGAAGTCGGCCACCTGCCCGAGCGTCTCGATCAGGAACGGGTTCACCCAGCCCGACCGTGTGGGCTGGTTATAGATCCAGAACCCGCCCCCCTGCATCAGCACGACACCGGCCTCCTGCATGTGGTGTTCCGGGGTCTTCAGGGAGTGTCCGGTGCCATCGGCCCAGTTGAAGCCCCACATGCCGAGGTCCCACGTCTTGCCCGTATTGGCCAGGTAGCGCGCTTCGACCCGGGCCCGATCGACGGACAGAGTGGGGGAGTAATCGCCCGAGAGGTAGTCGACCCGGGCCACGACCTCCTTGGGTTGGAAGGTGGTGTAGGCCCAGTTGCTGGCGATCTGCAGGCTGGGCTTGTGAGCGTGGAGCGCATCGACCCAGTGCGTGAGATAGCGCTCGAACTGGCGTCGGTGGAATGCTTTCCACTCCAGCCAGTTGGGGTCACCCCTCTGGACCGGGATCTGGGTCAGGCCCGTTTCCTCGGTGAACTGCCTTCTCGCGGCCTCACACCAGTCGAGTTGTGCGGCCCAGCACTCGCCATCCACCCACATGCCGTCCAGGTCATACCGGTCGACCACCTCCTTGAGTTGTGGGATGAGCAGCTGGTCGGCATAGGGCCCGAAGACACTGGTGTTGTTCGGGTCGCGAGTGCCATCGGCGCGCACGACGCCCCAATCGGGATGCGCCTCCAGGGCTCGCGTGTCCCACACGCCGGAGTAGTGGATGTAGAGCGCGATGTTCCGGGCCGCGGTGGCCGTGCGCACCACGGCCAGCGAGTCGCCCACGATACCGGGCGACGGCCAGCCCACCCGGGTTGGGTAGCCCGTATAGCCGCGATGGCCCTTGCAGTCCCACTGGATGAAGTCGGGATCGACGCGATCGAGGAGCGCGCCGATGTTCTCATCGGTACAGGCGGCTCCGAGCTCGGTGTCGTTCTCGTTTGGGTGCAGGTCGAAGTGCAGGCCGAAGAAGCATTCGGACCTGGGGAGGATGTGCGGGCGCTTGGTCATGCCGGGAGTTCCCTCCTGGGCGCCGGCCATGGTCGCGGCCACCGCGGAGACCAGTGCGAGGCAGCGCAGGTACCACATCGCGGACCGACCCCCTTATGTCGGGGGCCGAAGAGGGCGGAGCCCTTGGCCCCCGAAGGCTCAGTGCAGATCCGGCCGATGCCGGATGCCGGGAGAGGTCTCCGTGGCCTCTGCCCGCTTGTGACCCTTTCACACCACCCCGAATGTTGCCTTGCGGGTCTTCCACCGCCCCCGGGTGAAGTCGGGGAACTCGACGGGCTCGCTGTGTCGCGCGATGGACTTCTCCGACAGCGCGACCAGGGCGCTCATGGTGACCGAGTCATAGACGTCGAGCGGCGTCTGAGTGCCCTCGCGCACGGCTTTGACGAAGAGGGCCAACTCCAGCTCGTCGGTCCCCCCGTGGCCGGCGCCGGTGGGCGCTTCCTGGCACCACTTGTGATCGAACGCCTCCTGGTACGGGGCGAAGGGTTCCCACTCATGGTAGGCAGGGCTGCGGCCCTCGATGTAGACCACGGCCCGGTCCTCATCGTAGAGCCCCAGAGTGCCCTGGACCATCCATCGGTTGTCGTATGGCCGCGGGAGCTGCATGTCGTAGTTGACCACGACGGACTTGCCCCGGTGGGTGCGGATAACAGAGGTCACGATATCGCCCTGGGCGTACTTGCGCTTGGCGTTGGGATGATCGGGGCCGAACTTTCGGGCGAAGTAGGCGTTGATGCCCTTCGACTCGGTCGCCGTGGATGTGACCGAGTCGAAGGCATCGCCGCAGTTGATATCGAGCCAGCTCAGCACGGGACCCAGGCTGTGAGTTGGGTACTGGTCGCAGTTCCGCCGGATGAGGAACTCGCCGCCCCACCGGATGTTTCCCTGCGGGTCGAAGAACCAGTGATCGATGCAGTCGTGCGAGTGGGCACAGTGGCAATGGACCATGTCGCCGAAGAGGCCCTGCCGGATCATGTTGAGCACGGCGAGGTTGTCGCGCCGGAAGCTCCAGTTCTCGAGCATCATGCAGGGGATGCCCGTCTTCTCGGACGTGTTGACCAGGTCCCAGCACTCATCGAGCGTCAGGGCGCAGGGAACCTCGACCGCGGCGTACTTTCCGGCTTGGAGGGCGTCAACGGCCATGGGTGTGTGCCAGCTCCATGGCGTGGCAATGACCACGGCGTCGAGGTCGTCGCGTTCGACGAGGCCGCGGTAGGCGTGGTCCCCCTTGGTGTAGGCCTCGGGCATTGGCCGCCCGGAGTCGGCCACCATCTGGCGGGCGCGCTCGGCGGCAGGCAGCGAGATGTCGCACACCGCGGGCACGTGGACGTCCTCCATGCCCAGAAGGATGCCGAGCAGGCTTGTTCCGCGTCCGCCGGTGCCGATGACGCCGACGCGGACCGGTCTCCTGCCCCGGGCGCTGGCGCGGCCGAACATTCCGGCCGCGATGGCGGTTCCGGCGGCGGCGCCGAGGAAGCGCCTACGCCCCATGCGTCTCTCCATGCGAAATCCCCCTCAACTCTCGAGTCAGCCGATGATTGGCTGAGGAGCGACACGGGACCTTCGTGGGGCGCCTACGATCTGCCCGTGCGGGCCCCAGTCGCGTGGGTCACCGCAATGGATAGCACCGCGCCCATGACGACGCTCAGCGAGGTGCTCAGGACGCGATAGTTGGCTGCCGAGTCCCTGAGCAGCAGAAAGAGACAGGAGCCAATGGCCATGCCGCCGAGCGTGCCGGCGGCGAAGCCCCACACGTTCTGGCGGCGCCAGTAGAGCGTGGCCACCAGCGGGAAGAGCATTGCCCCTTTGGCGGCGCCGAGGAAGAAGACGACCTCGAGCAGCGCGACGCGCCGCATGGCCAGGGAGGCAACGGCCGCCGCGAACGCCGCCAGGCTCCATCGGGCCACTCGCAGCATCTGCCGGTCGGTAGCCGCCGGGTTGATATGGGCGCGGTAGATGTCGTTCATGACCAGGGCGCCGAAGGCCGACAGGCCGGTGTCACACGAGGAGCAGGCTGCCGCGACGACGAGAAGGATGTAGGCGAGTCGCAGGGCCAGGGGCAGGTAGGTGCTGGCGGCGAGGGGCGCCACGTCGCTGGCATCGGGGGCCGCGGGCGCGAGCCCCACGGCCAAGGCGACCACCCCCACGGAGCCGAAAGCGAGCGCGTAGGGGATGTAGCCCACGCCCGCCGTCACATAGGCGCGCGTGACGCGGTCGGGCCGCACGGCCCAAGCCAGCTGCCAGAGGGAGGGGTAGGCGAAGGCGCTCACGCAACTCTGCACGAGGAACGGCAGGCCCATCTGCCAGAAGGCGCGAGGCGAGAGCAGGCTCAGCTTCTCGCCCAGTGCCGGCGCGGCCGCGGACAGAACGGACATGCCGCCGGCATTGGCCCAGATGGTGGGCACGATGATCAGCGCCGCCAGCGTCAGCAGCGCGAACTGGAGTGCATCGGTGACGATGGACGCGGCCAGGCCACCGATGAGCACGTAGCCGACGGTGGTGGCCGCGACCGCGATCACCCCCGCCTCGTAGGGCAGTGCGGTGAGCGTGTCGATGAGGTACCCGGCCACGGTGAGATTCAGGAAGAGGAGCACCCCGACGGACAGCAGGTTGATCACGAGTACCACATGGCGGCCCGTCGGGCCGTAGCGGCTGCCCATGAACTCGGGCAGGGTGTTGCCGCGAGGCGAGAGCGACCGGATGCGCCCGGCAAACGGGGCCATGACGACGAGCATCAGTGCGCCGCCGACCGCGAAGTAGAGGGGGCCGGCGATCCCGTAGTTGAAACCTGCCTCGGCCGGGGCGTTGACGCTCAGCGCCCAGACCCAGCTCGCCAGCAGGCACACGCTGCCGAGACCGAAGGACACACTGCGTGTCGAGACCATGAAACGCTCGGCGGAACGGCGTCCGGAACGGGCCAGGAGCCAAGTGGCGGTGAAGCTGATGGCGGCCCACACGGCCAGCAGACCGAGGGCGGACACGGAACTGATGGGAGTCGCGAGGCAACCAGACATGGCGGGCCCGGCCTAGCCGGCGTGCGGCTCGGTGCGCTCGATCACGGCTCCCAGCATTCCCACGAGCTGGCCCAGGGTGGGCACTCTGCCCATGGTGACCATCATGCCGTTCGCCACGAGGACGGGGGTCAGGAGCACGCCCATGTCCGCGATGTCGTTGGTGTCCTGCACCCGATGGATGGGGGTGTCAGCGATTCCGAGGTCGGCCAGTGCTTGCCGGGTGAGCGACTCGAGCTGGTCGCACTTCTTGCAGCCGACACCCACGATGGTGAGATCCAAACTGCAGCCCCCCACACGCCAGACTGGTGCGCCGCCAGGGTATCAGCATGGCTTGTGCCCTGCAACCACTTGGGGGGCGTCGGTCCGGTACTTGGCGAAGAACACCTCGGTGCCGCCCGGGACCCATTCGACGTGGTCGACCACTCCCCGCACGAGGGCGAGGCCATAGCCGGATCCCGCGAACGGCTCGCGGGTCAGGGGCTTGAGGCCGGCATGCCAGATTCCGGCCCCTTCGTCGGTGACGCGGAATTTGGCCTGGGCCCTGGAGACGGCGTAGTGGACACGGATCCGCTTGCTCGGGTCGAGAGCATTGCCATGTTTCAGGGCATTGGTGATGATCTCGTCGAGTGCGAGACGTATGGCATCCAGATCGCCGGGAGCCAGACCACGGCCCCGGAGGTCATCGACGATGCGGCCGCAATTCTCATCGGCCTCGGCGGCGTTGCTGCCGAAGACGACCTCGGTCTCCCGCTGCCGCCTGGCGACCAGGAATGCGGCGTCGTCAGAGGGGGGCGCCCAGGCCGCATCGGCCATACGTGCCGCCAGCGCGTCGCGGATGGCGAAGGCCGACTGGCCCTGGATCTCCGCAACTGCGCGCATCAGCCCCCCCGCATCGGCCCATTCGCCCGCCTGGTTCTTCCGCTCGATGAGGCCATCGGTGTAGAGCAGCAGCGTATCGCCGGGCTCCAGACTCACCGTGCCGTGTGCGTACCGGCCGTGGGCTACAAACCCCAACGGACACCCGCGTGGCTCCGAGACCTCCTCGATCCTGCCGCCGTCGGCCCGCAGCAGAAGCGGGGGCTCGTGCCCGGCATTGGCGTAGAGGAGTGTTCGCTCCGACGCGACATAGCGCGCGCAGAACAGGGTGGCGAAACTGCCGTAAGCCCCGAAGTGCCGGACGAACCCGTCGTTGAGCCGTTCGAGCGTCTCGGCTGGCCACACGTTGGCGTGCCGCAGGCCTGCCAGCGCCCCGGAGAGGTGCCCCATGAGCAGGGCGGCTGGAGCACCGTGGCCCGACACGTCGCCGACATAGAGGATTGAATCGCCACCTCCCAGGCGGAATGCTCCCAGGAGGTCACCCCCTGTGGCCGAGCACGGCTGGAACTGGAGAGCCACCTCGAAGCCGTCAACATGGAACCAGTCGGGGATGAGACCGCGCTGGATCTCGCCTGCGAGGGCCAACTCCTGCTGCATGTGGTAATGGTCGGCGGCCACCCCAATGACAAACCCCGTCAGCTTGTCGAGGTGAGCGGCCAGGGCCTCGACACGTTCGTGGGGCAGAACAGGGGCTTGGCGCACGGCTTCGAGGCAGGCCTCAACATCCAGACCGTGCTCGGCGGCCATCCGGCGGAGGGCCTCCAGGTCGGCCGGGCGGTCCAGGACCCGGGCGAAGACCGCGTAGCCGATGGTCTTGCCGTAGAGGCGGATCGGCACCGCCGCATCGAGGAACCCTCCGGGGCATTGGTGGACGATGGGGGTATGGGACGAGCTGGCGGCCTCGTACAGGCTCACGATGGACTCCGTCAGGTCGTGGCGACGGCCGCAGGCCAGGCATGGCCGGTCCTCGCCTCCCACACCGGAGAGGAAGGCGGCGCAGTAGCGCAGCGGTGAACTCGGAGGGTCCAGGATCGGACGGCCCGATTCGTCGGTGAACAGCATGGGGACGCCCACAGCGGCCTCGAAGCTCTCCTGGATGCCTCTGAGGTCCTCGGGGGGGACCAGTTGGGCGAGAGTCACGTCAGGCTCCCTCATTCGATGAAGGGTCGGGTACCATCCCCTAGTCGAACCCCAGGAGCCGTCTGGTGGTTCCCGGTGGGCCCCGAGGCCGCTATCGGGGTTGCGCTGCTTCCGCAGTACCCACCAGGGACTGAAGGTCAGTGGCCGCGAGCCACTCATCGGCCTTGCGCCGCTGTTCGGGGCTCAGGAGGTCGAGGGCGGCGAGTACCCGGCGTGCGTGATCGGCCAGTTGCGTTCGGCGGAGCCGCTCGAGCTCGGCGTCTCGCTCTGGGGTGCCGAGGCGCGCCTCGGCGGCCGCGATGGCCTGCCCCGCTCGATCACAGGCGGTCTCACACTCTTTTCGGCGGGCGGACAGCGCGGTGATCTGGTCCTCGGTGAGCCCCAGCATCTCGGCATGGTCGAGGAGGGCCGCGATGTCGAGGACCGAGTTCCGGTGGACCACGCCGTTGATGACGCGCCGGGCGGTCAGATGGCACCCACGGGAGCGGGCGGCGGCGGCCAGCTGTTGGCGCGCGTCGTGCTGTGCCGATTCGAGCGCGGCCTGCCGGGCGGCCTCGCGCTTCTTCGCGTCCGGCCGGAAGTCCACCACGCCCCATCGCACCAGCGCGAAGACAGCGACCACGATGGCCACCCGCACGGCCAGATGCCCCAACCAGCGGCGCACAAATGACGGTGGCCCCTGCGGCACCTCGCGTGCCTCGCTCGCTCGACGCTTCCTTGCCAACCCGCGCCACCTCGGGGCCAGTGTAGCATGCCGCGCGCCGAAGGCGGCGGCCGGGAAGCGGCCCCAGACCCGTTGCGGCCATCACGGTACACGCCCTTAACGCAGCATGAAGCCGGCGGCAGGAGGGTGATCGGGCAACCACCGCGAATAAGGCGAATGTTTGGGGGTTCATGTCGACAGGGTAACCTTGACACGTCTGTAACCCCGGTTTGAGCGGTGGGTGTCTCTGCCAGCAGCCTCATCGCTGGGGAGCACGTATGGCTTGGGTGGTACTGGCTGTGTCGTCCGCGCGTTGGGTTCGTGTTCGGTCCCGGGGCGAGGTCAGGCCCATCGCGGCCCCTCGGCCCTAGCGCTAAGGGAGGTCGCCCATGAAACGCCACGGTTTCACGCTGATCGAGCTGCTCGTCGTCATTGCCATCATCGCCATCCTTGCGGCCATTCTGTTCCCCGTGTTTGCCAAGGCCCGTGAGAAGGCCCGCCAGGCATCGTGCAACAGCAACATGAAGCAGATCGCCCTGGCCGTTGACATGTACTGTGCCGACTACGACCAGACCTATCCGATGAGCATCTACCTGGGCGGTACGACCGTTTGGACGTTCTACGATGTGCTCGCTCC
>JAKPQA010000240.1 GCA_029547025.1 Armatimonadota bacterium
CCCCATGCGCCCCACTCCCTGCCGCCGAGCACGCGGAGCTCGGCGCCACCCTGCTCGGCGCTGCCCTGCTTCCTGGCGCTCGACAGCGCCGCCTCCACCCGCAGACCGGGCCGCTCTGCCACCGCCTCGAGCCCGGCGGACACCCCGTCGTACCCCAGGCTCTCCGCGGAGCCGAACCGCGGCCCGGCCGAGATGGCCGAGCCGCAGCCGGTGAAGAGCAGCAGCAGGCCGAACATGCCGCCCAGGATCAGCACCAGCCCGAGCCAGAGCGGCCCGCGGGGCTCCTTGGTGCAGGGGTGCAGATGGCGCATCAACGGTCGTCGCCTTGTCACTCAGCCCAGCAGGTCCCAGCACCCGAGAACGACACCCAGGCCGAGCCGTTGTACCCGCAGAACAGGTTGTTCACAGAGTCGTACACGATGTCGCCGGCCGCCGGAGAGCCCGGCGCTGCGGCGATGCCGGTGAGGCTCAGGATGTTGGCGATGGTCGTCCGCTCCACACCTACGGTCACCCGCGTGGCGAGCGTTTGGAGCGTGGTGCCAGATGCTCCCGGATCGCTCGTCTGGATCACGACGCTGCCGCCCGCTGCATCGCCCGTGCCCTTGCCGCCTGCGAGGGTCAGACTCGCGCCAGCGATGTCCGTGCCCGAGCCGCCGGTGGCGTTGACAACCACGCTCGCGGGGGCCGCAGCAGTGGTCCCTCCAGCCCCAACGTAGAGCTGCCCAGTCCCGGCAGGCTTGATCGTTAGGTCGAGGTTGTCCGCTCCCGTGCCGTCCGTCTCGACCGCAATCGTCGCTCCCGTGCCCGCAGTCGTCGAGAGCGACAGGCGCTCGTAGTTGCTCGCGTTGGTGTAGGTGCCGTAGAGGCGGTAGGTCTGCGCGTTGGTTGAGTTGCGCTGGGCTAGGGTGTTGGCCGCATCCCTTGCAATAACAAGATCACGGGGATTATTGGCTGCACCACTTGACCACCCTATTGAACCAGAGGAACTGGTTGTTGCACCTAAGGAGTTCGTAAACCAGTTAAGTCCACTAAACACTCCATACCCGCCACCGAAACCCTCAAGATATAGATTGCAGTTTGAAGTTTTCCCACACTTGATGGTTGCCGACGAAATGACGACTCCCGTCCCGTGCGGATCAAGCGTGATGTCCCCGTTGCTCCCCGCCGTGCTGATCGTCAGCGCGCCGGGCGCGGTGATGTCGCCGGTCGTGTCGGCTACCGTGAGAGCAGAGCACTGCAACTGGGTATTACTCGCTCCGTCCCAGCGCGCGAGCTGGTTGTCCACGCAGACGCTGGCTGGGCCGAGGACGAGGACGAGGGCGTCCTGGAGGCTGGCGCGGACGTTGGCCCATGTGACCTTCTCGTCGCGCGTCTCGCCGTCCTGGCGAACGAGGAAGAGGTCGTCGTCGCCGAGCGGCGTGGTCGCGGCGTCGAGGTCCGGCAGACGCACTGGCGTCTGGGTGAGCGCTGGCGCGGCGGCGAGCGCGAGGGCGAGCAGGTAGATCGGCAGTCGTCGCATCGTCAGTCCTCCACCACCAGCGCGTC
>JAKPQA010000253.1 GCA_029547025.1 Armatimonadota bacterium
TCGCTGAAGCCGAGCCGTTCGCCAATGCGAGCATCGGACTGGCCACGGGCAGTCATCGCCCGAACCGCGATCGCCTGCTCCTGAGCGGTCAGGGTTGCAGGCCTTCCCGGTTCGTCAAGAGTGCGGCGAATGGCCACCACGTCGATGATTTGGCCAGCCGCGTGCTCTCCGCCATTTCCGTGCGGTCGTGACCGTGGGTCATCGATGGTGTCTTCATCCCAGGCCAACGGGGGCGCGTAGCCGAGTGTCTTGGCCCAGCCTCGTGTCTGTGGGGAGGGGCCCGGAGTCATCGACAAACGGTCATAGAGCTCGGAGATCTCGCGCCACCGCTGGATAGTGACCAGGTTGCCCGTCCCGGTTAGGAGACGCGCGGTGTTGGGGACTCCGGCCTGACCGAGCTCGTGGTGGCTCCACCCGAGGGCCATGAGTGCTTGCACTCTGCGCACTGCACCGACGCGGGGGACGTGTCCGGCGGGTTGTTCGTCGTAAATCTGCCGGAGGGAGATGCGCTGAACCCTGACGGCTGTGAGGTGCTGAACGTGGGTGCGGGACCCGTCGAGAATCGCCTTGACCCCGGTGTCGCTGAGGGTTGCGGCTCGAGCCAGTGCCCGGATCGGGACGTGCGCGGCCGCGAGCTCGGCCAAGCGGGCCCGGGTCGGCTCGGCGTCGACATACCGGGCTCGTCCCGCAGCTCGATCCCGCTGATAGGCCACTTCCCATGCCTTCCGGTAGACCATGGCGTCCTCCTGGAGTCGATGTCCTCCGTAAGCGGCTCCGGGACAGCGCAGGATCACTGGTGCGTCATAGGGTCTGAACTGTGATTGGGGGAGTGGACTCAGAGGCGATCCGTCGTCAACGAGGTCAGTGATGCCGTATCCGAGCCGGCCAGTTCTCGAGGCGTTGCCCGAGTTTCAGGGGACCGCGACAGTGCGCCAAAGCGCTGAGCAGCGCGAGCGTCTGGTCGCGTTCTCGGCCGAGCAGTACCGAGCCGGTCGCTCCCTGCGGCAGATCGCCGAGCTGACCGATCGATCCCAGACTGTTCTCTCCACGTGTCAAGGAGTGTCACCGCGTCCCCCTAGGGTGGCCCATCAAGCCTTGGCCCCTGGACAACGAAGGATCGCGTGACG
>JAKPQA010000263.1 GCA_029547025.1 Armatimonadota bacterium
CTGGGAGTTGATGTCGTTGGGCGTCTCCTCGGTGAGCGTGGCGACGTCCGGCGGGGTGGCGGCCCGGATGGCTTTGAGGGTGTCGCGCTCGCCCGCGATGGGTGCCGCCGGCACCGGGTGGCCGTGCTCGCGCGACCAGCACGTCTTCCCCGCATCGGTGAAGCCATACTGGTCGATGTACATGCCGTCGGGCCGGAGTTCGCCGGCCACGCGGTGGTATGTCGAGGCTAGGTGCGAACGCCACCCCTTGGCGGCGGGACACATCATGTGCTCGGTGGATCCCGGCGCCCAGAGCAGGCCGGTCCCGTCAGCCTGCTTGATCTCGTTGGCGGCCACGTGCTCGCGGCCCCAGACACCCCGCTCGTCGCAGAGGTAGCCCTCGATGTAGACCCCGACGCGGACTCCCTGGTCTTGCGCCTCGGCGATGGCATGGCGCATGGCTTCGAGGCCGCCGAGCTCGTCGTAGTGGCTGTAGTCGCCCACGCGGCCGTAGACCCGGGATTCCCCGAAGTCGAAGATGTGCAGGTAGTCGAGGCACCCGAAGTAGTCTCGGTAGCGATCGATGACCTGACCCATTCGCCATCGGCCGCTCTCATCTCGCAGGCCGCTCCATGCGTACTGTTGCTGGTAGTAGAAGCACTTCTGGAACCACGGCTTGCGGGGCACCTGGGGCTGGTACCACTTGTGGGCCCAGCGCTGATAGAGCCTCAACGCGGACCGCCAGTCCCCCGGGTGAGCCCAGAGAAGCACCGGAGCGATATCGACCGACTCGCCCGCCGCGTGTTCGCGCGCCCAAGCCGACAGGCGCCATTGGATGCCCCGCTCGTCCTTGGAAAGCTCCCAGTCGCGATGCGAGCCGGTCTGGTCCTGCGTCAGCAACGCCAGGCCGCCGCCCGATGGACAGAAGAAGTCAGCGACCTGGAGTGGATAGGCCCCGCCATAGGATTGACGCTGGTGTGTGGATCGGTTGGACACGAGGCCGCCCTTACGGCACCACAGGTACCAGTCGTCATCGGCCCGCCCCGTGGTAAGCGGGCCGATGAGCGGAAACTCGATCTGCGGGGTCCAGGACTGGCTGCCCATGTGCTGAACCGTCAGCCGCAGGCAGATGCCGCCCGTCTCCGCCGCGGCGACGATGAGCTGGCCAGTCGCAGCAATGCCGGCCGCGCGGGCATCGAAGGGCACCGTGAGCACCACCCCTCCTGGGCCCGTGTCGACCCGGGGCTCCTCAGTGCTCACTTGGGCCGATGTCAGCGTCCGCGTGCCATCGCCGAGCTCGAAGATCGGCGTTGGGTGCGAACAGAGGGGGCGAGGCGACATGTAGCCATTCCGCACATCCACCAACCGGATTCCGTCACCGATGTGGAGGCTCAGATGGAGTTCACCTGCGTGCAGCGTCCACACGGGGCCCCGCGAGGAGATGCGGGCGGGCTCGGGCAGAGGCACCTCGCGTTCGGGTTCGGGTGGCGCCGGCAACGCCAGAGTGGGTGGCTCCTCAAGCTGCGGCGGGCCCTGGTTGAGCGTGGCCGCGGCCAACCAGAATCGGGCGGAGTCCATCCGGTTGCGCAGCGCCATCCGTCGGACGGGTACACCCCGGAGCGCCGGAACACCGTAGACGCTCACGCCGTCGAGCAGCTCGAACCGATTCGAGGCCACCCGGAGAGGGAACACCTCATCGACGAGACCGTCGACATACTCTATGCTCACCACAAATCGCTCAGGCTGGTCGGTTCGGGTCATGGGCCCCGGCTCGACCCCCGGCTCGCCATAGGCGAGAGCCGGCAGGCGCGAGATCAGCAGTAGGTAGGCCTCCGTTCCCTTGGTGCCCACGCGTACCGGGGCCATCGGCTCTCCGTCCTCCCCAGTGGCCAACAGGGGGCCCTGGCTTGAGGGGATACGGAAAGGAATCCCGTTGACCTGGATGGGTCCGCCGGGGAGCCACTCCGCCACGTGGAGCAGTCCGACGACCTCGTCAGCCGACGCTCGGGCATCTGGACCCAGGTTCAGCGTTACGAAGTGCCCCGACGACAGCCGGAGGCCCCTCCATCCCCTTTCGAATGGGAGAACCTCGCCCACGGGCAGACGCGGCCGGGTGGCGCAGAAGCGAATGCCCCCCATCCACAAGTCGCCTCGCTCTGCGGCGGAGCTGACCTGAAGGGCGAGGTGCGTGGCCACAAATCCAGCCGGAAGGCGTGCGACATGCGTATGCCACTCGCCGTCCGCCCAGACGTCGTTGAGCGACATGGGCTGGGCCCACTGGTCGGCTTCGCCTGAGGCCTCGCCCGCCAACCACAGCACGTAGTCGGCCCAGGGCGCGGTCCCGGTGGCCCGGTAGCGGATGGCGGCGTACCGGTAGCCGCTGAGGTCCACCGGCTGGGGCAGAGCGCCGCTGAACTTCATCCCGCGCCCCGCGCCCGACGCCCAGAGGTGGATGCCATCGGCCCCCACCCACTGGCACCCAAAGGACTCAGCGGGCGAGCCGAGCCAGGAGGGTTTGGGGTCCAGCGCGGCCAAGCGAGACAGGTCTACGGCGTACTCGGCCGAGGCGGACGGGAGCGGGGGATAGACGTCGGCATCGTCGGGTGGGTCGGGCGCGGCTCGGATCCAGTCGAAGGCGATCTCTGCTGGTTCGTCCAAGCACTGAACCTCGGTCAGGAGTGCCGAGATCGGCTTCCGGACACCCAGGGAGTGGAGATCGAGAGCCAGCGTGTGCCACTGCCCATCCTGGCACAGGTCCACGACGTCTAGAAGCCGGTCGCCCGGCTCGGCGTGGAGGGCATAGCCGTGGGCGAGACCTCGGGCCCGGTAGCGGAGAGCCAGGAAATCCTCCGGACGGACCCGTGCACCGCCGAGATCGAGGCGGAACTTCATCCCCCGGCCGGGCCCGGCCACGCGGAGCACGGCCGCGCCATTCTCGGCTCGGGTGTCCACTGAGGCAGCGGGGTTCGAGAGGTAGCTGGGCTGGGGCGTCCAACCCACACCGGTACTGAACTCGCACGCAAGTCCCGCTCCCACGAGTGGGCCAAGCAGCGGAACGAGCATCAGCAGAGCCATTGAGGACTCCCTGCGTTTCGGAGCGAGGGCGGCGGGCCCGATCGCTCACCGGGTCAGAAAGGCAAGCGCGGTGTGTACAGGCCCGGGGTCTCCTGAGTGGCATGGAAGACGTCCAGACTCAGGTACTTGCCGAAGGCCTCCCACAGCACATTGCCGACATGCCCTTGGGTGATGGCGACATGGTGGGGACTGTGGTTGAGAAGGACATCGCGGTAGAGCCGCTGCAGATTGGGGATCCGGCACCATCCATAGGCGCCGAAGGTCTCTGCCTCGTTGTCCTCGACCACGCCCTGAGCAACGAGAGCTTTGAGGGGCTCGCCCGCATCCTCCCCGATGCGGAACAGCGTGAGGGGGCCTGGACGCATCCGGAACGAGAGCACGCCTTGGCCCTGATCCCGGGTGCACGCGCCGGACCCGCAGAGGATGTCGTTGCATCCCATGGTGGGATGCGACTGGGCGAAGCTCTTTGGGAACACGCCACAGTGCCAGATGTTGGCGAGCTCCTCATCGGTGTTGTGGAGGTTGTTCCAGTCCGCGAGCGCCGCCGGCGTTCCGCTGGCCAGCTGCAGGGCGTGCATCGAGACCGCGCCCAGCACATCGACCTCACAAGCACACGGGATGCCGTCGTCACCCAGGCGGCTCATGGTGGAACAGGTGCATATGCCGTAGTTCTTCTGGATGGAGTTCCAGCACTGGATGGCGAAGGCGTCGATGTCATGCTCCTCGCGGAAGCGACGGAGGTAGACCTCGAATCGGGCCATGCGGTCCAGGGCTTCGGGGGTGATGGCCGACGTGTCGGCATAGGTCCGGATCTGGTCGAGGGTGTTGCGGACTTGCGGGTCGTCGCTGGCAATGGCGTTGGCGCCGGCGATGGCCTCGGAGAGATCGGCGACGACGGTAGTCGCGCCGATGGCCTGAAGTTCGCGCTCGGAGTAGCGACAGGTCCAGAAACCCTCGGGCCGCGCGCCGATCTGCGCATAGCGGCCGCCACTCACACCGTTGACGACGCGGCAGACGCGGACGAACCAGTCGAGGTCCCGGCTGAAGGAGTCGTCGGTGGGGAAGCAGATGGGCCGCTGGCCGATGGAGTAAGGGACCCCGATCTGCCGCAGGGCATCGCCAATGGAAAGCAGGCCGCAGAACGCGTCTCGGCGCGGTGTGGACCTCCTGAGCACCTCCTCCTCCTGGCACCCGAAGATCAGAACGGGCACACCCAACCCGGCCTCACGCACGGCGGCGGCGGCCGCCTGCTCGTCACCGAAGTTCACGGCGCCGATGACGATGCCCTGAACGCCGGCTTCGCGGAAAAGCTCGGCGCAGATTTGCGCCTCCTCGCGGTTCTCGACACACCCGGCCTTGGTCTGCTCTGGCGTCGGGCAAACGGCCTCGATGCCCAGCCGGGCCATGACATCCAGAGTGGACTGCCGCATTTTGGCGGCCAGCTCAATGCTGAAGAACCCGCGGTTGGCGGGGATGAACCCAAGGGTGATCGGTTCCTGCCGAACGGCCATATGCGCCTCCAGTGTCACGGCTGATCTGCGCGCGTGGAGCGTCGCGCGCGATGGGGGTTTTCGCCTCGGCGGAAGCCCCGGCCTTCGACTTGTGCGTGACTGCGTGCGCTTCGTACACGCCACGAAGCCCCGCCAGGCGGGGCTTCGTGCGTCAATGATCGTTTGTGGAGCGCGCGCTGAAGGCGCCCGCGACTAGCGGGACCGCCGGCGAAGCCGGCGAACCGCCAGGCCGCCCACACTGCACAGCAACAGCGCCGCTGTCGCCGGCTCAGGCGTCCGATGCACCGTGATCGAGTCGTTCAGGCACGACTCGCCCCAGGTGCCCACGTTGAAGTTCGGGACCACGTCCTTCGAGATCTTCGCGGCCCAGGCGTAGGTCCTCCGGCCATCGCCGTCCTTGCCATCGCCATCGGAGAAGATCTGCTTGACCCCCGTGGCCTCGACGCCGGACGCAACCGT
>JAKPQA010000264.1 GCA_029547025.1 Armatimonadota bacterium
CAGTGGGACAAGGTCGCCGCCGAGTTGTCGGCCCGCTACCCCAAGATCGGGGCTCTCATGGACGCAGCGAAGGCCGAGGTCCTCGCCTTCGCCGCGTTCCCGCGGGAGCACTGGCGCAAGATCTGGTCAACGAACCCACTATTGGTTAACCGGCCCTCGGACGACACCTTGGCCGTCGCGGCCTGACCTCCGCTGGATGGGCGGTGGTCGGGGCGATCCTGCCGGTGAGGAGAGGAGCCGGTCATGGCTGTGTCGGTGCGAGTGGAGCAGGGCGGACACGCCCTGGCAGGCGACTGGGCCGGGGCGGGTGAAGCGAATGCGTTCCTTGACCACCTACGGGCCCGGGCGTTCTCGCCGGCCACGGTCCGGGCCTACGCCTATGACGTGGCGAACTTCGCGCGGTTCTTGTCGGAGCAGGGTCTGGGCGTGGCTGAGGTGGCGCCGATGGACATCTTCGCCTGGGTGGACTGGCAGGGTGTGCGGGCTCCGGGCACCGGTTCAACGGTGGTGCGCCTCGCCCGCCGGGGGGCGGCACCAGCGACGGTCAACCGGCGCGTGGCCGCCGTCCGCGCGTTCTTCGAGTACCTGTTGATCAGCAGGGCCGTGCCGGTCAACCCCGTCCCGGCACCGCGGCGCGGGCAGGGCCTGCGCCCGACTGCGCGGGGGATGCTGGGCCACCTCGGCCCCGGACGGGCCCGCGGCGGTGGGCGCCTGGTCCGCGAGCAGCGCCGGCTGCCCGAGTCCCTTGACCTGGCCGACGTGCAGGCGTTCCTAACCAGCCTGGGCACCCACCGGGACCGGGCGATGGTGCTGGCCATGCTGCTCGGCGGGTTGCGCTCGGCCGAGGTCCGCGGCCTGCTCCTGAAGGACGTCGACCAGGGCCGGCGACGCCTACGCGTGGTCGGTAAGGGCGGGAGGGAACGGTCCGTGCCGGTCGACGCGGCATTCTTCGCCGAGCTCGGCGGCTACCTGCGTCACGAGCGACCGCCTGGGCTGGCCACCGCGGAGTGCTTCGTGGTCCTGCGCGGCCCGAGCGCCGGTTCCCCGGTGACCGAGGCCGGGCTGCGGTCGGTGTTCCGTCGCCATCGCAGCTCTTCCGGCGCCGTGCGGGTCCGACCGCACCGGCTGCGGCACACCTACGGCACTGAGCTGGCCGCCGCGGGAATCGACCTGCTCGCCCTGCGCGAGCTGATGGGACACGCGAGTCCGGAAACCACCGGCGTGTACATCCACCTGTCCAACGAGCACCTCGCGGCCGAGTACGCCGCCGCTCGGGCAACCCTCGCGGGTGCCCGGTGACCGCCGCGGCACCACGGTTCGCCGTCGCCGCTGACCACGCGCTGCTGTCGGCGTACGTTGAACACTGCCAACGGCTTGGTCTCTCCGACCGCGCCTACCGGGACCGGCAGCGCATCGCCCGGGCATTCCTGACCGACCACCCCGACGTGCCCGAGTGGATGCAACTCCCGACCCAGCATCGGGTGCTGGAGCTGCGCCGCACCGGGGCGTGGCCGCTGCTCGCCTTCGCCATCGGCGCTGGCCAGGTCGCACTCGATGTCGAACTCGCGATGACCAAGCACCTCCAAGGGCTTGGCGCGATCGTGGAGGAACAGCACCGGGCGGACTTCGCCGCCGCCCGCGGCGCCGGGCTGGCCCTTCACTGGACCGACGGGTGGGTCGAAACCGTCCTACACGAGTGCCTGGCGGTGGTCCTGGCCTGGCACGGTGGACCGCTGAGCGCGCTGAATGCCGACGTGTTGCAACGCTTCCAGGACGAGCTGGAGGACACGCCCACCGTCCCGCCATCGTCCCTGCGGGCCTACCGGGCACGGCTGGCGAGCCTGCGCCAACTGCTGTTCCAGCTCGGCCTGTTGGACGACCCAGCGCGCCGCCGACCCTGGGGCCGCACCCTGGAACAGCGCTTCGACGACGTGGAGATGGCCCCGGCGATCCGAGACACGTTGCTGCGGTACGTCACCACCCGCGCCGCAGTACTGCGGCCCAAGTCGGTGGAGTCGCTGGTCAATGACCTGCTGCCGTTCGCGGAGTACCTCACCGCCCACCACAGCGACGTCACCAGCCTGCGCCACCTGCGCCGCCACCACGTCGAGCAGTTCCTGTCATGGAACAAGACCCGACCCTGGCGCGGGCGCCGGGCCCGGCCCCGCCCGATCGGTCCCGCGGTCGCCCAGTCCACCGTCCTAACCATCCGGAACATGCTCGAGGACATCACCACCTGGGACTGGGCCGAGGCCCCCACCCGACGGCTGGTCTTCGCCGCCGACATCCCCAAACTCGGCCGGGCGTTGCCCCGCGCCCTGCCCCCGGACATCGACGCCGCGCTGATGGCCGCCGTCGCCAACCTGGACGACCCGTTCTCCCGCACCGGCCTGCAGGTCCTGCGCGGCACCGGCCTGCGGGTCGGTGAACTGCTCGACCTCGAACTAAACGCAGTGATCGACTATGGGCCGACCGGGACCTGGCTGCGGGTCCCACTGGGCAAGCTCGCCACCGAACGCTCCGTCCCCCTCGACGCAGCGACCCTGGAGGTCTTGGACCAGTGGGCCACCCGACGAGGCACGCACCGCCCGATCCCACACCCGCGCACCGGCAAACCCACCGACTTCCTGTTCACCGAACACGGCCGCCGCCTCGGCACGACCAGGCTGCGCAACGGCCTCCTCGCCGCGGTCGCCGCCGCGGACCTACACGAGCCCGGCGGCCAGGCCCTCACCGTCACACCGCATCAGTTGCGACACACCTACGCCACCACCCTGGCCAACGCCGGCATGTCCCTGCAGGCGCTGATGGCCCTCCTCGGCCACGTCACCCCCGAGATGACCATCCGCTACGCCACCCTGGCCTCCCCGACCCTGCGGAACGCCTACGACCAGGCCATCGGCACCATGCGCCGCCAGCTCACCCTGACCCCCGTCGGACGCCCCATCATCCCCGACAAGATCGCCTGGCTAGCCTCAGAGAGGCTCAAGACCCGCGTCGCTCACGGCTACTGCTCACGGCACGAAACCCAGGGCGCCTGCCCCTACGCGAACATCTGTGAAACCTGCGACAACTTCACTCCCGCAACCGAATTCGCCCCAGCGCTGACCGCCCAACTCACCGACATCAACGCCCTGCGGGCCGACGCCGAGGACCGAGGATGGAGCAGCGAGGCGCAACGACACCAGCGCGTCGCCCAAGCAGTCCAAGGCCACCTCGACCAGCTCCAACCACGCTGAACCAACCCTCAACAGCTTGCCCCGCCAGCCAGGGCCGGTTAATCGAGCGGCTCAACAAAGAAATCAAACGCCTCGTCCGCACGTTGGTGGGCCAGGCATTCCTGCCTGGCCGACATGAGGTAACCTGGGACGGCCGCGACAGCAACGGCCGCGCTGTCGCCAGCGGGGTGTATCTGGCGCGCCTGACCGCCCCGCAGGGCACGGTGACGAGACGGATGACGTTGCTGCGCTGACGCGAATCTCGGCGAGGTAAGAAACCCGGCTTCGCGGTGCAGACTTCGGTACCGGCAAAGCTGACGCCGTGCAAATGGAAAGCCGTCTTGGACGGTGCCTCCGCTAACAACCGACGGTAGAAAGAGAGGCTTCGAAGGTGAAAATTGACGACCCCACGCTTCGTATCGGTGACTTCGTGGTGCCAGTTTCTCCGGTGGTTTCCGTGAAAATGAGCGACTCGCTGGAAACTGCAAATACGCTGATGCTTTGACGCGACTTCTCCCAATTGCCCGTGCTGCGCCAGAATGGGCACGCAGAAGGTGTCATCACGGCGGCATCCATTGGTTGTGGCCTTGCTGCGGGGAAGAAGGGCGCACGCGTGGCAGATTTTGCCACGACCGCGCAGGCCGTGACATGCAACACCTCGATTTTCGATGCCTTTCCGATTTTCGCGCAACACGGGTACGCATTGCTCGCAGACGAAGCGGGATCAGTAGTCGGGATCATCACACCTAGCGATCTTACCGAGGTGTACCTGCTTCTCGCGGAGCCGTTCCTTCTATTGGAGGAGATCGAAAAATTGGTGCGCGTCTTGGTTGGCAAGGGGGAGTTCACCGTTGAGGAGTTGCGGAAATGCTGCCATCCTGAATCGCGGTGTGCGAAAGTCAATCGCGTAGACGACATGACATTCGGCGAGTATGTGAGTCTTTTTGAGCACGTCCCGTATTGGGAGAGGCTCCAACTCCCCCTTGACCGGGTCGTATTTTGCGACACGCTTCGTGAGGCGTGTTCGGTCAGGAACGCAGTCATGCACTTCAGGCCGGGCGGAATCCGCCCGAGCGAATTGAAGACCCTGCAACGAGTCCTCAAATTCCTGAAAAAGCTGCGCGGGATGGGCGTGTTCTGAGACAGGCGTACGAAACGGCGCGGTGCCAACGAGACAGAATCCGATAAAGAAGAACATCAAAGAGGTGACCGCGATGTGTTCCTCGGTGCGCGGGGAAGTCGTCGTGGCGGAGAGCAAAAACGAGAACTACCCACCCATCGTTTTGCCCGCGGGAAACGTGCAGGTGCTGGGTCGAGTGGTGGAAGCCATCCGCCGGCAGAAATGGTGACGCGCTTGTTCATCCGTGGGACAAGCGCGCGAAACGCCCAATTTTCGGCCATCACCTTTCAAACCGGTTCCGTGTCAGAACGTCCGCCTGCCTTCCGGGTAACACCCTCTGGCTCCCCCCTCAGGACCGCCAGAAGCTCAGCGTAGCACCCTTCCTCCTGCCCCTTGGGGAAATCAGCCCACTGGGCATCCAACTCCTCGAGCGCCTGTCGTTGTTCCCTTGTCAGCCCACACATCTGGCAATGATTCTCTTCGGAAGCGCCCGGCGAAAGGTTCGCGCTGGCTCACCCAGGTTCGCTCGGCTCACGCGGGTTCGCGGCGCAGACGGTCGATGGTGTTGAGAACGGCG
>JAKPQA010000269.1 GCA_029547025.1 Armatimonadota bacterium
GCGGAGGGGCCGCACAGGGGTGCGCCCAGAGGGCGCGGGGCCCCTGACCGGCCCGAGGTTCAGGCGTGCGGATCGGGCGCGTTGGGGGCCCACCACGCTGGGAGATGCGTGGTTCCCCCCATGGCGCCCCTCCGCAACCAGGCTGATGGGCCACGGGAGCCCTAAGTTACCGCCAATGACCCTGGATGCCCTCCTGGCGCAGGGGGTCGTACTCGCCAGGATCTGCTCCATTGCCCAGCCGCGCCCCTGCAGGTCGATGACGAACCCGACCGAGACCCGCGTGCCCCGGGTCACTGGCTTGCCCACCAGCGCCTGCGGATCGATCGCACCACGCTCGCGCCAGTCCATGCCAGTGCCCCCTCCCTTGCCCATTGTACGCCTGGGTGCCACGCAACTCCCACTCGGGACCTCACTCCCCCAGGCTCATCGACCATGCTTTGACGTCCCCGAACAGGCCCTGCCCGTTCTGAGCGATGAACCCGAGCCGCACGGGGGTGCGACCGATGCCACCAGGCTCGTGCGTCGTGTTGAAGGTCTGCACGAGCATGTCGTCGAGGTAGAACTCGAACATGTTCGCGCGCGCGAGCAGACGGAACGCGTGGTCCCTGTGCGGCGCGATGCCTGCCGGCGCGGCGCAACCGGGGCCGATGACGTCCTCCGGCGCGAAGGTGAGGCCCTCGGCCAGCGTCATCTTGCCGATCTCCGTCCGGCCATAACCGTGCAGCAGGATCGCCGTCCCCTCGCCGGGCTGTTCCTCGAGGTAGAGCCCAGCCGACGGAGCTCCGAGCCGGCGATCGCGGCAAGTCGCCTGGATCGTCCCCTCGATGGCAACACCCTTGCTGAAGTCGAGGGCGCTATCGAGCACCGCCACAGTGGTCGGCACGCCGGTCCGGTCGATGGAGCCCCGCTCCGGCTGAGCCTGAAGATCCAGCCGGCCGGCCGACATGCCGCTCAAGCAGTCGCCGCCGGCGACGCCCGGGAACACCATGCGGCACCCGCTCAGGTCCACATCCACCGGCGTTCCCTTGATGGCCTCATTGCCCGGCCAGTACGCAAGGCGCAAGTGCGCGTCCGAGTCGACCACGGCTCTCTTGAGTGGCGGTAACCAGGTCTCCCCTGTCTCATAGGTGTAGCCGCTGTACATGTAGCCGTTCACGAGCAGCTCTCGGTCGGTCGGGCAAAAGCGCGCCCACAGCGCGACCCACCGTCCGGAGTTGCCACACAGCCGGTACGCCGCCTCGTCGGGGCGGAACGGACCACGCGGCGTGTCCGCGGTGAGCGTGTAGACCCCGTAGCCCGTGGTTCCCATGTAGTTGAACCAGCCGCCGAGGTAGTAGTACCTGCCGCCGATCTCGTGGCACCCGCCGACCTCGAACACACCCTCTTCGGGCGACATCGGGGGCGGAGGCACCGTGCCCCAGTCGAAGTGCGGCTCGGGCATCCCGGACCAGTGCAGCCCGTCGTCGGACTCGAGGAAACCGCCCGGACCGGTCGCATATCCGAAGTACCTCGCGTGGCCGTCCTCGAGCGCGCGCACTACGCTCATGCAATCCAACCGGCTGTTGGGATCGTACCAGCGGGTATCGGGGAACAGGTCGGTCTCGCTGCCCATGTAGGTCCAGTGGACCAGGTCCATGGACTTCCAGAATCGGATCACGTTCTGTAGGCCCGGCTGCGAGAAGCTGCCGTGGTTCATGATGAACCGGTCGCCGACCCGGTGGACGGCCATGGCCCAGATGTTGAAGGGCGCGTTGCTGATGACCGGGCCGACGTCCTGCCAGTGCACGCCATCGGGCGACGTGGCCAGCCAGACGTTGCGGAAGTGGGAGTCATCCCCGGGCGCGTCCATGTACATGCTGTAGAGGTAGAACCGCCCCTCATTCCACAGCACGAAGCCGTCCTTGAACCGGCCGGTCGACGGCCGGTACACAAAGCCGACAGCTTGGGTGCCCAGCAGGCACGTCAGCAATAGTGCCAATACCGACTCACCTCAACCCGAGTGGCGATCCGACATCCGCCCAACGGCGAGGGCAGCGGAGACGAGAAGTGACGAGTCCATCATCCTCTGGCCCAGTGGGCGGGTGGCAGGTCCTTCATGGAGGTGAGTCCGGGCGGGGCAGCGAGCACACGCCGGATGGTGTTGACGGTGATGGCCGCCGTCGCCTGGTCTCCGGGGGTGCCGCCCTCCAGTGTCCAACGGACCTCGGGCACGCCGCGGAGCACGATGCGGTCGCGCGGGTCGTCCGCGTTGACGTACATCAGAAGGCGCAGGGACACCACGGCCTCGCCCTGGCGGAGGCCGGTGGCGGTTTGGTCGATGCCCGCGACCTGTCCGGCCCTCCAGGGGCCGAAGGACCGGTCGAGCAGCTTGGGCTGGATGTTCTCCGATATGGTGTCCACCCCGAGGTCCAGGGCGTCCGCGATCATGGCCACGGACTCAACGAAGCCCTTGTGCCCCAGCTTGCCGGTCTGGACCCCGGCGCGAAACTCCTCGACAGACATGCCGGCTCCCACCTTGGCTTGGAGGGGCCCGCGGCGCGTGCCTGCATCGACGACACGCCGCACGTACACGGAGTCGACCCGCAAGCACACCCCGGACGCGATCAGGGGGAGTAAGTCCATGACGAAACCGGGATTCACACCGGTGCCGAGAACGGTCACACCGCTGCGCTTGGCCGCATCGTCGATCCGACGGCTCTCTTCGGGATGATGCCAGAACGGGTATGAGAGCTCCTCACATGTCGAAATCACGTTGAGCCCAGCCTGCACCAGTTCCATAATCTGGGGCTCCACGTCGGAGAGATGGGAGCCGGTGCAAACGACCGCAACCTGCGCTCCCCCAACGGCCTCGCCGACGGTTGCGGTCACGGAGGCACCGAGGTCGCGGCCCAGCCCGGCGAGCTCGCCCACGTCTTTACCGGCGACCTCGGGACGGATGTCGACGCCGGCCACGCTCACCATATCAGACCGATCAGCCACCTGGCGGACGACACCCAGGCCAATGGGTCCAAGGCCATAGTGGAGGAGTCGGATGGGCTGGGTATGGCTCATGGGCTACAGCACTCCTTCGGCAGAGAGTGGCGGACGCCCCTACTATGGGTCTCCGCAGGACACACGGGCATGATGCAGGGTCAGGAGTCCGGACGCAAGGTGCGGCCTCGGCCGATCGTGCCACGGCCGAAACGAGCGGAGATGGCGTCGAGCACCTCATCGACGGCGCGAGCCTTCTCGAGCTCGTCATCGCCAAAGAGCGACAGCTGGGCCTCATCGCCCTCGCCGCAGAGCTGGGTGGCGGCCACACCAAGAAGCCGGACCGCGCGGCGGCTCTCGCGCAAGCCGGCGAGCGGCTCGCACAGGGAGCGAAAGATCAGCGGACCGTGGTTGGAGGCGCGCTTCTGACTGCGCGAGCGCGAGACGGTGTCGAAGTCCGCGAAACGCACGCGTAACGTGAACGTACGGGCGCGGAGCCGCTGCTTCCTCAGGCGCCACGCCACCTGCTCCGATAGGTCGAACAGCACGGCCTCGAGCCGCTCATAGTCGGCGATGTCCTCATCGAAAGTGACTTCGGTGGACAGACTCCGGGCCTCGCGCTCGGTCTCCACCGGACGCTCGTCGATCCCATTGGCCAGATCGCTAAGATGCTCCCCGGCTTGACCAAAGTGCTGGATGAGGATGTCGCGCGGGTACCGGGCCAGTTGGCCGATAGTCGCGATGCCCAGGCGCTGGAGTCTTTCCTCCGTCGCCTCGCCCACTCCGAACAGCTTACGGATCGGCAGATCGTCGAGCAGCGCGGGGGCCTCACCCTCGCCCACAACGACCAGGCCATCCGGCTTGCGGAGATCGGAGGCGAGCTTGGCCAGGAACTTGTTCGGCGCAATGCCCACCGACGCCGTGATCTGGAGGGTCTCGAGAACGCGGCACTTGATCGCTCGGCCGAGTTCCTCGGGAGGGCCAAACAGGCGTTCCGTGCCGGATGCGTCGAGGAACGCCTCGTCGATCGATAGCGGCTCAATGGTCGGCGAGAACGACTCGAGGACCTTCATGAGCGTCCGGGACGCCTCCGCGTACTTGGGCATATCGACCGGTGCGAAGATGGCCTCAGGGCACAGCCGCTGCGCCTCGGTGGACGGCATGGCAGACCGGACACCGAAGGCGCGGGCCTCGTAGGAGGCGGAGGAGACCACCCCCCTGCTGCCCGGCCGACCTCCGACGATAACCGGCTTGCCGCGCAGCTCGGGATGGTCCCGCTGCTCGATGGCGGCGTAGAAGGCATCCATATCGACGTGTACGATAGTCCGCGGCATGGTGTCCCCGGTCCAACCGCGCCGTTCTCCGCCCGGTTCGGCACGCCGCGGGCGGGGCATTGGGCCATCGGGCCTTCGGCGGGTCATACAGGCCGACCTGCCCAGAGCGGTGGGGCGAAGCCGCGAGGCAGGATTCCCCGCCGTGACCACCGGGCGAACCGGTTCCGGTCGGCCGGGCTCAATCCGCCGCAGGCCAACCGAGGTGCCGGCGCAGGAACTCGAAAGTGCCCACGCCGTTGATCCAGTGGCCGCCGTCGAAGAACTCGATCTCGGTGCGATCCGCGAAGCCGCGCTTCGTGTAGAACCGCCGCACCTTGGCGTACTCGTAGGCCACCCATTCATCGACCGAGACACCGTCATCGTGGCCCCGCTCGACCATGAAGGGCCTCGGCGCGATCAGCGCTGCCATCTCCGCGTAGTTGAACGTCCGGCCGAGGTCGAACTCGAACATCTCATACTCGCCTGTATAGACATAGCTCATGGACTGGTCGTAGCTCGCGTTCTTGACGATCCACTCGTTGAAGTCACCCGAGCAGATGGAGAGGCAGTAGCCCGGCAGGAGAGCCGGCACCCGCATCGCGGTCTTCCCACCATACGATAGCCCATAGAAGGCGATACGCCCGGCGTCCACGTAGGGTAGCGTGCCCAGCCACTCGAGGATGCGCTCGTGTTGCCGCACGATGACGGAGAAGAGCGAGTAGCCCAACGGATTGGCCTTCCGCTGGAGGACCCGGAAGGCGTCCTCGCCCAGATACGGATTCTGCGGGGCGAAGACCACATAGCCCAGCTCGACCAGTTGGCGGGCGAAGTCGCGATAGGCCTGTTCGGCCACCGGTCCCACCACATCGGCCGCATGGCCCTCGAGGCCATGCTGGCACACGACCACGGCACGGCGCTCGCCGGGCTTCAGGTCCTTCGGCACAAGCAAGATGCCCGAGGCGAACACATCGGGCCAGACGTCGAGCACCACATCGAACCCGGCCCATGTGGGCTCATCGTAGACCTGCCGGGCCCGCGGGTTCGCCGGCAAACTGGCCGGCGGCAGGCGGCCGATGACATCATCCCACAGCGTGTCGCGTAGCTCAGCCGTGCGCTGCTGCCAGTCGCCGTCACCGGTCGCATTGGCGGCAGCCCACAGCGCCGCGCGGTCGCGCTCGGCCGACCGCAAGGCGCGCTGGGTGGCATCGACCAGCTCATGAAACTGGCGCTTCCGCCGCTCGGCGACATCGGGGAGCGCACCCCGCGGCCCGGGTGGCGTTCCCTGTGGCCCGAGTGTGTCGCCGTGCCCCAGTGCCCCCAGCAGCGCCGCCAGCGCCGGCTCCGACCCCGGCAGACCAAGCCCCCCCTCGCCCGAGACGACTAGCCGCAGTCGGCGGCCGGTGCCCAGCGCGTCGAACCATGGCCGGGCGCGGTCGATCTCGGCCGTCACGTCGGCCAGCGCGGGAGTCGTCAGCCGGCCAGGCGCGGCACCCGAGCGGCCGTCGCGCGGTGTCGGCGGACCCTCGACCTCGGGGCCGAGGCAGGCTTCGACCACCAACGCGCGCGGCGCGATCAGGCTGGCGAGGTCGGCATCGCCGAACTCGCGCAGCAGCCCGAACACGTTGCGGTAGATGGGCTCCTGCCACAGGCCCTCGCGCGGCCCGAAGTACCCGCTGACGAAGGCGGCGTCGATGCGGCGATCGAGCGCCGCTGAGTAGAGGGCGAGCAGCCCGCCTTCGCCGTAGCCCGCGACAGCGATGGGCGCCGCGGTGGGCCGGCGGGCGAACCAGTCGACGGCGGCCAGCACCTTCTGCACCTCGTAGCCAATGGTGTGCCGGCCCAGCTCGAAAGCCATACGGTAGATGAACTCGCGATGCGGCTGGTTGGTCATCCGGATCAGCGGATTGCCCGACTCGGCATCGGCGCGATCGAGCAGTGACAGGACAAGCACCTCGCAGCCGCTCTCCACCAGTCGCCGGGCGAACTGGGCCTCCGGTGGCACTCCCGGCGCCAGGCCGATGAGCATCTCAGGCGTCCGGTCGGCATCTGGGATGGCAACCACGCGGGAGCGCGGTCCGCCTTGGGGTCTGAGCCACAGGCCTTCGCCGTGGACGCCCTCGATGGACGGCCACCGCACGGCCAACACGTCGTAGGCCTCACCCGTCGCGAGCAGAGCATCGCGCTCGGATGTGCCAACGAGCTCCAGGTCCACCGGCTCCACCCGAGGGTCGGCGAGCCCGATGGCGTGGCGCAGCCGGACGCGGTTCGGCTCCACGGATAGGTCATAGGCCGCCGCGCCGGACGTGTCCCGTCGCCAGAACGCCGCGCGGCCGGCCGGCGCCTCCGCATTCAGGCCATCGAGGTACCGCCCAATGCCCTCAACCATCCGGGCACCGAGGTCACCGTCTAGGTCGAGCGGACCCGCCCCGGGCAACCATCGAGCCATGGCGTCGTCCTCACAGCGCGCGGGGGCACAGAGGGCGAGGGCGAGCGGCGCGAGCAGGGACCGGTTCATGCGAGCCACCTCCGGCGAGGATTGCGCGGCGCAGTTCGCCGCCGGAGCACGCGCGGACCTGCGCGCGCTTCCCGATAGCCGACGTCCCGGGCGCGCCAACCGTGGACCCCATTCGGCTACCGCCCGACTGGCGTCGGTCGCACAAGAGCACAGGCCCGCCCGCGCAGGCCGAGTAGCGGTGACCGGCAGATCCCCCGGGCCCCCCGGCGGGGTGGAGGCTGGGCCAGTCCGGTGGCAGGAGCACGCCGGGGACGGCCACCCGCCCCAGGAAAGGAAGTGAGTAGCCGTCCCCGGTCGCGAGCACCTCACGGGACCCGGCCGAGCCCTACGGCAGCGCCTCCTGCAGCATCACGAGCAGAACGCTGGCCTTGCTGAATTGCTTGCCGGGGCCTTTCGGGCCTGCTTCGCTCGTGTTGGTCTCCTGCGTCAGGATCCGTGGCACTTCGAGCACTACGTCGTCGAGCCAGATCTGCCCAGCGTCCGCGGCGGTGCCGCTGCCTTCGAAGTTGGCCATGTCGAGCTTCATCCACAGCTTGGCAGTGAGGCCGTCTTGCGTGACCGGCTCGACGCGGGCAGAGATGCCCCACGAGCGCTCCCCATCACGGCAGACGCCCGTGTATCCGACGTAGTCAGCATTCGCGGGCATCGACACGCTGTAGACTGGCCCAACAGCCACCTGCAGGTCGTCTCGCCCGAGGCGGTACAGCTCGTCCAGCGCCAGGATGCTGTAGAAGCCCTCTGCGTCCTTCGGCACAACAGCGCCGTCCCTCATAGCCCCTTCCACGAACTCGTAGAGCAGCCGCGGGTCGCACTCCGGTGTGGGCGTGATGAAGACGACCCTGAAGCTCATTACGTAGGCCTTTGGCGGGCCATCATCCACCGCAACGGGACCCGCCGCGGGGGCTGCGCCCTCGCGGGCCGCCTGCTGACCAAGCGCGCAGGCCGCCGAGAGGGCGGCCACAACCAGGATGGCAGTCCTGACCCGCCGACCTACCCCGCCCCGCGCAGCCTGAGTAGAAGCCCGCATCGTCGTCCTCCCTACACGGATCTCTCACGCCGCTTGCCGCTATGGCGACGGGACCGTGATCTGGCTGGTACCGCTGTTCGACTCCCAGGTGGTGTAGTCACCCTCGTGCGACCAGAGCTGCGGGTGGGGACCGCCCGGTACCATTGGCGGTAGCTGAGGGCTCCCGTGGCCCATCCGCCTGGTTGCGGAGGGGCGCCATGGGGGGAACCACGCGTCTCCCAGCGTGGTGGGCCCCCAACGCGCCCGATCCGCACGCCTCAACCTCGGGCCGGTCAGGGGCCCCGCGCCCTCTGGGCGCACCTCTGTGCGGTCCCTCCGAAAGACCAGGCGGGTGTTCCGCGCGACCTTCGCGAGACCCAGCCGCCCATCCAAGGGCCCTATGTTACCGCCAATGGGCGGTAGGGTAGGCCGGAACCCGGCGACGGCTGCGATGCATGGAGGTCGTCTCACCGGCCCTCGCCCCTGCCTCGGGCCCGGATCGGCCCGAGGGCTGGGGTGCCTCAGCATCGGTTCCGGCGTCCGCGACGGAGGGCGCACTCGATGAGGCAGTCGAGGAGCTCCGAGAATCCCATTCCTGCAGCTCGCGCCGCCTGAGGGGCCAACGAGGTCTGGGTCATGCCGGGGATCGTGTTGATCTCGAGCAGGTAGGGTGTCCCGTCACGGAGGATGAAGTCGGCGCGGGTAAGCCCCGCGCAACCGAGGAGGTTGTGGGCCGCCAGCGAGAGCCGCTGGACCTCGGCCGCGATGTCGGGCGCGATGCGCGCCGGGCAGATCTCCTCTGTGGCTCCGGCGACGTACTTGGCCTCGTAGTCGAAGAACCGGCTGCGCTTGGGTATGATCTCGATCACCGGGAGTGGCACGGTGGAGTTGTCGGGCCTCTCCAGGACCGGGCATGTCAGCTCAAGCCCCTCGATGTACTCCTCGATAAGTAAGTCATCATCGTAGCGGAATGCCTCATCGACAGCAGGAGGCAGCTCCTCGGGGGAGAAGCAGAGCCCGATACCGAAACTCGACCCCTGCGACGCTGGCTTGACCACACACGGGAGGCCCGGGTCATCGAGTGCCGCCGCCAGCAAGGCGGCGCGTTCCTCCGCAGACTGCCGGCGCGAGAGTTCTCGTGCTCGCGGCAGCGGCAGACCCGCCTGCAGGAACAGGCGGCGGGACAGGCCCTTGTGCATGGCCAGAGCGCTGGCGAGGACACCCGAGCCCGTGTAGGGGAGCCCCAGCACATCGAGCATCCCCTGAATGGTTCCATCCTCCCCATAGGGCCCATGCATGGCGATGAACACCACGTCCACCGGAGCACCGCCGTCCTGGCAAAGGCTGGCGGGAGCATGGTGGCACTCGAGGGCCACACATCCGTCCACACCACTGACAGCCTGGGCCGGAGGTATTTCCACCGGGAAGGCATCGGCCGCGAGGTAGCCGGAGGGCACAAGCCACCGCCCGTCTCGCGTGATGCAGACGGGCTTGATCTCGTAGCGGTCGCGATCGAGGGCGTTGATGACAACCGTCCCCGTGTTCAGGGACACCTCATGTTCGGATGTGGGCCCGCCCATGAGGACGGCCACGTGGATCTTGGGCTTCACGCGGGACCTGCTCCCTATGGCTCACAGTCTGTCCCGGCAAGGCCACGCCCGGGACACCGGACCCTGTCGTTACCCCATGATGGGCTGGAAGCGACCGGAGGACTTTTCACACCCGCTACGAGGGAGCCAGCGCGATGATGCGCTGGCGGTCAGCCGCGTCCTGGAATGCGTCGGGGTCAGACAGGTAGTCAGAGATCACATCATACTCGACCGGTGCGAGGCTGTCGCGGAGCCACTCGAGCGCCTGCGACCGGAAGGGGATCAGGCTGTGCAGCTTCACACCCAGTTCGGCCGCCCGCGTCTGCGCGCCTTGCTCGCGGTCCACAAGCACGAGGACATCTTCGGTGGCGCATCCGGTGACGCCATCCCAGGCCAGTTGGGCTCGCACTTGCTCGATGGCGATCAGTTTGCTGTCGAGACCAGTCACCAGGTCATCGACGAAAACGAGGCGGTCGCCTGGTCCCACCTCACCCTCGAGCATCCGGTGCTCGCCATAGCCCTCGAGTACGCGGCGCAGGTCTTCCACGCTGCGCACCCCCTCGAGCTTGCGGGTGTATGTGCAGGTGAGGCCGGAGGCGAAGGATGTGGCGAGCGCGATCGGGATCCCGGCCATTGCGATGCCCACCAGCCGTGTGGCATCAGGCACCTCGTTGGCTACCACGCGCGAGAGAGCATACCCCACCGACTTGAGCAAGTCAGGGAAGGAGCACAGAGGGCGAAGCTGCAGGTAGAAGGGGCTCCAGCGGCCACTCACCAGCTCCCAACCTTCGCGACGGTCGCGGTACCAGGTCTTCATCAGCCCCCGCTGATACAGGGCCAACATCGTGTCGCGCCCCAGCTGATCCTTCTCGGTAGTCCAGAGCATTGCCGAGACCCCCTGCGCCGGACGCTATCCCATATTCTCGACGATGCATTCGGCGAAACCTGACGTGGAGACCTTCTCCGCCCCCTCCATCTGCCGCTCCAAGTCGTACGTGACGCGCTTCTGCTCGATGGTCTGCTCGAGGCCACGAACGACCAGCTCCCCGGCCTCCTGCCAGCCCATGTAGTCGAGCATCATCTTGCCCGAGAGGATGACCGAACTGGGGTTGATCACGTTCCTCCCGGCATGTTTGGGTGCCGTGCCATGTGTGGCCTCGAACAGGCCGATCTCATCGCCCAGGTTGGCTCCCGGCGCCAGGCCGAGACCACCGGTCTGGGCCGCGCAGGCATCGGACAGGTAGTCGCCATTGAGGTTGGGTGTGGCGACGACGTCGTACTCGTCCGGGCGCAGCAGGACCTGCTGGAACATGCTGTCGGCGATACGGTCGTTGATGAGTACTCTGCCGGACGGCCGAACGCCGCCGAACTCCTCCCAGAGCTCCTTCTCGGTGAACGTGTCCGGGCCGAACTCCTCTCGGGCGACCTCATAGCCCCAGTCGCGGAACGCGCCCTCAGTGAACTTCATGATGTTGCCTTTGTGCACCAGGGTCACGGTCTGTCGCCCTTGCGCGATCGCGTGCTGTAGCGCCTTACGCACCAACCGCTTGGTGCCGCTAGCGCTAATGGGTTTCACACCAATTCCACTATCGGCGCGTAGGTTCTTACCCGTGTGACGGCTCACGAGGGCCATCAGCTCCGCGGCCTCGGCCGATCCACTCGGGAACTCGATGCCCGAGTAGACATCCTCTGTGTTCTCACGGAAGATGATGATGTTCAGTCTCTCCGGGTGCTTGACGGGGCTCGGCACCCCCCGGAACCACCGCACGGGGCGCACGCAGGCATAGAGGTCGAGCACTTGCCGGAGGGTCACGTTCAGTGACCGGAAGCGTGCCGTGACCCACTCGGAGCCGCACCCGGCACAATGCCCCGGGGCACCGCTTGCGTCGCCGTTCTGCTCGAGCGCGCACTCGAGGCACACATACTCGTACCCGCCCACCGGTGTGGTCAGCGGGCCTTTTATGGCGACCAGATAGTGCTGGATGGCCCGCACAGTATCTGCCGGGAGCACAGCATCCTTACCGTACTCCTGGAGCGCATCGAGGCCCGCGTAGGTCCGGAGCCAAACGATGCGTCTGCGACCGGAGTATGCCCGCGCCACCGCCGAGTCGATGACGTGTTGGGCAGCGGGCCAGATATCCACCCCGGTGCCGTCGCCCCGTATGTAGGGCACGATGGGGTCGTCGGGCACGCACAGCCTCCCGTTCTCACACGTGATCCGGTGGCCATCGGCGGGGGGCACCAGTCGTTCGAACGAGGGGGACTGATCAGACATCCGGGGTTCCTCTCTTGTCTCGTCGCCCGGGTTGCCCGGCGAGCGGGGCGGTGAGGGCGCTGCAGGCCAATCCCACGTGGCCCCGCACTGTCGGTGTCGGCGGGCGCCACTGGCCCGAAGAAGATCATACCTTCCGCGTCCCCCCGGGTCCACGCCCGCCCCCGGCGAGGCCGCACTGCAGCATGCGGAATGCCCGGATCGAGTCCCGGGCTGTCCTGGAGGAAAGCGCCGGAGGCCTGCGAACAACCGTCCAGCCCCAGGGCGTGCGCGAGAGCGTGGCGCCGGGCACGCTAAGGAGCCCCCACCGTGCACGGACACCGCGGATGTGTTTGCCGCACCACATTATGGATGGGCTGGACGGTCATTGCCGTGGCGCTCTCAGGCGCGTGGGCACAGGCAGCCGTGTTCACGCCGGCGGACGTTCAGGCCCGGACGCTCGACAACGGCGTTCGTGTGGTCGTCCGGGAGGCCCACGAAGCGCCCATCGTGGCCCTCGATGTCTACGTCCGCTTCGGGTCGGCCCTGGAGACGGACGAGACGAACGGCGTGGCCCACACGATCGAACACCTCGTCTTCCAGGGGATGTCCGGATCTCGGGTGGGACGATTACCTCGCCTGATTGAGAGCCTGGGCGGCCGCGTCACTGCCGAGACCAGTCGCGATCATACGCACTTCGCGGTCGCCCTATCGCCCGATGGCCTGGAGGAGGCCGCCACACAGCTGGCCGTCGCCATCCGGAACCCCGAGACCGACCCAACCATCGTGGCGCGGGAACGGAACATCATCGCCCACGAGCTCGCGCAGCAGGCGGACAACCCGGTATTACAGCTTCAGGAGCTCTCATACCGCCTCGGCTTCACGAAGCACGGGTACCGGCTCAGCCCGGGTGGCACGCGCGACTCGCTGGCGAACCTGTCTCGGGCCGACATCCAGCGCGCGCACGACGCGTACTACACGGGCCCAAACACGGCCGTCATCGTGGTGGGTGATGTGGATACTGACGAGGCCTTTCGGGTCGTATCGGCGGCATTCGGCTCGTTCCCGGCCACCCTGCCTCCGCCCCGGCCCAACATGGACGAGCCGCGTCGAATGACACGAAAGGTGGCGCCGCCAGTTGAGCGTGCCACGACGCGGCATTTCCTCATGCTGGGCTTCCCGGCGCCCGGTGTGGCGTCGGCGAAGGACGATGTGTGTCCGATGGATGTGCTGATGGCCGCACTGGGTGAGGGGCGCGGTTCGCGGTTCCAGAGGCGGATCGTGGGCGAGCGCAAGCTGGCTGATGAGATGCTGACCATCTATCTCACCCAGCGCGACCCTGGTGCTTTCTACGTCTGGGCCGTTACTCCCGCCGACGGGGCCGACGCGGCGGTGAGCGCGGTGCTCGAGGAGATTGCCGACATCCGCGCGAAAGGCCTTCCGGCGGAAGAACTCGATCGCGCCAAGCGACAAATACTCGGTAGCTTCGCCGTGCAGTCTGAGACGTACATGGATCAGGCCGCAACGCTCGGGTTCTACGAATCGATCGGTGGCTTCGAGTTCGCACTGGAATACGAGGACCGAGTCAGCGCGGTCACCTCAGCGGACATACAGCGGGTGGCCAGCACGTACCTGGATCCGGAGCTGTACACGCTCGTTCAGGTGCGCCCGAAGGCGGCACACTAGCGCCCAGGCCCCCAGAGAGGCGGCTCCCCGTGGACACGATGGTTCGACGGATCTTGATACTGAGCCTACTGCCGAGCATGCCCTCGACGGCCCTGTCGGCACCCGCGACGGCTGAGCGCACGCTGGACAACGGCCTACATGCCATCGCGCAGCAGACACGAAGCTCCGAGGTGTTCTGCATCGATGTCGTGGTCCGGTCAGATCCAAGCGAGGATGGCGATCTCCCCGGACTGCGATGCATCGCCGCCGGGACGATGCTGGCCGGAGCCGAGGGCTGGGCCTCCGAGCGGACTCAGGCGCTTCTTCAGGGCATCGACGAGCAGGACGGCTCCACGGGCGGTAGAGCCACCGACGAGTTCGTCGAGGTCCACATCTCGGGTCCCGCCTCCTTTCTCGACGAGGCCCTCGCCTTCATGATAGCCGCCCTCAAGAGCGGAGCGTATCCCGAGGACGCCGTGAAAGCTCAAGCTCAAGCCCAGGCGGTGTTCATCGACCATAGCGCCAAGGAGCCGAACCTCGAGCATATGGTTCGCCGTGTCCTGTACCCGGTGCCGCAGGTCGAGGAGTTGCTGGGCACGCCCGAGAGCCTGAGCGCCATCACCCGGGAGCGGGTGGCCGACCTGGCGCGGCGGCTGTTTGCCCCTGGCCGGGTTTTCTGCGCGATCGTGGCGCCCCGAACGCCCGGTGAGATCCTCGACGCCGTGGCGGGGCTCTGCGCAGACTGGCCGGGGGGTGAGCCGGCCCCAGCACTTCCGGACTGGCGAGAGGCGGTTCGCCAACGAGAGCAGGACGCGAGCAGTGCGCTGTTGCCGCTGCCCTACCGCAGCCAGGTCATCGAGGCCGGTACCGCGCCGGTCGCCCAGATCATGTTCGGTTTCGAGGTACCGCCGGTGGCGGCCCCCGACTGGCCGCTGGCTGACCTCACCGCGGCGCTTCTTGACCCCGCGGCCAGCGGCCGGCTGTCGACCGAGCCGGTCTTCGAACGGTCCGATGCCTCGGCGGGGCCCGGTGCAGCAGGGGTCGCTTGCTCCTCGGCCCGTGCTGTGGCCTACAACCACATGGTGGCCTTTGCCTATGCCCGAGGACCGGTGGGGCCCCAGATCACGGAGCTGGACTGGTACCGGATTCTGTCGACCCAAGCCACGCAGGTAGATGAGTCGCTGCGGCACGCCATCCGGTCGCTGGCGGGCGAGCCTCCATCGAAGGCGGAAATGGAGCGCGCTCGGCGGCTCGTCCTCGGGTCGAACCGGATGCGGCTCGCGTCGGCCCGCGACCGCGCACAGTACCTAGCCCTTATGCGCCTGGCCGGTGTCGAGGGTGACCCCCTCGAGTGGTATGAGACGGCCATCCGGCAGGCCACGGCGGACGACGTCGTCCATTTCGCGGCGACGTACCTGACACTGGACAAGCTGGCCATGGCGGTCCTGCTGCCGGCCCAGTCGCAGGCTCCAGGCTTCACAGGATTCCCACAGCTTCAGTAGGGCGCAGGGGCGCCAAACGCCGGCCTAGGTCTTCCCCGTCTCGGCCACGGTCTCGGCTTGGCTCAGGGTCACCGAGAGCGATCGGGATACGCCCTGCTCCTGCATCGTCACACCGTAGAGCACGTCGCATGCTTCCATGGTGCCGCGGGCATGAGTAATGACCAGGAACTGCGTTTGTCCCGAGAGCTCGCGCAGCAGGTCAGCGAACCGGCGCGTGTTCACCTCGTCCAGCGGGGCATCGATCTCGTCAAGCACGCAGAAGGGCGGCGGCTTGACCTTGAGCATGGCGAACAACAGTGAGATGGCCGTCAGGGCCCTTTCGCCCCCGGAGAGCGACAGAAGGTTCTGAACGCGCTTGCCGGGGACCTGAGCGATGACCTCAACGCCGGTCTCGAGCAGGTTCTGCGGGTCGGTGAGCACCAGCTCGGCATGGCCCACTCCACGTTCGCCGCGAGGTCGGCCATTGGCCCGGGCCTCATCTTCCTCGAAGAGCTTGGTGAAAATCTCACCAAACGCTGCATTCACAGCATTGAACGTGTCCATGAACTGGGCACGAGTGGCCTCGTCGATCTCGGCGATGATCGCTCTCAGATTGTCGCGCGCCGCGTCCAGATCGGCCTTCTGCGTGGACAGGAAGTCCCGCCGCTGGGTGAGGCGATCGTACTCGGCGATGGCGCCGAGGTTCACGTCGCCCAGCTCTTTCAGACGGACTCGAAGCCGGCGTGCGTCCTCCGACGCACGCCGCTCATTCTCGAGAGGCGGGGCCTGTCTGGCGGCCTCCTCGACCGTCATCTCATACTCCGTGGCCAGATGCTCCACGATGGTCGCCAGTGTCGCCTCGTTACGCGCCCGCCTCACCTCGGCTACCTGGAGGCGCTGCTGGAGCTCGGGTGCCGCCGCGCGCGCCTCGCGGAGCACCTCCGACAACCTCTGCAGCTGGGCCATCAGATCCGCGCGCACCTGATTGCGTTCCTCGAGCGCCTGGTGGAGCTCGTTCGCCCGGTTCTGGAGCTCGGCGATGTGCCCATCCTGCTCCCCGACGACCCGCTGGTTCTCGGCCGCTGACTCGTCGAGGTTACGGATCTCGCGCTCGAGTAGTTCGGCTCGGCTGGAGGCATGAGCCATCTCCTCCGCGAGCCGCGCGAGCTCGGCCTTACGCGACTCGAGCCGCTCTCTCGCCGTGGCCAGTTCGGCCCGGTTGTCCGAGACCTGCGCCGCCCAATCGTCCCGCTGGGCCGCCAGGGCAGCCAATTCCCGGTTGACCTCGTCGGCATCAGGCGCCGCCACCTGCGGCGCCTGGGCCAACTCGGCCTCGAGTGCGGCGATGCGCTCAGAGACCTCGGCTTGGCGTGTCGCAAGGTGGTCGACTTCCCGCGTCAACCGAACGTCGTCGCGCTGAAGTGCCTCAGCGGCGGCCCCCAGGCGCGCCAGCTCCGCCGCGATGCGGCCCTGCTGGCTTCGGAGCGCCTCGGACCGCGACTGGATCTCGCGCAGCAGGGCCTCGGCCTCTCGTCTCTCGACTTCGGCAGCCTCCTGCTCTCGCCGTGCCTGCTCCCGGAGGGCCGTGATCTCCGCAACGCGCGCTTCGAGCTCTGCGATCTCAGTGGTACGGAGGAGTGGGTCCTCGGCAGCCGACTCCTCGCTCCCGCCGGTGACGGAGCCGTCAGCGAAATAGCAGTCGCCTTCGGGCGTGCAGACGGCGATGGGTGCTCGGGATGTCGAGAGGGCCTGGAGCGCGGCATCGCGGCTCTCCGCAATGAACACCCGGCCGAGCAGGTGCTGCAGTGCCGGCCTCACCGCATCGTCGCACCGGCATACCGTGACCGCAGAGCGCAACGCCATGGAAGGACCCGGCGACGACGGCGGATCGGCGGCACCGATCTGGTCCAATGGGAGCAGCGTGGCTCTGCCGCCCGATGTGGCCCGCAAGTACTCCAGAGCCGATGTGGCCGCAGACCGGTCGGCGACGATGACATACTGCGCCCGATCACCCAGGGCCGCTGCGACAGCGGCTTGATAGGGGTGCTCGACAACCACTCGCTCCGCGACCGTGCCAATGATCCCCTGAAGCGCGCCGGACTCCCGCGCCTCAAGCAGGCTCTGGGCACCGTGCGCGATGCCGTGGTAGCTGTCGCGCAGCTCACGCAGGGTGGCCAACCGCGATTCCAGGGACCGCAGTTGCTCGGACAGCTCGGTCCCACGCCGCCGCCTCGCCTCCAGGGCCTCGCTGGCGCTCCGTTGGCGCTCCATGGCGGCCTGGCGTTCCTGCTCAAGGCCACCCAGCTCATCGCGCACTGCCTGCTGCTGCTCTCGGGCCCGCGTGGCCTCGGTGGCCGCCTCCTCGAGTCGGGTTTTCAGCGCGCGGAGCTCCTCAGTGACGGCTTCACGGCGCCGGTCGAACTCGTCCGAGGCATCTCGCAGCGAGGCCAGCACGCGTTGGCCCTCGGCCCGTTGAGCCGCGGCCTCGGCGGCGGCCCTGGCCTTGGCCTGGCTCTCCTCGGCCGCCTGCTGAAAGCGGTTCGTTGCATAGCGCAACCCACCCTCAAGCTCGGTCCGGCTCGCCTCGAGCTCCGCCATTCGATCGCGCAGTGCCGATGCGGCTGCTTCGAGGGCGCTCAGCTCGGCGGGCATCTCGGACGCGCGTTGTGCCAGACGAGTCTGCTCGGCGGTGAGGCGTTCGCGATCGGACGCCACGGCGCGGAGACGCTCCTGGCGCACCCGCTGGTCGGCCCGAGCCGCAGACAGTGCTGCGGTGACCTGGCTGTTGTCGCGCCGCAGGGCGTCGATTGCCTCTTCGACCTCGCCGAGCGCCAACCGCAGCCCCTGCTCCTCGGTCTCGAGCGTGGCGACCTGGCCGCTAAGCCGCTCGATGTCAGCCCCCAGCACGAAGATCTCGTGTTCGAGCTTCCCGTTCTCCTTGACGCGGCGGTCGTAGTCGGTTACGTACAATCCTAGTGATATTTCACGAAGCTGGGCGGCCAGGACACGGTGCTCGCGGGCGGCCTCGGCCTGGCCCGCCATGGGGCCGATCTGCTCCTCTACCTCGCGCAGGATGTCGTTGATCCGGTTGAGGTTCGCCTGCGTGCTCTCGAGCTTCGACATGGCCTCGAGGCGACGAGTGCGGTAGCGCGAGACGCCGGCGGCCTCCTCAAACAGCGCGCGTCGGTCCTCGGGGCGCGCGCTCAGCACCCGGTCGACCTCGTTCTGGCCGATGATCGAGTAGGCGCCTCGGCCGACTCCCGTGTCCAGGAAGAGGTCGTGGATGTCCCGCAGGCGGCACTTGGCCTTGTTGATGCAGTACTCGCTGTCTCCCGTACGAAAGGCTCGGCGCTCGACGGCGATCTCGGTGAAGTCCAGCCCGATCTGGCCGTCGGCATTGTCGATCGTCAGGACGACCTCGGCCATGTTGGTGGGCTTGCGCGCCTGGGAGCCGGCGAAGATCACATCGGTCAGCACACTGCCCCGGAGACTCTTGAGTGATTGCTCGCCCAATGCCCACAGGATCGCATCGGCGATGTTGCTCTTCCCGCTGCCGTTCGGGCCGACAATCCCCACGACTCCCATGGGGAACTCGAAGGTGGTGGGATCCGCGAAGGTCTTGAAGCCGGTGATATGGAGTGACTTGAGGTGCAACAAAGGCCTCCAGGGCTCATGGCCGAAACGGAGTGCAGTGTAGCGGGTACACCCCCCAAGCTCAAGGGCACCCGCCACACCGGAGCCCGTGTGAACTCAAGGAGTGCCGCAGGCATGGAGACCGTCGTCCGCGACCGCCTCAGAGGGGCTCTTGTCGGCCTCGCCGTCGGCGATGCCCTCGGAGCCTCCGTCGAGTTCTGCGCGCCGGGCACCTTCGAGCCGATCACCGGGTACCGCGGCGGCGGACCCCACGGACTCGATCCGGGCGAGTGGACCGACGACACCTCGATGGCCCTGGCGCTGGCCGATAGCATCGCTCACGGTTGGGACCTCAACGACCAAGCCCGCCGGTATGTCGACTGGCAGCAGACGGGCCGCTACTCGGTGAACGGCCGGTGCTTCGACATCGGCGTCCAGACGTCGAGGGCTCTGAATGCCTTCCGCAGATCGGGGGACGCGCACACGTCCGGCGGCTCCTCGGAGGACTCCAGCGGCAACGGCTCGATCATGCGACTCGCGCCTGTGCCCATCGCATTCATCTCGCTCTACCCTGACCGCGTCGACGAACTGGCCCTGCGCGCCGAGGAGTCGAGTCTGCCCACACACGGGTCACCGATCTGCCGCTCGTCGTGCCGCTACCTCGGCGTCGTCCTGGCCGCGCTGGCGTCGGGGGAGGACCGCGAGCAAGTGCTGGCACCTGACTGGAGCGTGCTGGACTGCCTGGGGCCCCTCCATCCCCTCGTCGACGCCATCGCCCGCGGCAGCTTCCGTGAGAAGCAGCCCCCTGCTATCCGGGGCACTGGGTTCGTTGTCGACTGCCTGGAAGCCGCCCTGTGGGCCTTCCATGCCGGTGAAGACTTCGCCGATGCCGTCCTCCGCGCCGTCAACCTGGGCGATGATGCCGACACCACGGGCGCCGTCTGTGGCCAGCTGGCTGGGGCCTACTGGGGAGAGGCAGGCATCCCAGACGCCTGGCGCGCCGGCCTGGCTCGGCGCGACATGATCGAGGCGGCCCTCGCCGGACTCGGCCTCGCGCCGGCCTGAGAGACCGCGCGGGAGGTCTGCCATCCCGCGGGCCGAACCCCACGCTCCAGTTGCCCTCGGCCTGGGGAGGGGCAGTCACCGTGGAGCCGCTCAAGCAATCGGCTGTCTGGTGGTGCATCGGTCGCCACGACTTCAGGGCCAACCAGCCGGCGAATGCATGCGCCGAGATGGGCTACGCCCGCATCGAGACGGGCCCAGAAGCCGACCGCGACGTGATCCGCGAGAACGGCCTCACCATCGCCATGACCGGCGGCCATGGGGCACTCACCGGCGGCCTGATCCGCCGGGCGGACCACGACCCCATCGAGGCCCTTCGGGCAGCCGATTGCATGTTCAGCGTCACGTAGAGCAGCAGGAGGGGACTGGACCTATGGAGCCTATCCGCCAGTGTGCCTCGTGGGGGTGCTTCTGCCGCGACGGCGTCACACCGCAGCAGCTCGTGACCGAAGCCGCGAAGATCGGCTATGCGGCGCTCGAGATGCCTCCGACCGAGCACTACGACCTGATTCGCGAGCACGGCCTACTGATCGGCACCATTGTCGGCCACGCCTCTCTGGCCGATGGGCTCAACAAGCGCGAGAACCACGATCGCATCGAGGGCGAGATCCTGGCGAATCTCGACGTCGCGGTGAGGTACGGTATTCCGAACCTCATCGTGCTCAGCGGCAACCGGGAGGGCAAGTCTGAGATCGAGGGTGCGGAGAACACCATCGCGATCCTCTCGAGGGTGGCCAAGCCCGCCGAGGAGAAGGGTGTCAACCTCGTGCTCGAGCTGCTCAACAGCAAGGTCGACCACCATGACTACCAGTGCGACAGCACCTCTTGGGGTGCCCACGTGGTCCGGATGGTTGGATCCCCGCGTGTGAAGCTGCTGTACGACATCTACCACATGCAGATCATGGAGGGCGACATCATCCGCACCATTCGAGACCACATTGACCTGATCGGCCACTTTCACACGGCAGGAAATCCGGGGCGCCGCGACCTGGACGATGCCCAGGAGATCAACTATCGCGCAGTGGCCCGCGCCATCGCGGAGACGGGATACCGTGGCCTTGTGGGCCATGAGCTGATTCCCAAGGGCGATCCCCTCGAGTGTCTTCGAGCATCCTTCGAGGTGTTCCGCGTCGCATGAGACGTGGGATGCAGAGCCCGAGAGGTGAGACCCTCTGCTACGAGGAGGCATGTGATGACGCTGGTGCCGGTCGCAGCCATACTGGCACAGGCCGGGCCCTTTGAGCCGACCTGGGCCTCGCTCGAGCAGTACTCGGTCCCTGAATGGTACCGGGACGCCAAGTTCGGCATCTTCATCCACTGGGGTGTCTACTCGGTACCGGCATTCGGCAACGAGTGGTACCCGAGGAACATGTACCGCGAGGGGTCCGACGAGTACAGGCACCACGTGGAGGTCTTCGGCTCGCACAAGCGGTTCGGCTACAAGGACTTCATCCCTCAACTCACGGCCGAACGCTTCGATCCGGTCGAATGGGCCGACCTTTTCGCCCAAGCCGGCGCGCGCTACGTCGTCCCCGTGGCCGAGCACCACGATGGCTTCGCCATGTACGATACTGCGCTATCTGACTGGTGCGCCGCCAAGATGGGCCCGAGGCGAGATATCGTCGGAGAGCTGGCCACAGCCGTTCGCGAGCGCGGTATGGTTTTCGGGCTATCATCGCACCGGGCGGAGCACTGGTGGTTCTTCAATGGCGGGATGACGTTCGACTCCGATGTGCGTGACCCGGCGAATGCCGGTCTGTACGGGCCAGCTCAGCCCGAGGGGACCCAGCCTGATGAGACGTTCCTCAATGATTGGCTAGCCCGATCGTGCGAGCTCGTCGACCGCTACCGGCCTCAGGTCGTCTGGTTCGATTGGTGGATCGAGCAACCGGCCTTCGAACCTTACCTGCGCGAGTTCGCCTCCTACTACTACAACCGGGCTGCCGAGTGGGGTGTGGGGGTCGCCATCAACTATAAGAACCAGGCATTCCCCGTTCGGGCGGCCGTCTACGACGTCGAGCGTGGCCAGCTTGGTGACATTCGCGAGCCCTTCTGGCAGACGGACACGTCGGTATCCCGCAACTCATGGGGTTACGTGGCAAATCAGGACTACAAGACGGCCGAATCGGTGATCCACGATCTGGTGGACATCGTCAGCAAGAACGGGTGTCTGCTGCTGAACATTGGTCCGAAGCCCGATGGGACCATCCCCGATCCCGAGCGGGAGATCCTGCTGCAGATCGGCGAGTGGCTCCGCGTCAATGGCGAGGCCATCTACGGCACACGTCACTGGCGGGTGTTTGGCGAGGGACCGACCCACGTTGTCGGCGGCAGCTTCAGCGACACCAAGCGCGCCCCGTTCACTTCCGCCGATTTCCGCTTCACCGCCCAGGGAGACGCGCTCTATGCCATCTGCATGGGCTGGCCTGAACGCGAGTTCGTGATCCGCTCGCTCAGCCCCAACCTGGCCCTGTACCTGGACGATGTGGCCGATGTGACGATGCTGGGTTCGGCCGAGACCCTCGGCTGGAGCCGAGACGACGCGGGCCTGCACGTCACCGCCCCGGCCACTCGGCCGTGTGACTTCGCCTATGTCCTGAAGATCACACGGAAGACTCCGTAGCGGCGGCCGGACTGCTGCCCGGGCAGAGAGGGATCATGGACCGTCCGAACATCCTGATCTTCATGACCGATCAGCAGCGTGGCGACACCGCTCTGGCCGGCTCACCGGCGCACATGCCGAACCTGGCGCGCATGAGGAGTGAGGGCGTCACCTTCTCGAACGCCTTCTGCCCCGCGCCCCACTGCTGTCCGTCGCGTGCCACCTTTCATACGGGCCTGTACCCGTCGGAGCATGGTGTCTGGAACAACGTGGACGTGGGCAATGCGCTCTCCCGCGGCCTGGCCCCAGGCACGCGTCTGTGGAGCGACGACCTGCGCGAAGCCGGCTACGCTCTCAGTTTCTCGGGCAAGTGGCACATCAGCGCGGTCGAGACACCAGCGGACCGTGGCTGGCAGATGGGGTTCCCCGAACCCCGGCCAACCGTATCGGCCGAGGAGGTGGCGTCGGGCCGTCCGCACACCCGTGAGTGGGCGATGTACGAGCGCCTGGCAGGCCAGCCTGAAGCGGCCGTTCGCCACGAGGGGGAGATCCTTCGTCCAGGCTATGGCACCTACACGCACTACGGGACCTCGCCGCACGCCATCGTCGAGTTCGACGAGCACACGGTGGAGGACGCTTTCCGCGTGATCCATGGTCGTCGGGTCTCGGAGGGGCCCTGGTGCCAGTTCGTCGGCACTCTGGGCCCGCACGATCCCTACTTCGCGCCGGCGGACTTCGTCGGACGCTATGACCCCGGTGATGTACGCCTTCCCGACAACTTTGGTGACCGGATGGAAGACAAGCCGGCCCTGTACCGCCGCACGCGCGACCGGTTCGATCAGCTCTCCGAACGGGAGCATCGTGAAGCCCTGCGGCACTACCTCGCGTTCTGCAGCTACGAGGATGCCCTGTTCGGCCGGCTGCTTGGCGCACTCGAGGAGCGCGGCGAGCTGGATCGCACGCTCGTTGTCTACCTTTCGGACCACGGCGACTACGGCGGCGAGCACGGCCTGTGGTGCAAGGGATTACCGTGCTTCCGCTCGGCCTACCATGTGCCTGCGGTGATCCGGTGGCCTGATGGCATCCGCGAGCCCGGGCGCGTCGTCGACGCCTTCGTCTCCCTCGCCGACTTTGCGCCCACGCTGCTGGAGGCCGCGGGCATCGGTGCGGGCCGACCCCTGTCCGGCCAGAGCCTCATGCCCTTCCTGCGCGATGAGCCACCCGCTCAGTGGCGCGATGCGCTGTTCACCCAGACTAACGGCAACGAGCTCTACGGAATCCAGCGGTCGGTGATGACGCGCGAGTGGAAGTACGTCTACAACGGGTTCGACTACGACGAGCTGTACGATCTGCGCAATGACCCGGGCGAGACCCGGAACGTCATAGGAGATCCCGCCCACGCCGACGTCGTCCGGGAGCTCTGCGCGCGCATGTGGGAGTTCGCCCATGCCCACAGGGATGTGTGCATTAACCCTTACATCATGGTCGCCCACGCACCGGTGGGGCCCGCGGCGGCGTTTGGTGAGTTCCGGCGACACGGTACCTAACCACCAAGGCGCGCAGTTAGGCATGGTGTCCCCCAGACTCACCCCAGCCTTCCGGTGATGTACTGCTCGGTCCGGGAATCCTTCGGATTGGTGAAGACCTGGCTCGTGGGTCCATGCTCGATGATCTCGCCCAGCAGCATGTACACGCTCTCGTCCGACGCGCGAGCCGCCTGCTGCATGTTGTGGGTGACGATCACGATCGTGTACCGGTCCTGAAGCTCACGCATGAGGCTCTCGATGGCCAGCGTCGAGACTGGGTCGAGCGCCGAGCACGGCTCATCGAGCAGGATCACGTCGGGTCGCACCGCCAGCAACCTGGCGACGCACAACCTCTGCTGGGCGCCCAGCGAGAGCTCGGTCGCCGGTTGGTTGAGCCGGTCGCGCACCTCGTCCCATAGCCGGGCTCCCCGCAGGCTTTCCTCGACGAGCTCCTCCAGCACCCGCCGGTTCCGCTGTCCATGGGCCCGCGGGCCGAACGCCACATTGTCGAACACCGAAAGCGGGAACGGGTTCGGACGCTGGAAAACCATGCCGACCCGTCTGCGCAGCTGCACGGGCGTGAGGCTGCCCGTCCAGATGTCCTGGCCGTCGAGCCGCACCGAGCCATCAACCCGCACGCCCGTGATCAGGTCGTTCATCCGGTTGAAGGTGCGAAGTAGCGTCGACTTCCCACACCCCGAAGGCCCGATGATCGCCGTGATGGTGTTCGGGCGCACGTCGAGGTCGATGTTCTTCAGCGCGTGGAAGCGGCCGTAGTACAGGTCCAGTCCTCGCACGGCGATCTTGGGCTCAACGGTGGGCTCCTCCACGGGCTAACCAAACCTCCCCTGGAAGTAGTCCGCCGTGCGCGTGTCAGCCGGGCTGGTCACAACCTGGTCGGCGCGTCCGTGCTCGACCAGCTCGCCCATCAGCAGGAACGCGATCCGGTCGGCCACCCGTGCCGCCTGCTGCGTGTTATGGCTGACCAGCACGATCGTGTACTGCTCCTTGAGTTTCCGCAAAGCGTCCTCGATCTTCAGTGTCGAGATGGGGTCCAGTCCAGAACATGGCTCATCCAGGAGCAGCACTTCGGGCTGCTGGGCCAGCGCCCGCGCAATGCACAACCGCTGCTGCTGTCCGCCCGAGAGGGTCATGGCAGGATCACCCAGCCGGCTGCTGACCTCGTCCCACAGGATGGCATCTCGCAGTGCGCGCTCGACGATCTCGCGCAACCGCGCCATCTTGCGGATTCCCGCCACCCGCGGACCGTAGGCCACATTGTCGAAGATGCTCTTGGGGAGAGGCGTCGGCAGAGCGAAGACCATGGCCATGCGCTGACGGATGGCGTACGCGTCCACGTCGGGCCCGTACACGTCCTCACCATCGAGAAGGACTCGGCCTTCAGTCACACGGGCCGATCGGATCCGGTCGTTCAGGCGGTTGATCGTCCGCAGCAGCGTCGTCTTCCCACTGCCTCCAGGGCCGGTGAGCGCGAGCACCTCGTTCGGGTAGATCGAGAGGTTCACCGACCGGAGCGCGGCCACACCGTCATAGGACACGGAGAGCCGCTCAACCAAGAGCTTGGGCTCGGACGGGACGGACTCTGCCGCCCTGCCTCCCGCCTCCAGGCTGTAGCTGAACTCGCGTGTCATGGCCGCGCGGACACCGCCAGTCTCCCCCTAGCCCTGCTTCGCCTGGAAGCGCAGCATCAGCCAGTTCGCCGCCGTGTTGATAGCCAGAATGAGGATCACGAGCACGGCCGCCGTCCCGTAGGCATGCCGCATCGAGATGCCCTCGCGTGCCAGGATGTAGAAGTGTACCGCCATGGTGCGCGCCGGGCTGAAGATAGAAGTCGGGATGTGAAGGGATGACCCGGCGGTGAAGATGACTGCGGCGGTCTCGCCCACACCACGCCCGACTCCAAGGATGACGCCAGTGACGATCCCCGGCAGCGCACTGGGGAGCACTACCTGCGTCACCGTCTGCCAGCGACTGGCGCCGGTCGAGAAGCTGGCCTCCCGGAACGACTCGGGCACGGCGCGAATGGCTTCCTCCGCCGTCCGCATCACCGTCGGTAGGATCATCACCGCCAGGGTCAGACCGCCGGAGAGCACCGACCAGCCCATGCCGAGCTGGATCACGAAGAAGATGAACCCAAAGAGGCCGAAGATGATCGAAGGGACCCCGGCCAGACACTCAGCCCCGAACCGGATCACACGGGTGAGAGCGGTCTCCGACGTGTACTCGGTCAGGTAGATGGCCGTCCCCACGCCGAGTGGCGCCGCCACGATCACCGCCAGCAGCGTCACCGCGACGGTACTGACGACCATGGGGAAGATCCCACCCGCGCGCCCCATGTCTCGCGGGGACTCCAGCAGGAACGACAGCGTGACGGCGGGTAGGCCGTTCCACAGGACCACCGCGATGATGAAAGCCAGCACGGCCAGGGCCACAAGCGCGGCCAACCACAGCAGCACGACCACGATACGATGCTTGGTCTCGACATCGATGGGGATCGTCATCGGCGCCCCCGCACGATGCGCATCGTGGCGATGCTGTTGAGCACCATGATGAACGCGAACAGCACCACCCCGGTCGCAAAGAGTGCCTTCTGGTGATCGCCCGCCGCATACCCCATCTCCAGCGCGATGTTGCTCGTCAGCGTGCGCGCGGGATCCAGAACGCTGCAGGGGATGATCGCTGCATTCCCAATCACCATGATCACCGCCATGGTCTCGCCCACCGCGCGCCCCATGGCGAGGATGACGGCCGCGATGATGCCGCCCCGGGCCGCGGGCAGGATGACACGGCGGATGGCCTGCGCGTGGGTACAGCCCAGCGCCAGTGCCCCTTCCTTGTAGGTCCGCGGCACCGCTTCGATGGCGTCCTCCGCGATGCCGATCAGGGTAGGCAGGACCATCACGCCCAGGATGACCACCGCGGCCAGCACCGACAGGCCCGGGCCGCCCAGATTCTCGCGGATCAGCGGCACGAGAAACAAGATGCCCACAAAGCCGTAGACGACCGAGGGGATGCCCGCCAGGAGCTGAATGGCCGGCCTGAGGAAGTTGGCGGCACGCCGCGGCGCGATCTCGGCCAGGAAGACCGCGCAGGACAACCCCAGAGGCACCGCAATCACCATCGCGCCCAGGGTCACGACCACAGAGGCCACGATCATCGGCAGAATGCCAAACGAGCCCTTCGTCGGCGCCCACCGGGTGCCCGCCAGGAACGAGCTTATGCCGTGCCTCAGCATCACGGGGGCGCCCTCGATGAGGATGAAGGCCGCAATGAGCGCCAGCATCGACACGGCCGAGAGCGCCGAGACCAATAGGGCGCGCTCGATCGCCTTCTCGCGCCGAGCTACCGTCATGGGTCAAGCCTCCTGACCGGAAGGTACCCGGCCCGCACGACCAGCTGCTGCCCCTCGTCGCTCAGCGCGAAGCGTATGAACTGACCGGCTTCACCCGAAGGCGCACCGCGCGTCAGGAGCAGGAACGGACGCGCGAGTGCGTAAGTGCCCTCCTCCACGGTCTCCTCGGTCGCCTGGACACCGCCGTACGTCAGAGCACGCACCTCGGAGGACACCATGCCCAGCGAGATGTAGCCGATGGCGTTGGGGTCGGATGCCACGATAGCGCGGACCGTGCCTGTGGAGTCCTGGACCAGAGCGCGTGGCGTGATATCGGCCTTGGCCATGACCCCCTCCTCGAACGCGCTTCGGGTGCCGGAACCCTCCTCACGCGTGACCAGCGTGATGATGTCATCACGGCGATCGTCGCTCGACCACTTCGGGCCGGTCACATCCGACCAGTGGGTGATGCGGCCCGTGTAGATGGCCCGGACCTGCTCGGGAGTCAGATCGGTGGTCCGGTTACTCGGGTGCACGATGAGCACGACGGCGTCGCGAGCCACCACGATGGGCTCGAGCCCCACCTCATCGGGCTTCAGCGCGCGCGACGACATTCCGATGTCGGCGGCACCTTCCAGTGCGGCACGCACGCCGGCCGTGCTTCCCCCGCCCTGTACGTTGACGCTGTGGTGCGGGTGCTCTACCTCATAGTGCTCGGCGATGAGCTCCGCGACGGGCTGCACCGAGGTCGAGCCAGCCAGAACCAGGGCCCGCCGGCCCCCTCGGCCCCCGCAGCCCGCGAGCGCCATGGCCACGACAATGGCCGCTGCGAGCCATGACGCGGACACCGCCCTCGTGCTGTGACCCAACCCCTTGCTCATCCGCCCTCGGCTTCCCTGTGTGCCGCCGGCGGGTCGGGGGCGGGGCCAGCTCCCGGCTGGCTCGACGTCCGCCAGGGCTTGCGCCGCCCGGTCACCATGTAGGCGACGCGCTCGCACACGTTCTTCGCGTGGTCGCCGATCCGCTCCAGGTAGCGTGCCACGAGTAGATACCGTGCAGCCTGGGGTGCCCGAGCCGGCTCACGCGTCATCCAGCTCACCAGATCGGCCTCGAGCTCATGCCACAGCCTGTCGATGGCCTTGTCACTCTGGCGCACCCGCCGCGCGAACTCCACATCGCCCGCCTCGAAGGCCTGGAGCGACTCTCGCACGATGGTCTGTGCCAGGCGTGAGATCTCGCGCATCGCCGGGGGGCACTCCGCCGGTGGCTCGGATGCCAGCGCCAGGGTGGTCCGCGCCACGGCCACCGCATAGTCTCCCATCCGCTCGAGGTCCGTCACGACTTTGAGCGACGCGGTCACCACGCGCAAGTCTCCTGCCACCGGCTGCTGGAGCGCCAGCAGCCGCGTCGCCCGACTCTCGATCGCCTCGTCCATCTCATCGGCCAACGCGTCCCGTTCCCGGAGCTCGTTGGCCAAGTCCGTGTTGCGGTCGAACAGCGACTTCAGCGCGTCGTCCAGCATGCCGCTCACGAACGCGCCCATCTCGAGAGCCGAGCGGCGGAGATCCTCGAGTTCCTGGTCGAAAGTGGCGCGCGGGTGGTCCATCGCCCCAGCCCCCTCATGGAGACCATGATAAATCCTCTTCGGATCGTCCCTCGTTCGACCCTTCCGCACGAGCTGAGCCAAAAACCTCAGTAACATCACTAGGATGCTAGGCATTCCAGAGAGAATGCACCTCCACTGGGCCCGCGCGCGTCGGCCGTCGCGGGCGGGTGTGATGGTCGAGGGCGAGTGGGGGCTGGATCCAGGGGGCCATGTCCTCATCCACGAGGCGGGGCCAAGCTCTTTGAGGGAGGTGTGTGGTGAAGGTAAAGGGATTGCTGGTTCGATCCATTCGTATCGGTCTTGTCACCGCCGTCATGCTGGGCCTGGTAGCCTCGGCGGTGAGCTGCAAGGGGAACACACAGGGAACCAAAGCCGTACCCAAACAGATGACCCCGGAGCAGTTCAAGCAAGGCATGGACATGTCGAAGATGCAGAAGGGCGCGGGGGGAAGCCCGACCGCTCCCGCGGCAGAGTCCGGAGGGCAGTGAGGAGCGTTGGCTCGGGGACCCGAGCATCTTGCCCCGCGAGGCGGTGGCTGCTTGTGCGGGGGCGGCCGCGCACAGTCGACCGGCTTCAGCAAGAAAGAGGAGGATGTGCGGTGCGTAGGTCACGAGGGTTCACGCTCATCGAACTTCTAGTCGTCATCGCGATCATCGCCATTCTGGCGGCGATCCTGTTCCCCGTGTTCGCCAAGGCTCGCGAGAAGGCACGCCAGACCTCCTGTCTGAGCAACCTGAAGCAGCTCGGTCTGGCTTGGAACATGTACGTGACCGATCAGAGCGAGTCAGTCCCGCCCTGGCTCCTTCGGACCGGCCCCTCGGCCGGATGCAACGGAAGTGGCCAGACTCTGTGGGTGCATCACGTCCTTCAGCCGTATATGAAGAACTGGGAGATGAACGTGTGCCCCTCGACGGGCTACAAGCACGGAGCGGGCTGTGGCTTCATCCATCCCAGCGCCAGTCCCTATGGCATCAGCTATGCCTACAACTGCCGTGCCATCGGGTGCTGGTGTAACGACAAGCGGCTGGGTCAGTTCAGCCGGGTTTCGGAGCTGGCGCTGTTCGCGGACGGCGCGTGGGGGTGCATGCGCCCCTGGATGCGTGGCGGCGGCTGCGGGACCGACTACATCGAGCCGCACAACGGCGGCGTCAATGTCGCGTTCTTCGATGGCCACACGAAGTGGATGAAGAGCAGCCGCTTCTGGGCACCGAACCAGGCGACATTCAACGCCTACCTGCCCTGGTCTAACGCTGAGAGTTACATGCCAGGCTGGTAGGCCACGCCCGGCAACTGCTCGGGGCCTCCGGACGCGGGCGGCCCGCGCCCGGAGGCCCAAAGACCACCACGACTCGATGGAGGTGACCCTGCCGCCCCTCTTTGCCTGGCGAGCCCGCGGGCGTCGGCACTGCTCGCACGCTCGCGCAGAGCTTAGCCCCCAGTCTCCAGCGGCACCGAGGCGCCGGATGCGCCCGGGCCCGGGGGACGCGTCGACACAGAGGCTCGGCCCCACGCTGCAGCCCAGTCGACCTCCAATACCGCCTCTCTGCAAGACCGCAGGGATCTTGGCGGCACGTAGAGGTTTCCCCTGACGCGGCGGGAAGTAGTTGCACGGTTGCTCTCCGGCACCGCGAAGGGGCACCTCGGGCGTGGCAGGGGCGGCATTTGGTGCGGTTGGGGACGTCTGCGTGGCTATACCCTGCGGGTGCAGCCGCGCCATCCGCGTAAGGAGGTCTGCTGTGGAGAGGGGTTCGCTTCTCGCTAGGTGTGTTTCGGTCAGTGTCGCGATATGTATGCTCTCATGTCTTCTCCTGGTAGCTCTGGGATGCGCCCGGACAGAGCAGGGGACCAAGGCCATCCCCAAACAGATCAGCCCCGACGAGTTCAAGGCGAGCATCGACAAGACCAAGATGATGGGCGGAGGCGACGCGAGCAAGACACGCGGCGCGTCAGGTCCGGCTGCCCCCTCGGCACCCACGAGTTCCGATGCGGGACAGGGTACGGGACAGACGGGCGAGTAGAGCACCCAACCTGAGACGTGGATCAGGCCAGGGCCGGTCCGAGCACCACAAGCCAACTGCGCGACGGCCCTCGGCGGCGGAGCGAAGGAGGATATGCGGTGCGTAGGTCAAGAGGCTTCACGCTCATCGA
>JAKPQA010000286.1 GCA_029547025.1 Armatimonadota bacterium
AGAGCCGACATCCCCACCCCAACGATCCCCCATTCCGTCCATGGCTCTCCGCTGCGGGGGCGGTGCCCCCGACACGGGTGCTCGCGGTACCGGGCGACAGGTTGCCGTAGCGTGTCTTCCCTTGCCGCAGTGGCCGGAATGGTTTCAGGACGCACACCCGCCGGACGACCTCGGGGTACTCGTCGACTCCCAGAGTCACCGCGCCGACCTGGACCCGTCACGCCGAGTCCAAGCCCACCGCTACCGAACTGCCGAGGGCAGGGCGTGGCGCACGCGACCTTCCCGTTTGTTCGCCTACCCGATGCCGATGACGGGCACCGAGGTGGCAGATGTGTTCGCGCCCGGCGGCATACCGGCCCGCCATCGACCGGCTGCACAACCGCGTGCGCGAGACAGTGCGCGATCTGCCGGATCCTGACGCACCGGAGCGGATGCTGTACGGCGAGTTCGCGCTAGGTCCATGACGCCCCGAGCGGCAGCAGGGGTACGCCATTCTGGAGGGATGAGAGGAGCCCGAGGATGGACCCGAGGACAATCGCCACGCCTGCTCGGGACACGATAGCGCTCCCATCAGTGGCCCGGCTGGGAGCGTACAGGAATCAGGAGCCGGCCCCGGCGCCATCAAGGCGCCAGGCGGCCTCGCGGCCCATACCGACTCGATCAGAGTCTGACATGCCCGGGCTGCAGAATGTGTCGAGTGCCCCCGATCGACGCGGGCACCCGGGATGGCTCGCGCAACCACCTCGGGTGCCCGTGCCGGCCTGGTGCCTCGAACTGGCACTACTGGGTGATCTCGCGAATGTAGATGTTCTTGAACCAGAGTGTCGATCCATGATGCTGGAGTTCGATCGGTCCGGTGGGGTACATGGGCTTGCTCCGGTCCCAGTAGTTCTCCATGGTCACTTCATCGACGATGAGGATGCCGTTCAGGTAGACGGTCACCGTGTCACCCACCATGATGATCCGGAACCGATTCCACTGCCCCGGTGGGTTGTCGGCCTTCAACAACGGCTGCGACGGGTTGTTCTGGTTGTTGTAGAGACCACCCGAGCCCACATCGGGACGGTCCCAGATCTGCACCTGGGGGCAGCCCCGGAGGTAGATGCCACTGTCCCCGCCTGGGTGAATCTTCCAGTCGACGAGTAGCTCGAAATCCCCATAGTCCTTGGCCGTGCAGAGGTTGTCCGCCTGGCCGTCGTACTCGATGGTGCCATCCTTGACGACCCAATGGGGGAGGATCGCCTCATCGGCCTTCGCCTGGGCCTCCTGGAGCTGCTCCGGGGTCATCTTCGCCCGCTCCTCGGGGTTGAGGACCAGGCCCTTCCACCCAGTGAGGTCCGTGCCGTTGAACAACGCCTCGAAACCCTCAGGCGGAGTGTTGTCCGGGCCGGCGTTCAGGTCGAGGATGCGGAGGTTCCTGAACTCGACGCGCGAACCGTGGCCCATGAACCCCAGGTGGCCCGAAGGCCGCATCAGGCCCGGATGGCGCTTGAGGACCTCTTCGTCCGTGACCGTAGTGAGGTCTGCGTCCACGATGACGGTACCGTTCAGGGTCACCTTGATGTGGGGCCCCATGGCGAAGATCTCCTGCGTGTTCCACTCACCCACCGGCTTCTGGAACCCGCGTTTGGATGCGACGACGTCGTAAATCGAGCCGTGGTACTGCTCGGGGCGCAGGTTCGCGTACTCGGGCGCGCTGTCATCGAGGATCTGCAGCTCCATGCCGTCGTACGCGGGGTTGCCCTCCAGCGGTGCGCGAATGCCCACCCCGTTGTTGCCCCCGGCCTCCAGCTTGAACTCGAAACGGAAGACGAAGTCCGAGTACTCCTTCTCGGTCAGCATGATCCCGCCGCCCTCAGCCGGACAGACCAGGTTGCCGTCCTCGATGGCATACTGGCTGCCGGTCCATCCGTCGAGATCCCTGCCGTTGAAGAGGGAGACGAACCCGGCCTCTGGGTCCGCAGCATTCACGGGAACGGCGAACACCGCTACCACGAGCAGGCCAAGTAGAAACACGAGCACCTTCCGCATAGCGCATCAGCCCCGCCTCGGAGTGGAATAAGCGTAGCCGGGCGCCATGGAGGCGCCCGGGACAACGACGATCGTTACAGTTTCCACGTTCCGTGGCCCTGTCCCTCTCGCGGCGGCAGTTGCGTTGCGGCCACAGGCATGCTAGACTGACGCAAACGCTTGTTCTATAGGATGCTCTCATGCGCAGCGCCCTGCTCGATCGCTTCCATCCCGCCATCCGCGACTGGTTCGTCTCCGAGCTCGGCGCGCCGAGCCCGCCCCAGGTCATGGGGTGGCCCAAGATACGCGAGCACAGGAACACGCTGATCCTGGCGCCCACGGGCTCAGGCAAGACTCTGGCCTCCTTCTTGGTGTGCATTGATGAACTGGTTAAGAAACTCTCTGAGGCCGACGGGTGGGCCCCCGTTGCGGGGGTGGAAGGTGGGCGGGCACGCCGGCGCGGTCCGATGGTGCTCTATGTCTCGCCTCTGAAAGCACTCAACTATGACATCGAGCGCAACCTCCGCCGCCCGCTGCGCGGCATCGCGTCGGCCGCCGGACGACTGGGGCTGTCCCTCCCCGCCATCGACGTGGGCGTTCGCACTGGAGACACACCGGACCGCGAGCGTCAGCGCATGGTGCGGCGGCCGCCTCACATCCTGATCACAACCCCCGAGTCCCTCCACCTGATGCTCACAGGCTCGGCCAGGGAGATCCTCCGCGATGTTGAGTATGTGATCGTTGACGAGATCCACTCGGTGTGCCGGGAGAAGCGCGGCGTCTTCCTGTCGCTGGTGCTAGAGCGACTCACCCATAACATCGGACGAGACCCGGTACGCATCGGCCTGTCGGCCACCATGCGGCCGCTGGATCTGGTGGCCGCGTATCTCGGGGGCATGGCAACCCACGGAGACGGACCTCCTGCTCCCCGGCCGGTTGAGATCGTCAACGCCGGGCAGCGCCGCGAGCTGGACGTGCTTGTCGAGTGGGTGGCAGAGGCACGCCTGCGCGATGACCCGGGTTCGATATGGGACTCGGTCCACGATCGGCTCTATGAGCTCGTGTGTGCCCACAAGAGCACCATTGTTTTCGTCAATAATCGCGGTCGGGCCGAGCGGGTCGCCAGTGCACTGAACGAGAGGGCCGGACGCGAGATCGCCTATCCACACCATGGGAGTGTCGCTCCCGGCGTGCGGCGTGAGATCGAGGAGATGCTCAAGCGCGGGAAGGTGCCCGCGGTGGTCGCTACGGGTACGCTGGAGCTGGGCATTGACATGGGTGATGTCGATCTGGTGTGCCAGGTCGAATCGCCCCTGACCGTCTCGCGGGGCCTGCAACGCGTGGGGAGGGCCGGGCACCTCATGTCTGCCGTGTCGAAGGGGCGAATCCTCCCCAAGCACGAGGGCGACCTGCTCGAGGCGGTGGTCGTGGCCCGCGAGATGCTCGACGCCCAGGTGGAGCCCACTTGGATTCCGAGCAACTGCCTGGATGTGCTGGCCCAGCAGATCGTGGCCATGGTGGCCGGTGAGGACTGGGACCTCAGCGAGCTCTACCGGGTGGTCCGGCGCTCGTACTGCTATCGTGACCTGGGTTTCGACACCTTTCGCGCTGTCGTCGAGATGGTCGCCGGCCGCTATGAGTGCCCCGAATGGACCGATCTGAGGCCGCGGATCTCGCTGGACCCCGACCGCGGCCGGGTCCAGGCGCTCCCAGGAGCCCGAAACGTCGCCGTGGTCCAGGGCGGCACCATCCCGGACACGGGGGAGTACCGTGTGTGCCTCCAGGGCTCTTCATCAGCCATCGGCGAGCTGGAGGAGGAGTTCGTCTACGAGAGTCGACCGGGCGATGTGTTCCTGCTCGGCACGGCCGCGTGGCGCATCCGCAGGATCGAGGCCGACCGTGTGGTGGTGTCTCCGGCTGGCTCCGGGCCAGGCCGGATGCCATTCTGGAAGGGCGAGCAGATCCCTCGCCCCGCGGAGCTCGGCCTCAGAGTGGGCCGATTCGTCCGCGAGTTGTGTGACCGGGCCCGCGAGGCATCGACCCATGAAGACGTGATCCGGTGGCTTCGGGCCGAGTACCCGGTCGATGACGCCGGGGCACGGAGTCTGTATCGCTACGTGTACGAACAGCACGTTCGGGGACCTGGGGCCCCCACGGATCGGCGTGTCGTCCTCGAGCAGTTCTGCGACAACCAGCGCAAGCGCCAAGTGGTGTTGCTGACCCTCCGGGGGCGACGGCTTCATCACACGCTACGGATCGCCATCACGGGGTACCTTCGGCGCGAGTTTGGGCTGGAGGTCAACTCAGCGCACACCGACGATGGCCTCGTGTTGCAGCTTCCCGACCTGACTACGGTGCTCCCGCTTGACCTGTTGACACGGATCAGTCCCGACGAGGTCCTCGACCTTGTGCTGGACGAACTGGCCGCTTCGGCGTTGTTCGGTCTTCGGTTCCGGCACAATGCGGCGCGCGCCCTGCTCCTTCCGGGCGCCAAGCCCGGCAAGCGAACGCCGCTGTGGCTGCAGCGGCTCAAGGCCAAGGACCTGCTCCAGATTGTGAAGGACTACGACGGGTTCCCGGTCATCGTCGAGACCTATCGCGAGTGCATGGAGGAACACCTCGACGTTGCCGGATGCCAGGAGCTGCTGGCGGACATCCGTGCCGGCCGACTCGAGGTGGTGGCGGTCAATGCGCCATTCCCGTCGCCGTTTGCTTCCGGTTTGATCATGAACCTCACGGCAGCGTATGTGTACGACGATGACAAACCCCACGGGCTCAGCCAGCAGGCTGCCATGGGGGGCGACCGCCGCGAGCTTGCCGCGCTCCTCGGTATCCCCGAACTCCGCCGCGAACTCGACGAGCGCGCACTGGACCGGATCAACGGGAGGCTGCAACGCACCGGCAGGGGTCACCAAGCCCGGACGACGACCGAGTTGTACGAGGTGCTGCGGCAGCTGGGCGATCTGAGCGAGGACGAGATGCTGGAGCGCGCCGCAACGGATGGCGCGGCGATGGTGGCCGCATTGCGCGCCCAAGGGCGCCTCGCTCCCGTGGCCTTCGCCACTCCCTCAGGCGAGGTCACTCGCTGGGTCGCCGCAGAGGATGCTCCCAGGTGGCGGGACTGGGCAGGCGCGCGTGACGCCGGCGCCGCCGCCGATATCACTCGCCATCAACTGCGTCGTCGAGCGTTCGTCACGGCCGATGAACTGCACCAGCGGTACGGCCTCGGGCTCGAAGACGCGCGGACGGCCCTTGATGAGGCAGTCAAGGCGGGTGCGGCCATCCGCTTCGGCGCTCCCGGCTCACCTGAGCTCGACCGGTACGCGGACCCGCGGCACGCCGACGCCGCCTACCGCATCACGCTCACCATGGCGCGGTCCGAAGCGGATCCGGCCTCGCCCGAGGAGTTCTGCCGGTTCCTTCTCCGCTGGCAGTGTGTGTCGCCGCGGACGCGCCGCAGTGGTCTGGAGGGATTGGCCGACGTCCTCGTCCAACTGCAGGGCCGGCCGCTTCCGTTCTCTGTGTGGGAGGCGGCCGTGCTTCCTGCCCGGGTCCGCGACTACAGCCCGTCATGGCTTGATGAGCTGTGCTCCGGCGGCCTTGTCGCCTGGCGCGGCTTGCCGGGCCCCGGGCCCTCGGACGGGCGCATCGCGTTCTACCGCCGCGAGAACCTCGCGCGCTGGGCACCCGCCGGAGTGGATGCCACAGAGGGCGATGTGCCCGAGAGGGTCCGCGGAGCTCTGCGGCGGCTTGGGCCGTCTTTCCTCGCCGACATTGCGGCGGAGGCGGGTGTGTCGGCGCACGAGACACTTGGGGCGTTGTGGGACATGATGTGGCACGGCGAGGTGGCTCAGGACGACTTCCGCGCCGTGCGCCGGGGTCGGCCCGATGAGGCCGAGGCGCGGCAGATCGGCGCTCGTCTGGCCGTCGGAGGTGCCCGAGGCGGGTTCCTGGGCGCCGCCATGCCCCGGTGGTCGCTTCTCCCGCCGGGGCAACTCGATGCCGAGGCATTCACCAGCGACCGCACACTCGCCGAGACGGTGGGCTGGCTCCTGTTGGCCCGGAACGGCATCATGGCCCGAGGTCTGCTCGAGGCTGAGGATGTGCCGCTGCCCTGGGGTGCCCTCTATGATGTCTACCAGCGCCTCGAGATGCAGGGCAAGGTGGCGCGCGGCTATTTCGTCGCCGGGCTCGAGGGGGCGCAGTTTGCCCTGCCTGAGGCTGCCGATGCCCTCCGAGGAGTACAAACCGAGTCAGACAGGGAGGCCGAAGGGCCCGTGCTCCTCAACACCTGCGACCCGGCAAACCCGTACGGTGCGGGTGCGCCATGGGCAGTCACGGATGCTTCGGGCGCTGAGGTCCCCTGCCACCGCAATCGCCAGAACTCCCTGGTCGTGGATCAGGGTCGCCCGGCCCTGCTGATCGAGTGGGGCGCCGAACGGGTGACCGCCCTTGTCCCGTCTGACGAGACCAGTCTGCGGCGTCTGCTCCTGCCAGTCCGCGAGGCACTCGAGTCACCTTCTGCTGCGCGTTCGGCCAGGAGGCTCCGAGTCGTCCGCTTTGGCGATGCCCCGGTCCTCCACAGCCCTATCGAGCCACCGCTGCGCGATGCGGGCTTCCAGAGCGACGGCCAAGGGCTTGTCTACGTTGGGCTGCCGCGCCCGGCGAAGGGTTCTGACGCCGAGGGCTGGCCCACACCGCGTCCCGCGCCGCGCGGCACAGTGCCCAAGCTGCCCTATCCCAGGCCCCCCGGCCGTCGTCGTGGCAAAGGCCGCCGTCAGGGGCAGGGCCCTCCCTAGTGCCCATCGAACTGGGACGCCGTTCGGCTTGGAGGTCGGGGCCCATGAACCGCATCAAAGTGGACTCGGAGCGTCAGACCGCCTCCGTGGATCCCAGGATTTACGGCAACTTCGTCGAGCACCTGGGACGCTGCGTCTACGGCGGCATCTACGACCCCGGGAGCCCTCGATCCGATGCCGACGGTATGCGCCTCGATGTGCTCGAGGCAACCCAGCGGCTCGCCCCCACGCAAGTCCGGTACCCGGGCGGCAACTTCGTCTCCGGCTATCACTGGCTCGATGGCGTGGGGCCGCGCGATGCGCGGCCGCGCCGAATGGAGCTGGCCTGGCACACGGTCGAGACCAACCAGTTCGGCACGAACGAGTTCGTCCAGTGGTGCCGGCGGGTGCCAACAGAGCCCGTCTTCTGCGTGAACCTGGGTACGGGCACGATCGAGGAGGCCCGAGACTGGCTCGAGTACTGCAATGGCACCGGCGACACTCACTTCGCCCAGCTCCGGCGCAGCCATGGTTTTGGCGAACCTCACGGGATCCGCGTGTGGGACCTGGGGAATGAGATCGACGGCGACTGGCAGATCGGCGCCAAGACCGCCGAGGAGTATGGTCGAGCCGCGGTCGAGTGCGCCAAACTGATGAAGTGGACGGACCCTTCGATCGAGCTGGTTGCTTGCGGAGACTCATTCGCGCGTGACGACTGGAACCGGACCGTGTTGCGTCACCTGAATGGGTGGGCCAACTACCTGTCGGTACACATGTACATCGGGCGGCAGAATCGGGATGTGCAAGCCTATCTGGTGGAATCGCGCGCCCAGATCGAGCGCCGGATCAGCCGTGTCGCGGCACAGATCACGGCCGAGGAGCTGCGGCAGCCGATCGCCATCGCCTTCGACGAGTGGGGCATGTGGCTCGGGAAGGACCATGGCGGCGAGTACACGCTGGCCGATGGCCTGGTGGCCGCGCTCTACCTCAATGCGTTCATTCGTCACGCCTCAATGGTCCGCATGGCCAACTACGCCCAGCTGGTGAACGTCATCCCGGCCCTCAGCACCACCCGTGACGATCTGTTCCTCCAGGCAACCTACTTCCCGCTCGAACTGTTCCGGCACCACAACGGACCGGTCGCGCTGGATGTCTGGTGCGATGCCGAAACGTTCACCTCGGGCGACCACACCGCGCCGGCATTGGATGTGACGGCCACACTGGATCCCGGCAAGGCACAGGTCACGCTGAACCTCGTGAATCTCGACACGTCAGAGGCCCGGGACGTATCTGTCGAGTGCCAGCATGGCGCTTTCAAAGGGAGGGCCATGCTGAGCATTCTCGCCTGCGACAGCCCGGATGCGACGAACGGGTTCGACGCCAAGGATCGCGTGGCCGTCGACACGTTCGCGCTCGCTCCGCGACCCGACCGCCTCACATTCGAAGCGCCACCGCACTCGCTGTGCGTCCTGCGGGCGCCGCTGGACGCCTGAGGATCCCGCGGGTTACCAGTCGAGCCAGGTGTGGGCCGCCGCCAGCACGGCGGCACAGAGGGCGCCCCATCCGGCCAGGGCCGACGACCGGGCCCCTCCCGCGAGCCGTGCCGTGAGCGCCACGGCGGCGCCCCCCGCCGCCAGCGATACGGCGGCGGGTCCGGCAAAGATCAGAGTGCCCGCGATGGCGGCCGCGTAGCCACCGACAAGGCCAATCATCAGGACCCGCGATCGGCCCGGGGCTGCGACGGGCACCCCCAACGCCGAGTCATCCTCGCGGCGGTCCCCGGCCGCCAAGTCCCATCGCAGGAGCAAGGGGTCGCGGAGGGCCGTAAGCATCTGCTCGGCCGTCGCGAAGCGCTCCCTGGGATCCTTGGCAAGCGCGCGCCGCAGCAGAGCGCGAAGCCTGGGCGGAAAACTGCCGCCCAGATCCGGTTCCGTGTGGACGATCTTGTAGGCAACCTCGGGCACGGAGCTCCCCTGGAACAGCCGTCGGCCCGTGAGCATCTCGTACAGCACCGTGCCCAGAGTAAACACGTCGGTGCGCCCATCCACATCGCCGCCCTGGATCTGTTCGGGAGACATGTAGCTGGGCGATCCGATTACCGTTCCGGGGCTCGATACCGTGATGTCCGTGGCCAGGCGTGCGACGCCGAAGTCCATGACCTTAACGCGATCGGTGGGCGAGACGCTGATGTTGTCGGGCTTGATATCGCGATGGACAACGCCGCGCGAGTGGGCGTAGCTCAGCGCCGTCGCAATCTGCCTCGCGATATCGACCGCCTGGGGCGGCCCCATCGGCCCGAGGAGGTCGATGCGGTCTCTCAGGGAGTCACCATGCACTAACTCCATGGTGAGGAACAGGCAGCCGTTGTCCTCGCCGGCGTCATAGACCTTGGCGATATTCGGGTGGGTCAGTCTGCCGGCAACACGACACTCCCGCAGGAATCGCTCCGCCAGGGCCGCCTGCTTCTCTGGGGTCAGGCCGGGCTGCGGCCGCAGGACCTTCAGCGCGACTTGTCGCTGGAGCACTTGGTCCTCGGCCAGGAACACGACGCCCATGCCGCCCGCGCCGATCTCGCGGATGATGCGGTACCTTCCGATGGTCTCGGGCGCCTCCCACATGGCGTGGCCTACTCCTCCGCGTCGCGAACAGCCCAGGATTCCCCGTATCTCAGCAGCAGGCCGCGCAGGTCTTCGAACGACGTGAGCTGCAGGGCCTCGGCTCGCAGTGCGGCCGACGATGGCATTCCCCTGGTGAACCAGCACACGAACCCTCGAAGCTCCCTGAGACCGCGGTACTCACCATAGAAGTCGACCATCTCCCGCCCGAGTCGGAGCAGTGCGCCGATGCGCTCCCCGGGCCCGGCGGGCTCTGGCACGGCTTCGCTCCGCGCCGCGGCGCGGAGCTCCCGGAAGACCCAAGGGTACCCCATGGCGCCGCGACCAACCATGACCCCGTCGCATCCGGTCTCACGGAGCATGCGCGCGGCGTCGGACGCGCCTCGAACATCACCGTTCCCGACCACGGGCAGCGAGGTCTGCTGCCTCAAGTCGGCGATCATGGACCAGTCGGCATGACCCGAGTAGCCTTGGCACCCATACCGGGCGTGCAAGACGATACCGGATAGCCCGGCGTCCTCGGCCTGCCGGGCGATCTCGGCGAAGCATCGGCTCCGGGGATCCCACCCGGCGCGGATCTTGACGGTGACGGGGGCCCGACCGGCGACGCCCCGCACGGCAGCCTCCATCACGGCTCGAGCCCGGGGCAGATCCCGCATCAGGGCCACCCCGGCACCGCACCGAATCACCTTCGGTACGGGGCACCCCATGTTGATGTCCACGACGTCCGCCCCGGCCTCGACCGCAGCCTCGGCCGCAGGCTCCGCGACTTCCGGCGTCGGGGCCAGGATCTGGACGCTCACGGGATGCTCATCGTCGCATACATGCAACATGAGCGCCGTTTTGGGGTTCTGGTACGCCAAGGCATTGGCGCTGACCATCTCACTGCAGACCATCCCGGCGCCCAGCTCCCGACAGAGGCGCCGGAAGGGGGGCACCGTCACTCCGGCCAGGGGTGCGAGGACCGTCGGCGGGTCGACGACCACCGCACCGATCCGCAGGGGTGCCCATGCCGCATCGCCTCGTGCCAACGGGCCATCGCTCCTCGCCGTCGGTCATGTTCGAGTGGCGGCGCCGGTGGGCCCTCCCTGTTCAGGTGGGAAGGACCCCGCGACCGCGCAGGAAAAGATCACAGCGTGTCGCGCTCGTGACGGTCGGCCGGAGCCGGGTGGCGACGCGGGGGGCCCATGTACTATATTCCACTTCCGAAACGGCCGCGGAAGCGGCGCATGCGTCGCACGTCAGTTTCGGTGCCGCTGGGCTATGCCGAGCGGCGGCCTGCCGTATGGTACAAGTTCGTCCTGTACCCGCTGATAGCCATCTGGCTGTTGTGGTTCTTCCTCGGCGACACCATTCAGGCCACGCTTCGCGAACGCCAGCGGCATCGCCCATCTATCCCCGCAGTCCGCGTTTGGATACCGGAGAACCGCCCCTTCCGCCGCTATGAGATCGTCCCAGTGCGCGTCGCCCTGCGGGCGAGCGACGGCAAGCCGATACGCGGGATCTCTCCGCGCGTCAGAGTCTTCCGAGGTGAGGAGCCACTTCGCGATGCCGCGAACCGGCGCTATGCCCCGCTCCGCTACGACCGGGACAACGATGTCTGGGTTGCTCGCTATGCCATGCCCATCGGCAGTCGTCCCGGTACATACACGTTCGAGGTGAGCGCCGCGCTGCCGGCCGACCGGGTCCGCCTCACCGAGGAAGAGGCACGAGGCATCGATTCCACCGCCAACCTGGCCGCGCGCAAAGTCGGCCGGACCGCCTCGGTCAGCTTTGAGGTCCAGGGCCGCGATCCGGCTGAGGTGCCTCCGGCGCTCTGTATCGCCACGGTGGAGGCCGCGCGTGATATTCGCAGCATGGGCTTCTGGACCCCTGATGGCCGCCCCGCCGACTGGCATGCGGTGATGGAATGGGTGGATCTGTTGGGTGCCGACACCCTGTGGGTCCAGGGCCCGACCACCGACACACGCACGGCGCCGCTGAGCCGCGGAAGCCCTTGGGCCGGGGCGAACTTGGCGGCTCTGGATGACCTGATCCGCGAGTGCCGCCAGCGAGGCATCCGTCTGGGAGTGTGGATCCCGTCCATGCGGCTCTTTGGTGAGCCTTCCACGCTACCCCCCTACCGTATCGGCGGCGTGGCGGCCAGGGTACCGGCGGTCGCGGTGTCCTTCCTGGATACCCAGCGGCCCAAGGATCTGGCCGACGCCGTCAAGTGGCTCTGCTCGATCCAGGGAGTCGACTATGTGGGCCTGGACTACCTGCGCGACGAACCGCAGAGCTGGGATGCCGTCGACCGGTTCATCGAAGACCTGGGCCTCGATGTGCCCAAGACCGCGGACGGCCAGGAGATGGACGCCCAGGCGCGACAGGCTTGGTTGCGGCATTCGTGGATGCGTTGGCGTCAGGATCGGTCCGTCTTCGACATGTGGAACTGGTGGCGCGCCCACCGAATGGCCGAGATCGTCGCCGACATCCGGGCTCGGGCCAAGCCGGACAAACCCCTCTGGGGATTCACCCTCGGCTGGAAGCACGGACTGGAGCACGGGCAGGACCCTTTCATGCTCATGGATGCCGGGATCGACCTCGACGCGGTGATGCTCTACCAGATCGAAGGGCGCGACCGCTACGAGGCCATGATGCGCGAGTGGAGCCAGTACACGCGGCCGGAGGAGGTGGGCGGCCCCGAAGACTCAGCGTCCGGACTCGAACTGACGCCGCCGGACGAGGCCCCCGACGAGGGCCCCGAGGTCATCCCCGTGCCCATCCAGCTTGTGGTGGGTGATCAGGTCGACGATTACCACCACCAACGCACCCGCGAGACCCCCACGCCGCTGGAGTTGTACACGCGGATCCACGAGGCCGTGCGCCAGTGCGCGACCAACCCCCGGGTCCGAGGGGTGTTCATCCACGACATCATCCGTTTGGCGTCGGGCCGCGGCGACACCGGCCCCTACCCCGCCGCCGAATGGGCCATCGCCGGGGCCGCGGCGGGATCGGACGTGCGAGCCGTCTGGGGCCGAGTCCCCTTTCGCCTCTCCGTCGAAGCGCCCGCCCGCGTAGCGCTGGACCAGCCGTTCGATGTGATCGTGCGGGCTACCCACACGGGCGATGCCCCACCAGCCGAGGGGCTCCTAGTCCGTCCCCTGGCGACCGAGGCCGTCACCGTGAGCCAAGAGGCGATTCGCCTCGGCGACTTGAACCCCGGCGGCACGGCCCAATGCACCTTCTCGGCGGTCGTGCATGAGCGCAACCCGGAACGCGCCAATCGGTTCATGCTCGCATTCCGTGGCCAGACCACAACCGAGGGTGTCTGGCCCCACGCCACGGCGTTTGCCTATGTCTGGGTGCCCTGAGCGGGGGAGCCCTCGGCCGCGCCAGCGTCCTTGGGCTTTCGCCCGCGGCGGCGTCTCCGCCGGTCCTTGCGGGGCCGCTTCTTCGGCGCCGGCTCTGGCTCCACCAGGTCGCTCAATCGATAGCGCCGAACCTCACCATTGCCCTCGGGTGGCCCGTCGTCTTCCGCCGAGTGCAGCTCGACCTCGAAGGTCTCCCGGAGCAGTTCGACATCCACGACGACTCCCGGCCCGTCCACGGTCTCGACCGTGGTTCCCGGCTTGGGCAGCGTCCTCCGCAGTTCACGGTACGTGTCGTACTCGTAGCGCAGGCAGCACAGCAGGCGGCCGCACATGCCTGAGATCTTGGTCGGGTTGAGGGAAAGCCCCTGCTCCTTGGCCATCCGGATCGCGACCGGACAGAACTCCTGCAGGAAGGTGGCACAGCACAGGGGTCGGCCGCATGTGCCGAACCCGCCCACCATCTTGGCTTGGTCACGCACGCCAACCTGGTGGAGCTCGATGCGCGTGCGGAGTGATCGCGCCAGGTCCCGGACCAGATCGCGGAAGTCCACCCGGCCCTCGGCGCTGAAGTAGAACACCACGCGCGACCGGTCCAGGGTGTAGGCCACGTTGACCAGCCGCATCGGCAGCCCATGCTGCTGGATTAGCGCGACGCACGCCTGCCGGGCTTCGATCTCCTTGGCGCGATTCGACTCCTCCTTGCGCAGGTCCCCCGGCGTGGCCACGCGGAGCAGTGGTTTCAGCGGCTGCGGAATCAGTTCATCGGGGACCGAGTGCCGCCCCTCGGTGACACGCCCCAGCTCGATGCCCTTGGCCGTCTCGGCCACCACGCGGTCCCCCAGGCGCAGCTTCAGGTCGCCGGGATCGAAGTAGTAAGGCTTCGGCGCCAAGCGGAAGCATACAGCGACGACCTCTGCCATAGAGCCCCTCTCAGGTCCTCCGCGGCGGCCGGGCCCCCGCGACGGGCACGCCTCCCAGGCGGCTTGCTGGGGAAGAGCCGCCGAGCCCACCATTAGCGGCGCTGGTCAGCACGAGCTGGACGAGTTCGTCTAGGGCGCGAAGCCGCTCGGACATGGAGATGTTCATGAAGCGTACCACGACCCGGCGTCGCTCGACAACCACGTCGCGAAGCGTCTGGCGCCGGTGTGCGAGCATGTACTTCGCAATCACACGCTTGCTCTTCAGCGTAACGGCCCGATCGTCGGCCACCCGCAGCACCACGGCCCCACTCTCGACCATCACCTGCGTGATGCCTCGCTCCGCGCAGGTCAGGCGGAAGCTCAGCACCCGCATCAGGTTCTCTGTCTCCGGAGGCAGCGCCCCGAAGCGGTCGACCATCTCGTCCTGAATCTGCCGGAGCGCATCCGTATCCCGCACCAGCGAGATGCGCCGGTACAGATCGAGCCGATGGCCTTCAATCTGTACGTAGCTCTCCGGGATGTACGCGTCCAGCGGCAGCTCCACCGCCGGGAGCTCCCGCCGCTCAACGGCTTCCCCCTTGAGCTGACGCACGGCTTCCGACAGCATCTGGCAGTACAGCTCGAAGCCCACCGCCTCGATGTACCCATGCTGTTCCGGCCCCAGTAGGTTCCCCGTTCCGCGGATCTCCAGGTCGCGCATGGCGATTTTGAGGCCCGAACCCAGCTCGGTGAACTCCTTGAGGGCCGCCAGGCGGTCCTGAGCCTCGGGCGTCAACGCCTCCGGCTTGCGGTAGAGGAAGTACGCATAGGCCTGGCGACTCGATCGCCCGACGCGGCCCCGGAGCTGGTAGAGCTGCGCGAGGCCGAAGCGATCGGCGTCGTGCACGATGATCGTGTTCACGTTCGGCACGTCCAGGCCATTCTCGATGATGGTCGTGCACACCAACACGTCGTAGTCGCCCGCGTAGAAGTCGATCATGACCTGCTCGAGATCGTCCTCGTGCATCTGGCCGTGCCCCACACAGACCCGGGCCTCCGGCACCAGCTTCTTCAGCCGCTGAGCGATGTGGTAGATCGATTGCACGCGGTTGTGGACGAAGTAGACCTGTCCCTCGCGGCCCAGCTCGCGTTCAATGGCCTCCCGAATCACGTTGTCGTCTTCTTGAACACAGAATGTGCGGATGGCGACCCGGCCTTGCGGAGGATCATTGATCAGGCTCATGTCGCGAATACCGGCGAGCGACATGTGCAGCGTCCGCGGGATGGGCGTGGCCGTCATCGTGAGCACATCGACGGCCTCCTTGAGCTGCTTGATACTCTCCTTGTGGCGAACGCCGAAGCGCTGCTCCTCGTCAATGACCAGCAGGCCCAGGTCGCGGAACGCAATGTCCCTGGACAGCAGGCGGTGAGTGCCGATCACAATGTCCACTTCGCCCGATGCCAACCGATCCACCGTGCGCCGCTGCTGCTCGCGGGTGCGGAAGCGGCTCAGCAGCTCGACGGTGATCGGGTAGGCTCCGAGACGCTCCTGGAACGTGCTCAGGTGCTGCTGGGCCAGTACGGTGGTCGGCACCAGAACCGCGGCCTGTTTGCCGTCGAGAACGCACTTGAGCGCGGCCCGCACTGCCACCTCGGTCTTGCCATAGCCCACGTCGCCGCACAGGAGGCGGTCCATGGGCTTGGGAGCCTCCATGTCCTGCTTGATATCGCGGATGGCGCTCAGTTGGTCTGGCGTCTCATCGTAGATGAACGCGTCCTCGACCTCGGCCTGCCATGGCTGGTCTTGGCTGAACGCATGACCCATGGCCTGATTGCGGGTGGCGTACAGGCGCAGGAGATCCCGCGCCAGTTCCTCCGCTGCCTGCTGGACCTTCTTCCGAGTCCGCGCCCAACGAGGGTCATTGAGGCCGTGCAACGTCGCGACGGCGCCTTCGGGCCCCACGTACTTCTGCACGCGATCGATCTGGGGCGTCGGAACATAGAGACGGTCCTCGCCCGCATACTGGATCTCGAGGTAGTCGCGTTCCACCCCCTCGATGGTCTTCTTCACGATGCCCGTATACCGGCCGATGCCGTGGTTGATGTGGACCACCAGGTCGCCTACGTGCAGGTCAGCCAGGGACGTGAGCTGCACTTCATCCCGGCTCCGGCGGCGGGGTACGACCGCGCGCTGCCACCCAAAGATGTCCCGGTCAGCCAGTACCACGAGGCCCGCCGAAGGGATCTTGAAACCCGCCTGCACCGGAAGGTGGCCGATGTGCACCGCGCGGCGCTCCAGGTGCTCGTCCGGGCGGTACTCCCGGATGGGCGCCACGTTCCGAAGCTTCAGCAGCTCGTGCAGGCGCTTCCTCTGGCTGGTGACCAGCACGATCGCCTGGGCCGATGCCTGCCAGTCTTCAATCGACCGCGTCAGCAGGTCGAGGTCGCCACGGAAACTCTCGGCAGATGAGCTCACGACGTCGACCCTCGGGAGCTTGGGCGCCCAGGGGATGGTTGGCGACAGGAGCGTGAGGTGAACCGTCTGGCGTTGGGCGAGCAGATCCAGAAGCTGGTCCAGATCGCGGAACACGGGCGTTTCCAGGCGCAGCAGCTCGCCGCTGCGCACCCGGGTCTCATGCAGAGCGCCCAGCTCTGCCAGTAGCTGCTCGCATTGTGCCTTCATCCGCAGGGGCTCGTCGACCACGATCAACGCATCGTCGGCCAGGTAGTCAACCAGCGTGTGTCGGGTCTCGTAGAGGAGTGGGAGGTAGTACTCCAGGCCCCGGATAGTCCGCCCTGAGGCCAGCGCGTCGATGTGCTCGCGCACGGTGGTCTCGAGTTTGGCCGCGGCGCGCGTCTCTCCCTCGTCCGCCAGCCGCGCGGCCTCGTGCCTGAGCCGTTCCTCCAGGGCCCGCGCGGCTTGCCGGCGCCGTTCGTCGTCCGCCAGCAGCTCGGTGGCCGGACCGATGGTCACCTCGTCGGCCGGCGTGTGTGACCGCTGGCTCGCGGCATCGAAGAATCGGATGCTGTCCACATCGTCGCCGAAGAACTCGACGCGGATCGGGGAGTCCGACGTGGGGGGGAACAGGTCCACAATGCCCCCACGGACGCTGAAGTCGCCCGGTTCGGCCGTGAGCTCCGCTCGGGCGTACCCCGAGTCCGCCAGCAGGGACATCAGGTCAGCGAAGGGGAACTCCGTCCCGGTGCGGAGCCGGCGAATGCGGGACTCGAGTACCCCGCGTGGAACGATGTCCGGGAGCAGCGCGCTGGCCGAGGTCACCACGATGCGCGCCCGGCCTGTGACCAGGTCACCCAGAGTGGCCAAACGATCGCCCGCCACCTCGCGGTCCACGCCGACCATCTCATACAGGGCGGCCTCGATCGAGGGGAACAAGCGCAGCTCACCGGCGGGGACGCTGTTCAGCAGGTCGAGATGAAGCTTGTCGGCCTGCTCCTCAGTGGGACACACAACCAGCATCTGGCGGCCGATGGCTGCCTGGAGAGCCGCCAGTACCGGGGCTTTCGCCGGCGCGGCGATGCCATCCACCTGCACGGAGCGGGCACCGCCGGCAATGGCTGAGGCCACCGCGCCGAGCTCGGGTGCGTCCTGGATCTTGGCGAGTAGCGCGTCCACCAGCCTGTGTCCTTGACGGGGCCAGCTCCCCGGGCCCTCGTGGAGTCACGGTGTCGAGAGCACTCTCCCCGGCCTAGGGGGTGAGCTCTGGGATCCCCTCATCATCAAACAGCGCCACAGCACCCAGGCTGCCGGCTTCGCCGCCCAGCTGAGCCAGAACCACGTTCTGAGGGTCAAACGGTACCATGCGCGCACGGGCCCGAATCGTACGGCGAGCCGGCTCCAGAAGCGGTTCTCCTGCCTGCGCGATCTGGCCGCCCAGGATGATCTTGTCGGGATCCACCAACATGCAGATGCTCGTCAGCCCGGTGCCCAGTACGTTGCCGATCGTGGCAAGCACCTCGCACGCCAAGGCGTCGCCCTGGGACGCCGCCGTGGCGACAACCAAGGGGGTCACGTTCAGAATGTCGCCCTGGGCCAGGTCGAGCATCATGCTGGGGCGCCCTGTCTGCAGCATTCGGCGCGCCACCCGCGAGATCCCGGCGGCGCCGCAGAATGCCTCCAGACACCCATGATTGCCACACCCGCACTCGGGACCGTTCGGGTCAACAATCATGTGCCCAATCTCTGCCATGCCCTCGCGCGGTCCCACCTGCAACCGCCTGTCGATGATCAGGCCACCGCCCACGCCCGTGCCCAAGGTCAGCATGGCCATGTGGGTGGTCCCGCGGCCCGCACCGAAGCGGTGTTCCGCCAGCGCGGCGCAGTTGGCGTCGTTGCCCATACGGAATCGCGTCGGGAAACGTTCGAGGATCGGGCCCGCGACCGGCACGTCTCTCCAGCCCGGGAGGTTGGGCGAGAACACGCACGTCCCCTGAGCGGACCGCAGGTTGCCCGCCAGCGCCAGACCGATGCCGGCCACCGGCTGGCTCGCCTGGGCGACGAGACCCTCCGTCAGGTCGAGGATCCGGCTCATGACGGCCTCATAGCCCTGCGCCGCCTCGGTGGGGCTCGATGCCCGCGCCTTCACTTCCCCGGCGCCGGTACACAGGAGCCCCTTCAGCCCCGTCCCACCGACGTCCAGGCCAACGTAGAGCTGGTCTGGAGCGATTCCGCAACAGGAACCCGACATCCGCTACACCGCCATCCCCAAAGCCCGAACTTGCTCGGAACTGGCCCCGCAAACACCAACGGCCGCAGGCCAAAGGGCTCGGCCTGCGGCGTGCGGCCTTCGTCGGGACCCTGGACCAACTGGTACGGGTTGCCTACTCCCCTGCGACGAACGGAACCAGGGCGATCTCACGGGCACGCTTGATGGCCACCGTCAGACGCCGCTGATGTTTGGCGCAGGTACCACTGCTGCGGCGAGGCATGATCTTGCCTCGGTCCGACATGTATCGGCGGAGCAGCGGCACGTCCTTGTAGTCGATGTAGTCCACCTTGTCGGCGCAGAACGAACACACCTTGCGCCGGGGCCTGCGTTGCCTTCTCTCTCTGCGTGGAGGCACCTTGTGACTCTCCATTTCCGATCTCCCAAGCCGTTCACCGGCCCGGAATGTTCCCGCCTAGGCATCGGCGAAGGGGTCGAAACCCCCGTCGTCGTCGCCGAACGCCTCGCGCATGTCCTCTTCGATGGCGGAGGGCGCCGCGGCTCGCTCGGTGCCCCGCGCCGGACCGGGGGCCTCCGCGCCGCGCCGTGGCGGCGGCTCGTCGCCGCTGCGCTCCTTCGGCTGCAGATTCTGGATGCTGTCCGCAACCACTTCAACCGACCGGCGCTTCTCCCCCGCCTGGTTCTCCCACTCGCGCACCTGCAGTCTGCCGTCGACGCCGACCAAGTAGCCCTTCTTGAGGTAGTTCGCCACGAACTCAGCGTTCTGCCGCCAAGCCACCACATCGATCCAGTCCGTGTCCGGCTGCCCCTCCTGGGCACGCGGCCTGCGAACCGCCAGCCGCAGCGAACAGACCGAGATGCCGCTTGCCGTGACCCGAAGCTCTGGGTCATTCCCGAGACGACCGACCAGCACCACGCGGTTGATCATAGCGCCTCACTCCCCGTGAATGGCTCCTCGGTCCATGCGTTACGATTCCGAACTACTGCTCGGCGTCGTCGCCCTCGTCAAGGTCTTCATCGTCGGCCGCTTCATCGTCCCACGCCGCGCCCGCCGCGGCCTCCTCGGCCGACTCCTGGGGTTCGGCGGTGTCCTCACCCGGCTCCGCCCCACTCGGGGGAGACGTCTCCGCCGTCGCGGCCTCCGCCTCGGCCCGGGCCTTGGCCTGGGCGGCCCGCTTCATGGCTTTGGTCTCCACGATGGTAATATGCCGGATGACCTTCTCATCCAGCCGCATCTGGTGTCCGAGTTCCGCCGGAACCGACGATGGAGCCCGGTACACCATCAGGACATAGCGGCCATCGAAGTGCCCATTGATCTCGTAGGCCAGCTTCCGCTGTCCCATGTCCTCCAGGCGTTCGATCTCGGCTCCTCGTTCCTCCGCGAACGCCCGGTACTTCAGTGCGACCTCGCGCGCTTCCTCGAAGGTGAGCGCCGAGGGCACAATGTACAGGGTCTCATACCGTTTCACCGGGATAGGACCTCCCTCTCTGGACTGGGTCCCGGAGCCAGCCGCGTATCTTGGCTGGCGAACCGAGGCGGCCCGGCGGCTCCCGTAACCCCCGGGCAGAAGGAACGCCACGCCCTGTGGACCGCGCCTCGGGAAGGCCTGCGCGCGGTGGCGTGGATCAGGCAAACAGCCCGCTATGTTCGCACACGCTATAGACCCTTGTCAACAGGTCCTGACCGCCGGTGAGCTCGTCCACCAGCCCATCCGAGGCCTCGGTACCGGTGTCGGCGACACAGGCCGAATCCGCCTCGAGCCTGGCGCAGCACACCAGCAGGGGTGTGCCCGCGATCTCGGCCTTCTGGCGCAGTTCGTCGGGAAACGGCAGGCCGGTCTCGCTGTACAGGTCCTCCTCATCCACATTGGCGATGAGGATCAGCGGCTTCGCGGTGAGCAGGTCGATCTCGGTCAGATCCCGGAGTTCGTCGGCCGCCAGCCCCATGGTGCGGGCCATCTGCCCGTGCTCGATGGCGTTGAGAATCGCGGCCAGGGCGGCACCCTTCTCCGCCCCGCCTCCGGAATCGCTGCCCAGCCATTCGCGGATGGCCGACGCATCGCTCATCGCCAGCTCCTCATCCACGATACGCGCGTCCCGGAACCCGTCGACGCTGCGCTCCGGGTGGTCCATGGCAATCAGTCCACGCCCGAACAGCCGAACGACCACCAGAAGGAGGTCCACGTCCGCGATCTCGCGGAGGAATGCGCCACCTGCGCCTCGACCCAGCGACGACCCCCGGCACAGCCCCGGGGTGTCGATGATCTCCACCGTCTGCCCGTTGGGCGCGGGACGTCGCGCTTCAGCCACGGGCGTCAACTCGGACTCCAGTAGCCCATCGGCCGACCATCCGTGCTGGCCGGTCAGTGCGGTGAACACGGTTGACTTGCCCGACTGGGCCAGTCCGATGATGGCGATGCGCATACGTCGGGATCTTCCACCTATCCGGCTGGCGCGGCCCCTGAGCTCTGCCCCTCAGACGCTGCCCGTCGTCGGCATTATAGCAGTTCGGCCCAGCCGCTCCGGTGCTCGCCGGTGACGTGTTCGGACAGCCTGACCCCGCCGGCGTCATGCCCGCCTCCCCCGGGAGTGGCGTGCGCCATCACCGGAACGCCTCCACGGCACGGTGGTGGGTCGGCCGTTGCGGGAGCCGAGTGTGGGGCGGAGGGCTCACTAGCCAGGATGACGGCCCGGCACCGGTGAGGACGCGGGCCGGGCCGTCATCAGCGACTACCAGGTGATCCTGGTGAACTGCGGCAGGTGGGGCTGGTTCTTCTTCAGCATCGCCTTCACCATCTGCCGTATCTCATCCAGCGACAGCTTGGCCGCGGTGAGTGGATCGTGGCAGATGGCTTGGTAGACCAGCTCGGGATTGCCGGTCAGAGCCGCCTCGACCGCCATCTCCTCGACCGCAACACTCAGGGCAGTGAGAGGCTGGCACTGGGGTGGCAGATCGCCCACGTGGACCGCATTGAGCGAGCGCTTGGCGGCGAAGACCGGGACCTCGACGCAGCAGCGCTCCGGCAGGTTCGTGATCAGGCTCGTGTTCGGGACATTCCCGTTGAACCGGAACGTTTCGCCGCCCATCCACGCGTTGATGATCGAAGCGGCGTACTCGTGCCCACGTGTCAGGTCGAGCGGCTTCGGGTCGTCCAACCACGCCTGGATGCCCTTGCGCCATCCCTTCTCCATCTTGAGGTACTCGTTGAGGATGTACGCATACTCGCCCGGGTTCCAGCCCGTACCGTCGAGACAGTACTTGTCGATCAAGTCCTGACGCTTGCGGAACCACCAGTTGTACTCCGAGTTGTGCCCGCTGGACTCTGTCACATAGTACCCCAGGGCGAGGAAGAGCTCGTTGCGCACCTTCTCCTCATTATATACAGCCTTGCGCTTCATGGCCTGCCGGATCAGTGGGTACGCGTCCTCGCCGTTCCACTCGAACTTGACAAACCACGAGAGGTGGTTGATGCCCGCGCAGACGTACTGGATCTCATCGTAGGGTGCGCCGATCCAGTGAGCCAGCATGGCTGCCGTGCCCTGCACGCTATGGCACAGCCCGCTGACGGTGATCCGGCTCTCTCGCTGCATGGCCCGGCACAGCATGGCCATGGGGTTCGTGTAGTTGAGCAGCAAGGCGCGCGGGCAGAGCTCCTCCATGTCCCTGCATATACTCACCATCACGGGAATGGTCCGCAACGCCCGGAAGATGCCCGATGGCCCGCGAGTGTCCCCCACATTGGTGTCGACCCCGAACTTCTTGGGGATCTCGATGTCGTGCCGCCACACCTGCACGCCGCCCGCGAGGATCGTGATGATGACCGCGTCCGCGCCCTGAAGGGCCTTCCGGCGGTCCGTGGTCGCCGTGACCTTGGCCCGGTAGCCCCCCTCTTTCACGATCCGGTTTACCGCACGCGTGCTGTACTCCAGGCGCTCCTCGTCAATGTCCATGAGCGCCAGTTCAGCATCCTCAAGCAATGGGAAGGTGAGAATGTCCTTCACCAGGGTGCGCGTGAAACCGAAGCTCCCCGCGCCGATGAACGCGATCTTCGCCACGATCCTGTCTCCTTCAGTTCGGGTCAGTCCCGCAAGACCTCAGCCTCGCCGGGATCGGCTGGTGTCAACGCACCAGCGGGAGGACGTTCGCCTCGATCTGGGCATCGGTCCGGAGCTCCGGTAGTCCGCGATGCAGGGTCCAGACCTCCTCGTGCTCAACGGTCTGCCCCGGCTCCAGGGTCACCCGCACGCCGAGGCTCTCCACCTCGAGCATCCGCTCATTCGTGAAGAACTCGGCGTTACAGCCATAGTCCAAGTACGCGCCCGCTTCCACGAAGGGAAAGCGCTTGATGAACAGATGATCCTCATTCGAGTAGGCGGCCCAGCCGGCCCGGATCATCGCGCCAAGCTTCTGCGGCGCCGGATTCCCCGGGTCCTGCTGGAGCTGGATGTACTGGCGGCCCCAGGTCCATCGCGGGTCGCTCATATCCGTGTAATACCACAAGACCAGAGGCCGGGCCGGCAACAGCACCTCGGTATGGGGACGGAACCCCTCGTGCGGGATGATGGCATGCCCGCCGGGTGCCATGACCGACAGCGACCACGGCGCCAGACTGACCGCCCAGAGGTTCGTGTTGGTGATGCCGTGGATCACCCGCACGCGGTTCGCGTCCCCGTCCAACAGCACCGAGATCCGCTTCTGGATCCCAGTGGTGGTCTCCACCGGCGGAGTCAGCTCGACTCCACCATCGACCTCCCGCACGGCAACCGGCGCGTTATCGGGAAAGTACGTGCGCGGCTTCTCCTCCGGAGCGTGCCAAAGGCGGTGGCCCCCATACAGCCGCCACTCGTCGCCACCGGTCTTGCCCATGTCCTCCGCGAACTCGGCGAACTCGTTGCGGTCGCCCGTGAATCCGAACCGGATGATGCGTGGACCAACATCGAGTGTCGCGATAAGCTCTACCTCCGCATTGGAGAGACGAATGCAGTGGGCCCAACCCCCGTAGGCGACCCGCTCGACCTTCGGTGGAGCTGCCGCGCTTGGGTTCGAGAGCACCAGGGCCGACAGGGCCGTAACGCCACAACTGACCGCACCGGACTTCGTCATTGGGGACCCTCCATCGAGCGGCAAGTACGTTCGGGTTCAACCGGCGCGGCCAGTGGACCTCCTACGCCGGCGAGTCGGGTCTCGCCTCGGCCGGCTTCTGAAACGGCCTCGTCACCACTGGACGCCGCCAGCGGCCGGAATGGTAGTACCCCAGGCTCACCAGCATGCCCACCACCAACCCCGCCACGATCCCCAGCCAGATGCCCCGCACGCTATCCATCCGGGCGCTCAGTACGGTCGCGACAGGAACGCGCACGAGCCATATGGAGATCAGCGTGAACAGGGTCGTGGCGAACGTCCTACCCGCTCCGTTCACCACGCCGTTGGCGGCGAACATCACCGCGAAACACACATAGGCGGGAGACACCGTCCGCAGATAGCCCACGCCCAGTTCCACGACGTCCGGCTCGCCGGTGAACATGAGCACAAGGGGGCGGGGCACCACGGCGGCCAGGAGCGAGACGAAAAGGGTGAATCCTCCGCTGAGCAGCACTCCCCATCGGAGCACCTCGCGCACGCGGTCGAACCGGCGCGCTCCGATGTTCTGCCCCGCCAGACTCGCGATGGCCATGCCGATGGTCAGTGCCGGGAGAAGCGCCATCTGCTCCACCCGAACCACCGCTCCAAAGGCCGCGGCGGCATCCTCGCCGAAGCGATTCACCAGCCCCACCGTCACCGCAGCCCCAACCGACACCATGGCCTGCTGGATCATGCTGGGCACGCCAATGCTCAGGGTGAGCCACGTCATGGACCGGGTAAGCCCCAGCCGCCGCCAGGCCGGGGCCACCAGATGCCGGGTCCGGTGAAGGTAGAGCGCGAGTCCGATGAAGGCGGCGGACATCGAGGTGATACTCGCCCAAGCCGTGCCGTTCAGTCCCAGTCGGGGGAACCCGAGCCACCCGAACATGAGCAACGGGTCGAGCACCGTGTTGAGCACCAGCGCACCCAGCTGGAACCACACGGGCGTCTTCGAATCACCCGCGCCGCGCAGGCACGCGGCGAGCAGGAACAACCCGAAGTTCAGCGGAGTCGTCAGCAAATAGATGTGTAGGTAGCTGGAGGCGAGCCGGAGTACGTGGCCCGGTGTCTCCATCGCCACCAGTATCGGTGCTGCCAGGAGTTCGCCCACAATCAGGGTCCCGATCCCAACCAGGGCGATCAAAGTCACCGAGTTGCGGACCACATGGCGAACGCGGTCCCAGTCCCGGGCGCCATAAGCCTGGGCCACCAGGATGTTCGTGGCCATGGTCAGACCCATGGCGGCCGCCACGAGCATGAAGAACACCGGAAACCCCGCCGTGATGGCCGCCAGGGCGTCGGTGCCCAGCCCGCGGCCCACCCAGATGCCATTGACGATGGCATAGGCATTCTGCACGGCGCTCTGGGCCAGCATGGGCACCGAGAAGGCTAATAGATGGCGCGGCACGCTCCCGACGGTCAGGTCACGTCCACGGGATGCGGCGGAGCGGGATTCGCTGTCGAGCTCGTCGGCGACCTCAGGGCACACCGCATCACGGTAACCCAAGGCGTGGGCCGATGTCGACCCATCCTCGCCTTGCTCCGCCGGGCGCGGGTCGGCCATACTCAGGGTCAGGCGCCCGCCCGCGCCCCGGGAGGTCCAATGCCCACCATCCGTGCCCTCGTCAAGCGGGACCCCGCTCCTGGGTTGTGGCTCGAAGAGACCACGCTGCCCGAGTACGGTATCAACGACGTGCTGATCAAGGTGCTTCGCACCGGCATCTGCGGCACTGACCTGCACATCTACAACTGGGACCCGTGGGCACAAGGTGCCGTCCCAGTCCCCCTGGTCATCGGCCATGAGTTCGTCGGCCGCATCGTCGAAGTCGGCAGCAATGTCACCGATTTCCGGCCGGGCGATATTGTCAGTGGCGAGGGGCATGTCGTGTGTGGCCGCTGCCGCAACTGCTTGGCCGGTCGGCGGCATCTGTGCATGGACACCAAGGGAATCGGCGTGAACCGGCCCGGGGCCTTCGCCGAGTACCTGGCGCTACCGATGACCAACGTGTGGTACCACGACCCAGCGATCCCCCGGAACATCCAGGCCATCTTCGACCCCTTTGGCAACGCCGTCCACGCCGCGCTGTCGTTTCCGGTTCTCGGCGAGGATGTACTCATCACCGGCGCTGGGCCCATTGGATGCATCTCGGCCGCCGTGGCGAGGCATGCCGGCGCTCGCTATGTCGTCGTGACCGACGTCAACCCCTACCGGCTGGATCTCGCCCGGCGCATGGGGGCCACCCTGGCCGTTGATCCCCGGGCCGAATCGCTGGCAGACGTCCAGCGCAAACTCGGGATGAAGGAAGGCTTCGACGTCGGCCTCGAGATGTCGGGCAACGCCGACGCCTTCCGCGACATGCTGGCCAACATGGCCCATGGCGCCAAGATCGCGATGCTCGGCATCCCCGATCGCGACATGGCTGTCGACTGGAACACCGTCATCTTCAACATGCTCACCATCAAAGGCATCTATGGCCGCGAGATGTACGAGACCTGGTATAAGATGACGGTCATGCTCCAGAGTGGCCTCGACATCTCTCCGGTGATCACTCACGTGCTGCCCTATGACCGCTTCGAGGAAGGCTTCGAGGCCATGCGCTCCGGTCGATCCGGCAAGGTCGTGCTTGTGTGGGACGATGAAGGGCTGCCCGAGTAGGGCCCGGGAGGGCGACGGCATGTTCGGACGGATGAGAGATCATCTGACGGAGGAGCTTGGGCGGATCCGCGAATCGGGGCTCTACAAGAACGAGTGGATCATCGACACCCCCCAGGGGGCTCGTGTCCGCCTCGAAGATGGCGCCCCGCTCCTGAACCTGTGTGCCAACAACTACCTCGGTCTGGCGAGTCATCCCGAGGTCATCGCTGCCGCCCACCGGGCGCTCGACCGCTGGGGCTACGGGATGGCCTCCGTTCGGTTCATCTGCGGCACCCAGCGGATCCACAAGGCCCTCGAGGCCAAGATCAGCGAGTTCCTCTCCACTGACGATACCATCCTCTACTCGTCTTGCTTTGATGCCAACGGCGGGCTGTTTGAGGCACTGCTCGGGCCCGACGACGCGATTATCTCGGACGCCCTGAACCACGCGAGCATCATCGACGGCGTCCGGCTGTGTAAGGCTCGTCGGCTCCGCTATGCCAACAACGACATGGCCGAGCTCGAATCGGCACTCAAGGAGTCTGCCGACGCCCGCTTCCGGCTCATCGCCACCGATGGTGTGTTCTCCATGGATGGCACTATCGCCAACCTGCGAGCCATCTGCGACCTGGCCGACCAGTACGACGCCCTCGTCATGGTCGATGACTCCCATGCCGTCGGATTCATGGGCCCGGCGGGCCGTGGCACCCACGAGTACCGCGATGTCATGGGGCGAGTCGACATCATCACCGGCACTCTGGGCAAAGCGCTGGGCGGCGCCAGCGGGGGATACACCAGCGGCCGGGCGGAGATCATCGAGATGCTGCGCCAGCGCTCCCGGCCCTATCTCTTCTCGAACACCGTCGCACCGCCCATTGCCGCCACCTCGCTGGCGGCCCTCGACCTGCTGTCCCGCTCCTCCGAGCTCCGCGAACGCCTGCACGCCAACACCCGGCTGTTCCGCCACGGCATGGCGGCCCGCGGCTTCGACATCCGCCCCAGCGAGCACCCCATCGTGCCCATCATGCTCGGGGATGCGGCCCTGGCCGTCCGCATGGCCAAAGCCATGCTCGAGCGCGGCGTGTACGTGGTCGCTTTCTCCTACCCGGTGGTCCCTGAGGGCGCGGCCCGAGTCCGGGTCCAGGTCTCCGCCGTTCACACGCCCGACGATCTCGAGTTTGCAATGGATGCGTTCGCTGAGGCGAGGCGGGCGCTCGGCGGGTAGTCCGGGACGAGCCAGAGCCAGCCGGGGCGTCTCCGGCCGGGCCGAACGGCGCGGGCCGCGGCCTCACCCCGGGTGGCCCCATGCCCTCCCCGCGGCCGCGCGACCGAGCCGGCGCCCCGTCTCGATCATCGCGGCAATGTTCTCCTCAGGCGTCTCCCGGCCCACCTGGTCACCCGTGCCCAGGATCAGCCGTGACGGCGGCACTCCCCATCGGTCGAGGATCTCCTCGACCTGAAGAGACACCGCGTCCGGGCCGCCGCGGATGAGTGTCTCCACCGTGTGCACGTTACCATTGACAGTCACCCGGTCACGGAGCTGCTCCCGAACGACCGATAGGTCTGTCGTGTCGCCGCCGGGCGGGCGCTCAAATGGGCACACGCAGTCGGCACCTGTGTCCGGGAGATCGGCCACGATGGCCGCGCACCGGCCGTGGAGGTGCACGTGCAGCAGCCGCCCCCCGCGGTGCGCCTCCTCAGCCACCGCGCGGATGACGGGGGCATCCCATCGCCGCCAGAGGTCAGGGCTTAGCACCGAGAGACACGACCACGCGCAGCCGATGAACAGCGCCTCCGCCGCCGTCTGCTCGCACGCGGCCCGTGCCAGCCGGCGCATGTGGGCCAGGTAGCGCTCGTGGAGCGACTGGAGAAACGGGCCATGGTCCGCCAGGTCGAAGAGCGCCCGGGTGGGGCCGCCCTCGCGCCCGAGGGCAATGTAGTCGAAAAAGGGCACGCCCACGCCCACCTCGAGCAGGTAGTCGTCGCCCACTGCCGCCAGGGCGCGTCTGACCCCGGACCAGTCGGCCTCCTCCACGGCACCCAGGCTTGCCGCCTCGTAGGCCGGCCAGTCAGTCACAAAGTCCTTAATAGGTCGCTCAATCGCGGATGACGGCTCGGCCCGGTCGAAGAGGGTACGGCTTCGGAGCACTCCGTGCGGAGTCTCCGTGACAACGCGCGATTCGAACCGGCCGCCGCCGATGTCGACCCAGTCCTCGCGGCTCCGCACGCCCGGCGACGGGATGCTGCCCCCCGCGACAGACCAGCCCTCGGTGCCGTAGTGGCGGAAGGTCCGTTGGTGGGCCTCCCACAGCGGCACCTGCCGCTCGAACGTGATCATGTCCACCCCGAGGAGCCGCGCCGGGATGTAGTACCAGAACTCAGGGGCCACCGGCACGCCATCGACGGGAAGGCCGCGGTAGGCGGCAACCATGCGCTCGCGGGGAGACAAGGCATTCCCTCCTGCTCCGGAAGCGACACAGGCATCATAGACCGACGTGCCGAACCGTGTCGCGATCTACGGCGCGGGACGGTGCGATGCCATGAAGCGTCTGACCATGCGCGAACGCCTCCTGGCGGTGTTACGCGGCCACGAGCTCGATGAGGTGCCCTTCGCCGTCTACGACGGGACGGAAGGCACCCGGCAAGACATCTGGGACTCAGTGGGCCGCGACTGCGTCGGGCTGTTGGGCTGGACCAGTGCCCACACGGCGGCCGCGCCCCACTGCCACTGGGAGACCGAGGACATCCTTGTCGATGGCCGTCGGGGCCTGCGGACCGTCCTCCACACGCCGGCGGGCTCGCTCGTCGAAGAGAAGATCCTCCAGCCCGATCTCGGCGTTCTTGCGGCCTACCGCCATTTCGTGCGTGTCCCGCGGGACTACGAGGTCCTTCTCGCCTACCTCCGAGACGTGATCGTCTCGCCCAGCCCGGAGACATGCGCCGCGACGGTAGCCAGCCTGGGCGATGACGGTCTCCCTCACCTCGCCGTCGACCGCACGCCCTTCCAGCAGCTCTGGATCCAGTGGGTGTGTCTTGAGGACCTGTGCCTGCACCTCGTCGACTGCCCGGAGATCGTGCGCGATTGCATGGACGCCATGGGGGCATTGCTTCGCCGCGAGTTCGAGGCCGCTTGCCGAGCCAGTGCGCCCTATGTGGTCATCCCCGACAACATCACCGCGCCCGCCATCGGGCCGCGCCTCTTCCGCGAGTACTGCATCCCCTACTACCGTGAGCTGGCCGCCATGCTGGGTGAACACGACATGCGGCTCTTCGTGCACATGGATGGCGACTTGCGCCCCCTGTGGGCCGACATCGCAGACTCCGGCGTCGGTGGGATCGACTCCCTGTCGCCGCCGCCCGATAATGACACATCGGTCGCCGCCGCCCTGTCCCAGTGGCCCGACATGCGGCTGTTCGTGAACTTCCCCTCCTCGGTCCACCTCGCACCGCCCGAGCAGGTCTATGCCCAGACCGCCCAGATGCTCGCCGAGGGGAAAGCGTCCGGTCGCCTCGAGATCCAGATCTCCGAGAACCTGCCGCCCGGCCGCTGGCGTGTCAGCTACCCGGCCATTGTGGCCGCCATTCGGGATTTGGGCCAGTACTGAAGGCCGAGGCAGCCCGGCCGGTCAATGACCCCCACAGTACGCCGAACGTTCCACAGCCCGTCTTGCGGAGGGGCCTGATAGGGGGGAACAGCCGTAGGCTGGTGGGACCCTGATCGGCCCGGCGCTCGACGGCCCTCGACGGGCCAGAGAGCGCCGTCGTAGAGCACTGACGGTCTTGGTCGGTCGGCCTGGCAGCCGACGCGGGCCCATTGGGGCCCCTCCGCCAGATCCGAACGTGCCGTCTCGGCGCTCCTGCGGCGTCATCTCGGGCCTAACTGAGCGCCAGTGGGGCAGAGCCCCGCAGTTGCCCGCTGTCGGCGGCGTGGCGGAGCCCCATGGTTGCCTCGGTCCTGACCCTACGCTACCCCGTGCGCCGCTTTGTACTCCTCGATGAGATCGGCCGCCCGGATCACACCGCCGGCCTCCCGCAGCGAGGCGCCCACCTGCGCCACGTTCGCCTGGATGCCCGGGTCCGTTACGACGTGGTGCACCGCCTCGGCCAGCCGCGCGGGCGTCGCTCGGTGAGGGCTGAGTAGTATGCCGGCTCCGAGCCGCACCACTTGGCGGGACATGAGGATCCGCTCTGCCGTGCCGGGGACCAGCACCACGGGGACGTTGTGCCAGAACGCCTCCTGAATGCTGTTGATCCCGCCATGTGAGATCAGCACGGCCGCGCGCTGCAGCACCTCGAGCTGTGGGATGGAAGCGCGGATGACGAAGTGGGCGGGGGCGCGGAGCCGCGCCACTTGCTCCTCGGACCCCACGGCCATGACGACGCACCCATCCCATTGCGCAAACGCCTCAACACATGACTCGTAGAAGCGCGGAAGATCGGTGTCGATCGTGCCCATGCTGATGCAGATCACCCGGCGGCTCTCCAGCTGCTCCCACGGGAAGTCATGGGCACTGCCTCGGGAGCCGAGGCACGGGCCGACGAAGGCATAGCTGCTGTCGAACCGCTCGGGTTGGGGCTGCACCAGCCGAGACGTGTAGACCAGATTCAGCGGCTCGTGGTTGGTGAACACATCGAGAATCCCGCTCGGCGCGACACGGTGTTCGGCCCAGAGGCGCCGGCGGGCACGCAGGTAGCGCATGAGCCACCGCGTTCCACCCGGGACCGTCTTCGCCAATGACGACATGAACGGTACCGATGTGAGCAGGACGCGCAGGCTGAAGGCCAGCTGCGTCACCGAGCACACGGCCGGGATGCCGCGGGCGTGCGCCAGGATCTTCCCCCAGACGCACACGGAGTCGTGGATGATGTAGTCGGGAGGCGACTCCCGCAGGTCCTGGCAGAGCGGACCGTAGCCCGCCGTGCACGCTTCCATGAGCCTCGCTGCACCCTCGAACACCTCGCCGGTGGGGCGGACATACGAGTCGTCGATGGGATAGGGCCGGAACTGCGCTCCCGTGGCGGTGATCCGGGGCTCGAACTCGCGCGTGCAGTAGAAACGGACACACTCCCCGCGCCGAACCAGCTCCTGTGCCAGAGCTAGCGCCGGGTTCATGTGTCCATGGCACGGTATGTTGAAGAAGGTAACCTTCGACACGGATGGCCTCGCCTCTTGGTGCCGAAGGGCGACACCTGTCGGCTGGGGCATTATACTGCCCCACCAGCGGGCCGCCAAAGCCGCGAGGGGGACGATCGCGGGTGGGATCGCTCATCGAGAAGCTGTTCGACTGGGCCTATCACGTCGAGCCCCTTGCGGAGAACTCGGACCATCTCAACTTCCGGGTCTGCTTCCAGACCTACCGGGGCCGGTCGATAGACCTACCGCCGGGCATCCGGGTCGAGCGAGGCGCCCGCGTGGTCGAGCTGCACCAGAAGAACGAGATGCTCGCACGCCTGCACGACGACCACCCCAGCCCCCGTGCTGCCGCACTGGCGTACAGCAGACTCATGGGCGAGTCCCTCGCCGCGTTGGCACGGGCTTGGCGTGAGGACCCCAGATTCCAGGGCGTCGTGGCCGCCTACGGCGTCAACCTTTTCGCCGACGTAGCTGTCCGCGGCGGGTTCACGGCCCGCCCGATCCGCCCCGAATGGCGCAGAAAGCTGCTCAGCTGGTGGATCCGTCGCATCGTCGCATCACACCACCCCGCTGGCAGAGCACGGGTCATCAAGAATGGCGTGCCGCTGATGGCTCAGGAGGTCTGGATCTCGCGCGAGGTCTGCCAACAGCTATATGGAGAGGCAACCGAGCAGTCAGACGCCCTCGACGCAGCGCGAAAGAGTCGTCGCCTCCAGACCGCGCTCGGCCAAAACAGGGAGGACTAGCTCCAGGCACTGCGCCACACGCTCAGGCGTGTCGTCGAACCCTCCGGCATCATGAAGGCACACGATGTCTCCTCCGCCGACCCGCCCCAGGATGTGCTCGGCCATGGCCTGCACCGAGGGCTTCACCCAGAAGCCCTCCGGGCAGATCGACCAGCGCACGGGGCGCAAACCCAGCTTCCGGTATACCCACAGCCCCGTGGCGCTGCACATGCCCCACGGTGGCCGCACGTAGAGCGGCCGTGTGCCCGAGGCCCTCTCGATCGCCTCCAGCCCGCGCCGGAGGTCAGCCTGGTGCAACCCGGGCGGTGTGAACCAGGCATGCAGGTGGTTGTGCCCGTGGAGCTGCACCTCATGCCCCCGCTCCACCGTGGCCCCCAGAGTGTCCGGGTAACGGTCCACCTGGCGTCCGAGCACAAAGAACGTCCCCTTCGCGCCATGCGCCTCGAGGATGTCGCATATCCGCTGTGTGTGGGGCGGGTTCGGGCCATCGTCGAAAGTCAGAGCGACGGCCGAGGGATGCCGTCCACGATGGACCACGCCGCGGTTGCCCCGGGTCACCACCGCATGGGTGAGAGCCGCCGAGCCAAACCAGGCGCCCGCCAGGGCCGCTGGGCCGGCCATAATCCACGGGTTCATCGCATCGCCTCCTCGGACTGCACCGAACAAACCGCCGCTTCTGGCTCCTCGGAACCCGGAACCGGATCGAGCGCCTCCGGATCACCGCGGAACATCGGCGCCGCGAATGAGTACACAGCCGCGATCACCAGCAGGACACCCGATGCCGCCAGGAACGGGCCACGAGGCCCCCAACGGCCCTCAATGAAGCCCGACGAAGCCGGGCCGGCCATGAAACCCAGCTGCTCGCATGCCATGAACGCCGACAGCATCAGCGCCCGTTGCTCCCGGTGCGCGTGCAGCAGCAGCAATGCGTTCCATGTCGGCAGGATCAGCGCGTAGGCGCACCCGGCCACGCCGACCAAGCCGATCAGCACGGGGAACGAGCGCGTGTAGGCGAGCCCCGCCAGCACCAGGCCCGACGCCGCGAGACTGCTCACCATCAGCCACTGCTTGCTAACCCGATCCGCCATGCGTCCCATCGGGATGATCAGGCCAGCCGCCAGTCCCCCGCCCGCGATGGCCAGGATCAGAATCTGATCCTCCCCCAGGCCCTGGTGGCCCTTCAGATACGGCGCAAGCACCGGCGCCAGCAGGCCGACCGTGAGCGTCTGGCAGAACAACCCCACCACCAGCAGCCTCTTTCGAGTGAGACGTCGAGCCGCGTCCAGGCCTACCTCGAGCAGCGGCCTCCGCGCGGCCCGCCCCTCAACCGCACCCCGCCCACCACGTGGCACCAGCGTGGCCGCAATCAGCAACGCGACGGCAAACTCCACGCCCAGGAGCCCAAACAGCAGACGCGTATCGAGCCGGCTCAGCAGCATGAGCACCAGGAAGCCGCACCCGATCGCCGCAAACCATGCCGTGAAGACCACCCCCACGGCCGTGCTCCGCCGCTCCGGATCCACCCGGTCTGCCGTCAGCGCCAGAACGGTCGGCCCCACCGGCGACGCCGAAACCCCGTGCAGGAACACCAGCGCCCGCAGTATCCACACGCCCGTCGCGAACGGCATGCCGGCAAGGGTGGCAAGCGAGCCGGACATGGCAAACACTAGCATGGCCCGCCGGCCCAAGCGGTCAGCCAGGGCTCCCGAAAGCACTTTCATCGACAGATCGGCCAGCGTGTAAAACGAGATGGTGACGCCGATCTCGGCCGGCGAGAGACGCAGAACCCGCTCGCCATGCTCGCGAAGCAGTACGTACAGCAGACCGCCGTGCGCGAACTCCGCCAGTGACATCACGGCCACGGCAGGCAGGAACTGCCGCCAGGGGATACCCCGCTCGCCCGATGCCATCAGACTCCGCACAACCCAACCAGCGCCTCAGCCACGCGTCGAGCGGCCTCCGGCTGTCCCAGCGCGCGTGCGCGCTCCGACATGGCGCTCAGGCGATCCGGTGCCGACAGCAGCCCGCTCAGGTTTGCGGCCAGCTCCCGAGCCCCCCAAGACAACAGACCAGCGCCCCCCTCGGTCACGTACCGCACGTTCCACTCCTCATGCCCGGGCAGCGGCCGATGCAGCAACAGCGGCAGGCCGCGGGCCAACGCCTCGCTCACCGTGATCCCGCCCGCCTTCGTCACCATCAGGTCGGCGGCACCCATCAGCCGATGCATCGCATCGATGTGGCCCATGGCCCGCATCCGGTCCGGGCAGCGGCTCGCCAGCCGCGTCCGGACCTCGACGGCCCGGGCCCCCGTCCCGCCGACGAAGACTACCTGAACTCCCGGCATGCGCGACAGCACCCCAAACGCCTCGCGCGCCGCCTGGGTCGCCCCGAAGGCCTCCGGCCCCACCAGAACCACCGGCCGCGACGGGTCCAGGCCGAACTCCCGCCGGGCCGAGTCGCGGTCGACGGGCTCCGCGAATGCCCGCCGGATCGGTATCCCCGTGTGTCGCACCCGCTCGGCTGGCATCCCGCGCTCGATGAAGCCCTGCCGCACGGACTCGCTGGGCACCAGCGTGAGATCCGCACCGGGGTGCATCCACTGGCTGTGCACCGCATGGTCGGTCACCACCACGGCCACCGGACACGGGACCACCCCGGCGGCGCGCAGCTCGGCCGCAGCCCCAGCCGGAGTGTTGTGCAGACACACCACCGCCCGGTAAGGCATCGATCCGCAGAACTGCGCGAACCCGCTGCGTCCGGCCTGGTGCAGGCGCCGGTGGGCTGCACTGCCCAACGGCAGCTCGGCGGTCCGCCAGTAGAACGACCGATAGAGACTCGGAACTCGGCGAATGCTCTGCACGAAGCTGAAAGTCACCAGCGTACGGGCCCAACGCCCCACAAACCAGCTGAAGTAGTCGATGACCTCAACGCGCAGCCCCGGCCGCCGCTCCGTCAGTGCTTCGGCAATGGCCGCACCCGCCGAGTTGTGACCCGAGCCATACGATGCGCTCAGGAACAGGATGGCTGTGCCGTCCGCGGACATAGCTCCCTCGCCACACCACTGACCGGCGTCCCCTCAGCGAGGGCCAGGAGCACTTGGGCCGCGTGCCGCCCGGCCAGCGGGCGCCGGATGCGCTCCGCGCACCTTCGCATCTGCTCCAGCGCCTCATCATCGCCGACCAATCGTTCCATCACACGGCCCAGCTCCCGGCCATTACGCGTTACTAATCCCACCCCGGTTTCCACCACGTAACGCGCATTGGCCCCCTCCTGACCCGGGATCGGCCGGTGAATCACCATCGGCAGCCTCAGCGCCATGGCCTCGGTGCACGTGACCCCGCCTGCTTTGGTGATACAGAAATCAGCCAGCGCCATCAGCTCATGCATCTCCGTAACGAAACCCAGCACCCGCAGGCGGTCTTCCTGGCCGGCCACCCGGGCCGTGAACCACTCGCGCACGCTCCGGCTGTGTCCGGTCACAATCAGCGCGTGCAGCCCCCGAAGCCGCTCCAGCGCGCCCCACACCTCGCCGAGGCCCCCCATCATCCCGAAGGCTCCCGGCAGCACGAGCACAACCGGCGCATCGCCGGGCACGCCCCACTGGCGCCGCAGAGCCGCCCGGTCGTGGTCCTCAGCGAACGATGGCCGAATGCACAGCCCCGTGGTGATGACGCGTGCCGGATCGAGGCCCCGCGCAATCATCCCCTCGGCCACGAACTCCGCCGTCGCTAGGGTGAGGTCGTTGTACGGATGGACCCATTGATTGCTAATGTCGTAATCGCCCACCATCGTGACCACGGGGCATCCGATCTCGCCTCGCCGCCGCAGCTCGCCGCAGGCGCCAACCGCCGCCGGGTAGTTGCACAGGATCACGTCGGGCCGCTCGCGCTCGTAGTACTCGCGGAAGGCTTGCTGTCCGCCCCGGTTGATGAACCGCTGGAGCGCGCTTCTGGGCGGAATCCGGCCCGCCACCCAGTGGTACAGACCGTAGAGCCGCGGCGCACAGCACACGGCGCGAAGATACTGGCGCCGGCCCCGTTCCGCCGCCTCGACGCCGACGAACTCGCGGACGAAGTCCAGCACCGTGACCCTGGCGTCGGGGCGCAGTTGGGTCAAGAACTGAGCAATGGCGCTGCAGATCGAGTCATGCCCCGCACCGACCGAGGCGCCGAGGAGGAGGATGTGAGGGCGCGTCAACTCGCCGAATGTCTCCCGCTACCAGACTCCGCGCCCAATCCGCGCGCGGCCTAACGCGGTATCATAAGCTGCTCCCGCGTTCCGACCAAGTCCGGCGGGCACACAACAGCACCGCCGCCCTCGCCGCAAGCCCCAGCCGCAGCTGTCAGTGGTCTGCTCATATGCTTATATGGCCGGTCAATGGGAAGGCCAACCCCTTCCCTGGCCAGCGTGATGCCTGAGCGGACTGTGCTACGGTACTGCAGGTCATGGACGCAAGGTGGGGAACCAACGCAAGGGAATAGTGTGAAACACACCGCTCGTACTCCAAGCGAGGAAATGGCATGCCATGGCCAGTGCGATGAACGGCGGACTCGAGTGGCTCTGGGCCAAGAGCCCTGCGCCCGGCGGCCCGCCCGATCGCTACCACCCGCTTGTGTGCCACATGCTCGACGTCGCCGCGGTCGCAGAAGCACTCTGGGACCGCTGGCTGAAGCCGCCGGTCCGTCGACGGCTGGGCCGCCTTCTCGGCGCTGACGATGGGGAGGCGCGCACGTGGCTCGCCCTGGTCGCGGGCCTGCACGACCTGGGCAAGTGCACGCCGGCGTTCCAGGTCCTATGGCCGGGCGCTCTCCCGAACTTGGCCGCGGCGGGCCTGACGGGAAGCCCGATTGAGCGCATCGGCCACGGGACGGCGAGCTGCCGGCTCATCGCCGACGAGCTGCGCGCATGCTGTCCCGGTCTTCCGGCGCGATCGTGCGCCGCCCTGGCCCTGGCGGTGGGCGGGCACCACGGGGTCTTCCCGGCCGAGGCCGAACTGCGGTCGGCTCGGCCGATGAGCTACGGCACGGGTGCGTGGAGCGAGGCCAGGCGGTCGCTGGTACTTGGCGTGGCCGAGTTCGCCGGGGCACGGCTGGACGCGCCGCCGATGGCGGCTTGCCACTCCGACCTGCCCGGGCTTGCACTACTCGCCGGGCTCGCGTGCGTGGCTGACTGGATCGGGTCGAATGAGGAGCACTTCCCGCACTCGCCGCCGCCGCTCGATCTGGAGGCCTACGCGCGTCTGGCGCGCGGGCGGGCGCGGGCCGCAGTAGAGGAGCTGGGCTTCGCGGGGTGGCAGCCGCCGGGGGCACCCGCAGACTTCGCGGAGCTGTTCCCCGCGATCGCCGAACCGCGAGCGCTCCAGGTCGCGGCGGGGCACCTGGCCGCCCGTGCTTCACCCCCGCGGCTCGTCGTCGTCGAGGCGCCCATGGGGGAAGGCAAGACCGAGGCCGCGGTGCTGCTCGCCGACGCCGCGAACGCACGCCTGCACCAGGCCGGCGTGTACGTCGGTCTGCCGACCATGGCCACGGCCAACGCCATGTACGGGCGTTTCGGCCAGTACCTGCGAGGCCGGTACCCCGACCACGTGAACTTCCGGCTGTTGCATGGGCAGGCCATGCTCTGCGACGGGCCGCTGGAGTACCGGCGGGAGGCCGTGCGGGGCGCCGAGGCGATGGATGCCGACTGCGCTGTCCCCGCAGATGAGTGGTTCTCTCACCGCAAGCGGGGCTTGCTGGCTCCCATGGCTGTGGGGACCGTGGATCAAGCTCTGATGGCCATCCTCCAGACCCCCCATGTGTTCGTCCGGCTGCTCGGGCTGGCGGGCAAAACCATCATCGTCGATGAAGTGCACGCGTACGACACCTACACCTCGACGCTGCTCGAACGGCTGCTCGGGTGGCTCGCGGCTCTCGACTGCTCGGTTGTGCTGCTCTCAGCCACGCTGCCCCGGGCTCGACGCCAGGCTCTGGTCGATGCGTACGGCGGCGCCACGTCGGCAGCGGCCGCGGCAGCCTATCCCCGGCTGACCCATACCGCGGACGGCGCGGCCGCCTCCGTCCACTTCCCGGCCTCGCGCACACACACCATTGGCGTGGAGTGGGTGGGCGGGGGTGCCGGGCTGGCCGGTTCGCTCGGCGCGGAACTGCGGGACGGCGGCTGCGCGGCTGTGGTGTGCAACACGGTCCACGAGGCCCAGGAGACCTACCGCGCGCTGCGCGATGCCCTGGGGCCGGATGGGGTCGAGGTGTCGCTCTTCCACGCGCGGTTCCCGTTGGGGCGGAGGCTCGAGCTCGAGGACGAGGTGCTGCGTCGGTTCGGGCCCCCTGGCCAGGCGAGCAGACCCGCCAGGGCCGTGCTCGTCGCGACCCAGGTCGTCGAGCAGAGCCTGGACCTTGACTTCGACCTGCTGGTTACCGAGCTGGCGCCTGTGGACCTGGTCCTTCAGCGCGCCGGGCGCATGCATCGCCACAGCCGCCAGGGCCGGCCCGCGCGTCACGCGTCCCCGCGCCTCTGGCTGATGTCGCCCGAGCTAGGAGCCGACGCGCTGCCCCAGTTCGGCTCCAGCCAGTGGGTCTATGGCGAGTTCCCGCTGCTCATGTCCTGGCTCGCCTTGCGGCATCGGGCCTCGATCACGCTGCCCGAGGATGTCGAGCCGCTCATCGAGTCGGTCTACGTTGAGGGCTGCCCCGGGGCCACCGGGGACTCCGGTCTTGACGCGCGCCTGGCGCGTGCATGGGCCGAGATGGAGAAGCGGCGGGAGGCCCTTGAGGACAGGGCGCGGGAGGTGTGCCTCCCTCGGCCCACCAGCACCAAGGGCCTCTCGGCGCTCACTCGGATGGAGTTGGAGGAGGACAACCCCGAGATGCACGCCGCCTTCCGGGCGTTGACGCGGTGGTCGGACGCCCCGAGTGTGGAGCTGGTCTGCCTCCACGGCACACCCGACCGGGCCTACCTCGACGCCCAATGCGCCGCAGCCATCGACCTGTCATCGGAGCCGGATGCCGGCACGCTGGACCAGCTCCTGAGGCTCTCGGTGAGCATCACAGGGCACCGGTGGCTGCAGGCGTTCGGCCCATCCTCCACACCGACAAGCTGGCACAAGCACGCGGTACTTCGGCATAGGCGAATCGTCCTCTTCGTGGACGGTTCGTGTGAGACCCCGTTTGGCCCGTTGCGGCTGGACGGCGAACTGGGGCTGGTCTTGCCCCGAGCCAAGGAGGGAGCAGACGCTTGAGCTTCTCGTTCAACCTGATCGACGAGCCGTGGATCCCCTGCCTGATGGCGGACGGCTCGTACCGGGAGTTCGGGATCCGCGAGACACTGGCGAGGGCGCCGGACATCCGTGAGGTGGTGGACCCCTCGCCGTTGGTCACGGTGTCGGTGCACCGGCTGCTGCTGGCTATCCTGCACCGGAACTTCGGGCCGAGGGACGAGGACGAGTGGAAGGCGCTGTGGGACGCCGGGGCGTTCGACATGGGCGTGCTCGACGCGTACCTCGGCAAGTGGCGGCACTGCTTCGACCTTTTCGACCCCGAGCGCCCCTTCTACCAGGTGGCCGGGCTGGCCATCACACAGCCCAAGCCACCCGCCGACATCCGCATCGAGTGCGCGACTGGGAACAACGCTACGCTGTTCGACCACAGCACGGACGACCAGCCACAGGAGCTCCTGCCGCCAGAGGCCGCACGATGTCTCCTGGTGGAGCAGAGCTTCGGGCGTTCAGGCACGATGGGTTCAGAGCGCCGAGGGCCCGCCACTGCGGACGCTGGGCCCCTGCGGTCCTGCGCCCTGGTAGTGCCCACGGGTCCCAGCCTGTGGGCATCGCTGCTGCTTGGCATGGTGCACTATGACCCAGAGGACGACGCGCCGATCCGCGGCACCAGCCACGATGCGCCTGCCTGGGAGCAGGAGGCCGCCGCGCGGGCGGGGACCCGGCCATGCCGTGGCTACCTGGACTACCTGACCTGGAACTCGCGTAGGATCCGGCTCGAGGTCCGTGCCGGGCCCGATGGCCAAATGCGCGTCCACCGTGTCCACGTGACCCCCGGCTGCGAGTTCGGCAAGGGTGTCCTCGGGGGGACGCTGCGCGACCCCATGTCAGCCTACCGGCGGAACCAGAAGGCCAAACCAGGCCAAGCCCCGTGGAGCGCTGTCTGTGTCACCGAGACGCGAGCTCTCTGGCGGGACTCCGGCGCACTGCTCCAATCGTTGCCCGGGCAGGGGGAACGTCCGGCGCTCATCGACTGGTTGGCCCGGCTCGTCGCGGCCGGGTTCGTCGACTCCGGGACGACGTACCCGATCGCCGTGTACGGCCTCAGGCACAATCCGACGAACACTGCCCAGGTGCTCTTGTGGCGTCAGGAGAGACTTCCGCTCCCATTGGCCTATCTGTCGGATCACAACCTTGTCGAGCGCCTGACTGCGGCCCTGGCCTTGGCGGAGCACGTGGGAACAGCCACCCGGCGAGCGGCGGCGAGCCTTGCGCACAGCGTGTTGTCGCCCGACGTGGGCCGGAACGCCGACAGCGACGCCATCACGCGCTGGTGCAAGGCCTTCCCAGCCGAGCGGCTCTACTGGTCGCGCCTCGAGGTGCCCTTCCACCGCCTACTGACACGCCTCCCCGAGGCCGGTGGCTCCGCCCTGGTGGGGTGGCGGGAGCTGATCGAGCGGGTGGCCGTGGACTCGTTC
>JAKPQA010000289.1 GCA_029547025.1 Armatimonadota bacterium
CGGTCCCCGCGCACCCCTATGGTGGCTCCTGGAGCTACGACTCGAGCACGGGCACCGTGACGCCATAGCGGTCTCAAGACAACGGATGAGGACACTTGGCGGGCGCCCTCCTTGGGGGGCGCCCGTCGCGTTGGCACCAGACGGCGGACGCCGGCCAGCCCTCACCCGACCCCTGATCCCTCTGTCTTACCAGCGGGCCGTTGCCTTCTCGGGAAGCACGTCGCCATCGTCGGCCATGTCGGCAGTCAGCGAGTGCGTCTTCGCTGCCCGGTCCGCATCCTCCCGGGTGACGTGCAGTACGCGGCCCGACCGTGTCGCTACCAGCCCGCAGTCCGCGTGCCGGAATGCCATATCGCTCGGACCACCCGAGCGCTTGCCCGCGCTCTCGAAGAACAACACTGCATCGTGGCTGCCGGGGGTGGGCCTGGGCGCCAGAGCGTAACTCGACTCCGTGGTGGACCCATCGTCCGGGCAGTGCAGCGCCTCGTCCCCCGATCCGGTGGCCTTGAGGAAGGGACGGAGCTGCTCCGGCCATCGAGCGGGATCCAGGACGCCTCCAGTCTGCTGCTCATACGCCTGAGCAGCCATGACGAGCGCCCTCAGGTTTCGCTCGCATTGGGCCATCATCGACGGCGCGGGGTTCGAGTCGGGAGCCTCGGGCACCGATTCGGTTTCGGCGCGGATCGGTGCGCCATCAGACGGGAGGCGAACCTCGGCCCCACCTCGGCCCCGGCATCCGGACACCACGATCCCGGCAAGCAACGGGATCACCAAGACCACCCGGGCAGCGGAGTTCGCCCCGTAGTCTCGCAAGGACCTTGACATGCGTGCTCCTCCCAAGCCGAACATTCGCCGACCCATGTGCGCGGCGTGCCGAGACCGTGCCTCATCATACACGGGAGCCACCCCCCAGGTCGGTCACGGTGGCCTCCCCATGCGAGCAGAGATTCCTCGCATCCCCACTCAGGTACCTCGAGGGCCATGGCACAACAGGGGTGGAGGGGGCGATAGAGCCCCGGCGATCACGCGAACCCACCTCGGCCCTGGGTCGAGATGAAACGCTCGGAGGTGTCTGCCTTGAGGAAGAACCGTGGTTTCACCCTGATTGAGATGATGATCGTCATCCTGGTCATCGCCGTCCTGGCCACCATCGTGGGTGTGGCAGTCCGCAACGCGGGCGAGCGCTCGAAGCAGGCGGCTCTCACCGCCCACCTGACGACCCTGAACAACGCCATTCAGCTGTACAACAACGACATGGGCTCATTCCCGTCGGACCTGACGGCCCTGACGTCGACGACCAACAGCGATCCCAACTACAACGGCCCGTATCTGCGCTCGGTCCCCGCGCACCCCTATGGTGGCTCCTGGAGCTACGACTCGAGCACGGGCACCGTGACGCCATAGCGGTCTCAAGACAACGGATGAGGACACTTGGCGGGCGCCCTCCTTGGGGGGCGCCCGTCGCGTTGGCGCCCGACGGCAGACGCCGGCCAGCCCTCGACTTGGGGCTCCCGCGGCCCGTGGGCCTGGTTGCGGAGAGGCGCCATGGGGGGAACGCGGCGTGGTGAGCCTCCCACGCGCCCTCCATGCGAACCCCTGTTCGGCCCCCTCCACAAGACCGGGCCGTGCGGTGTACGCGCCTTCCGCGCACCGCCTGAGCCTCACGACCGCCAATGCCCCCC
>JAKPQA010000299.1 GCA_029547025.1 Armatimonadota bacterium
GCATCTACACGGCGGGCTACCCCGGGCGCGACTACGCGTTCTGCTACCCGCCGTATTGGTTCAGTGAAGAGACCGACACCGTTTCCACCGACATCACCTACGGCGCCGGCATCACGGGGCCCTTCCACTCGGGCTTCTGGAACAACACCGATGACGACGCCGTCGGCCAGGGCGCGATGGTCACCGGCGCCTACGACGGCGCGGCCGCGACCGACTACAACCGCGTCGTCCTGATGGGCTTCCACCCGACATACCGGGCCATGGAAGAGAACACCTACCTGCTCGTAGCGCGGGCCATCTTCCTGTCCAACGCCACGTTCCCGGAGGAGTGACGCTTCCTCGCAGGGCCTTCCCCCGGGCGATGCCCGGTCTGGGAAGGTGACCGAAGGGGCGGGCGACCACACGGTCGCCCGCCCCTCTGCGCCCCGTCACTGCGGCTCCCACCGGGCAAAACTCGCGAGGTGGTCCCAGTAGGCACTGAAGGTTATCGCCGCCCATAGGAGAGCCGTCGCCACAGAGACGCCCGCGAGCCCGAGTCGGTAGGAACGGTTCGTTCCAAGGCCGGGCAAGGCGGTACCGGCCGCCACCAGCAACCCGACGACGCCGGCGAGGATGAACCCTGCTGCCGCCGGCGTCGGCTCGTTCGTCATGCCGAGCGCCGCAATCCGTACTCCGACGACCACAGCCACAAGACCGTCCAGCAGAGCGATGGCGCTGAGCGATTCGAACCACAATCGCCGTTCAAAGCCAAGAGCCGCGGCCAGGAACAGACTGCCGAAGAGTACCGAGGTCTCGCCGAAAGCGATGTTGTAGCTGCCGGGAAGCGGCCAGGCAAACGTGACCACCAGTCCCGTCAGAGCAGCGATACCGCCGACCACGCCGAAGCCCAGTGCCCAGTGCCGGCCCTCGATCTCCGATCCCCGCGCCGTTGACCCACGAACGAGGAAGTGCGCGAGCACCAGAAAACCGGCCGTCATGTTGAGCAGCATCAGGGTCACGAAGTCAACGAACATCGTGTCCTCCTTCTCCATGCCATA
>JAKPQA010000316.1 GCA_029547025.1 Armatimonadota bacterium
ACTGCATCCCCTTCCTGACGGCAGACCATGCGGGGCCCGAATCCAGGTGCGCCCGATGCATGGCCCACGGCTACCGGACGACAACCAGTGGTGTTGTCGAACGGGTTCGCTCGCCGGACAGCCCGGTCAGATCAAGCTCGACCGTATAGGTGCCGGGCGGGAGCAGCGCCCCGGCCGAACTCCGTCCATTCCAGCTCAGCGTCTGAGCCCCCGCGTCCTGCGCCTCGCTGGCGGCCACGACGGCCACCTGCCGGCCTGCGGCGTTGAGCACCCGCGCGGTGACCCGGGCGGGCGCGCTGAGCGTGTAGGCGATGGCGGCCGTACCGCGTGCCAGGGACTGGGCGCGGAGACCCGTCACCCGCAGCGCGGCGCCTCGGCGACGCACACTCACGGTCAGGCGCCGCGCCGCGCCATCCCGGCCGCCCTGGAAGCTGTAGACCGGACTGGTGCGGAGGAACACCGTCTCGCCCGCCGTGGAGTCCACGAGAACTGCCTCGTACTCGCGTGGCAACGAGCGCAGATCATCGAAGGTCAGCGTCACCCGCTGGTCGGGGATGTCCGTGGTCACCATGGCGTCCCACCGCCACTCACTCGCACCGGCGGCGCGCAGGTCGACCGCATACGCTTCACCACTGGCCGACACGAAGCTGAGGTTCACGTTGTTGGGCAGCCGGGGCGGCTCCGCCACGCGGAGGGCCGAAGACTCGTTCGTATCGCCCGTAACGCCGAGCACGTTGAACGTGTCGGTCGCGGACCCGCAGCGAACCGCCAGCGGGATGGTGAACCCGCGAGCTTGGGCGTTGGAGAGCGCCACCACGGCGGGCTCCCGGCCCGCCGAGTTGGTGACCCGTTGCAGCCAGAGGGTCAACGGCTGGTTCACGCGCACGAAGAAGCCTTCCCACTCCGCGATCTCGGTGCGCGCCCCGGGGATGGTCGAGTGTACCAGGAGGGCTCCCGACTGCGGGGTGTACACCCAAGCGTAGGACGAGATCCAGCCCTGGGCTGCCGCGTTGGTGATCGAGAGCGTCTGACCGTTACGCGTTACCAGCGCCCGTGTCCAGTCGATCTTGTCGGGATACGGGTTGCCGACCAACTGCCAGCCGGGCGAAAGAACGACCTTGGTCAGCTCGCCATCGTAGGGCGCTCCGTTGACCGTCACGGTGCGCGCCGTGGGCAGGTTCACCCAGTAGGCCACCGATGGATCGAGTTGCCCGGCGACGTCCTCATACTGCTCCGCAGCCGCGTTCCAGGCCACGCAGCGCGCCCCGGCACCGAACAGCTCGGCCACCGTCGTCTGTACCGGCTCGACGGGCAGGGAGAAGAGTGTCCACCCCGGCCCGAACGGGTGCGCGTGCCCCGCCGCGCCGCTGAACAGATCGACGGTGGTGCTGGGGCCCACCGTGATTGATCGCGACGCGGGCACGAACACGTACCCCTCGAGTGCCGGTGTCACGTCATACGTCCCCGCCACGAGGCCTTCGACTCGGTACGAACCCGTCGCGCTGGTGACGACTGTCTCACCGCCAATGGTAACCGAGACGCCCGCCAAGCCCGTCCCAGTCCCCAACGTCGTGATGCGGCCGGAGGCCGTGTAGGTCCGGACGGAACCCACGAAGACGACACCGCTGGCGGCCGGGCCGATTGTGACATCGGTGCTCTCGGGCTCGAAGTCATATTCGTCCCGGTCCGGCACGAGGGTGTAGGCCCCGGCGAAGAGGGTGTCGATGCTGAACGCCCCTTGGGCATCGGTGGTGGCCTCGGCGCGCGCGACGGCGGTGCTCGAACCGCTGCTCCACTCCCCCTGAACGAACGCCCGAACGCGCACGCCGGCCATGGGCGCGCCCTGGGCGTCGGTCACGGTCCCGGAGATCACGTATGTAGCCCGGCTCGCCTCGAAGTCGACGCCCACCGCGTCCGGCCCCACCGTGACACTGGCCGAGGCGGGTGTGAAGCTGTACTCGGTCAGCGAAGGCGTGACCTGGTATGTGCCCGCGGCCAACCCATTGAGCGTGTAGGATCCCTGGAGGTTGGTGCGTGCTCGATTGGCTCCAGCGGCCACCGTGACGCCACGCAGCGGCTGGCCGGCGTACGTGATGGTGCCGCTGATGGAGAAAGAAGACTTGGTGAGGTCGAGCAGGAAGTCGCTGCCGCTCGGCGTCATGTCGATGATCTCGGTGACGGCCTCGGGCTGCAGGTAGCCGCGGCTGCTGGGAGTGGTCGTGTTGGTGAACCGCCGCGTCCCGGCGGTGGTGCCGAACATGTCGCCGGCGTCGCCGTTGTCGTAGAAGTGCTCGAGCGCCCACAACCCGTCGGCCTGTTCGACCGCAGCCAGGGGGTGCGTGCCCTCGGGCTGACCCGGGTACCACTCATCGTCATTGGGCGCATAGGACGTGTACTTGGCGTCGTCGATGTGGAAGATGCACACGCCGCTGCCGGGAAGGTAGCGGTCGAAGCCGGTGAGCTGCCGGTTCTCCACGAGGAAGTACTGACTGCCCGACGGGCTCGTCGCAGGCATCTTGAGCACCTTCGACGTGTTCTCGACGGGTGGCAGGAGTTCGTCAACCTCATTGCCCGTGACCGTCTGCGGGGTCACCCACCCGAGTTGCGCCTTGCACCAAGCAGAGAAGTGCGAGGGTGAAGAGCCGTCACCGTAGCCGCCCGCATCGGCCCCCGGTCCGTTGTAGCACCCGGTGGCCATGATGCACCAACGCCCCACGCCGGCCGACGAACCGTCGTAGTCGTAGAGATCAGGAAGACCGAGCACGTGGCCGTACTCGTGGCAGAACACACCGATGGTGCCGTCTTCGGGCTCGATGGAGTAGTCGCTCACATAGACCCCATCGACCAGCTTGGGCGTGATCGAGCTCTGGTGCGACCAGATGTCGTTCGGGTCGCCCGTCACGGCGCCGTCGGGCCCGGCATGGACGACGAAGAAGCTCTCGACGTAGCCATCGCCATTGGTGTCATATTGCGAGAAGTCCACATCGGGGTCCATCAGGTCAACCAGGTCGCGGACCAGGTCGGCCACATAGGTGGCACCGTAGTCACCATTAGCATAGTGGGCATAGGTGTCTGGAGCGCGGTACCATCCCGACACGGTGCCCGTGAGGGTGAACAGGCCGTAGGAGTTCTCTCTGTAGAAGTCCGCCATGCTGCCCGTGGCGTATGTGCCATCAGTGAACAGCATGTTCTGGAAGTCGGATGCCGACCGGGTGCCCGCGTTGTCGCTGAAGTCCACGAGGCCGACGAGGCACTTGCCCTGGCCCACAGCCGGCGCGCGAACCTGGCCGGCGGGCCGGGGTCTCGCGGAGAGACGCGCCAGGTTCTGGGCGGCCCGGCGGACCTCCTCGGTCATGCGTAGTCCCTTGGGCGGCACCATACCGCCCGGAGCAGCCGGCGTGGGGTGTGCCACCATCGCAGTGACCAGCATGCACACTGCGACGCAGAGCGAGAAGCGCCAGCGCACGGTGACCAGTCCTTCCCATCGAACGCTATCCGCCTTGACAGAGGTGGTCTGCTTATCTCATCTAGGTAGTGCAAGCGAGGACGGCCGGCAGACCGTCGCTGTCTGCCTAGGTCTTCGTACCTCTTGGGTTGCGGACCTTCCGCGCGGCTCGCCGCGGCGAGTAGCCCGTGCGTTACCCCGCGGGTTCCGCCTGCTCCTGGAGCGCTCGTATCTGCTCGACGTGTTGCCGGGCCAGAACCAGGTCGTCTTCAGTCACGCGGCCGCCCTTCTGCCTGTCGGCGACGGCGGCGTCCAGGTACTGCTGCCAGCACTCGAGTGCTGCGGGCCAATCGCGCGCCTTCTCATGCGCCACGGCCAGGTTCCGGCGGACGGCATAGAACGCCGGGTCCAGCTCCAGCGCGCGCCGATAGGCCGCAACGGCCTCCGGCGTGCGGTCCAGCCGGTAGTAGGTGACTCCCAGATTGTTGTGGGCCGCCGCGTTTCCAGGCTCGAGTCGCACGGACTCGGCGTAGGACCCGACGGCCTCGTCCAGACGCCCCAGTTGCTGCAGGGCTAGCCCCCGGTTGTAGTGGGCGGCCGCCAGTGCCGGAGCAAGCTGGATGGCGACATCGAGGTGCTCGAGCGCTCCCTGCCCATTGCCCGCATCGAGGAGCGGCCCGGCGAGAGCCAGGTGCGCCAGAGCCGCGGCGCGCGGGTCGTCGGTCTGCTGGGCCACGCGAGCGTACTCGGCCTCGGCGGCAGCCCGGTCGCCCCGCAGCTCGCGGATCCGGGCGTGGTTGTAGGCCGCGATGGCCGGGCCGCCATCCTTCGAAGCCCGGTCGAATGCTTGCTCGGCCTCATCGAGGCGATTGCGGCCCTCGTACGCCAGCCCCATCAGGTTGTAGGCATCGCGGCAGCCCGGCTCCATGTTCAGTGCCCGTGTGCATGCGCCGAGCGCTTGGTCCAGGTCGCCCGCCGCCAGGTGGGCATACCCCAGATAGAGCACGGCCGCCGCGAGATCGTCACGGACAGCCAGCGCGGCACGGCACACGTGTTCGACCACGCCGCGCGCCGCCGCCAGGGCCGGAAGGTCTCCGGCGAGAGGCGATAGCGCGTTCACGGCCTCGACCACGGCCTCGGGCGACCCAGTGGCGCCGTCCAGCTTGGCCAGAGCCCCGGCCAGGGCCGACCGTGCGGCTGGCGTGACGCGTGCCACCCGATGGGCCAGGCGTGGTCCGATGGACGGCTGCCCCAGCGCCCGCGCCAGGGCGTCCATCACACGGGCCTCCAGGTCCTCGCCCGCCGCCATGCCGTCGCCCCAGTCGATACCCCCTGGCCGCAACGCCCGGCTCGCCGACTTCAGTACGGACACATGGACGCCGTCCACAGCACCGTCGGCCGACCGCAGGATCTTCCCCACCACGGCCACCGGGGCCTCGGAAGCCTGCCAAGCCCTCACGAGTTCGGCATCTGACAGCCGCGAAAGCGGCTGACCCGCCGCCTGCCATGCGCGGGCGTGCGCGTCGGCGCTGCACGGGACGAACCGGCCCGACTCCGCCAGTGCGCACAGCACCAGGGCCTGCCAGGCGTAGGCGTCCAGGCTCTCCGGTGCAGGCACGCTGTCCAACCACGGGAACACAGCGGCCGCCAGGGGTGCGGCAGCGGGCGGCGATGCCTCCTGCGCGCGGGCGGCTGGCCCCAGAAGAACTGCCACCAAGACGATGGCGATGCCGATACGCACAACAGACCGCAAAGGGGATGCCCTCCACCCGGCCGAGAACTCAACTGAGCGCTCACGCCCAGCATGTGACCCAGTTCTCGTAGGCGACGCTTCTGCCCTTCGCCCGTGGCAAAGGCGTAGGCACCCAAGGGGCGGAATCCCATAGGCGCTAACACGGGACTCCTGGTCGGGCGACTGGGTCTCGCGAAGGTCGCGCCGAGCGCCTTGCCTGGTCTGGCGGAGGGATCTGATAGGGGGCGACCAGCCGCCGGCTGGTGGGAGCCTAATCGGCCCGGCGCTCGACGGCCCTGGACGGGCCGTCTCGGTGCTCCTGCGGCGTCATCTCGGGCCCAACTGAGCGCGAATGGGGCGGAATCCTGTGCCCATGGACTACGCGGAAGCCACTGCTTATATTGAAAGTTTCATCAACTATGAAAGTTACGTGCCGAGGACGTACGACGAGCGCACGTACGGTCTCGACCGAATGGCGCGTCTCCTCTCGGCCCTCGGCGAGCCCCACCGCGAGCTGGTCTGCATCCATGTCGCGGGCACCAACGGCAAAGGCTCGGTCTGCGCCATGGCGGAGTCCGTCCTGAGGGTCAGCGGGCTCCGCACCGGCCTGTTCACGTCACCTCACCTGATCGAGCCCCGGGAGCGTATTCGCCTCGACGGCGTGGCCGTCTCGCCCGAGCAGTTCGCGGCTCAAGTGGCGTGCATTCGCCAGGCGGTGGATGCTTTGCCCGGGGAGGCTGCGCCGACCTTCTTCGAGCTCTACACCGCCCTCGCGCTGCGGCTGTTTTGGCAGCAGAAGGTCGACGTCGCTGTGGTCGAGGTCGGCATGGGCGGCCGGCTCGATTCCACCAATGTGCTGAGCCCCGCGGTCAGCGTCATCACGTCGGTCGGCCTCGATCACGCCGCGCACTTGGGCGGCACCCTGCCCCAGGTCGCCCGCGAGAAGGCCGGCATCATCAAGACGGGCGTGCCCGTGGTGTGCGGGATCTCGGCCAACGATCCGGCCGCGCAGCCGGCCCTCGAGGTCATCCGAGGAGTCAGCACCCGGTGCGGCAGTGAGCTGTGGCTCCGTGATGCCGAGTTCGGGGGAACGCGCCGGCCGGCCGGCGGGGTCGATCTGTGGGTGGGGCCGCGCCGCTTCGATACTCCGGTCCTGGGCCTGGCGGGCACCTTCCAGGCGGCCAACGCGGCCACGGCCGTGGCCAGCCTGGTGCGGCTCGAGGACAGCCGGGCCGTCCGGGTACCGGGCTGGAGACTACGCGGGTCTGACGTGAGTGCCGGTCTGACCTCGGTCCAGTGGCCGGGCCGCTTCCAGGTGGTGCGGCCTCCCGGCTGGCCCGTCGTGGTGCTTGATGGCGCCATGAACGCCGAGGCGGCTTCGGCCCTTCGTCAGGCTCTTGAGGACCGGTTCCCCGGACGCCGGATCGTCTTCGTCATCGCCATGAGCGCCGACAAGCAACCGGTCGAGTTCGCGCGGGCGCTGTTCCCAGGGCTGGCACGGGCCCTGATAGTCACGCGAGCCCAGACTCCGCGCGCCATGCCGGTGGAGGACCTCCGCGAGGCCGTGCTGTGCGTGCTGGGGCCCGGCGTTGCCGTTGGCGCGGCGAGCACCGTCGTCGAGGCTCTCGACGCCGCACGCCAGGCATCCGGGGATGATGGGGTGGTGTGCCTGACCGGCTCGCTCTATCTGGTGGGCGAGGCATTGGCGTGTCTCGACGGCCTGGAGGGATGATCGTGAGACGTCTGGCCACCCCCATCGTGGCAGCCGCTGTGTTCGCCTCGGCAACGCCATCCGCCTATGCCTCCGAGTGGGTGCGCGTGGCATACGACGACGCTGGATCGGCCGGCGCACAGCCCCACCTCACCACGGGCACCAACTGGCGGTTCGAGGGCCCGGCGGACGTTGACGAGGCGCTGCGGACCGTCGCGTTTGGCGAGCGCGTCACATTCGCGTACGCCGGGATGAACCCGGCCGCACCCTATAGGGCCATACTCAGGTTCTGCTCCGACGGCCCGCGCGAGATGCGCGTGTGGGTGGGTGCCACCGTCGCATTCGAGTCCGTGGCGCTGGGCGCCGGATCGGTCGAGGTGCGAGAGATCGACCTGAGTCCAGTGGCGTACGCACCGGGCTCGCTGGTCCTGGCCGTCGAGCGCGTGCAGGGCCCGAACGCCGTGGTTGCCGACATCGAGATCCTATCGACTGACCCCACGCCCCTGGGCGTGCGACGGCTCCCCGATGTCCCTCCCCCGCGGCTCACTCCGAGACCCGAGCGGGTGCTGGGCGGTCCGGCCACGCATCTCGACCTCAACGGGCGATGGCGCTTCCATCCCGCGCCACCGGGTGACTTCGCTGAAGGCAAACCCTCGGGTTCAGGCTGGTCTGATATCACCGTACCCGGCGAGTGGGCGATGCAGGGCTTTGAGGTGACCCGCGAGACGCCCGCCGCCTATGTGCGAACATTCCGCATCGGCTCCAAGCCGGCGGGCGAACGGTGGAAGCTCCGCTTCTCGGCCGTCTACAGCCTCTGCCGCGCGTGGGTCAACGGCGTGGCCGTGGGCGAGCACGAAGGCGGCTTCGTACCCTTCGAGTTCGATGTAACCGAGGCCCTGCGGCCCGGCGAGAACACCCTCGCCGTCAGCGTGCAGTCCGAGTCGATGCTCGATCGCCTCTCGTGCGGCTCGCAGTATGCCGCGCACACGTTGGGCGGCATCACGCGCAAGGTCGAGCTGTTCGCTGTGCCCGAGGTGCACGTCGCAGACCTCGCCATCGAGACACGGCTGGATCTCATGGCGCGTGACGCCGTTCTGACGGCGCGGGTGGCGATCCGGAACGAGTCGAATCAGGCGTCGGTGGGCCGGGCCCAGTTCACCATCGAGCCGGTCGGGCGATCGACGCGGGTGGATGCTGCTTCGGCAGCGGTGGCGTGGTCGGGCTTGGCGCCGGGCGAAACGCGGGTCGGCCCGGTTCGGATACCGGTTCGGAGCCCCTCTCTGTGGGATCATGAGCATCCGAACCTGTATCGTCTGATGGTGCGGCTGTCCGGGCCCCAGGGTGCCACCGAGTTGGTGAGCGAGACATTCGGATTCCGGGAGGTCCGGCGCGACGGCACGCAGGTCCTGCTGAACGGGCAGCCCATCAAGCTCCGTGGCGTGTGCCGACACGAGGTGCACCCGCTGCTCGGCCGGGCGCTCACCCCCGAGTTGTGGCACAGGGATGCGGAGCTGTACCGGGCGGGCAACTGCAACTTCATCCGCACCTCTCACTACCCGCCGGCCGAGGAGTTCATCGCCGAGTGCGACCGCCTGGGCCTGCTGGTCGAGCTCGAGGCGCCCCTGTGCTGGGTCGGCCATGGCGCGAGCAGCGCCTACACGTCGATCCCGATGGAGGACGAGGTCTTCGTGCGCCTCGCCCAGGCCAACCTTGACACGGTCTACGGCTACCGCAACCACCCTTCGGTCATCCTGCGCTCGCTGGCCAACGAGTCGGCCTGGAGCCCGCTCTGGGCGCGGGTACACGCGCTCGTGCGGGAGGCCGATCCCACACGCCTAACGACCTTCCACGACCAGTGCTGGGGAGGCTACAACAACCAGGGCTCGTCGGAGATGCCCGTGGGGATCATTCACTACCCTGGGCCCGGCGGCCCCGCACAGACTGAGGCCGAGACGCGGCCGATACAGTTCGGCGAGTACTGCCACCTCAACAGCTACAACCGGCGCGAGCTGGTCACCGACCCGGGGCTGCGCGATGTGTGGGGACCAGGGCTGGCGGCCATGTGGGAGGCGATGTGGGCGGCGCCGGCGTGTCTGGGTGGGTCCATCTGGGCGGCCATGGATGACACGTTCTTCCTGCCCTCAGGCGAGACCGTTGGCTATGGCACCTGGGGCCCGCTCGACGGCTGGCGCCGGCCGAAGCCCGAGTACTGGCACATGAAAAAGGCGTATTCACCTCTGCGGCTTCGGGAGCAGGTCATCCCGCTGCCCCGGGCCGGCGAGCCCGTGCTGCTGACGGTTGAGAACCGATTCGCGTTCACCGATCTCGCCGAGGTCGGCTTCGAATGGACCGTGGGCGAACGGCACGGCCGGGCCCGCGCCCGAGGAGCGCCCGGCGAGACCGGCAGGCTCAGGATCCCGGTTGGAGCCGCAAAGCCGGGCGAGCTGCTGACACTCCGGGCATTCAGCCCTCTCGGCTTCGAGATCGACGTGTGGCAGGTCGCTCTCGGCGAGGACCCGCGGCTCTCGCCGCCCGAACCGGCCAGCGTAGCCGGTGCTCCACGCCTCGACGAGGCGAGCGGTGAGTACGTGGTCCGTGGCACGGGCTACGTCGTGACGGTCGATGGGCAGACCGGGGCGGTGCGGGCCATAGGTCTGGCGGGAAGGCCGGCCCTGACCAGCATGCCGTCGCTGATGCTTCTGCCTGCCAACGGCGACGACGTCTGCGGTGTGCAGATGTCCGGCGTGGAGCCGGACATCCCGATCTTCTCCGACACGTGCCACAACTGGCGGGCGAAGTCAGTCAGCGCCCGCGAGACGGCCGAGGGGATCGAGGTCCGCATCGTGGGTGCCTACGACGAGGCGGCGGGTTCCTTCGTGTTGCGGTTCGCGCAGGGCTCCGTGATCGAGCTCGGCTACGAGTTCACGGTGACCGAGCCGGGGCGATGCGACCCGCGGCAGATCGGCGTGGTGTTCGACCTCCCCGCGGGCGCCGACACGCTCTCGTGGCGCCGCCGGGCCGAGTGGAGCTTCTACCCCAACGACCACATCGGCCGGCCCCAGGGGACAGCCAGGGCCCTCGTGGACCCTCGGACACTGTGCGGGCTTGCCGGGCCGCGCTCCGAGCCGAACTGGCCGTGGAAGGACGACGCCAACCGCTACGGGACCAACGACTTCCGGTCGACGAAGCGGAACATCCTCGAAGCGTCACTCGCCCGCCGCGACGGGGGTGGCTTGCGCGTGCTCTCTGACGGGAGCCAGCACGTCAGGGCGTGGGTCGACGCGGGACGTGTGCGACTGCTGGTGGCCGACTACTCGAACGAGGGCGCGGCCCCGTTCTTCAGCGAGCATGTGGTGCCCCGGCGCCCCCTGGAACCCGGGAGTCGCGTTCAGGGGACCGTGCGGCTGGAGTTGCGGTAGAGGCGTGGGACGCCAGCAGTCTGTAGCACCTTTAGCCCCATAAGACATGCAATGAAATCTTCTAGAGGCCTTGACATGCATCTGTCAGCGTGGTATAAGAACATATGTTCGCATACCACTGAGAGGGTGAACCCCATGGCCAACTGGAGTCGCATCATGGTCGCTGTGGACACACTGCTCGAGGAGATCCCAGGGCTGCAGGATGAGCCGCATCTCGAGGCTTACGGCGATGAGGCCGAGGATCAGCTCGACGGTCTGGCCAGTGTGCTGCTCGAGGCTCGGGCTGCCGACTCCGCGGTCTGCTACCTTGGCCGGGACCGCCGGCACTGGTGGGGCCGGCGGCACTAGGGCGAAGCGGCCCGCTCCACCTTCCGGACGACCACATCGTCGAACAGCGTCGTGCACTTCGCCTCGTTCGCGTTCAACATGATGCGGCCAAAGCGCCATGTCGGGTCTGTTACGTGGATCACGAACCGCTGCTGCTTCCAGACACCTTCGGCCCGGTTGCTGAAAGCCGCCTGCCCCGTCCGGCCCTCGGGGTCATCCCTGACTCGGTAGGCGAATAGCCCTCCGTGGTCGGGCCACCCCTTGCCCTGGTGGGACACGACCTTGCTCCAGAATGAGACCTCGTAGCGCGCGTCCAGCTCGAGCGGGAAGAAGGCCGAGAACACGCCGGCCCGGCCCTGGCCACGCGAGGTCACCTTCAGGCACCGCGTGCCCGAGTGCGCATCCTCCGCGGCCGCCTCACACGACCCGGCGCCGGCGGGTTCCACCCGCAGGTCCCAGTCGGCGAGGCCGTCCTCGAACCCCGGGTTCGGCACCCGGTTGTCCTCGGCGGGTCGGAACTGGGCCAGGACTCGCGGATCGCGGGCCAGTTCACCACGCTCCTCATCGGTCACGGCCCACTTCTGCGAGAGGACGTCATCCTCCGTGATGCCGGCCGCCTCCAGCGCCGACGCCGCGAAGGGCACGTTGGCGGTGAAATAGCCCTGGTGGTAGCCGGCATAGAGGTCGGCGTGCTTGACCTTGGTCTCCACGAGGCGCGCCATGGCCTCGGCGATGGCCGGATCGGCGGGATCGGCGGGTAGTGCCTTCGGGCGAATGCCGCGCAGGAGGTCCGCGAGGCGAGCGGCCAGGGCGTTGCGGTAGAGCTCGTCCCCGGTCAGCCGCCAAGTCTGCGCCAAGCCGCGCAGGCAGTAGCCGTTGAAGTTGTCGAAGGCCCCTTTGGCGCAGGCCGCCTGGTAGTTGCGCTCCAGCGCCGCTTGGAGGGTCTCGGAGCCTGTCAGTTGCTGGCAGAACGCGAGGTTCGCCATGTCCTGGAAGCCCCAGCGGAACTCACCAACCGAGTCGAGGCGCGCGGCCCAGGCCTCCAGGCGGTGCAGCGCCTCGCCATCCTCGGCCAACTCGAACCGGTAGGCGACCGCCAGGGGGTCGCCGGTGCCCGCCTCCATGCTCAGCGGGTTGCCTCCGCTGAGGAGGAGTGCCTCGCGGGCCGTCTCATCGCCGGTCAGACCGTAGTACCCATAGAGATGGGTCGCGAAGTAGTTCTGTAGGTAGCTGCCGTATGCGGTGTTGGACCAGTGCTGCGGCCCATGCCGGTGGATGCCCCCCACGTCCTCGGGCCGCATCGAGTACCGCCCTCGCCCGTCGCCGTAGTGCACCAGGTCGATGTCCATCATGTGCCGCGCGGCAGCGCACGCTTCGCGGAGCTGCCAACGCTGGCCCGTGCGAAGATACTCGATGAGCAGGCCGAACCCGGCGTCGAGCGAGCTGTTCGACCAGCCCCAGTGTGTCTGGGTCAGCTCGAGATAGCTCTGCGGCACGACTCCGGGCCGGATGAAGTCGTTCATCCCCGGCAGCCATCCACCGCGGATGTCGCCCCAGTTCAGCAGCCCGAGCTGGTCATCGGGATGCAGCCGCTCACGGACGTAGTGAGTCCATCGGGTCAGTACTTGGGTGCCGTAGCTGCTCCGCGGATAGACGCTGGCGTCGAACCAGAAGTGGCCCAGCACCCCCGTGTTCGACACATGGCGGCCATCGGGCCGGGGCCAAAGCGGCTCCTGCACCCGAGCGCCGAATGCCGTGGCCACCTCCGGGCCTGGGGCGTGGAACAGGAGCTCGAACTCGCGGGACTTGGCCAGCCCCTGAGCGCTCTGCCCGTGGCCCGTCCGGGGTGCCGGGTTGTCGACGACCTCGCCCTCGAAGCGCTTCAGATCCAGCGGCGGCGCCTCGCTCGGGTAGACGCCGATAGTCAGACGTGGGCCGGCACACGCCAGGCTCATGGGGCCATCGCGCCAGAAGTCGTGCAGCCCCGCCGTCACGGCCCGTTGACCGTCGTCGACGCTGAGCCAGCCCTGGCCGTGCTCGGCCATGTGTATGGTCGCGCCCGAGGCATCGCGGACCTCGCAGTGATTCCATGCCGACTGCACCAGCGAGGCCGCCGGGCCTTCGAGCGCCACGGGCCGATCGGCCCCACAAATGGCCCGGCCCGGCGCGAAGGCCAGGGGCAGCACGATGGAGGCCTCCTGGATGCGCTCCTCGTCGGGAACGCCGGAGAAGACCCACTGGTGGGTTACCCCGAGGCGAGCCTCGCCGCGGAACGCGTGGATGCGGATCGTATACGGCCCGAAGCGCCGCCCGTGGGCATCGGCATGGCACCCGTGAAGCGCGATGGAGACCTTCAGGGGTCCATGTTCCTCGACCACGGCGCGGTAGTCGTGCTTCGCGTTGGCGAGCGGGTTCGACATCGGCCGTCCATCGGACCCGGTCAGCACGTCGGATGGCACCGGTCGCTCGCCACCGACCGACCAGTACCGGGTGGGGCCCGCGTCGCGCAGCACGGTGATCATGGATCCCGACGGTGCATCGGATGCGGCGATGATCGGCTGGCCCTCCAGCCAGGCCTGATCAATGACTGACGCGCGGCGCTTCGACACGACGAACCTCAGCGGCCCCGTATCGACGGTAATCGCTTCAACGGACTCGTCGACGCGGATCGGGTCGGGCACCACCTGGCGCGCGACGCCGGGGCCGTACTCGACGTGGTACACGGGCGCCTGACCGGCCGCCACCGAGGGGCCGAAGGTCACGAGTGCCCAGCGGATGCCGGCCTCCCCGAACGGGTACCACCGCGAGAGCTGCCGGGCCTGCGAGGCGACCTCATGTCCGCCGGAGTCGATGACCCGGATATGCTCCGCGGAGTCCAGATCACCGCGGGCGAAGGGGATGCCGATACCGACCGTCTGGCCCTCCCATGGGACTCCGGAGGTGTTCTCGAGCGTGAGAGGAATGGACCTCGCCGGCTCGCCGGCTCCTGGCGCGTTCGCCAGATGAACGACCACGGCGGCCGCCAAGCCCACCAGGCACACACAGCCGGCGACCGCGGTACGACGCCCCGCAGAGCTACGAGGAGTGGAACGGGTGGTAGGGGTCACCCAGGTAGCCCGCCAACAGGTATGTGAGTCCGGCGCAGACAAAGCCCACCGCCAGAATGAGGACGGTCCTCCGCCCTCGGTAGTCGCCAATGGTCCGCAAGTGGGTGTAGGCGGCGTACGCCGTCCACGTGAGGAGCGACCACGTCTGCTTGGGCGTCCAACTCCACCACTCACCCACCTCGAGCCACGCCAACAGGGCGCCGGTGGCGATCATCAGCGTCCACAGCACGAAGCCCAGGGCGGCCAGACGAGCCCCCATGGCGTCGGCCGCCTCGAGCGACGGCAGGCGCTGGGAGAAGCCGACCAGCCGTTTGCGCTTGAGCAGTGCCTCCTGCACAAGGTACGCCACCGTGCAACAGAAAGCCAGGGAGAACGCGGCATAGCCCGCCACCGCCGCAGTGACGTGTACGACGAAGAACCAAGGATGATCGACGGTCTGCCCCAGGGGCTGCGCGGGCACGGCCAAAGCGCCGAACACGGCCGCGGCAGCCAGTGTCATGGCGATGGTCGCCAGCCCGATAGGCGCCCGGCGCAAGGCAATCAGGTAGGTGGCCGGGATGGCCCATCCCACCAGGAGTAGCGTGGCGCGGAGCTCGGTCAGCACCCAGTGCCGCGCCGCCACAATGCAGAGCGCGATCGCGGCCGCGTGGAGCCCGCACCCGGCCGCGGCCACGGCCATGCCCCAGCGCCCGGCACGATCGCCGCGCATGGGCCACCGCCCGTGGCAGAGCAGTGCCGAGAGAAGGTACAGACCGGCGGCGGCCAGGAGGAATGGGTGCTCGTCGGCGCTCACGCGGAATCCCCCTCACCCGGCTGCCCCTCGCTGGGCGGGCGCGCCGACAGGCCGTACACCTCGCGGAAGATGGCCAGTATCTCCTCGTCGGCGTCGCTCTCGACCAAGCGCTTGAGCGCTTCGATGGGCGGGCGGACCAGCTTCTGCTTGTAGCGGTGCAGGGCCTGATCCACCCCGGCTGCCTGCTCGGGCGATAGTCCGCGAATGCGGCGCAGGGCCCGTTCGAGCTCATCCTGCCGAACCCGTTCGAACTCGGCCTCGAGCTGCTGGATCAGCGGTACCGCCTGCAGACCCTTGAGCCACCGGTTGAACCGCGCGAGCTGATTGCTGATCAGGGCCTCCACCCGGACCACTTCGGCCTGGCGCTCGGCCAGGTGGTGTGCCGAGATGGCCTCGAGGTCATCGATGTCGAACAGGAATACGTTGGCCAGGTCGCCCACGGCCGGGTCCACGTCGCGCGGGACGGCGATGTCGATGAAGACCAGCGGGCGCGAGCGTCGAACCCGCAGAGCCTCGCGTACAGCGGCCGGGCCGATGAGCGGCTCGCGCGCGCCCGTCTGTGTGATGACGATGTCGGATTCGGCGATGCGGCGCGGAAACTCATCGAAAGCGATCGCCTCGCCGCCGAAACGCTCGGCGAGCGCCCGGGCACGTTCGTGGGTTCGGTTCGCCACGCGGATGGAGCGCACGCCCGCGTCGACCAGGTGTGTCAGCGTTAGTTCACTCATCTCACCCGCGCCGACCACCATGACGCGGTCGCCGCTCAGGTCCCCGAGGACGCTCCGGGCCAGATCAACCGCGGCGGAGCTCACCGACAGTCGTCCCACGCCGATGTTCGTCTCGGTACGGGCTTGCTTGCCCACCTCGAGCGCGTTCCGCGCCAGGGTCGTGAGCACGGTGCTCGCCGATCCGAGCGCTACCGCTCTCTCGAAAGCCTCGCGGACTTGGCCAAGCACCTGCGACTCGCCGATGACCATCGAGTCGATACCACAGGCGACGCGGAATAGGTGCCGACTGGCCTCGGCGTGCTCGTAGGCATAGAGGTGGGGCTTCAGGCGCTCCTCGGGCCACTCCGCCCTCTGAGCGAGCAGCTCGACAGCACGGGCCACCGCCGCATCGACTTCGGGCACGCACCCGTAGACCTCGGAGCGGTTGCAGGTGCACAGGACGGCCGACTCGGCAAAGGCACCCCCGGCAGCCAGACCCGACGCCAGGCCGGCGAGCTCGTCCTCGCCGATGGCCACCCGCTCCCGCAGCTCCACCGGCGCGGTCCTGTGGTTCAGTCCGACGGCGATGATATGCACGCCCGGATCGTCTCCCGCGCCTCGGCGATGCGCCCCTGCCGCACTAACTCCAGTGCTGTCGAGTTCAGGATGGCCTCCCAGACAGCCCGCCGGGCTTCCTCGCCGGCCACTCGGGCCTTGACCTCGTCGCGGACCTCTCCCAGCAGGCCGGCGAAGATGCCGAGGGCCGGGCCATACTCGGCCTCGAGCCGCTTCCTCAGCCACCCGGCCAGAGCGGGGCTCGTGCCGGCCGTCGAGATCGTGAACGTCACCGGACCCAACTCGCAGCTTGCCGGCACGATGAAGTTGCACAGGCTGGGCTCGTCGACGATGTTCACGAGTCGCCCGCGAGCCAGCGCGCCGCGGCTCACGGCCTGGTTGACCGCAGGGTCACGGGTGGCGCCCACCACAATCCAGCAGTCATCCAAGTCGGCGTCGACGAAGCCCCGTGGGTGCCAATCGATGTCCCCGCGCGCAGCGTGCTCCTGGAGCGCAGGGGTCAGCTCCGGGGAGACGACGCAGACCTGTCCGCCGGCGGCCAGCAGCGCTCGCACCTTGCGCTCAGCTACCTTGCCGCCCCCGACAACCAGGCATCGTCGACCGGCGATTCTCAGAGCGACCGGGTAGTACCGCGGGCTGCCGCGCTCGGCCGAATCTGCCGTGTTCATCGCGCCCGTCCTAGTAGGTGTGCAGGCTCTGGACCCAGGAGGTGTGCGTCGCCAACCACTGAACGCCCACCCATGTGAACAGAACGAGTGCTAGCCCCACCACCCCGAAGGCCGCGGTGACGCGCCCCCTCCACCCGCGCATGAGCCGCATGTGCAGGTATGCCGCATAGATGATCCATGTGATGAGGGACCAGACCTCCTTCACATCCCAGGCCCAATACGTGCCCCAAGCATACTGAGCCCATATCGCGCCCGTGATGATCAGTGCCGTGAGCCACGGGAACGAGAAGGCAATGGTCCGGTACGTGATATCGTCCAGGTCGTCGCCCGTTAGCGGCTTCGCGCCCGAGGCCTCGCCGTCACCATCGTCGCGCGATGCCGCCGCCCGGCGGCCGCCCGGGCTCTCGCGAGCGTAGAGCACCAGTGCATAGGCGCCGGTCATGGCCCCCACCGCCAGCGGGCCGTAGGCGAGCATGGCCGTGACCACATGGATATTGAGCCACACGCTGTTGAGTGCCGGCATCAGCGTGGGCTCGACCGCCTGATACCACTTGCTGCCCAGGCCGAACACAGCACACGCCAGCGCCATCACAGGCGTCCCGATACTCCGCAGATCCCACCGGATGCTCGCCACCAGGTAGAAGCCCACGATCCCCGCCGTGAATATGACCGCGAACTCGTAGAGCGTGGTAAGGGGCAGCCTGGGCGCCTCCGGCTGCAAACCGCGACTGATGAAGATGACAGCGCAGCCCGCGAGGCCCGCCCCGGCCAGGACAGCACCCATGCGCGGGACTACCTTGCTCCCCCGGGCGGCCCAGGCGATGGCATAGGCGATGCCCGACAGCACGAGCGCCACGAACACGGTCTTCGAGGCGATCGCTTCCATGGCCCTCAGGCCCTCGTCACTCATTCATACCCTCCTCCTGGCCGCGAGCCTTCACCGCTTGCCACCCCGGCCCCGGGGCACCAACTCGAGTGCCTCTGCGAGGCCCTCGATGAGCCGACGCGCCGACGCTTCATCGGCACCCGCCGTCGCACCGGCGGCCACACGTATCCCGCCGTCCTTGAGCTGAACCACTTTCACGCGAGCCTGCCGCAGTGGTACGTAGAACGCGAGCACCAGGCCCACGATGGCCACCGCGAAACCGAACATCACCAGTCCGACTCCGGGATCCCTCTTGGCCTCAAGCCCGGTGAAGGGCGTCACCTTGCTCATGCGGATGGTCACGTCGCCGAACTTCAGCGGGTGACTGGGTGAGAGATAGCCCAGGTCCTGCCATTGGCCGGCCATGGCGTCCTGCGGGCTGGCCGCGCCCTCAATGTACAAGCTGGGCCCAAGTGGCAGCCGGTTGTTCGTAGGCACGACTTGGTTATCACCGCCCTGGGCCACGTGTCTCCCATAGGCATCACGCTTCAGTCGGATCAGGCTGTGGGCATTGGCTCCAACCCCCAGGCGTGCCAGGGCGTCACCTTCCCGTGGCTGCGTCCCGCCGTGCAGGACCCATGTCGCCCGCGCCGCCTGCGTCGTGCCATCGGCCCCCCTGGACTCGAAGACCAGGTCGACAATGGTCCCCCAGTCCTGCTGGTAGAGTCCGATGCCCTTGGACATCAGGGGGTGATTGACGCGGATCCGGGCCTCCCGCACCTTCCGAAGGCCTACCTCCTTGCCTCCCGAGGCGCTCCGTGCCCTGGGATCGTCGGCGGGAATCACCACATCGGCGGCACCGTCGGGCTCGGCGCCGGGACCGGTCCCCGTTCCATCAGGGAACACATAGACCCTCTGCTCCGCCGGGCCCGAGACGACCGGTTCGTAGACCACCACATCGCTCGCATAGTCGACCGGCACCGTGGACTCGCCGTCTTGACCCGGCCGGAATGGCACATGGAAGTCCCGGAGCAGGAAGTACTGGTCCGTCCTGGAGTCGTGGTGCCAGCCTCCCTTCTCGATCCACGCGTTGGCGGTGAAGGAGCCGAACCAAGTCGAGCGCCCGTACACGGCCCCGAGGAAGACAAGAAGCACGCTAATGTGCACCAGCATCGGACCGAGTAGCCTCACGGCGCCCCGGCGGGCGTACAGGTCGGTTCCCTGGTCATGGTCGGCCCGGCAGACGGCGTACCGGCGCGACCGCAGGAACTCCATCGCCGTCACGACGGTCTCCTCGGGCGCGCCCCCCCTCAGGTTGCCCTGCACCGCAGCCTGCATCCGCGTCACCGAGGGCAGAGAGGCTCGGACCACCGGGCGCCGCAGACGCCGCAGTGTGGTCTTGCTCCGCTCTACCGTGCACACCACAATGCTGACACACAGCAGCAAGAGCACCGTCCGGTACCAGAAGCTGTGATAGACGCAGTAGAGCTGCAGATGGAACTTGAGACTGCCGAGCACCGGGCCCAGGGCCGCGATCAGGTCTCGCTGGATCGCCGCACGATCCATCCCGGGGGGAGCCTGGCTGACGACCGTGCCGAGGACTGACCCCAGGGCCCAGACGATCAACAAGATGATCGCGACCTTCACGGACCCGAAGGCCGACCAGACCTCCGCCAGGAAGCCGGGGGCTTCCTGCTCGGCGCCCACGTCGTCCGAGCTGCCTGCCGGCTCTTCGGGCTTTGTCTCGGCCCGAGTCGGCTGCTTGCCCATGCCCACATCCGTCCCTCGCCCTCGGGCGAACTAATGACCGAGGGCCGCGCGGCTCCCGAGCCACTGCCTTCAGTTACCCTCCAACAGCCCGGAGGAGCCGTGGGTATCCCACAGTTCAGTGAGAGACTGACAGGCAGCCGCCGGAGCGTCAACTGGGCGTGTGCGAGGCCATGCCCCATCGACTCTGCAGCGCTGGCGCCGGCTGCGGTAGAATGCCCGAGGGGCGCCTCGGGCGCCGTGAGAGGTCGTGCCGCCATCAGGGAACCACTCCGCATCGGGGCTCGCGGCAGCCGTCTGTCGAGGGCCCAAGCCGAGTCCGTCGCTGCTGAGCTGCGCGCGGCTCATTCGTCGCTCGCCATCGAACTGGTGTGGCTGACCACCACTGGCGACCGGGACACGCAGACCGCCCTGAGTGCCATGGGTGCCCAGGGCGTTTTCGCCAAGGAGATCGAGGCCGCACTGCTCGAGGGCCGGATCGACGTGGCCGTCCACAGCCTGAAGGACCTGCCCACCGCGGCGACGCCGGGTCTAGCGGTTGTCGCGGTGCCGAAGCGCGCCGACCCTCGCGATGCGCTCGTCACTCGCGATGGATCGGTGCTGCGGGCGCTGCCGCCTTTCGCCCGCGTTGGCACCGGAAGCACGCGCCGGGCCGCCCAACTCAGGCATCTTCGGCCGGATGTTGAGGTCGTGCCCATCCGCGGGAATGTCGATACGCGGCTGGGTAAGCTCGAAGCCCACGGGCTCAACGCGGTGCTTCTCGCCATGGCCGGGCTCGAGCGCACGGGGCTCCGCGATGGCCGTGTCTCGCCCCTCGAAGCCGAGTGGTTCCCTCACGCGCCCGGCCAGGGTGCTCTCGGGTTGCAGTGCCGCGAGGACGACTCGGTCACGCAATCGCTTCTGGAGCCCATCGATGATCCGGTGAGCCGCCGGACTGCCGAAGCGGAGCGGGCCGCTCTGGCGTATCTTGGGGGAGGGTGTCAGGCCCCCTTTGGAGTGTGTTCGCGGTGCGGCGCGGGCACCATTGACCTGCTGGGCTGCGTTACCTCCTCTGAGGGCCGCCTCCAAGTCCGCCGATGGGCTGGCGGACACATGGACGATCCCGACGGCCTGGGGCGTGAACTGGCCGAGGCTTTGCTTGCGGCCGGCGCTGGCGAGTTGCTGAGCCGAGAGAGGAGCACTGGGTGACCGATCGCGTCGGCCGCGTCTACCTCGTGGGCGCCGGACCCGGCCATCCGGGTCTCATTACGGTCCGAGGCCTCGAATGCATCCGCGCGGCGGACTGCATCGTCTACGACGCTCTCGTGGGCCGCGAGCTCCTGGCTGAGGCACGCCAGGACGCTGAGCTCTGTTTCGTCGGCAAACGAGGCGGGCACCCATCGATGCCGCAGGACCAGATCAACGCGCTACTGGTCGAGAAGGCGCTGGTCCACGCCAGGGTGTGCCGGCTGAAGGGCGGTGATCCGTTTGTCTTCGGTCGCGGGGGCGAGGAGGCCCTGCACCTGCGGGCTCACGGCGTGCCCTTCGATGTGGTGCCTGGTGTCACTTCGGCCGTCGCGGCGCCGGCCTATGCGGGTATCCCGGTCACCCATCGCGGGTTGGCGACCAGCGTCGCCTTCATCACCGGGCACGAGGATCCGGCCAAAGAGGAGTCCTCGATCGACTGGGCCCGACTGGCCTGCGGCGTCGATACGCTCGTCATCCTCATGGGTGTGAGCCGGCTGCGGGCCCTCGTGGCGCTCCTCGCAGAGAACGGTCGCGATCCCGGTACACCCGTCGCGCTGGTGCAGTGGGGCACCACGCCCGATCAGGTCACTGTGACCGGGACGCTGGAGACTATTGCTGACGTTGCCGAGGCCGCGCAGATCGGCGCCCCCGTGGCCATGGTCGTTGGCGATGTCGTCTCGCTGCGGAATCAGCTGGCCTGGGCGGAGCGCTACCCGCTGTTCGGCCGCCGCATCGTGGTCACTCGCGCCCGCCCCCAGGCCAGTGAGCTCTCGCGGCTCATCCGCGAGCAGGGCGGCGTCGCCGTCGAGGCGCCGGCGATCCGCATCGCGGCACCGGACGACTTCGGACCCCTCGACGCGGCGATAGACCGGCTGCCGTCCTACCACGTCGCGGTGTTCACCAGCGCGAACGGTGTCGATCGGTTCGTGCAGCGCCTCGAGCACCACCAGCTCGACATCCGCGCGCTGGCCGGCATCGAACTGGTCTGCATCGGCCCCAAGACGGCCGAGGCGTTCACCCGCCGGGGCATCCGCGTGAGTGCCGTGCCCGAGACATTCGTGGCTGAGGCGCTGGTCGAGCTGCTGTCGGCTCGCGACCTCAGGGGCAAGCGAATCCTCTTGGCACGCGCTGCCGAGGCGCGCGAGGTCCTGCCTGACTCACTCCGAGCCGCCGGGGCCGAGGTGGACGTCGTCCCCGCCTACAGGACCATACGCGACGACACAGACATCACCGAGGTCGTCGAGCTGTTCGAGTCCGGCTGCGTGGACGCTGTGACCTTCGCCAGCGCCGGCACCGTGTCCCAGTTCGTGGGACTGCTGGGCGAGGAGCGCGCTCGGACATACTTGGGGCGCACGGCCGTGGCCGTCATTGGCCCCATCACGGCTCAGGCGGTGGAGGCTCTGGGGCTGGCGGCGGCGATCCGGGCGCGAGAGTCAACCATCGAGTCGCTCGTGGAGGCCATCGCCGAGTACTTCGCGGGGAAGAGACGACCATGATCGACATCACGAGACTACTCTGCGGCACCGTGCACATCGGTGACGCCCTCAGATACGCCGACCGCAGCGAAGCGGCGCGGCCGGACATGCTCCGGTTCGCGCTCGAGAAGAAGCCGGTCGTCGTCTGGAACATGACGCGCCAGTGCAACCTCTCGTGCGTCCACTGCTATGCCCATGCCAAGCCGTGTGCCGATCCCGATGAACTCACCACGCGCGAGGCGCAGGCCCTCATCGATGATCTGGGCCAGTTCGGCGCTCCGGTGCTGTTGTTCTCCGGCGGCGAGCCCTTCGTCCGGCCCGACCTGTACGACCTGGGCCGACGCGCCATCGAACACGGTATCCGGGCCGTCATCTCGACGAATGGAACACTGATCACCGAGGAAGCTGCCCTGCGAGTCAAGGAGGTCGGGTTCTCCTACGTGGGCGTGAGCCTCGATGGTGGCCGCAATACCAACGACCGCTTCCGCGGCCAGCCGGGGGCATTCGACGCCGCCCTCGAGGGCATCCGCAACTGCCACGCCGCCGGAGTCAAGGCCGGCCTCCGCTTTACGGTTAACAAGCGCAACGTGAACGACCTTCCCGAGATCCTCGACCTGCTCGAGGAAGAGCGCATCGTCCGCTGCTGCATCTACCATCTGGTCTACGCCGGCCGCGGCACGCGGCTTATGGACGAGGACCTCTCGCCCGATGAGACACGGCGCGTGATGGACCTGCTCATGGAGCGCGCCGTCGACTTCCACCAGCGCGGCCTGCCTACGGAGTTGCTCACCGTCGACAACCATGCCGATGGCGTGTATCTCTACCTCCGGCTGCGCGAGCGAGACCCCGAGCGGGCCGAGGAGGTGCTGACTCTCCTGCGCCGGAACGGCGGCAACTCGTCGGGCGTCGGGATCGGCGACGTCGACCAGCGGGGCGATGTGCACGCCGACCAGTTCTGGAGCCACTACTCCTTCGGCAATGTGCGCCAGAGGCCGTTCTCTCAGATCTGGACCGACGTCTCGGACCCGATCATGGCGGGGCTCAAGAACCGCCGGCCTCTGCTGAAGGGCCGATGTGGCGCCTGCAAGTGGCAGGACATCTGCAACGGCAACTTCCGCGTCCGTGCCGAGGCGGTCTATGGCGACGTCTGGGCTCAGGACCCGGCGTGCTATATGACCGATGAAGAGATCGGGATCGCGTAGGGTGCCGTGGCAGACCGCCCGTCACCCGGCGGACCATCAGGGAGTGCATCCGATCCATGTCCAAGGGCCTTCTCTGGGGCGGGCGCTTCGCGGCACCGCCGAGCGCGCGGAGCCTGGCATTCATGTCGGGCCGCGATGTCGAGCCCACGCCGCCGTACGACCTCGCGCTGGCGCCCTATGACCTGTGGGTGAACCGCGCCCATTCGCTCATGCTTGGCCGGACCGGCATCGTGCCCGCCGCCAGCGTGCGGCACATCCTCCGGGCCCTGACGACCCTCGAGGAGCGCCTGGCTGCGGGCGAGTTCGCCCTCGACCCGGCCAAAGAAGACGTCCACTCGAACGTCGAGGCCATGGTCACCGAGCTCGTCGGCATCGAGCACGCCGGACACATGCACACCGGGCGCTCGCGGAACGATCAGGTCGTCACCGACATGCGCCTCTACCTGCGCGATCGGGCACTGGAGGCCGCCGATGCCATCCTCGACCTCGTGGGCGCTCTCATCGCGGCGGCGCGCGACCATGCGATGACCCTCATGCCCGGCTTCACCCACCACCAGCACGCCACAGCGACCACCTGGGGCCACGTGACCTTGGCCTATGCCTGGGCCGGCCTGCGTCAGGCCCAGCGGTTGCTGGCCTTCCTCGGCACGTGGAACCGTTGCCCTTTGGGCAGCGCCGCCTCCTATGGGACCACGCTTCCCATCAACCGAGGACTGACGGCTGAGCTGCTCGGCTTCGATGGACCGGAGCCGAACACGCTCGATAGCATCAACAGCCGATGGGAGACGGCGGCCGATCTGGTCCACTGCCTGGCGTCGATGCTCACGCAGCTCTCGTCGCTATCGCAGACGCTGATCCTGTTTTCGACGCGGGAGTTCCGCGCCGTGCGCATCCCCGATGAGTACTCGGCGGGCAGCTCGATCATGCCGCAGAAGCGCAACCCGCAGGCGCTGGAGGCCATCAAGGCACATGCGGTGATGGCGCAGGGCGCGGCCAGCACCCTCATGTCCCTCGGCGGTCACAACCTGTTTGGCTACAACACCGACCAGATGTGGACCAAGTACGTCGCCCTGGACGCCATCGGCGGGTCCGTCGCGTCCATTCGCGCGATGGCCGGCGTGATCGCCGGGCTCGAGGTCAACGTCGAGCGCCTGCGTGAACTGGCCAGCCGGGACTTCCTCGGCTCGACAGCGCTGGCCGAGGCGCTGGTGAGCGATGGCGGAGTGCCGTTCCGCATCGCCAAGCAGGTGGTCGAGAAGGCCGTGGCGCTCTCCGAGCAGTCGGGCGAGGAACAGGTCACCGAGGAGGCCCTCCGCTGCTCGCTGGCCGAGCGGGGCGTCGAGGTCGATGCAGACCTCTGCACGCTCGTCGAGTCGCAGCGCGCTGAAGCGGCCGTGGCGCGGCTCCTGCACGCCGGCGGCGCCGCGCCCGAGCGAGTGCTCGAGAGCTGCGGTGAGGCGGAAGGCCTTCGCGCCGCGCTGGCCGTCGAGGTCGCCGGACGGGCCCAGGCCGTCCGCGACGCCCGTGCCGCCTGCCGCGAGGCGTGTGATGCGTTCTAGCGGCCGCTAGTCAGGCGGTGCGGGTGGCTGGGTGCCGCCCCCGCCGCCGGAGCCGGAACTGCCGCCCGACGACGTCACCGGGTCGCCGTTTGCATACTGCAGGTTGCCTTGCATCTCGCACGCGGCACACAGCACCGCCAGCGCCAGAACCGCCAGAACCCACAGGCGACGCATAGCGCCACCTCCCTGCAACACGATCCTTCGCCCGACCGCGTACGCCTCCTTTACCGACGGTGCCAAGCGGGTACTGTGTCTCGGGAATCGCGTAGGCGCCCTCGGCGCCCACCATCGACCGCCGCACGCCTCCCAACCCGCCGACCCTGAGCCGCCGCGTTCACGCGCCGTGGCGAAGGGCAGCGGGAGCACTACCCGCGCTCCTCCCTTCGACAGGCTCAGGGCCGACGGGGGGTGTGCGAACCGCGAAGTCCACCCCAATGAGTAGACAGGGATTGAGGCGAAGTTGGGGGTATGGGTCTCTGGAGACCGGGCCGGATGGCGCCCTTCCCGCTGCGCGGGCCCCTTCCATTCGGCCCCTCCTCGGTTGTTCCAATGCCTTTCGGAGGGGCCGAATAGGGGCGGACCAGCCGAAGGCTGGTGGGACCCTATCCGGCCCAAGGGTCCCGTGCGACGCGCGGCGTGACGAAGGGCGGCGGGCGCGGCAGCCCGCACCCCCAATCTGTCAGTAAGGAGGTATTGCTATCTGCGCCGGCGAATGCGAACATGGTTCGCTGGACGAACCGGCACCTCAGACCACGGAACAGGGGGGCAGCACTGTGAGTCGTGCACGATGGACCAGCTTGTTGATGTGTGTCTCTTGTGTTACGGGGGGGGGCAGCGTGGGGTAAAGCGCCTGAGGTCAAGATTATCACTCCGCCAGACATGATTACCGTCTCCGTAGGCCAGGCCGTCCCCTTCGAGGCCAGTATCACGACCGATGACACTGAACGCTCCGCACCCAAGGTCCAGTGGCTATGGGAGTTCGGCGACCAGGCGACTTCCGATAAGAACCCCACGACCCATGCATACGGCGAAGCCGGCCTCTACAAGGCCACCGTCACCGCCACCACCGATGATGGAACCGCCGCCGCCTCAGTGGAGGTCATAGTCACGAGCGGCGAGGGCGGGACGAAGCAGCAGATGGGCGACGATCTCTACATCCGTGACATGGTGCCG
>JAKPQA010000340.1 GCA_029547025.1 Armatimonadota bacterium
GCGCGGGGCCCCTGACCGGCCCGGTCGGCCGCATGGCCGACGGATCGAGCCCGAATGCGGCTTCGCGCCGCACTCGGGACCCTGGAATGGGCGCGTTGGGGGCCCACCACGCACAGCCCGCGTGGTTCCCCCCATGGCGCCCCTCCGCAACCAGGCCCATGGGCCGCTGGAGCCCTAAGTTACCGCCAATGCCGAATAGGGGGAACCAGCCGCAGGCTGGTGGGACCCGATCCGGCCCGAGAGCTTTGGGGAAGGGAAACGACGCGGACTCATGCCCGACTGGATCCTGCCGGCGATCTTCGGCCTCAGCGTGTTCTGCTGCGTGTACCCCTACACGGTGCACCCGGTCCTCTCCTGGCTCATTCTGAAGCTGGCCCCCTCGCGCACGGCCGTGACGGAGGAGTTCGACGAGTCCCAGCTCCCCACGGTCACCGTGATCGTGCCCATGCACAACGAGGCAGCCTCGGCGCTGACCAAGATCCAGAACACCCTCGAGAACCAGTACCCGGACCACCTGATCCACCTCATCGTGGTCGCCGACCACTGCACCGATGACACCGAGGAGCAGATCGCGCGCTGCGGCGATCCGCGGGTTTCGATGATCCGGTCTGAGGGGGGCAACGGGAAAAACCACTGCCTCAACCAGGCCGTGCCCATGGCCCAAGGTGACATCATCGTCATGACCGACGCCAGTTGCGCCCTGGGTCCCCAGGCCATCCGCAACATGATCCGGCCCTTTGCGAAGCCCGAGATCGGGCTCGTCTCGATCCCCAAGTACCAGGTGGGCACCGGCCAGGGCGGCCAGGGGGGCACGCTATCGAAGCTACGAAACGCGTTCCTTGGCTTCGACAGCATCTCCAAGGCGGCGGAGTCGAAGCTGGGCTGTCTCGTGGGAGGCATCGGGGCACTGATCGCCATGCGTCGGTCCCTGTGGGAGCCGGTGCCCGATGATGTCTGCAACGACCTGCAGATCCCCTTGCGGCTGATTGCTCAAGGCCACCAGGTGGTGACCGCTCAAGATGTGGAGTGCCTGCTGGGCCCGTCGAAGAGCCTGGGCAAGGAGATGGCGCGCCGCACGCGGATCATCTCCCGTAGCATCATCCCGGCCACCTGGGCCCTGGGACAGTATCTCAAGCGCGGGCGCCTGGCGGCCCTGTTCTTCCTCGCGGGCCGGAAGCTCGCGTTCTACTTCGCGCCCGTGTTCATGATCCTGGCTTTGGTCTCGAACGCGCTGTTGGCGCCCTCGGGCCCGATCTGGCTGGGTCTCCTGGTGCTCCAGGTGGGCCTGTACCTGCTGGCCTTCCTCGGCATCAAGCTATCGGAGCGCGACAGCCCGCTGGCCAAGCTCCTGGGCATCCCCGGCCAGTTCCTGGCGCTGAATCTGGGCGTTCTCACCGGCCTGTGGTACGTGCTCCGGCACGGTCACGGTATGGTCACCTGGTCCACGGC
>JAKPQA010000342.1 GCA_029547025.1 Armatimonadota bacterium
GTGGCTGGCCAACATCGGCTGGGTCATCTGCGCCACGGGCATCGCGCTCATCCTGCAGCCGATGTGGTCGAGCGTGGCCATCGCGACCATCGGGGGCATCGCTGTGGTGGCCCTGGTGCGGCTGACCCAGCGCTTCACGCGGCTGGGCGCTCTCCTCCCCGTCCTCGCCGCCTTCGTCGTGGCCTGCCTGGTCTTCGTGGCCGCTCGTCAGGGCTGGGTCGAGGCTCCCTTGCGCACCCTGCTGGCGCCCCTGGCGGTGCTCCTGCCCGGCGCCCTCTTGGTCACCGCCATGGCCGAACTGGTCGCCGGGCACATGGTGGCGGGCACCTCACGGCTGGGCTATGGGCTGGTCCAAGTCCTGCTCTTCACGCTCGGGATCGCTGGCGCCGCCCGGCTCTTCCCGTTGGACGCGGCCCAACTCGGCAATGTGCGAATCGACCAAATCGGTTGGTATGCCGCGCCGCTGGGTCTCGTGCTCGTCACCTTGGCCATCGGCTGGCTGGAGTCACCGCCGCTGCGGTTGCTGCCGTGGATCTTCGTGGTCCTGTTGGCCGCCTTCTTCGCCCAAGTGTTCGGACAGCAGTTGGGTGGGGCGGTCGGGGGCGCGTTTCTCGGCGCCATGGTCGCCACGTTGGGGAGCTATTCGGTCGAGTTGGTGGTGCCGCGGCTGGCGCGGCTGGTGGTCTTCCTGCCGTCCTTCTGGCTGCTCGTGCCGGGGAGCCTGGGCGTCCTGGCAGCCACTCAGGTGGCCGTCGATCCAGACGCGCACGCGGACGTGTTGGGTGTCGTCGCGATCGTCGCCGCCCTGGCTCTGGGCCTGCTCCTCGGCTCCGCAATCGCTCAGGCGATCGGTGGGCTCCTGCGCAAGCAGCACGCGCGCCGCCCCCCTCGACTCTCGGGAAGTTGAAGGTCTCAGGAGATCCAGGTCTGGCACACAGGTCCCTTGCGAGGAGCATGGGACATGCTCAGGGCATGGTCAGCGCAGCGAAGGGTGGCCGACGGGCAAAGGGCCGGCATGGGCAACTCGTCCTCCTCGTGGCTGTCCTGACCTGCCTGTTGCTGGGCGCCTGCACCAGGCAGCCGACTGATCCGGATCTGCGCAACGTGCCTGTTGTGACGCCCTCGGGCGCCGTGATCCAGCGGGACCTCGAGTACGGTCCCGCCTCCGATCAGCGCCTGGATGTCTACGCGCCATCGGGCGCGCGGGCGGCCCCGATCCTCGTGATGGTCCACGGCGGAGGCTGGAGCCGCGGAGACAAGGCATCCGCCGGGGTGGTGAAGAACAAGGTGGCCCACTACCTGCCCGCGGGGTATCTCGTCGTCTCCACCAACTACCGCCTCTCGCCTGCCGTCGATCCACTCACCGAGGCGCAGGACGTCGCCACCGCGATGGCGTTCGTGCAGACCCACGCCGCGGATTGGGGC
>JAKPQA010000343.1 GCA_029547025.1 Armatimonadota bacterium
GTGGCTGGCCAACATCGGCTGGGTCATCTGCGCCACGGGCATCGCGCTCATCCTGCAGCCGATGTGGTCGAGCGTGGCCATCGCGACCATCGGGGGCATCGCTGTGGTGGCCCTGGTGCGGCTGACCCAGCGCTTCACGCGAATGGCTGCTCTCCTCCCCGTCCTCGCCGCCTTCGTCGTGGCCTGCCTGGTCTTCGTGGCCGCTCGTCAGGGCTGGGTCGAGGCCCCGTTGCGGACTCTCCTGGCACCCCTGGCGGTGCTCCTGCCCGGGGCCCTCCTGGTCACCGCCATGGCCGAACTCGTCGCCGGGCACATGGTGGCGGGCACCTCACGGCTGGGCTATGGGCTGGTCCAGGTCCTGCTCTTCACGCTCGGGATCGCCGCTGCAGCGAAGCTCTTCCCGTTGGATGCGACCCAACTCGGCAATGTGCGAATCGACCAAATCGGTTGGTATGCCGCGCCGCTCGGTCTCGTGCTCGTCACCTTGGCCATTGGCTTGCTGGAGTCGCCACCGCCCCGACTGCTGCCGTGGATCTTCGTCGTCCTGTTGGCTGCCTTCTTCGCCCAGGTGCTGGGCCAGCACCTGGGCGGGGCGGTCGGAGGCGCACTGCTCGGCGCCATGGTCGCCACGTTGGGGAGCCATGCCGTCGAGTTGGTGGTGCCACGGTTGGCCCGGCTGGTGGTCTTCCTGCCGTCCTTCTGGCTGCTCGTGCCGGGGAGTCTGGGCGTGCTGGCCGCGACTCAGGTCGCCGTCGATCCGGAGGCTCACGCGGACGTGCTGGGCGTCGTCGCGATCGTTGCCGCCCTGGCCCTCGGCCTCCTCCTCGGCTCCGCAATCGCCCAGGCCATCGGCGGACTCCTGCGCAAGCAACACGCGCGCCGCCCCTCTCGGCGCTCGGGGAGTTGACGGGTCTCAGGAGATCCAGATCAGGCACACAGGTCCCTTTCGAGGAGCCTGGGACATGCTCAGGGCATGGTCAGCGCAGCGAAGAGTGGCCGACAGGTGAAGGGTCGGCATGGGCAACTCGTCCTCCTCGTGGCTGTCCTGACCTGCCTGTGGCTGGGCGCCTGCACCAGGCAGCCGACTGATCCGGATCTGCGCAACGGGCCTGTTGTGACGCCCTCGGGCGCCGTGATCCAGCGGGACCTCGAGTACGGTCCCACCTCCGATCAGCGCCTGGATGTCTACGCGCCGTCGGGCGCGCGGGCAGCCCCGATCCTCGTGATGGTCCACGGCGGAGGCTGGAGCCGCGGAGACAAGGCATCCGCCGGGGTGGTGAAGAAAAAGGTGGCCCACTACCTGCCCGCGGGGTATCTCGTCGTCTCCACCAACTACCGCCTCTCGCCTGCCGTCGATCCACTCACCGAGGCGCAGGACGTCGCCACCGCGATGGCGTTCGTGCAGACCCACGCCGCGGATTGGGGC
>JAKPQA010000001.1 GCA_029547025.1 Armatimonadota bacterium
TCATCGGACGCATGTGGTGGTGCCTCAGCCACAACCAGCCCTGGGACGAAGACGCCGCCTGGCCCGACCTCATCCCAGCCGCTTGACAACTGACTCGCGTGGGATGTCTACGTGCGGACCTGGGCCGGGTTCGTGTACGTCGCGTTCATCCTGGACGTCTACTCGCGACGGATCGTGGCCTGGCACGCCGCGACCAGCAAACACACTGATCTGGTGATGACCCCGCTGCGGATGGCGCTGTGGCAACGCCACCGTGACGGTCACCCGGTGGAAGCGGGCACGCTGATCCATCACAGCGATGCCGGCTCGCAATACACCTCGATTCGGCTGACCAGTCACCTGGAACTGGAGGACATCGCGGCCTCAATCGGCAGCGTCGGCGACTGCCTGTTAACCGGCCAATCGGACCCCTGGGGGGTGGCTGCCTGACGCGGGCGGTGGTCGGAATCGCAGTGGGGGTGCTGGAAGTCGGTACTGCTGGGGAGTAGGCCTGAGGGCATGGATGCTCTGGTGGTCGGTGTGGACCCGGCTGATCCGCGGCGGTGGCGCCTGACGGGGCCGGACGTGGGCGGGTCGCTGTCCGCGATGAATGCGTACCTGGGTTATCTGGCTGATCGGAACTACTCCCCGCGCACGGTCCGCACGTACGGGTACGGGCTGCTCGCGTTCGCGCGGTGGCTCGCCGCGTCGGGGTTGAGCGTGGAAGCGGTGGGCACGTGCGAGGTGCTCGACTTCCTCGCAGCGTGCCGTCAAGAGTCGGTTCGGGGACGTCCGGGCCCGAACGTGCTGGACCTGAACGGCAACCGGACTGACCGGCTCGCGCCGGCCTCGATCAACCTGCGCCTTGCGGCTGTGACCGGCCTGTACGAGTACCGGGCGATGAGCGATCCCAGCTGCTCGTCGCCGATCCCGAAGGGGCGCCCCTCCTCGTGGTTCGCCCCCGGTGAACGGTCCGGGCTGCTCGCCCACACCAAGCGGCGGCCCGCGCCACGTTCGAGGCTGCGGGTGCGCACCCCACGCCGGCTGCCGCGGGCGCTGGACGCCGGCGAGGTGACCCGCCTGCTCGGCGGGCTACGCACCCGCCGGGACCTGGCCATGGCCGGGCTGATGCTCTACTGCGGGCTGCGCTCCTGCGAGGTCCTCGCCCTGCAGGTCGCCGATGTCGACATCGGCGGCCGCTGGCTGACCGTGCACGGCAAGGGCGGCAAGGACCGCCGGGTCCCCCTCGACCGGGACGTCGCCGCCGTGCTGAACGCGTACTTGCTGACCGAGCGCCCGGACAGCGACGCGTGCGCGTTGTTCCTCGTCGCGAAGGGCCCCACCACCGGGGAGCCGCTGACCCCGGCCGGGCTGCGGACCATCTTCCGCTACCACCGCGCCACCTCCGGCGTCCCGGCCGGGGCACCGCACACGCTGCGGCACACGTTCGGGACCGCGCTGGCCGAGGCCGGGGTGGACCTGGCCGTGATGCAGGCGCTGCTCGGGCACGCCCACGTCGACACCACCGCCCGGTACATCCACCTCGCCCCGACCCACGTGAAAGCCGAATACGATGCCGCGCGCAGCCGTCAACGCCAAAACCGCTGAGCCCCAACCTGAATCACCTGCCGAGGTACTGGCCGCGTACCACGCCCACCAGGCACGGACCGGACGAGGCAACACGGCGTTCACCTACTGGGCCAAGGCGTTCCTCCGCTCGTGGCCCCACCTGCGCGACTGGGAGCACGAACCGTTGGCGGTGCAGCTGTCCGCGAACAGCAGCACCCGACCGTTCATCACGTTCCTGCTCGTCACCGGACGGCTCCACCCGGGCTGGGAGTACCTGGTGCACCGCAAGTTCTCCTCGATCTGGCGCGACGTGCCCGGCACCGTCATCGGGGAGGACCTCGCGGCGTTCATCACCGCCGCCCGCGGCTGCGGGTACAGCCAGCGGGTCGCCTCGGCGATGGCCTCCCAGGTGATCGCCCGGGT
>JAKPQA010000003.1 GCA_029547025.1 Armatimonadota bacterium
AGACGTCGACGGGAATGATCTGATCGACACCCTTGGTGACGGAGTACGAGTCCCAGTAGGGGCCGCCGCAGTTGGCGCACGATCCCATGGAGATCACGTACTTCGGGTCGGGCATCTGCTCGTAGAGCCGCTTGATCGCCGGAGCCATCTTGTCAGTGACCGTGCCGGAGATGACCACGAGATCGGCCTGACGGGGGCTCGCCGGCAGCGGGATGACGCCGAGGCGCATCACGTCGTAGCGGGGCGAGCCGAAGGCCGCGCCCATCTCGATGGCGCAGCACGCGAGACCCCACTGGTACACCCAGAGCGAGTACTTGCGGCCCTGGTTCAGCAGCTTGCTCAGCGGCTTCGGGATTTTGCCGGCCTCGACCAGACCTAGACCCACTTGAGGACCCCCTTGCGCCAGGCGTAGATGAGGCCAAGCAGCAGGATGAAGACGAAGATGCCCATCTCGATGAGCCCGAACAGGCCGTAGGCCTCGAGGCGCGTGGCCCACGGGAAGATGAACACGGCCTCGACGTCGAACATGACGAAGAGCAGGGCGAACACGTAGTAGCGGACCTGGGACTGCGTCCACATCGAGCCGACGGGGTCGACACCGCTCTCGTAGGTGATGTGCTTCTCGGGCTGGCGACGGGCCGGCCGCAACAGATGGCTGCCGGCAAGCAGGAGCCCGACCAGGCCGGCGCCAACGACGCCGACGATCAGGACAGCCAAGTACTGCCGGAGGAAATCACTCGCGGTCCACACGGCCTTAGAACTTACTCAGACTGGTCGAGCGGGGCCAAAGTGGGGCCGACGACGGCGGCGGTCCCTCGCCATCCGCTGTGGGCGAGGCCCCCAGGGAGAGGAACGGGGACTCGCCACAATGGTCGTCACCAACGCCATGACGACCATCGCCGTGAACATCCGGCCGTCGATCACCTTCAGCTCGAGGCCGACGGTGAGGGTCACGCTTCCAGCGAGACCGGGGCTAACCTCCAAGCATGGGACGAATCTCGGCTTCATCGCGCGTTTC
>JAKPQA010000002.1 GCA_029547025.1 Armatimonadota bacterium
AACCCGCATGTAGGCCCGCATCTGCTCGTCGACGCGGCGCGCGGCCCACCGCATCGCCAGCTGGCGCAGCGCCGTCAGGTTGCCTTCCCGGTAGAAGTGCTCGGCCGCCCGCCCCGCCTGCTCGGGCACGGACGCCTTGCCCTGCGCCAGGCGCTGGAGCAGCTCTGCTGGCGGCAGGTCCACCAGCTCGATCTCTGCCGCCTCGTCCACGACCCGATCGGGGACGGCCTCGCGGACCGCGACGCCCGTGACCTGCGCGACGATGTCCCGCGCGCTCTCAACATGCTGGACATTGAGCGTTGTGTAGACGTCGATGCCGGCCGCGAGGAGCTCGTCGATGTCGTGCCATCGCTTGGGGTGGCGCGAACCCGGCGCATTGGTGTGGGCGAGCTCGTCCACGACCGCCAGTTGCGGCCGGCGTTGGAGCACGGCGTCGACGTCGAGATCCTCCATGCTCACGCCGTGGTACTCGACGCGGCGACGCGCCATCACCTCGAGGCCCGCGAGCAGCGCCTCGGTCTCCTGCCGCCCATGGCTCTCGACGTACGCGACCACCACATCGACGCCCTCGAGCTGGCGCTGCCGGGCCGATGCGAGCATCGCGTACGTCGTGCCGACCCCGGCAGCGTAGCCCAGGAACACCTTCAGCCGGCCGCGTGCGCCCGGCCCCCCGTCGGCCGGCGCCGGTGCGCGACGATGCTCGGACTGCGGCCCGCCCTGCCCTGGGGACAATATCCCTCGCTCCTCGGGCCCATCTTGGGGCAGTGGACGCGACTCGTCGCCGCCCCGTGCCCTGCACCCAGCTATCGGCGCATCAGACGCACGAAGGCGTCGAACACCCGGCGCCCGGCCTCGGAGCCGTGCCAGGGGAGCGTAGCCCGTTCCGGGTGGGGCATCATCCCCAAGACCACGCCGTTGCACAGTCCCGTGACTCCGCCGGGTGTCCCGCTCGGGTTCCAGGGATAGGCCTCCGTCGGACGTCCGTCGCGGCAGTAGCGAAAGGCGACGGTCAGGTGGTCCGTCGTGTCGCTCGGCAGCCAGCGCCCCTCGCCGTGGGCCACTGGAAGGGAGAGGAGGGCCCCCTCGATGCCCTCGGTCCACGGTGAGCCCCAGTCGGCGCGAACGGTGATCCAGCGCGACTCGAGCTTCGCGCTGATGTTGCGCACGAGCGCGCCGCCACTCTCCCCCGACGGCCCGCAGAACAGCCCGGCCTCAAAGAACACCTGGAAGCCGTTGCAGACGCCCAGCATGGGCCGGCCGGTCTCCGCAAAAGCACGGAGTTGATGACCCAGCGCGATGCCGAACACGCGGCCGGCGCCAAAATGGTCGCCCCAAGCGAACCCGCCCGGCACCATGATGCCCGGACGATCGAGCAGATCCTCCCGGCCTGAGATCACATCGGCCACCAACACGACCTCGGCATCGAGCCCGGCTTGCTGGATGGCGAACACGGACTCCTCGTGGCTGTTGGTCCCGGGGGCGACGAGGACGGCGGCGGGTTTCATCGGAGCACCTCCTTCTCGAATGCGGTGCTCCAGGCGCCCACCAGCTCCGGCCAGTCGTCTGTGTGGATCACCGTCGTGCCTCCGGCACTCACACGAACGCCCGGCCCATAGGTCACGTGGCCCAGCCGGTGGACCTCAAAGCCCTGCAGGGCCGACTCGAGCTCATCAGCCTTGGCGCTCGTCAGGAGGAAGCCACCCGCGGGTTCACCCAGGAGCAGCCACAACGCATCGTCGGCGTCCACGTGGACCTCGGCACCGAGTCCGCTGGCGAGGCAACCATGCATGATCTGCAGGAACGCGCCGCCCTCCCCGATGGCCGCGGCCGAGGAGAGCAGCCCCCTCGACTGCGCCAGGCGCCGCCACAGGCCCACCAGGTCGTTCTCGTCGCACGGCCACGCGAGGCACGCGGGGCCGCCTCCGTCACCGCGGAGCAGCTCGAGAGCCACGGTGCCCGCCATGCTCGGGGTGCAACGCGGCCAGACGGCCACGATGGCATCGCCGGTCCGCCGGAACGGTTTGGTCGTGACCTTCCGCACGTCCGGCATCCGGCATAGGGTCGAGGGCACGAAGGTGTGTGGCACGTCGATGGCCTGCCCGTCCGACGACCGGAATGTGCCGGAGCTCGAGTCCTTGCCCGAGATGAACGGGGTGCCGAAGAGCTTCGACAGCCGCGCCGCCCCCTGCAAGACCATGTGCTCCAGGTACCAGAGCTGCTCCGGAGTCCGCGATGGGGTGTAGTAGTTCCCACACAAAGCGATGTCTTCCAGCGAGGCGCCTACAGCCACGGATCGCGAGATGGCCAGAGCCATGAGTGAGCCCACCGAACCCACCGGGTCGACCTCGCTCCACCGCGGAACGAAGGCGCAGGCACTGACCATACCGTACGGCTTTCCGCGAATCGGCGCCGAGACATAGGCATCGCTCGGCACGCCCCCGGTCAACGGCCCCACCACGGTCCGCCCCTGCACGGTGCTGTCGAACTGGTGGACGGCCCAGGACTGGTCACAGCAGGCGAAGTCACCCAGGACACGCACAGCCAGGTCCTTGTTGAGCTCGCCACAGCCCGATGGCGGAACAGGCGCGCGCGCGACTCCGGGTTCCTTCGTGGTGAGTCGATCGATGGGACACGCGTCCCACAGGAACCTCAGGTCGAGGTCGGCGACGGTCGCACCGCCGTCGGTTACCACCAACCGGCCATCATTCCGACACCTTCCGAGCACATAACAGTCGACTGCGTACCTCCTGCATTCTGCTTGTACATCATCCAGGTGGTCAGCTCCTATGACAAGCAGACCACGTTCCTGCGACTCCGAGACCCACTTCTCCCACGAAGCCAGACTGGCGTCCTTGAGTGGCAGTCCGTCGAGCTCCACATCGGCCCCGCACCGGGCCGCGATCTCACCGACGCAGCACGAGATGCCCCCCGCGCCCAGGTCGGTGCACGTGCGGATCCAGCCCTTGTCCCGAAGCGCAGGCACTAAGTTAGTGAATTTACGTTCGACAATCGGGTGCCCAATCTGGACCGTGGCACCTTCCTTCTCGACCATCTCCGCCGTGAGCTGGGCCGAAGAGGCGACCGCCCCATGCACTCCGTCTCGGCCCGTTGCGCCGCCGATCAGCAGCAGTACGTCGCCGGGCTGAGGTTCGAGTTTCTCGATAGTGTCCTCCGGTGCGATCCCGATGCACTGCCCGAGGGCCATGCACTTGGCGTAGCCCGGATGGGCCCGGTACAGGGCGTACATCATGGGCACGCCCATGGGGTTGCAGTAGGAGGCCGTGCCGCTGATGGACTCGAGGACGATGGTACGGGGGTGCAGCGCTCCCGCGGGAACCTCAGACTCGGGCTCCGATGGCCTCCGAGTGCCCATGATGGTCGACGAGCCGATGGGGTACCCGCCGCGGCCCATGAAGATGATGTCGCGCAGCACGCCGCCGTGCTTGGTCTCAACGCCGCCCTTGGTGGAGATGGCTGAGGGGTGGTTGTGAGTTTCCCCCTTGATGAAGACGGCGTATCCGCCGTAGAAGCGGATGGCGCCGGCGTTGTCGGTGAAGATCGAGAGACACAGCGGATGATTGATCTCTCGCGTGGCGGCCATGAGCCCCTTCAGCAGGCCCAGGCCCTTCCACGTGGTGTGGTAGCAGTGGTCACCCCAGGACTGGACGACCATCTCAATCTCGACATCGGTCCACGGACGGCCGCGCTCGGCTTGGTGGGCGCGGAGGGCCTGAAGCTGCCCGAGCGGCGCATACCATCCCATTCGCTGGCTGAGCTCGGAGAGCTCGGCATCCGAGAGTCCCATGAGGTCGTAGGTCTGTACGGGCTCTGGGGAGCCCGTGGGACGGAGGCTCTGCTGGTAGTCGCCGGGCCTGACAATGACCTGGACGACCTCGTTGAAGAGGTGTTTCGTGATGACCCGCTCGGCCTCGGCGCGGTCCACACCAGTCACGACGTAACGTCGGCCTGCCCGGAGCCATTCGAGGCCCGGAACGCCCATCAGCCGTGCGGCCTCGAGGGCCGACTCGGTCTCCGGGTCCACCACGGCCGGGCGATAGGCGACCTCGACGACACACTCGTCGCCCGCGCGCTCGAGCCCCTGGTCCTCAACCAGCGTCTCACCTGCCGCCGGGTTGGCGAAGAGGCGGCCGATCCGCTCCAGGTCGCAGTTGCCCTCGAGCCGGAACACGGACTCGAATCTGACGCGGACATCCGGGTGCCCCTCGGCGGCGAACGCGGCCCGAGCGCTCTCAGCCTCCGGATCGCGGCCCGACCGGGTGACGACTAGGGTGCGGATCATGCTGGCCTCATCTCCCCTGCCGGGCAGTATAACCGACGCCCTGCGGGGGCCAAAGGCTGGCGAGTGGCCGCGACGCGAGCGGCCGTGAGCAAGCGGGCCAGCCGGCGCGAGACCGAGCACCGCGCGGCTGCGCGATGTCCGCCGCTATTGGAAGTCCGGGTGCGAGTAGTTGTGGACGATCCAGTCGCCACCTCCGGCCGGGGCGATGAGGGCCGTCACGGTGCCTGCGGTCGCGCTGATGTCGGCCACGCACCACAGGTCGCGGTCGGCCATCTCGACGCCGGTCCGCTCGAAGGCCAGTGTGCCGTTGAGCCGCACTCTGACTGTGGCCAGTGAAAGACCGTAGCCGTGGTCGCGCCAGTAATGCACGGCCACTCGGTATACGGCGTTGGCTTCGGGGGACTGGATGCTGATCACCTCCGGCCCGGCGCCGTCGGTATCGTCGCGGTCGAGGCTGGGATTGCCGGCGGTCCCTGCTGGCCCCCAGTCCGGGAGCGGCTGGAACCAGTAGCAGTCGTACAGGGTGTCGAAGTACGGGTCGGGCTTGCCGTCGCCGTCCATGTCGGTGTTGTCAGGCCGGGCTGGCGCCCGCGCGTGGGTCAGGTGCAGATCCATGTCGGCGCCTGCGTCAGAGCCTGAGTCCGCAGGGTTCGGGTCGTTGGGTGTCTGCCAGGTCAACTCCACATGGATGGTGCCCGTCGGGACGACGCGTACCGTTGCCTCCGCCGGCGCGGCACTGAACAGCGCCCCCTGGTGTACCGTGAGGCGGAAGAGGTAGCTGCCGGCCACGTTCGCCTCGAGCGTCGGGCTCTGGACGTTGGCGCCCGGCGAGAGCGTGGAGACCGAACCCGCCGGTCCTTCGACCGTCCACTCCCACCTGTCGATGGTGCCGCCGGGAACGGGCACCGACTGGGCGGCACTTAGGTGCAGCGTGGTGAGGGGCGCGACCTGGAGTCCCTCCTGGACGGAGATGACGGGGACCGGCGTCGTGGGCGCTTGGGCCTGGACGACGGCCTCGGCCGGGGTGGCCGAGCTCGTGGCGCCCTGGAACACGGTGAGGCGGAAGGTGTACTGCCCCACCACATCGACCACAAAGGTGGGGTTTGCGGCCTGCGCCGACGGCACGAAGGCACCGGCGGCGCCGTTTGGTGCCTCGACGGTCCACTGATATCCCGTGATGGTCTGCCCCGCGGAAGGTTGGGACTGCTCGCCCGCCAGGTGGAGGGTCGACCCGGCGACAACTGTGTCCCCCTCGGTCACCACGATGACTGCGGTCGGCACGCCGCCGTTGTTGTTGCCGTTGTTGCCCGCGGGCGGACTGCCGCCGCAGCCACTGAGGGACAAGACGCTGACGATGGCTATTGTCGTCATGGTGAGGAATGCAGCTCGCACTGGCACATCACCCCCATGCACTGGATAGGTCGTGACTTCCGTACGGCGAGTGGAATACCTCTAAGGTCGCGAGTCATTAAGCACTCGACACGCCACGGCCGCGCGGGTAGCGAATGCTGCCGCATGGGGGGCCATGCGGCGGGAGGCCCCGGTCGCGCGACAGGCGAACTTCGCCCTCACGCCCGATGCCGGGCGCCCATGGGGAGGGGTACATCATGAGCGATGCGACGTCAGGTCAGGGTCCGAACGTGTCCCGTCGCCGGTTCATCCAAGCCGTGGGGACGACCGCGGCCAGTGTGGCGGCCGGCCTCCACATCGGCGCGCCTGCCCGCGCCCAATCCCGGAGTGCGAATGGGCGGCTGGGTGTCGGTTTCATTGGGTGCGGCGGGCGCATGGGCGCGCACATCGGTGCCGTTCAACAGCTGAAGAACGAGGGCCAACCCCTCGACCTCGTGGCGGTATCAGATGTGTACAAGCCCCGCGTCGATGCGGCGGTGCAAGCCACGGGAGGTAAGCCCTACCGCGACTACCGCGAGCTACTCGAAGATCGCCACGTCGATCTCGTGTGCATCGCCTCGCCCGACCGACACCACGGGCCACAGGCGCTCGATGCTGTCGAGGCCGGCAAGCACGTCTACTGCGAGAAGCCCATGACGCACTGGAGCCAGTTCGAGGTCGCCAAGAAGCTGGCCCGACGGGTCAAGGAGAGGGGCGTCGCCTTCCAGCTCGGCACCCAGCGGCTGGCCGATAGCATCTGGCGACAGGGGGCGGAACTGATTCGGCAGGGAGTCATCGGCAAACCGCTGCACGCCCAGGTCGGCTACTACCGCCAGGGTGACTGGGGCGAGCGCGGCATGCCCATCCTCGACCCGAGCGCCAAGCCCGGGCCGGATCTCGACTGGAAGGCCTTTCTTGGCGATGCGCCCGAGGTCGAGTTCTCGGTTCAGCGCTTCTTCTGCTGGCGCATGTACCTCGACTACGCCGGAGGCCCGCCCACTGACCTCTATCCCCACGTGTTCACTCCGCTGGCCACGGTGCTTGGACTCGGCATGCCGACTCGTGTCTCGGCCGCGGGCGGGAAGTTGTTCTACAACCACGAGCGGGAGGTGCCCGACACGGTGAACATCCTGATGGACTATCCGCAGGGCCTCACCGTGGCCTGCATGGGCACCCAGGTGAATGCGTGGGAGATGGAGTGGGTGATCCGTGGCGCCGAGGGCACCATGACCTTCTCGGGCCCCGGCATCCAGATCTTCCCCGCCGACGGCCGGCGCGAGCCCGTCAAGGAAGTCGCCCGAGAGGCCTCCGGCGACGTCCGGGAGATGTGGCTCAACCTGATCGAGTGCATCCACTCGGGCGGTAAGCCCTGGAGCCCCGTTGACATGGGCTACTGTGTCCAGACCGCCATGAACATGGGCATGCTGTCGCTGTTCGAGGGCAAGACGGCGCACTTCGACACCGACAGGGAGCGGATCAGGATCTAGCGCGCGCAGCCCGAGGCCAAGACGGCGGGGCCCCGGCCGCTGGCGCCCGGCCGGTCGCAGACGCGGCCCTCCGTTTCGCTGGTGCTGCGCTCAGGCTGACATACTCGCACGGACGGCGGGAGTACCGGGGCCGTGGGCGCGCGCGGGCAACGTGTCCAGTCACTGCCGCCTCCTACGGCCCGCCGCGCAACGCTCGGAGGAGCCGCTCCACGAACGACTGGCCCCGCGCCGGCATGATGGGCTGGGTCTCGAACAGGAGCCGGGCTCCCGGCGAGTCGGGTTGCGTCAGGTAGATCCCCGACTCATCCGGGCCCACCCGGGTGACGATGAGGCCATGGGGCGGAGTCCACTCGGCATACCCGATCTGGCTCGCGACGCGATCGTGAAGGCCGCACACGATCCGCCGCGTCTTGATGTCGACCAGGTCAAGCCCTCGAACGACCATGTAGTGCGAGTCGGGCGACCACGAGGGGCGCACGGCCGTGACCCCGGTCCCTGAGAGTGCGATGCATCCTCGCCGCACGAGCCCCCGCGGGTCGTCGACAGCCTCGAACAGGAGCAGCCGCGGCCCGTCAGCTGCCGCGGGGTCCATTCGAGCCGCCTCTTCGTCGACGCCCGTGAACGTCACGGCAAGCCACCGACCGTCCGGTGATACGCTGAACTCGGGGAGCCGGTCCATCACCCTGATCCCGAGCGGCGCCTGCCACACGCGGCGGGACACGAGGTCGACCCGCAGGACGACGGCCGCAGTGTCCGTGACGGCGGCTCGGCGCGGATCGATGGGCGCCGCGAAGATCCGGTCACCCGCAGCCAGCAGTCGCCGTGTGGGCCCCAGGGTATTCCAACCCAGCGGCGGGGCAGATTCGGCCGCCGCCCAAGCCAGCCACGCCTGTGATGCCGCGCCACTATCAAGGCGAAGCTCCTCAAGGCAGGGCTTGGCTCCGCCCGTGAGTCGCACGAGCCGGTCGCCCGCCCAGGCCAGCTCGGTGCTGGAGCTGCAGGGGATGTGGTAGTAGGTGCCCTCCTGGCGGTCCAGCACCAGGGCCTCGGTGCGGTCGAAAGGCGGGTGGAAGCCCATGCCGACATACCGGCCGGATGCGGGGAATGCGGCATCCCCGGTCTTGCTGCTGCCGATGGGTCGGGCCCGGGCAGAGCCATCGGTCGGCACGAGCCACGCGCCCTCGTCCGTGCACATCGCCAGCTCCGAGCCGTCCGGCGCCCAGGTCAGCGCGTAGATGCGAGCTACGCCGTAGAGCAGGCCAAGCAGCTTCCCTGTGCTCAGATCGATCGTGTAGACGTTCCGCGAGCCGCCCACCACCGTGCCGAACGCAACTTTGGCCCCATCGGGCGAGGCGACGAGGCACTCTGGGAACCCGCGCGAGAGGTGCGCCGTCTCCCGGCGGTAGTGCTGTCGGGCAACCATGATGCCGGCCGCGAACAGGCCCACTAGCACCGCGGCGACGATGCGGCGGCGCCACCGGTGAGCGGAGGACATCGCCCCTCTGCCTCCCTTCCGTTCCCCCGCAGCCCTTCGGCGGGCTCAGGGGGGGGACTGGCATAGCCGTGCCGCGGCATCGGCTGGTCGGCCTCGCGGCCGACCGGGGCCCATTGGGGGCCCACCACGCACAGACCGCGTGGTTCCCCCCATGTGGCCCCTCCGCAAGACAGGGCAGTGCAGTGTTCGAGCCTCGATGCTCGCGACCCGGGCCCAGACCCGGATCGCCGGACTGGAACAGCCGGGCGCCGGCCTCCGGGTCATCGCCCAGCGGGAAAGGCGGGGTGTAGACGCAGAGCACCGTCGGCCGCATGCGTACGATCCGCGCGGCGCCGTCGGTGTAGCTACCGAGCAGGTGCAGACTGAGCTTGCTGAGTGTCGGCTCGGCCTGCCCCACGGTGTTGGGGGCGAGCAGAAGCACCGTGGAGAGACAGCTGTGGCTCATGGAGGCCCTTCTCGTCGCAGTGGTCCCGCGTCCATCCGCGAGACGCGGGCGATCGTCAGCGCCACGACAAGACACCCCATGCCCACGTAGAAGGGCATGGAGATGACCCAGGGCTCGACACGAGCCCAGTAGCCACCGGGCGAGAAGTCATCGACGGCGCCGGGGATGGACCAGGCACCGAACAGGGGACTGATGACACTGAGCCAGGGCGGGTCGCCGAAGAACCGCGGGCCAGCTGCGAGCAGATCGAACAGCGAATCGATGACGATGGTGCCGATGGCGATGAACAGCGAGGAGCCATAGGCCATCACGATGGCCGCGGCCGTGGACCGGACGCAGGTCGAGCACCAGAGTCCAAGCGCGCCGGTGAAACCGGCGTAGGCCACCAGGTATGCAAAGAGCGTGGCAATGTCGGCGGGGGCGACCCCGCCGATCATCATGCAGACCCCCCCGGCAACCGGCAGAGCGGAGACGGTGACCAGTCCGAGGCCCAGCAGGGCGGCCCAGAGCTTCCCGAGCACCAGGCTGCGCCGAGGGAGCGGGCAGACTAGCAGGGCCTCGAGCGTCTGGCGCTCGCGCTCGAGGGTGAAAGCTCCAGCCGTGGCCCCGGGGGCAACGAACCCGACGACGAGGGTGATGGCGACCGCGGCGCATGTGATGAACGCTCGGCTGAACTCGGCCGGTGTCGTGCGCGTGCTCATCGGCATCGCGAGCCAGACTGCGGCGGCGGTGGCGCCAACGCCCACGGCGCACAACCCGCATTGCAGTAGCAGCCGCGGTCCGCGCATGCGCGACCTCAGCTCGCGGACGAACACCGGGTTCAGATCGATGGCACGCGTGGTGTGTACCCGCCTCTCCGGTGGCCGGGGATGGGAGCCTCTCCCGCGCAAGGGTGCGGCGGGGAGCGCTCCCACGCGCCTCGCGCTTCGGCCGGCTAGCGGCCGATCGAGGCCGGTCGTGATGTGCCCTCGGCTCCCCCTTCAGATTCACGTCCTCGAACAGTCAGTGAGAGCCCGACCCGACTCCGATGATGATAACCGCCGGTGCCCCGTCTTTGGGCAACGTGAGCCGCACGCGTCAAAGGGCACATTGGGGCTGGAGCCGCCGAGGTGGCGGCAGTAGGCCGAGAGCGGACAGGTCGCGCCGATCGTGGCGGTCATCGACCTGGAGGTCACGCCCAGCTCTCCCGGGAAGCCGTCGGAGGGAGTCCAGCCGGGAGCGCCCTCCTCGGCCCTGCCGCTCTCCACGCACGGGTCGAGGCTGAGCGTCCACGTGCCACACCACCGTTGCATGCTCGGCAACCAACGGCGGCGCGTTGGCGGAACCGGCGTTCTGCGCTCCGGTCTACGGTCTTCGCTTGATCCAGTTCTCGACGACGTACTGGTAGACGTTGATGCCCGTGCGGAAGGCCTTCTCGCGCTGCTCGGGGGTGATGGTAGAGTCGCTACCCACCCAGGCGGCGCCCAGAGGCCTGTCGGTGTAGATCACGCCCAGGCGGCCCCCAAGCTCGACGCCGCGCAGCGTCTCGTCGTCTCCGGTCCGGTGCATGTCGTAGTAGCTCTGGTAGATCTGATGCTGTGGGCCGATCTTCTGGGGTGCGGCACCGAAGATGGCCTGGACCTCCTTCTGGAAGGTCATGTCGAACAGCGGCCCGCCGCCCTCGGCGAGGATCGTGCCGCCCTCCTCGACATAGCGCCTCAGCATCCGGCGCTGCTCGTCCGTGAACGCCACGGGGTGATGGCCCGACAGGTATACGACGGGTGCGTCCTTGATGGCCTCCCACTCGAGCGGGACGAACCGCTCTTCGACCGTGGCCGGGATCAGCGTGCGTTTGGACACCTCCTGCAGAAGGTTCCGCGTGGCCATGGGATTGGCGTCGTAGTCGGTGTTGGTGCGGGGCACGACCATGGTGAACCGGCCCGTGGCCTGGGGTATGAGCGAGGCAACCTGGCCCTGACCAAGGTTCCCTCCCAGAGCGAGGCTGGTTCCGGGTGCGGAGCCGACACCGGTACCCCAGAGGCCGCCCATGCCCGCGCCTCCTCCTGCTCCGAGCCCGCCGAGCCCGCCGAGCCCGCCGGGCAGGCCGAGGCTGTCGCCGAAGCCGCTGCCGCCACTGCCGCCGGGGAGTCCGGCGGTCCATAGTGGCGCGTTCCCCGGCCCCGTGCCGCTGCCGCCGGTACCGCCGCCTGCGCCTCCGCCGAGGCCTGGCCCGCCACGGCCGCCGAGGCCCCACCCGAGGGCACCGGGCACACCATCGCCCAGGCCGCCCGGATCCAGCTTCCCAAGGATCGGCCCACCGCCCCCTCCGCCACCCATCGCGCCGGGCATTCCACCGCTCGTCCCACCGGGCACGCCGATGGTGAACCACCCCGTGCCGTTGCCGTCGGCGCCCATGCCGGGTCCGGTGCCTGGGCCGCCCAGGCCCGCGCCGCCACCTCCGCCGCCAGTCCATGCGAAAGCTACCGGCCCGCCGCCATCGCCCGAACCATCGCCCGAACCCGTGCCGCGCCCTTCGCCGATGCCGCCCCCCTCGCCCCCGCCGGCGCCCTGGCCGAGGCCGCCCGGCCCGCCGGAGTCGAAGCCCAGGTCCACATCGGCGAACTCGATCACCATCCGCTGGAGGCCGCTCGGTCCCCCTTGGCCTTCACCCGGGGCCCCGGGCAGTGAACTCGGCCCTCCGCCCCCGCCCGGCGCCAGGCCGGAGGTATCCATGGCGACCTGGAGCGGCCCGTCACCGGGTGTGCCCAACTCGCCGGGCGCGCCCGATGGGCCCTCGGGCTGGGAGGCCACCGGCACCTCCCCCCGGCCTTCCGGCTCCTCGAGGGTCCCCGCGACAGGGCTCGGCCGGTCGACCGGGGAGGGGGGCTCAGGCATGAGCGACTCTCTGGCCCAGGCTGGCTCGGCCTTGGCGAGCTTGATGGCCCCTTCGGGCGCCGGCTCGGGGGATGGGCGCGGAACCGCAGAGGGCGCGTCAGTTGCCGTGTTGGAGGGGCCCTCGAGCCGGTCAGGGGCGAGTTCGGGCGGCGTCTCCGCTGGGGCTTCTGGGGCCGCCGCTACCTCGACGGGTCTCGTGTCCGCAGGGGCGGCGCTCGGCGCCGGGGCCGTCTCGGGCATGGACTGCGGCCGCACGTCGGGGCGCGGAGCCAACGAGACCACGGCCACGGGCTTGCTCGGCGCGGGGCGGCGGACGATGCGGCGCACAACCACCCGACGGCGCACAACGGGGCGGCTTCTGACGACTGGCGGAGCGGGGGGCTTGGGGGGCTCGATGATGCTCACATCGGCGACCTGGATCGGCTCGGGGCGTTCCGGCGCGGCGGTCGGCCGCGCGACGGTCACGCACAGGGCCAGGCCCACGTGGGCCATCAGGGCCGCCAGGAAGCTGCCGGCCAGCATGCGCCGGTCTCGCGAGCGGACATCGCCCATAGCCGTACTCGGCTCCTCCATCCAGTGGGCCCGGACCCGGGCCCCCGTCTCAGCCCTCTTCCCATGGCGGACGGGGCACGATGCCTACCGTTCCATCTCGGCGGCGAGGAGGATCTCGGCCTTCTCTCCGCGGACGGCGGCCATGACCTGGACCATGGTGCCGTAGGGGGAGTCCTGGTCGCCGCGAATGGTGACCTTCTTGCTCGATGTCTCGCCCAGCTCGGCATGGAGCGCGGCGGGGAGCTGGGCGAGGCTCACCGCACGCTTGTTCAGCTGTATGTCGCCGGACTTGGAGACCTCGATCGAGATGTCACGCTTCGGGAGCATGTCTGCCTGCTGGGCACGCGGCAGTTTGACGTCGACTCCCGTCTCCTTGGTCATGCTGCTGGTCAGGAGGAAGAAGAGGATCAGCAGGAATGCGATGTCGGCCATGGAGATCACGGGGACACCGCCCTCGGGCCGAAGTCGGCTGAAGCGTTCACGCCGCAACGCTCAACGCCTCCGGGTGCAGCTCAGCGATGATGTGTGACGTGACGGTCTCGATATCGTTCTCGATGGATGCCACTCGGGCCACGAACAGGTTGTAGGCGGCATAGGTCGGGATGGCGATCATGAGGCCAAAGGCCGTGGTGATGAGCGCTTCGGAGACGCCGGCAGCCACCAGCCTGGGGGTGACCTCGTTCGTCATGCTGATCTGCTCGAAGGCGTTGATCATACCCGTGACGGTGCCGAGGAACCCGAGCAGGGGTGCAATGTAGGCCACGGTCGAGAGTAGGGAGAGGTACTGCTCGACCCGAGAGACCTGCAGGCGCGCGCACTCATCCATGGCTTCGCGCGTCTTTCCGGCGGACCCGTTGGCACATTCGAGGCCGGCGCGGGCGACGATGGCGACGGGGCTCTTCTCGGCGGCGGCCACGATGGCGGCTTCAGTGCGTCCGCGTTCGCGGATGCGCTGGGCCAAGGCGGCGGCGAACCGCACGCCATCGAGGCGAATGCCGCGGAAGTAGATGGCCTTGTAGACGATGATGGTCAGTCCCAGCAGCGAGCACAGCGCCAGGGGGTACATGCAGATGCCTCCCCGCTGGAAGTAATCCAGCAGGGCCACTCGATCAGCGGCGGCGACCACGATCCAGCTTGTCACGGACTACCCTCCCAACTCGGTCAGGCGCTTGCGGGCGGACTCGGCCGCGGCCGTGGCGCCGAACCGGTCGACCACGTCCTGGTAGGAGCGCTTGGCGTCCTGGGCACGCCCCATCTTCTCCTCACACATCCCGACGCCGAACCGGCCGCGAGCGGCCCACTCGGGGAACGCCTCGAACAGGATCGCCGCCTGCTCGAAGGCGTCGAGAGCCTCATCGACTCGGTCCAGCGCCAGCAGGCTCGTCGCCCTGAGACACAGGGCCTCAGCCCCCAGTTCGGACCGATCGCCGACGGGGACTGCCTCGAGAGCCCTGACCACGGCCTCATGGTGGCCGGCGAGCTGCTCGCAGGAGGCGAGGCCCACTCGAGCGGCGGCGGCCTCCGGGCTGGCGCCGAAGTCGCGCAGCACCGTCTCATAGCTTCCTCGAGCCTCATCCAGCTTCCCCGCCTGTCTCTGGCAGTCGCCGGCGGCGCGCCAAGCCGCCGGAGCCACACCGGCGGCCGGGTGCTCCCGGACACAGCGCAGAAGAATGGGCAGGGCCTCGTCGCGACGGTTGAGGCCAACCAGACAGTAGGCCCACTGGTAGAGGGCGTCGGCCACCATGGCTTCGGGCTCGGCCGCGCGTGATGCTTCCTCGAAGCACGGGATGGCGGCCTCGGCCTGCCCCTTTCGCCGCAGGGCCCAGCCTTTCTTGTAGGAGCAGCGGGCAGCCAGATCGGCGTTGGGCTTGCCCTCCAGGGCCCGTTCGTAGGCGGCCAGTGCGGCGTCGTAGTCGTTAGCGGCGAAGGCGATCTCGCCAAGCCAGAAGAGGGCCTCAGGAGCTTGGGGACTCGCCGGATGTTTCTCGATGATCTCCGCGAAATGCCTTCTGGCCAGCTCGGACTTGCCCGCGGCCTGCTCGGCGCACGCGAGCTCGAGCAGCGCCTCGGGGGGGGCTTCTCCGGCCTGGGCCAGCACGTTGGCGGCCTCCTCGGCGCGCCCTGAGGCGCTCAGCGACCGCGCCAGCTGCAGGCGCGCCGCTCCGGCCTTTCTGCCGTTGGGAAAGCGGGCCAGGAGATCCCTGAGCGTCATCACGGCTGGTTCATGCTGCCCGCGCCCGGCCTGAGCGTACGCCAGGCCCAACAGGGAGTACTCGAGCAGCTCGCCTTCGGCATCAGTCTGTATGACGGCCGCGAACTCAGCCTCAGCCGCCTCGAACTGGCGGGCTTTGAGGCACGCTTCGGCGACGTCATATCGGGCCCGGGCGGTCACCTCAGGTGACGCCCCCATGGCGGCGAGTTGCCCCAGCGCCACGCGGGCTTCGTCTACTCTGCCGAGCGCGGCGAGCGCGCCAGCTCTTCCCGCCACGGCGGCCGGCTTGGCGGAGGCCTGGCCAGACGCCATGGCCTCATCGAACTGAGCCAGGGCCGCGGTCGCGTCGCTCTTGCGCAGAAGGGCCCGTCCGCGGAGCACCCGGACTTGGGCGGCGGCGTCGGCGGGTAGCGAGGCCATATCAACGGCATCGAGGGCCGCCAGAGCGCCGTCGGCATCGCCGGCCGCCAGCTTCTGGCTGGCCCCCTCGAGCCCGATGACCGTGGCGGCGCGCGTGTCGCCGGCCTCAGCGGCGAGGGCCTGGAGTGCCCTCAGAGCTTCCTCGCTCTTGTCACGCTGGTACTGCACCCAGGCCAGACCCATCCTGGCTCCGCGAGCAACCTGGTCGGATGGCTTGGCATCGAGGCACGCCTGGTAGGCGGCCTGGGCACCGTCGAGATCCGAACGTTTGGCGAGGAGGTCACCGATCTGGAGGTGCGCCTCTGCGGCTCGCGGGCTATGGGCGTTCTGCGCGACCCACTGGCGGAAGCCGGCCAGTGCCTGATCGGCGTTGCCCAGTTCCTGGTCGCATCGCGCGGCCCAGAATGCCGGCTCGCCGGGTCCGGCGGCCGCGTATGTGTCGCGGGCAGCCGCGAAGTCGCCCTTGCGGAACAGGCAATCAGCGACTCGGAGCCGACATTCGGCGGCGTACTTGCCGTCGGGGAAGTCGGCCAAGAGCTTGCGGAAACCCGCGAGGGCCTCTTCGACCGCGCCGGAGCGCAACTGAGCGCCGGCCAGGCCATAGAGGGCGTCTTGGCGCAGCGGGCTGTCGGGGTTGGACTGCAAGAAGGCTTCATATGCTCTGGCGGCCTCGGCGGGCGAAGAGCCCGCCCTGGCCTGGGCGATACGGAAGCGGCACTCGGCCACGAGCTGGGGCTCCTGGTAGCGGTCGACGACGGTCTCGAAGCTCATCAGGGCATCCTCGGTGTGGCCGAGCTCGGTCTGGCATAGTCCGATGGCGTAGTAGGCGAATGCGGCGTACTTGCCGGCGTCAGAGGCAGCAACCGAGGCACGGTACTCGGCCATGGCGGGCTCGAACTGGCCGAGCTTGTAATGACATTCGCCCGCCCAGTAGTGGGCCGCAGCGGCGAGGTCGCCATGGCCTTCGGATTGGCCCAGGGCGGAGAACGCCTGGGCGGCCTCGGGCAGCCTCTCGAGCCGAAAGAGCGACTCGGCCCTGCGGAAGCGCGCCTGGCGCACGGCCTCGTTGGCCGGGTAGCGGTCGATGAGGATCTGGTAGGCGTCGGCGGCCTTCGCGTAGTCCTTCAGGTGGTAGTGGCAGTCGGCCAGGTAGTACTGGGCGATGGCGGCTTCGCGGTATGAAGGGTGGTTGGCGATGAAGGCAGCCAGCTTCTCGATGGCGCGCTCGTACTTGGCCTCACCGTAGATGGCCGTGGCGACTTCGAAGGCGTCACGGGCAGCGGCGCCCTGGAGGCTGGGCGCGAAGTCTGCCGCTCGGGGTGGACGGACCACCATCTGGGTGGGCCGACGGTCGCCGGCAGCCAGATTGGGGTAGGCGTAGGCGATCAGAGAGACCAGGGCCAAGCTGTCGGTGCCTGGACGTCGATCCTCGAGGATGGTGTTGCCGTCCCGCGTGACCAACTCGAGGTTCGTCCCATCGCCCAGGGGCAGCCCGATCCAGACGGCAGACTCAACCAGCTTCGGCCCAGCGGGCGCGGCCGGGACAGGCTTACTCACCGAGAAACCGGGGCGGAACTGGGGCTCTCCGCCGCCGGGCGCTTCACCACGAGGGTTGTACCAGATCTCGCGGCCCGCGAGGCTCGCGATCGGTGCGTCAGCGACCCACGCGATGCGCTGGACCTGGCAGTTGGCCCGAGGCGACACGGTGGCCACCGTGGAGATCGATCCATCCTCGCCGATGCGCGTCTCGATGTGGCAGGCCAGGTCCAGCGTGTTGTCTGCGGAGCTGACACTGCCACGGGCCACGACGCTCACCCCACCAAACGTGTCCGCGACGTCGAGAGGCTCCCAGGCGGCGGAGGAGAGATCGAGGGGTCGTCCAGAGGCGTCGTGGATCTCGAGGCCGATCCGGGTCAGAAGGGGTCTCCCGCCAAGCCGAACATCGGAGACCTGCCCGGTTCTCGCGATGGCAAGGGTTATGGGCCCCGCGGTGATGGTGAGACCGTCGCCCCGAGGCTCAACGGCTACGGCCGACTCGGCACTCTGAACGGAGTGGCTACCGGCCCAGCCCAGGATCACGGTGAGGATCGCGACCGTCACAGAGGAAGCGCACCAGCCAGAACCGCGGTGTCTCAGGGCACACCCCTCCCCAGCCGTTGGCGGGTCGACCTGGTTCGCCAGCAACCCCTTGGACAAACCGGCTCAGCGAGGGTTGCGGAGGAGGCCCTCAATGCTGACCCAGATGGCGGCTTCCTGCAGATCGCGCTGCGTTTGGGGCGGAGTGGACGCGCGGTTGTTCTGCACTTCGGTAGAAACCTCCGGTGTGCGCCGGTAGTGCTCGCCCCAGAGGGTCACGAAGTAGTCGCGCTGCGATCCGGTGTAGCCCAGGGCCTGGGGCGGTGCGGGCCGTGCGCCCAGAGCCTCCCACGCTTGTGTGATCTCGTGACCCCATGTTTGGTTCTCATCGCGGATCGGCGGAGGTAGCTCATCTTGGGTCACCGGGAGTAGGACCTGGCAGTTGCGGTCGGTGCCTTCAAACTCCGTCTGGTGCAGGTCGAGCCAGCGGTTGTAGGTACGTTCGGCGCTCAGCTGCCTGGTGAGCCGGAACAGGGACGATCCGGGGTCTCGGTTGGGCTCGACGTAGGTGTCGGCGCCGACCTGTTCCCAAACGATTCCCAGGCGGGACGCCTCGAGCTCGCCCACGCGCCAGCGGTTGGGCCGCGGGAAACGTTGCCCACTCCGGGCATCTACGCCGAAAGCGCACGCGAGGAACTCCTCGTTGGTGTACTGCATGCCGTCCCACGCGTCGACCGGCGCCCGGGCGCGGCCGCCGGGGTTGGCGTCGGGGATGATGGTGACCACCACGCCATTGCGGATGGCAACCACGTCGTGTTTCGACGGCTCGCCCTCGAGGGTCTGGCCGGTGATGAGCTGGCACAGCACGCTCATGCAAGCCGCCGTTCCGGCCGGTTCGTGTGCATGGGGCACCGCGCAGAGCAGCCCAGGCTTCACGCTGCCGCCGGCAGAGGGGCCCGTGACCGTAACCGCATAGACCGTGTGCCCGTCGAACTGGGACAGAGTGGTGACGGAGACGTGGGCGGGGTACTCGTGGGCCCAACCAAGAACGCACGTCTCGACTTGGGCGGGCATGGCGATCCAGACCAAGGCCGTTCACCTCAGGCAGCCGTTCGCATGGTCTTGCACCGGCACCTCGCGCGAGATGATTGCCGCGCGAATGTCGTAGCGGGTCCACGCCCCATTCCCTGGGCCGGTGTCAGTGGCCGCCGCCGTTCTGGCGGCCGTTGGCGATGAGAGGGGCGCACTCAACGACCATGAAGGCGCTGATCATCACGGTGGCCCCGATGATCTGGGGCGGCGTGAGCCGGTCACCGGCGACGCAGTAGCCGAACACGGCGGCGAAGAGGGGCTCCATGGCGAGGATCACGGCGGCACGGACGGCGGGCAGACGTCGCTGGGCGGCCGTCTGGGTGAGGAAGCCGAGGGCCGTACCGACAACACCAGTCAGGAGTACCGGGGCCCACACGCCGGGAGGAGGCAACCGAACCGGCTCCACCATGGGCGAGACGATGCCGAACACGGCGGCGGCCAAGGCGATCTGCCCCGTCGCCATCGACACCGGCTCCAGGTGCTTGGCATAGCGATCGAGCAGGGCGATATGCAGGCCGAAGGTCATCGCGCAACACAGGGTGAGCAGGTCGCCCGATGTGGGAGGCCGTGCTCCGGTGCCGGCAAGCAGAGCCAGGCCGACGAAGCTCGAGCACACGGCCGTCCAGGCAATCCTACTGGCCCGGACGCCAAACAGCAGACGGTTGAGTACGGGGCCCGCGACGACGAAGAGCCCGGTGATCAGGCCTGAGTTGGTGGCGGACGTGAGCTCGATGCCGAGGGTCTGGAAGACGTAGGACACGGCCAGCACACATCCGACACCAACTCCGGCGACGACCGAAGGGCGGTGGAGGCGGCCGCGGGAGAGCGCCACCATCGCCAGGGCGGCCACCGCGAAACGCATGGCGAGGAATGGCATGGGGCCGCACATGGCCACGGCATCCTTGACGACGGTGAACGTCCAGCCCCACACCGCAGTGATGCCCAGGAGCATCACCGAAAGCATGAGTGGGCTCTCGAATGCGCGAGTGACCCACGGGCGTGGGGCTGGGTCGAGGCACAATCGTTCGGAGCCAAATGCCATGTGCCGCGAGACCTCCTCCGGGATGGGGGCGTGAAAAAGACCGCGGCGGAACGGGGGGACCGTTCCGCCGCGGTCGATTGGCCTATCTGGTGTCGAGCTGGTGGCCTATCCTCCTCGGCGCCGGTCCTGGACCAGGCGCATCATCGTGTCGGCCCTCGTAGTGATCATGGTGATGCAGTACGGGTCCAGCAACAGGTCGCGCAGCTCTTGCTCGGGCACGCGGGGGATCTGAGCCATGTCGCCCCCGAACCCGACGCCCAGGCTACGCAGCAGCGTCTGTGAGAGCATTCCGGATCGGAGGCCCATCTCAAACTGGTCCGGCGGCATCGCACGAATGTGGTCGAAGTACTGGAACAGGTTCCCTATGTACTGATCGGCCATCTCGGGTCCGCCCATCAGCATGCGTTGTCCGACCAGCCCCTCAAGGATCTGCTGGGCAACCGCGGCCCGCTGGCGATGGTACTGCTGGGTGTTCCGGATGCTCCAGATCGCCTCGAGCTGCGGGGCCAGCAGTTGGTCCACCAGCCTCTGCATGCCCATCATCTGGCGGCGCGTACTCTCGAGCAATGCTTGCCGGTCGGCATCCGAGGGCCCGCCTCCAAACTCCCACTCGATGGCCAGCTGCTGGTAGTCGGTGAGACGCGAGAAGATCGAGTCCAGGGCGGCCTGCTCGGCCCGGCCGACCTCGGCCCGGGCTTGGGCCGCCTTGAGGAACGCATCGCTGATGGTGGTCTCCAGCTCCTCAGGGACGGGCTCTTCGCTGAGCATGAGTTCGAGCTTCTTCGTGAGTGCTTCGCCGACCGTCTTGAGGGCCTCCGCTTCAGCCGCCTCGGCCGCTTCCCGAAGACCGGGGATCGGGCGCAAGAGGTCGGCGATGGCCATGTGCTGCGGGGGACCGACCGCGAGCTGCTCGAAGACCTCGATGAGCCGAAGGGCTTTCTGTCCCGTGGCTTGGGGTGACGGGGCCTCGCGTGACTCCAGGGTGAGCTCGGCACCGTAGACGGATGAGCAGAGCACGGCCATGGCCGACCCCGCGAGGAGAACGCGTCGGAGTGTCATGCCGCAGCACCTCCCACCCAGGCGAGGCCCAGACCGCCCTCGCCCTCGCCCTCACCTTCACCCTCACCAAGTCCCGAGCCAATCGTGGAGGAAGCGCCGCCACCACCGTGGAGCTTCACGGGGGTCGTCGGTAATGCCTGGGAGCGGTCATTGCGAGGCTTGCAGCGGGTGATCACGGTCGTGGCAACAGTGCTCGTGCTGGGCTGGTGGGTGATCGTCCCAGCCTTGCTCGGATGGC
>JAKPQA010000024.1 GCA_029547025.1 Armatimonadota bacterium
GGAGCAGCGGGTCCGTCGGAACCCGGACCGGCAGAGATTATACGCACTCGGACCTCTGTTGTCAAACGCGGTCGAGGCCTCGCCGGTTCTGCTCGCGGCGCGGCCCACACCCTCGCGCGGGACCAGTGCCGACGTTGAAGCCCAAGTGTCAACGCAAAGTAGGAATGTCCTGTTTTGCGCAAGATAGAAGTGTCCGTGGGTATGTCTTCTTCCAGGGATGGTCGGGCCCAGGCTTCCAGCCCGTGGGCTCCCGACTGGCCCGGGGCTTGCGGGCGGGCGCGGAGGGAGGGCGTAGCCCGACCGCAGCGCCCGCCCGGTTCGTCGCCGCGGCCGGCAGTGCCCGGTGCTTGAGGTAGCCCCCGCGCCAACGCAGCCGGATGGTACCGTCCAGCCGGTCCTCCACCGTCACTCGCGAGCCGCGCAGACCGCCCCTCACGCTCTCCTCTAGGATCTGGTATCGCGCTTTGCGATACTGCACCGTGTAGTCGTTGCCGACCGACCGATACTCCTGATGGCTCAGGATCGCCTGCAGGTCGAACCCTTGCCGCGAACGGTGAGCGTCCGCTACCTCCCGCGGCTCGCGCGTGAACCGGCGGTTCCACTCCGGGATGAAGTGCTCGACCAGGTAGGCGTTCGCCGACTCGATGTCGGCGATCCCTTCCAGCCGCATCAGCTTCACCAGACGGTCCTGGCACGTCCCAAACGAGCGCTCCACGCGACCTTTGGCCTGCGGCGAGTGGGCCGCGATGTGCACGACCTCGAGCTCCTCCAGGGCCCGGCCCAGCTGCGTCCGGGCACGCTTCCCCTCCAACTCGTCCTCCGCATCCAGAGGGCGGTTGTCACGGAAGTGGCTGGCTTTGTCGGTGTACAGCGCTCGGGGCCGGCCATGCCGCCGGATGTACTCCCCAACCATCTCCCGGTTCGCTGCGCTCGTGTCCGACGGGTAGAACCGCATGAACACCCGCGACGTGGCATCATCGATCATCGTGATCAGCACCGCTTTGGGGCCCCGACCCTCAAACCAGTCGTGCTCCGACGTGTCCATCTGAACCAGCTCGCCCACGCACGCCCGCCGCTCTCGCCACTCTCGATGCTGGGCCCGTGAACGCCGTGACTTCCACAGACCCTCCTCTACCATCCACTTCCTCACCGTCTCCCGGCTCACGTCGATCCCGTGCCGGCTCTGCAGCTGCTCGGATGCCAGCGTCGGACCAAAACCCCGCAGCTCACCCCCCAGCACCTCCACCGCCCGCTCGCGCACCTCCTCTCCGGTCCGGCGATTCGATGCCCGACCCCGCAACCGGTGGATCAGCCCCGCGTCCCCCTCCTCACGGTAACGCCGCAACAGGCGCCTCAACTGGCGCTCGCTCACACCCAACTGCCTCGCCGCTACTCCCCGGCTCAACTGGCCCTGCTCCAGCTGGTGCATCACCTTCAGCCGATCCCGCTCCCGCGTGCTCATCTGCAGCTCCATGTCCTGTCATCGCCCCACAGGACATTCCTACTTTGCACACCCCGGACATTACTATGTTGCGCCGACACTCGTGGACCTCGCCCCTTGACAGGGGCTGGCGAATGGCCCAACCTTTTATCTCCTCGCCGGTCTCCGGGCGGGTTCCGATGAACGGCGAGCGGTACCGGCGCGGGACCCGGTAGCTCAGCGGT
>JAKPQA010000025.1 GCA_029547025.1 Armatimonadota bacterium
TTGGCTCGGCCGTGTTCGACAACAGCGGCGCCACGGGTACCAACACCGACTTCACCGCTGACGTGGTGCGCGTCCGCCAGGGCGGCCAATGGATCGACATGGCCAAGGCCGGCCGCCGCGCGTGCCCGAACCCCCTCCTCGAGCGCGTGCATTAGCGGCGGACGGCCGCGGGCCCCGCCCCTGACGCCGCACGAGGGCCCCGTTCCTCTGGACTCCCAGCCGCCCGACCAACGGCCCAATGTCAGCTCCTATGGCCTCCGCACCGCGCACGAGAGGCCAGCCACCCATGCCAGCGCTCCGACAACCTCCTAGCGTTCCGGCCAGTCCAGCGTCGGTATGACCTTGGGGTTGATGACGATGAAGAGTTCGAGGACACGCGTTGGCTGCGGCTGACCGCCCCCATCCGCCGGCGGCTGGGCGACGCAAAGACCGCGGAGCAGCGCCGGTCTGCCGTCATACAGTGGGATATGGCACGCCACAGTCTGCACCGCCACTGCGGACACCACGCCCGCCGGGTGGTCCTCTCCTTCGGCGGCTCGGAGGGCGACGGCCGGCGCGGCGCACTCTGTCGTGAGGAACATGGCGCCGTCGGGGCCGGCAAGCGGCGTAAGCCGCAGCTCTACGGGCCCCACCTCGGGTGCGTTCTCCTCGTCGCGGCTACACTCCGGTCTGACGGTCAGACGAGCCGGCGTCCCCATCTGCGTGATGACCCTGGGATGCTGCAGAACGTCGGCCACGTCCTCCGGTAGGCCGTGCAGCCGCCGTAGGAGGCGTACCACCTGGGCCGGCGCGTCCGTAGCGGCGTTGATCTCATTCCACTCCGGGCCCCCAATGGGCATAGCCAGAGCGAAGCCCTCCAGCGAGACTTGGCGGATCGGTCCCTCTGGTACACCCAAGCCCGCAACAGGCGGCATCAGTAACGTTGGCTCCACAAGTGGATCGGCGCCGAGCGCGTCGCGAAGCCACCCCCTGAGGTCGGCCACCACCGACGGCGCGCGAGCGTTCCGGAGCGCGGGTACCGCCGCCCACTCGGGGCGTACCGTCGTCGGCACTGCCGGTCCCCCTACGGGAGACCGACCTCCCTGGGCTCCAGGCGGGGTCCGAGCCTCGGGCGAACTCGTGCCGGCCGATGGCGCGGCAGATCCAACCATGGCCTCTGCGGCCGGGGTTCTGAGAACCAGGACGAGAGAGGGACGCCGTGACGGCACGGGACTGATCGTGTGCCCGAGAGGATCGCCGTGGGCCGAGTAATGGGTGCCGGTGCCCTCGGGCACTCGCAGAACGGTGTGGCCGAGCCCGGCGAACGGGCGCCATGCCACCGCAGTGGCCGAGTCGAAGCCCACGGGGACGATCGTCGTGCACGTAGTCCGGACCAGCTTCGGCCTCCCCACCAGAGCCCCGATAGACGGGTCGATGTCTCCCCCCTCGAGCGACGAGAGGGACAGAGTGAGCTCAGCAGCCCACCCGTTCTGGAGTCGGGCGAGCCGGATGGTCACTGCATAGCCTTCCTCCTCTGCGAGCTCCGCTCGCCGGTACGTGCCGTTGCGCTCGGGCTCCTGGTACGAGCGGGGCTTGTCGTCCTTGAGCTCGATGGAGAGATCGCCACCCGACACGACCTCACCCGACACCCACTTCTGGAGGTCGACCACACTCGACGGCATGTACGCGTAGCCCCAGTCACGGTCCACGATCTTGGTCGGCGCGTCGGCCGGTCCGGCCGACGGCTCCGCGGCCTGCGACTGCGGGCACCATGGGAGCAGGTTGGCAAAGGGCATTGTCTGGACGACGACGCCGCCGTCGCTGACTACCATCCTCGTTCCGGCAGGCATGCTCGGGGCCCAGAACTCGGCCGGCGTGCGGCCCAAGATGACGGAGGCCGTGACGCGCACAGGCGGCTCGGCCGGTGGCGCAGGGGTCTGTTGGGTCCAGGCGGTGGGAGCGGCTGAGAGCACGGCGAGGATCATCCCAAGAGCGATGCGGACGCTCGGGGGGGCGACGCCCGACTCATGCCGGGCCAGTGAGCGGGCGCGTGCGTCGCGGCGGGAAACGCCGTGGCGCCCCGCTCCACAGGCAAGCGGACTGAAATCCGCTCTCCCGGCAAGGGCAGGCCAATGCTCTCGCGTGCGGCAATTGCGGTCCATCACCAGACTCCCTTCAGCGATGCAGTGGCGACGGGCGTGGGCCCACCGGCATCGGTGCGCTGATCGAGCTCGGCGGGCTCGGGGGGCGTATCTGGGCTAGTGGCTATCGCGGCCGGCAGGTACTCGCGCTTGGTGACTGTGTGGACGGAGGTCAGGAGGTCGGATGTGCTTGGGAGCCGCGGTGCCGGAGTCGGCTCCAGGGAGAGCACGGGCTCCTTCACGATCAGTGTGACGACCACAGGCACCCGACGGGTCACAACGCGCTCGCGCACCACGGGCCTCTCGACGATGACGGTGACCGGGCGATCGACCACTCGCACCCGCGGAACGTCACGGGTGACCACCACCGTGCGCGGCCACAAC
>JAKPQA010000033.1 GCA_029547025.1 Armatimonadota bacterium
ACGCTGAAGCCCGCGTGTTTCCCCCCATGGCGCCCCTCCGCAACCAGGCTGATGGGCCACGGGAGCCCTAAGTTACCGCTAATGGCCGGATAGGGTCCCACCAGGGAGCTTCCCACCCTCCAAGGAGGGGCCGAATGGAAGGGACCCGCGGAGCGGGAAGGGCGCCATCCGGCCCGCTGGAGGGTCGCGCGTCACCCGAGGCCCCTGGGCCGGCTCCCGGCCCGGTCCCCAGAGACGCGTACCTCCAACTTCGCCTCAACCGCTGCACTTCACAAGCCTGATCCCCGTCGGCCCTGAGCCTGTCGAAGGGAGGAGCGCGTGGTGGTCGGCGGTGGGCGCGTCACGAAGGGGCAAGACGGGGCATGGTCCCGCCGCCCTTCGTCACGCCGCGTGAACGCGGCGGCTCAGGGTCGACGGGTTGGGGTCGTTGGTGTCCTCATAGCCCGCGGCTGGGCCGATGATTCGTTGGCGGAGCAGCTCCAGGACGGAGAACCGCACCGTGCAGGCATGCCCGCGCCGGACGTCAGATCGCCGTCGTCGAGGCGGGCCACCACGGGTGTGGCTTGCAGGAGACCGAGCTGGGTTTGCGGATAACACACTGTGGGCAGGGGGAGTCGACTCCGCTCGCCGAGGAGTTGCTGCAGACCCTTGGCACGAGCGGATCCACTGGCTTCCCGGCCTCTATCTCCCCACTTCCTCATGCATGGTCCAGGCCAGACACTCGCTGGCTGGTGGCAGTGGTTCGCTCAGGCCTCGGGCGTTACGTCATACACGCGGAGTTCCTCAAAGCGCGTGGTCGCGATGAAGATGGGCAGCGTGCTGACGTGGAGGAGTCGCTCGGCCTCGCCAATCCCTTCGGGGCCGAGTTCACGCCGGAGCATCGCGGCCAGAGAGCGTGACATGTCCTCCACGATGGGGAAGCGCAAGGACGGGGGGTGATCGGGGTCGGCATTGCCGTTGCCCCCCTCCGGGAGCCGGCTGAAGATGATGTCGCAGATGTTGAGCTTCCCCGACTGATAGCGCGTACGCCCGAAGAGCCTGCACGGCGTCGGACGAGCCGGGTAGACGCGGCAGCGCCCGTGAGCGAGGAGCGGGCACGTCAGGCCCGAAGGGGCTTCGAGGCGCGTCTCGGAGCCGTCAAGCTCGCGAGCCAGCTCGGCACCACACTGCGCGACCTGGGCCTCAGCCACCGCGACGATCGCCTGGCGCGTGGCCTCGTCGATATGGGCTTGGGCGTAGCGGCACACGTAGGCGAAGTCTAATGCAGTCACAAAGAAGATGCTACCAAGGCAGCACTGGCTGCAGGTAGGGGGGCAGCGCACCTCCGTGTGGGTCGACTCCAGCTGAGCGGTGCGAGCGTCGAGGACCCGGTAGAACGTGCTCAGCGCCCGGAACACAGCCGGATGGATGCCCATGGCACGTTTCCCCGTATCCCACCGAGAATGCGCCGGGGTCATCCTCGGGAGGACGCCGGCTTCGAGCGGGTGCCCCAGACGCGCACCGAACGGCTGGTTCGGCGCCTCCTCGCCAAGGCCCTGCACCCGTCCCCGGTTAAAGAGAAGTGCGAGTTGACAAGGAGACCGCGTGCCGTGTGGCGAATGGCCACAGTCCTGGCTGGCCTGACTACTGACGCCCCGGCAACGACGCGACCTCTGTTGCACGGGACGAGCTGGGATGGGACACGATGGGCATCCGATGGGCACTCGCCCTGAGCCTTGTGACATGCATGGCCGCTTGCGGCGCGCTTTGGGCCGCGGACGCCGAGGCCGAGTCCGCGGTGGCCCTGGCCATGCCACTGCTCGAGCAGGCGCGGCATCTACACGCGTCCGGTGATCCTGCCTGGCGGGATAGGCACGAGCGGGCGCTATCGTACTTGCGTCTCGCTGCTGTTGAGGCCCCAAGTCCACGCGTGTTTCGGCTGCTGGGCGAGGCCGAGCTACTCGCCGGGCGCGAACAGACGGCGGCCGAGGCTTTCCGCCAGTATCTCGAGCTCGGTGGAGGCGATGGCGGGGAGTCTGAGGCCTGCACGTTCGTCGTCGAGCAGGCATTGCGCAGCGGGGCGGAGGCCATGGCCGCCCAGGACAACAGCCGAGCAGCGGAGTGCTTTCGGCTTGCCCTGTCTCTGGATCCCCAGAACGCGCTGGCACGGATGGCAGTCGAGAGCCTGGGCGCCACCGTTCCGGACAGCTTCTGGGTATCACTGCCATCGGCCGGGCCGCTCGGTGAGCCGGTGCGGGTCCCGCGCCAACGCGCGGCAGCCCTGTGTGCCCAGCGGGCGACTGAAGCCGCGGCTCGCGGCGATTGGCCGGCCGTGACCACCTATCTCGAGACCATGGTGGGCGCCGGGAGCCCCAGCTGTGTTGCCGCCTCGCTGGCCCGAGCGTCGGCAGCACTGACCGGCCTTCGGTCCGATGTGGGATCGGCCGTCTTGCAGCAGGCGCGCGACCACGGCCGCCTCGCCGGGTTTGCTGGGCTCCGCTCCGCGGTTGCCACGGCGGGCGGCCGCCTCTACCGCGCAGCGCTACTCATGCCGGACGACCTCAGGGCCTACGGGCGCCTGAACCGCGCGCTGCCGGCCGTCACGGAGGCGGTTAGCGCCTACGCGCGCGATCGCGTACTCGTGGCCCTCGGCGTGGCCAGCGTTGGGTTGGACTCACTGGCACCAGCCGGCCTCTCGGACCTGGTACTCGAGGCGAGTAACGGTGCGACCGTCACTCCCATCGCGAGCGCACCCTGGCCCACACTCACTGACTTCTTGTCCGGCGACCTGGCGACGGAGGGTGAGCTGGTGACTCTGCCCATGGCCGATGGCCAGGGGAGACGCCTTCTGGGCCCTGATGTCACCTGGCTGGTGCTACGCGGGTCCGTCGGGGGCCCGTCGGGCGGGTCGTTGGGGTTCCTGTGGGTCTTCAATGCGGAGGTCACACCGGAGCTTCTGACCCAAGCGCGGCTGGCCCCCGAGCCGGCGGCGCCCACGCCCTCCCCGGCCCTTCCCGCGGTCGTCGTACGGATTCCGACCTATGCGTCAGGAGGCCGGGCGGTCGAGCTCCCATCGGAGGCCGCAGGCGATGCCATTCCAGCACCAGCACCAGCACCCGCCCTGCCCGAGCCTCCCATCGCGGTAATCCGGGGAGCGGAGAGCAGCACGCCTCGGCCGATCGCGACCCTGGGGCCCGAGACGGCTCGAGTGTCTCCCGCGAGGCCCGCATCGGCCTGGTCGGAGGCCCCGGCTGCCCCAAACCTGAGTGCCGGCGCGTCGGAGCAGGAGGTCTATGAGCGCCTGCTGCCTCCACTGAGCCGCCGGACCGAGGTGGCCGGAGTGCCTGCGGTGGCGATCTGGTTCACCGAGGAGCTCATCGATAGCCTGCTGGCGGTCGTGGGAGATCCAGCTGACCAGGCGGAGCTCAGCCAGCTCCGGCGCGCCGCGCAGACCCACTTTGTCTTCCTGGTGAGTGCGCCGGAGCCCGAGGGACCGGGATCCCTGCCCTTCGCCGCTCGGTGTACCCTGACCGATCTGCTGGCCAACCGGCGCAGGGGGCTTTCGTTGACTACGGTGGTGCCCGGCGCGATCGGGGGCAGCAACAAGGGCGGCACCTACGTATGCTTCTCGAAGCTGAGCCGAAACAAACGCGAGATGTCGGTCCGCGAGGCCAACACCTTCACCCTGACGGTTGAGATCGGTCGGCAAGTCACGCCCGCGGTCTTCACGTGGCGACTTCCTCTTGGCCGAGACTAGCCTGCCCGGACCCGAGCGAGGTATGCCGCGACGGACATCGGCCTCTTCGACTACGAGCTTCCGCCGGACCTGGTGGCCCAGCACCCTTCCGAGCGACGCGACGCATCGCGCCTGATGGTCGTCGATCGGCGAGCGTCCACATGGAGCCACGCGCGCTTCTCCGACCTGGGCGACTACCTGGTCCCGGGCGATTGCCTTGTGCTCAACGATACCCGAGTCATCCCGGCACGCCTGATCGGCCGGCGGCTAACGGGAGGTAGAGCCGAGGCCCTGCTGCTGCGCCCTCTCCCGGGCGGCTCGTGGGAAGCGTTGTGCCGACCGGCCTCGCGGCTTAGGCCGGGCACCGTGATTGACTTCGACGCCGAAGGCCGGGGGCGCCTGACCGGCGAGGTCACGGCGCGCGGGCCTGAGGGTATCTGCCATCTTCGCCTGGCTCACCAGGGGCCGCTCGAGGCCGTGCTGGACGCCGTGGGGCACGTGCCTCTGCCGCCCTATATCCAGCGCGCCGACGTCCCTGTCGACCGCGAGCGGTACCAGACGGTCTATGCGCGGAACCCGGGCGCTGTGGCCGCCCCAACTGCCGGCCTGCATTTCACCGAAGAGATGCTCACTTCGCTGGCCAGCCACGGCATCGTGGTTGCCCGGCTCACGCTCCACGTGGGACTGGGCACCTTCCGCCCTGTGGCCGTCGAGCGTATCGAGGACCACGTGATGCATGCCGAGGACTTCGTCCTGCCCGAAGAGGCGGCAGAGGCCGTGAATGCCGCCAAGGCCCGCGGGAACCGCGCGGTCGCCGTCGGCACCACGTGCGCGCGAGTGCTGGAGACCTGTGCACAGCCCGACGGCCTGGTGGTTCCGCAGTCGGGCTCGACACGGCTGTTCATCACGCCGGGATACGAGTTCCGGTGCGTCGACTGTCTGCTGACGAACTTCCACTTGCCCCGGTCGACTTTGCTGATGCTGGTCTTCGCGATGACGGGCGTCGAGCTGGGGCAGAGGGCCTATGCGGAGGCCGTCGCGAGGCGCTACCGCTTCTACAGCTACGGCGACGCGATGCTGATCATGTAGGCGGGCGCCTGCACGACGGCTATGCCGCGGCGACGGAGGCCGCGGCTCGCCCTGCGGCAGTGACCTCAGGACTCGCATCCCAGGGGCCTAGAGCTCCAAGCTCTCCGGGCAGTGCTGCCTGCGGTACTCGATGCACTCCTTCGTTGGTGGGAATACGATCTCGCCTGCGCCGCACGGGTACCCGTACAGAACCCGGTCGGGGTTCTGCCCCCAGGGGTCGCGGTTGTCCTGCCTCGCGCGGATCACCGAACCGTCCGGACGAGCGCGAAGGACCAGCCCCGTGAAGCTCGTGGGCCCGCTGTAGCCACGCGGCACGGGCAGATGCTCGCCGTGGCAGGGGCATGCAATGAGCCCGGCGGTGGGCACCATCTCAAGCGCCTTGGTGATGGTGCTCTGCCAGTGCGCGCCGGCGCCCCACATCGAGTCATACGCGTAGGTGACCCCGATCGGGAAGATGGTGTTCGGATCGATGCCGTCGTTCACGAGCGCGTCCACCGACCCGCTCTTGGCCATCCCGTTGGGGTCGGGATCGGCCGGGCAACGGAAGATCGCCGCCGTCCGAACGTAGGGCTCCCGGATGGTGGCGAGCGTTGCCGGAGGTCCGTCCCAGTCGTCGCAGTACGCGCGCCAGGCAAGGGCAAGTTGGCGCAGGTTCGACGTGCACGTCGCCTCCCAGCCCTTCCGGCGCGACCCCGCGTAGGCCGGCAGCAGGACACCCACCAACAGCGCGATGATCGCCAGCGCCACCAGCAGCTCTATCAATGTGAACCCACGAGCGGTTCCGCTACGCATGTGCGGTCACCCCTCTCAGGACGCCGTAGCCGCGGAGGGCGCGGGGGTAGCCCACGCCCTCCGCGGCTACGGCTACCCCACGTTCCACGTGCCGTCTTCGTTCCTTGCCGCTCTGGCCGCTCTCGCGGCCCCAGCCTCAGCCTCGGCTTCGGCCGCGCGCCTGCGGATCCACAGGGCCACGGGGTAGGTACCTGCTAGAGTCAGCAGGCCGAGGGGGATGTCCTCGACGATCAACCAGTGAAGCCCCTGGCCGACCGTCGCGCCGGGCAAGACAGACGAGAAGAACGTGCGCAGGTCACCCAGGCGGGCATAGGAGTAGCAGCCGACCAGCGCCGCAGAGACTTTGGCCACTACTGGTACGAGGAGCACGTCGCGGACAGGCCGAGGGCCCAAGAGCGTGAGCCCCAGGCAGCAAGCCGCCCCACACAGGGCCCCGACGTACCGGTTCAGGTCCGAGTAGCCATGATGAGTCACCATCGGTGTGGCTCGGGCCACAAGCTCGCCCGCTGCCATACCCACAAGGACCCCAACTAGCCCGGCTAGGATGCTGCTCACGTAGCGTGGCATGCCAGACCTCCAGTTGGCGCGTCGGCTTTCGAGGCGGCAGGCGCGCGCTTTCGGTCGCTACGGATCCCAGATGGTCATGCCGTATACGGTGACCGGCCCGCTGTTCCAGTTGCAGCACGATCCGTTGTAAAACCAACCATCCGCCTTCTCGCATAGCATCGGGTTCGAGGGACCGTAGGGACCAGGCCGGGTGCTGTAGTAACGTGCTTTGAGGTACGCCGTCCTCCAGTTGGGCGCTACCAGCCCGTAACAGAGAGGTGTGCCTGGGTGGCAGAAGAGACGCCCACCGGAGTCATTCCCCTCAACGTACGCGTCTGAGCCGATGATGAACTGCCAGTCGTCGTGCATCTCGCACGTACTCCACCACGCGTCCCATCCCTCGGTGCCCGGCCAGCGCGTCCATATGGAGAACGCGGCGACCGGCGTGAGGGCCAGGACCAGAACGATGTTGGCGACTCGATGAAGCCTCACGATGGCCTCCTCAGTACGTCTCACGTGCCGCGGTGCTCGCCTTGCGGCAAGCCGCCACGGCTGCCATCACGACCTCGCGGTGCCCATCGGCACGGTTCTCGGCATAGACCACCTCCCCGTCACGCCAGATCTCCGTGTAGGGCACCCACTCACACGGGATCGGCCCGGTAGAGACGGCCAGGAGAGCACGAGAGCCGCCCGCACGCCCGGGATCCACACCCCCGCCTACCGCGTCGTCGATGTCTAGACGCGGAAGCGGGTGCCCGTCGGGGCTCGAGCAGCGCTCGAGGTACCCGATGCGCTGCCGCACGCCCGGGTTGGATCTTGGCCCGAACGTGACGGCCCACACGCCGCGAGACACCACGTCTGGGGGTGTGGCCAGGCGGCCGTCGGTGAGGACCGGGACGACCCGGACATCCGCCCACGCTCGGCCCAGCGGGCGAAGCCGGGTGACGTGATACCCCGGCCCATGGCGACGACCACGGCCGTCAGCGCCAACGGTGAGACCACGAAGCACGCGTTGTACACCAGCAGCCCGCTGAGTGCCCCACGCCAGTTCCCCTCCCGCGACAGCAACGCGATGGCCGGGAGGTAGAGCTGACCGGTGCAGGCCAGCTCGAGGGCGGCAAAGCACGCCCCGAGCAAGGGCGCAGCCAGCCACATGAGGCCGAGGCGGCCAACGCGACGCACAAGCTGGTGCTGCGCCCGCCTGGCCCAGGGGGATACGCCGATCGATGGTGCCTCCGCGCCCAAGCTGCCCCAGGAGGCGGACGCGAAGACGATGCAGCCGACGCACGCGGCCCCGTATACGAGCATCCGCCCAAAGGGCAGAGCGGAGCTTGACGCTACGACGAAGTAGAGACCAAGCCCTGCGGCGAGGTACGCTGCGAACGTGCCCGCCGAGAAGAGGAGTCCGGCCACTGCCGCGGACCCGCGAGTGGACCCAATGTGGAGCAGGTAGGCCAGAAGGAACGCCGGCCCGGTGAGCGCGCAGGGATTGACGCTATCGGCCAGGCCGGCCACCGCCACTGCGCCGATCCTGCCCGCAGATGGAAGTTCGGGGCGGCGCCTAGCCTCGTCTGCGGGCATGAATGCGGGCAAGCGCGAGCCGTCCGCGGACTCGAGAACGCGTCGCGCCGCCGCGGCCGCACGTCCGCCGACGAACCACTGGCCCGGCAGGAAGAGCCCGGGAGGGATCTGGTTCACGGCCGGCCGGCGCTGGGAGCCATCCGTACGTTGGCTGGTTGTCAACGCACATCAACAAAGGTAAGTCATCAGGCGGGGGGCAAGGGGTTTTTCTGGGGACTGACTCAACCTAAGCAGAGTGCAGCGGTTTGCGCCGCCAATGCCCTCGCGATCCCCTGCAGCCGGCGGCAATGGGGGGCCTCCACGGTACCTCGCCAGCGCAGGACGGGGCCTAGTCCAGGAAGCCGGTGCGGCGGAGCAGTTCGGCGGTCACACCGGACGGCGGTCCCTGGGGGGGAACGTCGTCGCGCGCCCCCACGGCGTATTTGGCCATCACGTCGGCCTCGAGGTTGACTGGATCGCCCGGGCTAAGGTGCTGCAGCGTCGTCTCTCCTAGCGTGGTGGGAATCAGGGCGACACGGAAGGTGCGACCGGCAACGGCGAAGGGCGTCAGGCTCACGCCATCGACCGCGATCGAGCCCTTGTCGACCACATAGGGCCGCAGCTCGTCGGGCATCTCGAACACCATCTCGAGACCATCGCCGGAGCGAACCAGCGAGACCACCGTCCCGATGCCGTCTACATGGCCCAACACCAGATGACCGCCCATGCGGGTCGTTGGCAGCGATGCGCGCTCCAGGTTCACCGGGGCAGGCAGACGCTTGAGGCACAGGGTCGTGCGCGACAGGGTCTCGGCCGAGAGGTCGCAGGTGAACGAGTCCCCGAGCACCCGTACCGCGGTGACGCACGCGCCCGACACGGCAACGCTGTCGCCGGACTTCAGGTCGGACAGGATCCGGCGCGCGGCGATGGTGGCCCGAGCGCTCTGCCCCGAGCGCTGGACGCGACGCAAGACGCCGATCTCCTCGATCAGTCCGGTGAACAGCTTGGGTCGTGCCCCTCCACGTAGGCCTCGATCCTCAGATCGGGCCCGCAGGGCTCGGCGCGCAGATCAGTGAGCCGGACGCCATCCCACACTCGCCGCGCGCCAAGTGACTCGCTCAGCGGAACGCCCCCGGCCCCGGCGATTACGGGTGCCACGAACAAGACGACGCGGTCGATCAGCCCGCCTCGCAGCATCGACGCATGGATGCGCGCGCCACCCTCGACGAGCACGCAGAGTGTACCGGCGTCTCCGAGGTGCCGCAAGAGCGCGGCCAGGTCGATGCCGCCCTCGCTCTCAGGGAGCACATCGACACGGACGCCGCAAGAGCGCAGCCCGTCGACGCGTTCAGCGGGAGCCGAAGGGCCCACGGCCACCACAAGGCCGTCAGGCTGGCGGAGCAGGGTGGCCTCTTGCGGGATCCGGGCGTGTGTGTCGACGACCACCCGCAGAGGCTGCCGGAAGGGGCCGTCGCACAGGCGGACGTCCAAAGCCGGGTCATCGGCGAGAACGGTTCCGACACCAACGAGCACGGCATCGCAGTCGGCCCGGAGCCGGTGCGCGGCCGTCTGCGACTCGGGCGAGGTGATGGCCTCGCGCTCCCGGCTCGCGCCGGCGAGCTGTGCATCGACCGACATACCTGCCTTCATGATGGCAAACGGCATGCCGGTGCGGACGTGCTTGAGGAACGCCTCGTTCAGGCGAGCCGCTTCGGGCTCGAGCACGCCACCGACCACCTCGACGCCCTCGCGCCGGAGCCAGGCGGCGCCGCCAGCAGCCTTCGGATTGGGATCGGAGCACGCATAGACGACTCGGGCAACTCCCGCCTCGATCAGCGCGGCCGCGCACGGCGGCGTCCGGCCGTAGTGGCTGCAGGGTTCGAGGTTGACATAGACCGTCGCTCCGGTCGCGAGCTCACCCGCGGCCCTCAGCGCCTCCACCTCGGCGTGGGGCTCCCCAGGCGCTCGATGGTACCCCTCGCCGACTACCCGCCCGTCACGAACCACCACGGCACCGACCATGGGGTTGGGGCTCGTGAACCCGCGAGCGAGCGCCGCAAGCTCGAGGGCTCTGCGCATGAAATGGTCATCGCGCGATGGCAACCGGCTCGTCCCAGTGGCGGATGCGCTCAAGCGCCGCCGCATAGTCGAAGTCTGGATCCCGTTCAGGCGTGTGGCACTGAATGCACTGCGCCTGGCCGGCAGCGCGCCGAACGCTGAAGGGGCGCTCTTCCCCAGTGTGCCCCACCGCCGGGCTGTGGCACACCAGGCATCCCACCCCATCGTCAATGTCCTCGGACGAGGGCACCCGCCGTTCCTGCCGGTAGACTTGGGAGTGGCACATGAGGCACTCGGGGATCGCTTTGTCCTTCGCCACGAGGGTGGCGACAGCCCGGGAATGCTTCTGTGTCAGCCAGGTGTCGAACTGCGTCCGATGGCACTGAATGCAGTCAGAGGGGTCACCCGTCAGGGTCGCGGCCTTGGTCGGCACGGGGGCGGGCTTGGCTGCCGCTCGCTCCCGGTCGTAGTAGGCCTTGACGATCCGCTGGACATCCGGTTGCTGCTTCAGCGTCGGTGCGACGGGTATCAGCTTCGCCTCGACGCGTGTGGCGCCCATGAGGCGCGTGACGTCGAGCCGCCCCAACCACCGTCCGAGGTAGCCCGTGGGCACGATGATCACCCGACCGATGTTCTCCGGCTCGACCAGGTCGTGCCACACGCGGTTACCCACGACCACCACCGGTGTGCTGCCCCGCGATAGCCGGGAAGCGATCGCCCTGTCGATCTTTCGGCCCATCTGGCTGAGGATCAGAACCAGGTCGGCTCGTGACTCGAGGTCAGCCACTGCCGTGGAGACACGGGCGCAAACCTTGCTCGCGGGCAGTCCGAGATGATCGCTGCCCACACCGACGATGCCCACGCGAAACCCCTCGACGACCACGACGTCTGGCGGCGCCACTCCCTCGCCCATGGCGAGGGAGTGGACGGTCAGGCCGCGCTCGGCGGCGGCGCGCACGAACGCGTCGCGGAGAAGGCCATCCACACCGCCAAGCCCCACGTGTTGGTACCCGATACGCTGCATGGCATCCAGCATGGGCTGGAGCTTGGCCGGACGCCCGACGATGTCCCCGGAGTCAACCAGAAGCACGGGGAACCCCTCGGCGCGAATCTGCTCCACCAAGGTCGCTCGCCGCGCAAGACCGCCAGTGAGTTCGCTGCATTCGCAAGGATCAAGCTCGCCCCGGGTATCGTTCGTGTATAGAACCACCAGGTGCGCGCTTGTGGGGAGCGCTACGCCCAACTTCCCCGGTCCGAGGAGGAGGCAAGCGGCGAGGCAGATCACCACGAGCCCGATCAGCGACGCAGTTGCCCTCCGCCATCTGGGCGCCACCCGCGTCATCCGCGAAGCTCCTCGATGTGTGCCATGACCTTCCGGATCCCCTCGATGATGTCATCGCGGTCGCGATCGGTCATTCTCTCGTTGATGGACACGAGGATCAGGTCATCGAGTATCCGTTCGGTCTCCGGTGTCTCGCCCGGCTCATAGCGGACCGCGCGGTCGGCAGGCTGGAGGCAGAACGGGTAGTCGGAGGTCCCGTAGATCCGCTTCGACCTCAGAAGGTCGTACAGGAAGATCGGCTTGCCGATGTAGTGGGCGCCGCACGGGACACCCTCCCTGGAGATGGCGTCGGCCAGGGTACTCGTGGTCACCCCCAGGGCCCGCTGGTCCACCAGGATGGCCAGGTACCAGTACGTGTGGCGGTCGCCGTCGGCAACGGGGGGGATGTACAGCTCGGGAAGATCCGCCAGCGCCCGCGTGATCGAGATCCCCAGCTCGACTCGCCGATCGACGACACCCGGCAGTTTCGTCACCTGGGCGAGGGCGACCGCGGCCTGGAGCTCCGTCATCCGGTAGTTGACCCCAAAACACACGTAGTCGCGCCCGCCGTGCCCGTAGTTCGGCCAGCCCTTGTTGGCGAAGAGCGCGGCCCGGTCGCCAAGGCGAGCATCGCTCGTGATCGTCATTCCCCCATCGCCACAGGTGATATGCTTGCTCTGCTGCAGCGAGAAGGTGCCCAGATCGCCCCATGTGCCCACCGGCTTGCCGCGGTAGAGGGTGCCGTAGGCCTGCGAGCAGTCCTCGATCACAGCGAGGCCGTGTTTCCGGGCCAGCGCGAGGATGGGCTCAAGGTCGGTGGGGATACCCATGAGGTGGACCGGGATGATGGCGCGGGTCCGGTCAGTGATGCGCCGCTCCACGTCCGCGGGGTCCAGCCCCAGGCGGCTTCGTTCGAGGTCCGCGAACACGGGGATGGCGTTCTGAAGCAGGACGGGGATGACGGTGCCCATGTCGGTAATGGGTCCGGTGATGATCTCATCGCCGGGCTCAGGGTTGACGGCCCCAACGGCAACATGGATGGCAGCAGTACCGGAGGTCGAGGCCACGCAGTGGGGCACTCCCATATAACTGGCGAAACACGACTCAAGCTCTGCCACTTTGGGGCCTGCGCCTCGGTTGAGCCTTCCACTGGACAGAACCTCGCGGACCAGCTTCTCCTCCTCGGCCCCCACCGTACGGCCCGACGCATCACCGACAGACGGGAACGGGGTGGTACGGACCGGCGTGCCACCACGGATCGCCAGTTTGGGCATCAGCGCGTCGCCCCCAGAAGGACCGAGTGCGCGAGGACCCAGTCGAGGTCAACGGGCCATCGCGAGATGACCTCCATGTTAGCACGTCTCATATGCCACACCGACCCATCATCGGCCGTGGCCAGCACTTCGGCATCGGGCGGGGGGCGAAGCGGCTGCACCATCTCTCCGGGGACCGAGGTCTCCGGCAGCGCGGCGTACCAGCCCGAGATCTGCGGGAGGTCGTCGGGTGCCGCCTGATAGGGACCGACCAGTACCACGCGGGCATCGGGTCGCGACAGGAGGCCCCGGAGCTCTTCGGCTGCCGAGGCGGAGCGAGGGAAGTCGGCCAGGCTGATGATATAGTCACCCGGGCGCCCTCCGACCGAAGGACTGGGCACCAGCCATCGTCCGTCGGGCAGAAGGCGTGCCGGCGTGCCGGCGAGGCTCCCATCGAGGCCGAAGGGGCTGGACGGACCAAGTTGGGGCAGCAACGGCGTCCTCTGGGCGGGCGGGTAGACGTACACGAACCGGGGCTGGCGCAGGGCCCCGATGCGTTTCTCGAGGAGCGATCGGTACTGGGCGATCCAGCCGAGCTGCTCGGGCTGCCGCGCCATGTCGTGGGAGACATACCCCGCGATGCCGTCCAGTGAGGCACCGAGAACGAACAGACCACGGGCGCCGCAGCTGAGCAAGGTGTCGAAGGCTGTAGTCATCACCGTGGCGTTGGCGTACCCCGCTGCGCGGGCCTCGCCGCCTGCCGTGGGCGCCGTCTGCGAAGCGATACACCACAGCGTATGCCGGCCCAGGCTAGCTTCACCACCCGTCACGGCGGCATCGCTCACTCCGAGCTCGGCTGCGGGCCCGAAGCTCCTCATGGCCACGCCATCGGGCCCTCCTCGGGGATCGGTGGCGGTAAAGTAGCGCCGGGTCGCCCACTGATGCTCGACCACGACCGGCACATCCGCGACCAGGGAGCGGATGTCGGCACACAGTATGTCCAGACAGCGGGCGACCGACTCCTCGCGGAATTCCTCGAGGTCTCGGGCGAATCGCGTCTCGGCGGAACGGACCGTGAGGCACTTCATGGTGACAGGGTCCACCATGACGGTGGTCGCTGCACCGTGCGTGGCCGGAACGAGGCGGCCTGCGGCATCGAAACTGGGCGGCTCGGGCTCGGCGCACCAAGCCCGAGCCAGCGCCTGGAGGTCTCCGTAGCGACCCCGGAGCCATTCAGCGAATGCCTCAGGCATTCCCGTGCTGGTGCCGGGCAGGTCACGAGAGCGGCTCGTCGATAGATCATGGCATAGTGGGGATAGGAAGAAACGGAAGCCCGGGCCATAGCTGATCTCCGACAGGTGCCCGAGCAACCGCGCCCGTCGGCGGTCGAAGTTGGACCAGATGTCGCCGACACCCTCTCCCGATGGCACGAAGCTCTCGGGTGTGACGAACACGTCGTAGGTCCGGCCGTCCCCCTTCTTACCAACGGTGAAGGTCACGGTGCCACCCGCTGTATCGACACCCAACGGGATGCGGATCGCCTCGAGGCCGATATGCGCGACCGCCCCGGTCACGCTGTCGAGGGCGACGATCAGGGCCCGCCCGTCACGCGGCGGGGAGTAGTTGAGGGCGATGCTCGCGGGCTCCCCGCCAGCGGCGCCGCGAACCACCAGTCTCTCGTCGATGCGGTACGCGCGGTAGCCCTCATCGGTGGCGCCGCCAATCGAGATGCCGTAGCGGAAACCCCGGGCCTCGAAGGCGTCCAGCACTCGCTGGAGCACGTGGGCGGGCCGGTCCAGAAGATCGCCCGCGGGCTCGAAAGTCACGTCCAGCACGCCCGCGTCCTTCAGGGTGTCGAGCCGATCCTCGAAGGCCTTGAGGCTCTTTCGGTTGAGCTCCTCGTCGCCAGGGAAGTAGGCCGTGAAGAACGCCGTCGCGACGACTCCGCCCACGGGTACCCAGGGTACGCCGTCCCATGTCAGCACCGCATCGCGTCCGACCGTCCAGCGGTGCAGTGCGCCCGCCGCGTCTACAAACCCGCCGTGAGCCAACGGAATCGGCTCCGAGCCCAGAGCCGTGCTCTCAACGGCCAGAGGGCTCTCGGCGCCCCCCCCGACGACGTAGGGGCCGCAGAGACCTGCCCGGAGCAAGTACCGCCCCGCGGGGAGTGCGCGGTTGACCCCCAAGTACACCGTGACGTCCTGTCCGGGGTCCGCGGCAGTCCCGCACGGCGGGACCTCGAATCCGACCTCATCGTAGAGCAGCTCTCCTGAGTCATCCAGCAGAGAGAGGAAGCCATGGACGGGCCCCGAGGGCGGCTCCGCGAACAGGCAGCCAACTCGCGCCTCGATCACTTGCCCCGCTGTGGCGCGGGGCGGCGCACTGAGGCGGACATGGACGCCCGCCGTTTCGGGCAGCGGGCGTTTCGCCCGCGCCACGGTGATGTGAGGTGGCCGCTTGTGGTACAGCAGACCGAGCCGTCCCAGGCTGACCACCATCCGGTACTCGCCATGGGGCTGATACGGAGGCACCTCGATGGGCATGGGCGCGAGGGTCACGGAGCGGCGCTCGGGCCACTGACTTGGCGGCGGTGATGGCTGGAAGGTGCCGCTGAACCCCTCTCCTTCGGCGTTGACGGGGACGAACTCGATCCGCACCGTGTCGTCTTCGGTGATGGGCCGGATCGCTTGCACCGAGATCTGGATGGGAAGGGTCTGTCCGGGCTGGACCGCCTCGGCCGAGAGCACGTCCATCAGCCATACGGGCTCGGCCTGGGATGACGACAGCCGCACGTCGTCGAACCAGGCCACTCCAGGCCCATCCATCACGCAGCCGACCATGACCCAGGCGGCGCCGTCGGGCGGGGTGGTGCGGATCGCGACGCGGGTGTAGTCGGAATCACCCAGGACCGGCGTCGTCGCCGTATCGACGATTCCCTGCTGGTGGTCGTCGAAGAAGCTCAGGACGAACCGCGCGCCTCTCAGAGCGAACTGTGTGCGGATCCATCCGGTCAGGCGTAGCTGCTCCAGCGGGTCGATGCGAATGGCGTCCGAGACGAAGGCCAGCCGTGTGGTGACGTTCCATAGGCGCAGCGCCCTCGAACCGGTCCGGGGTTGGTCCTCAGCCAGGGCCAACTCGCCCGTCTGGTCGTCCCAGATGCTCACAGGCCGCCATCCCGCCAGCTCGCTCCGAGACACCGGGGTGACAGGCGCCCCCGACGGAGGAGGACCCGCTGTGTCCGCATCGCCCTCCAACCGTGGGTTACCCGGGCCGTTGGGAACCTCGAAGGACGTGGCGAGCAGCACTCGTGCGGAAGCCGAGGCACCCCACAAGGACACGAGCAGGAGAGCCACGGCCAGCCGCGCGTTCATCGAACCGCTCCCTGGAGGCGGCTGCGGCCAATGCTCAACGCGACGCTCGTCTCGACGGGGGCGATGGTCTGGCCCGTGTCGGTGAAGTAAGCAATGCGAACCACGGGAGCCGTCTGTGCTTCCGCAGCGTAGGCCAGCGCAGGGAGAGTGCTCAGCGGAACGCCCTTGAGCCGGCAAACCATCTCTCGTCGCCCCTCCTGCGGGTTAAAGCCCGAAACGAACCGGGACCGTGGCGTGCGGACCCGGAACGACCCGGCCGGAACCAGCAGGGGCCCGGTCATCGATGTGCTCGCCTGGGCGACGAGCACCGTCACCTCAGTCGTGCCGGGGGCCACCATGGAGCGGCCCTCGGCATCCGTCAGGATGAACGCAATCCGCAGCACCCGCGAGTCCACCGACGCGGCCGCGAGACCGATCCGCACGGGCACGCGACGTCGCTCCGCCGTGATGGCCGGGACCGCCGAGAGAGCATAGAGCGCGACCACCAGGAGCCCGATACCGAGATGGACCGCAGGCGTGTCAGGGAGACGCAGGAGACGCCGAGGCGCGGGCGATCGTTGGAACGCGGCTGACGGGCAAGCGGGTGGTCGTGCCATCATCCCTGCTCACTCCAGCCCATGGGTGGCGCCGTGGCGGCGGAGAAGGTCGGCGAACTCATCGTGGCCGGACTGCACCGCGATGTCGAGTGGCGTACCACCTTGGCAGTGCCGGGCGCTCACGTCGGCGCCGTGGGCCAGAAGGGCCTCGGCCACCTCGATGCTGCCACGCATGGCCGCTTTGTGGAGCGGGGTCATCTGCATCTGGTCGCGAGCATCGGCCTCAGCACCATATTGAAGGAGGACATCCAGCACCTCAGCGTGCTCGAAGTAAGACGCCCAGTGCACAGGAGTGAAACCAGTCTTGGGCTCCGTGAGGTCCGGATCGGCTCCGGCCGCGAGCAGCACCCGGGCGACCTCCACATGCCCCTTGTGAGCCGCTTTCACCAGCGGCGACTGGTCAAACGCGTCCACGGCGTCGACCTCGGCGCCGTGCTTCACCAAGACGGCGGCCGTCTCTGCGTGCCCCTGGGTCGCTGCCCAGTGCAGCGGCGTGCCCCCGCCGCCATCGCGCGGGTCTACGGCGGCCCCCCGTTCGAGGAGCAGCCGTGCAACGCTGGCGTGGCCCGCGAACGCCGCATTATGTAGGGGCGTCATGGCACCGTGAGGGACCCAGACTTGCGCCTGGGTCACGTTGCCCTGATCATCGGCACGCAGAATGGGCGCAGCCAGGTCGACCCTGGGACCCATGGGATCCAGAGCCGCGCCGGCGTCGATGAGGAGAGCCACGACATCGACATGGCCCATGCGCGCGGCCGCATGCAGGGGCGCCATGCCCTCCTGGTCTCGGCGGTTGGGGTCCGCGCCCGCCGAGAGCAGGCGGCGGACGACGCCCACACGGCCCTTGAGAGCCGCGGTGTGCAGGTCCAGCCCAGCATTCTCGTCGGCTTGGTGCATCCAACCATCCTTCGAGCCAGAGGCGTCGGTTCTCGTGACGTGAACGCATTATACATTCACTGGCGACTCACTGGCGCAGATCGGCATGCCGAACGCGGACAGAGGGGCGCCCCATTGGCCGCCCGAAGCAACCAGCATGGCCCACGACGACCACGACGAGAGCCCACATGGGAAGGCCGACCTGATGCGGCGATACCTGCTGGCCCTCCCCGGCGCCGGTCGCGTCGCATGGGAGACCTACCAGGCGTTCACCGCCCACAAAAGCGCCGCTCTGGCGGGTGCCGTGGCGTTCTACACCCTGCTCGGACTCAGCCCATTGCTGTTCGTCGTCGGCGCGGTGGTGCGGCTGGTCTACGGAGACGGCTACCCGGTCCTCGACCGAGCGCTGCCAGCCCTGCAGCCGGTGATTCCCCTGCAGAGGCGTGAGCTGGCGGAGCTACTGGGCAACTTCGTCTCGGCTTCCAGTGTACCCATCGGGAGCGTGGGCTTCATCGGCCTGCTATGGACGGCCTCTTCGGCCTTCAACCTGACCTATGAAGCGATCTGTCATGCGGGCGGAGTCCCCGCCCGGTTCATACGGCGCCGGCTCATGGGGCTGGCGGCCCCCCTGGTCCTGGGGATGGTGGCCCTCGCCATGTTCTTCGCGGCATCGGCGGCGCCACTGGCCCGTCTGCTCTTCCACCCGCCCATCGACCTGGGCTTTCTGGGCCGGCTGGCTCTGTTCGGCAGGCATCTCGTGAACGGTCTGGGTGTGGCGCCCGTGTTGTTCGTGGTCTACAAGGCCTGCGCCGGTCGTCATCTGGGGAGCCGGCATGCGGTGGTCAGCGCCCTCATCTTCGGACCGGTGTGGGAGTTCTCCAAGTGGGGCTTCTGGCACATCGCCGCCGACACCGCCCAGCGGGGTGCGGTGTACGGCGCCCTGACCACTGTCGTGATGGTGCTGTTGTGGGTCTACTATTCGGCCGCGATACTCATCCTGGGCGCCGAGATGGCGTTCGTACTGCAACGGCGAGGACAGGGGCCGGGTAACGAGAGGACCACGGGGCCTGTCTAGGCGACGGCGGACAGCGTCTCGCCCCCTGCGCTGCCGAAGCGAAGGACTGCATTGTTAGTCACCCAGGGCGGCCGGTAGATGGGAGACCCCACTGCAGCGGGCGCTGTGGCGTCTCCGAGCTCTCGGATCTCCCCCTGGAGCTCCGAGATGCGGCTCTCGATCCCGTGGCGGTCCGCTTCGGTCAGGTTGGCCGCACTGGCTCTCAGTGAGAGCTGACGGATCTCGTCGAGGATGCCCATGACCCGCGATGGGGACTGAGCGCTGCCCAGTGTGGAGCCGGATGTGGCACTGATGAGAGCGGCACGGAGTCCGAGCACCCGGTCACGGAGTACCAGGCTGGTAGCGGCGCCCAGTAGGTCGTCGCCGGCTCGGGAGTTCGGTGAGCCGGACGACGACCCTGTGGTGGACGCTGTGGCTGCCGACTCGGGGCGCTGGCCGCGCGTGACTGTCAACGCCGTGACGCGGTTTTCGATGCGCAGCCCCATCGTACTTCCTCCCTGAAGACCTGCCCGCTCGCCTCCGTGCTCACGGGGTCCCCCGATATCACACCGCCCTGGTCTGTCGCGTTGTGTGTCGCCTCTCGGAGGAACCGGTAGCGCCGCGGCAGCTAGGCACCCAGCGCTCTCATCGAGGGTATCGGCACTTGGGCCGAGCCGCCTTAGGGCATCCTGCACGGCGTCACGAAACCGCGGGGCCCTCACCGCACGGCGAAGATACAGGGGCGCCGCCCGCTTGCGCCGAGCTACACTGTGGGCACCTCGACCCGGATCGAGTGGAACGGAGACGCGAACCGAATGGATACTCTGGCGCGGCCCTGCGCGGTGGTGTTCTGTGTGCTTGCGTGTTTTCCCGCGGCGACCCAGGGGAACCCACTACGGTTCGACTTCGAGACCGGTGATCTCCAGGGCTGGCGGATCGTCGAGGGGCAGTTTGACGAGGTCGTGTGTGGCAAGGCGACCGGCCGCAACGCGCCCGGTGACCTGAACAAGCAGGGGCGGTACTTCCTGTCCAGCATCGAGCGGCCGGGCGGCCGGGGCGACGACTCGATGACCGGCATCATCGAGTCCCCGGCGTTTTGGCTGGACGGCCCCCAGGTGACGTTCCGCGTTGGCGGTGGCAACCACCCGGACACCTACGTGGCCCTGGTGACGTGCGACGACGACCTCGAGGTGCTTCGTGCCGGCGGGCCGGTCTCGGAGTTCATGGTGCCCGTGGAGTGGGATGCGACGGCCTACGTGGGCCGCCTAGTGTGTATTCGTGTGGTCGACCACAACCGGGGTGGCTGGGGGCACATCACGCTCGACGATGTCTCGGCCACCGGCCGAATCGATGCCGAGGCCACGGCTCAGCGCGACCGGGATCGGCTGCAAGCTCGTGCCCAAGAGGCTGTCCGGATCATCGCCGGGCCGCTGGCGCTGGCCATCGCCGACCTGCGAGACACCTTCGGCCCTCGCTACCCGGGTGCTAGCGCATATCTCGCGCGACTCGCCGAGCTGACGGCATCGTTGGGGGGCGCCGCGGCGCCGGCTCGGATCGAGGAATGCCTCGCCGCGCTCCGGCAGTTGCAGCGCGAGGCGCTGATCGCGAACCCACTCGTGAGCGAAGCGCCGTTACTGTTCGTGACCCGAGCCCAGTATCTACCCGACCACCACAACACCGAGACCCTGTTCCAGACGGGTGAGATCAACACGGCCAGTTTCCGCGGCGGCGGAGCGCTGAGGACTATCGATCTGCGCACGGGCGAGACGCGGACACTGGTCGAGGCTCCCCAAGGCATCGTGCGTGACCCGGACGTGCGCTTCGACGGCGCTCGAATCGTGTTCTCAATGCGCCAAAACGCGGCCGACGACTACCACATCTATGAGGTGGGGATGGACGGATCGAGGCTGGCGCAACTCACGTTCGGGCGCGGGCTGTCGGATCTCGACCCACTCTATCTGCCTGACGGACGCATCGCGTTCAGCTCGACGCGCGAGCCCAAGTACTGCATGTGCAACCGCCACGTCATGGCCAACCTGTTTCGGATGGAACCCGACGGGGCGAGCATCGAGCAGATCGGGAAGAGCACGCTGTTCGAGGGCCACGGCAGTCTCACGCCGGACGGCCGTATCCTGTATGACCGATGGGAGTATGTGGACCGCAACTTCGGCGACGCTCAGGGGCTGTGGGTGTGCAACCCCGATGGCACCGAGCATGTGCTGTACTGGGGCAACAACACGCCATCGCCCGGCGCCGTGCTCGAGGGGCGCGTCATTCCGGGGACGCAGCGAGTCGTGGCGACGTTCTCCTCATGCCACGATCGGCCGTGGGGTGCACTGGCCATCGTGGACCGGCGCCTCGGGATGGACGGCCGCGCCCCGGTGGTGCGTACGTGGCCGCCGTCGGCCATCGAACTGGTGATGCAGGGCGACTTCGACCGGTTCACCGCCGTGAACCCCAAGTATGAGGACCCGTATCCGCTCAGCGAGCGCTACTTCCTCTGCTCACGCATGACGGGCGAGGGCGAGCGGATGGGGCTCTATCTGGTCGACGTGTTCGGCAACGAGGTGCTCCTGCACGTCGAGGGCCAGGGGTGCTTCGACCCGATGCCGCTCTCGCCCCGAGAGCGCCCACCCGTGGTGCCTGACCGAATCGACCTCCGCGGGGCCATGGGCTATGCCTACGTCGACGACGTCTATCGGGGGACGGGCATGGATGCCGTCCATCGGGGCACGGTGCGCTGGCTGCGCGTGGTGGAGTCACCCGAGAAGCGGTTCTGGACGCAGGACGCATGGCTCGGCCAGGGCCAAGAGGCGCCGGCCATGAACTGGCATGACTTCAACAACAAGCGCATCCTCGGAACGGTGCCTGTCGATGAAGATGGGTCCGCCTACTTCGAGGTACCTGCCGACCGTTTCGTCTACTTTCAGCTACTCGACGAGCGCGGGATGATGGTGCAGTCGATGCGTAGCGGCACGACTTTCCGCCCCGGCGAGGCAACAGGTTGCATCGGCTGCCACGAGGACCGTGGTGCCACGGTGCCATCGATGCGCCCTCGCACGGCCTTCCATCGGGCACCCTCCAAACTCGAACCGTGGCACGGCACACCGCGTGAGTTCAGCTACATCACGGAAGTGCAGCCGGTGTTCGATCGCTACTGTGTCTCATGCCACGACATGGACCAGCCGGCCGGGCAGAAGCTGTGCCTGGCGGGCGACCGCGGGCTTGCCTTCAACCGGTCCTACAACGAGATCTGGCGGAAGGGCTACGTTCACGTGGTCGGCGCCGGGCCGGCGGAAGTGCAAGAGCCGCTGACCTGGGGCTCCCATGCGAGCAGGCTGGTGCAGGTGCTGCTGGCGGGGCACCACGGAGTCTCGCTCGACGCCGAGAGCTTCGACCGTCTGGTCACCTGGATCGATCTGAATGCGCCCTACTATCCAACCTATGCCACCGGCTACCCGCGGGGAGCCTTTGGCCGGTCGCCTTTGAGCAACGACGAGCTGACGCGCCTGGGGGCGCTGACGGGCATCAACTTCCTCGACCACGTCGGTGACCAGGAGGAGGAGATCCTCGTCAGCTTCGATCGGCCCGACATGAGCCCGGTTCTCGCAGCCATGGGGGACAAGGACGCGGAAGCCTATGCCGAGGCACTTGCCCTGATCGAGGCGGGCGCGAAGCGGCTGGCGGAGACGGACCGGGGCGATCGACCCACGTTCGTCTTGGCCGGGATCGAGGCCGACCGGCAGGCCAAGTATGCCGAGCGACAGGAGACGGCCGCGCGGACACGCCAGGCGATGCTGCGAGGCGAGAGGTACTACCCCTATCGTGACCAGGCGGCGGGGAGGTAGGGTTGGAAGAAGGGTCAGGAGCGGATGGTTCGGACTTAGCGCAGACGGAGCCCCTAGGTAGCCCGGAATGCTGAGCAACACGACAGGCCAGGGTGTCATCCTGAGGAGCATCAGCGACGAAGGATCTCGGCCGGCAGCGGCCTCCAAACGCCGGCACAGGCTAGCGCCTTCGACGCTCGGCTGGTTCGAGCCGAGATCCTTCGCTTCGCAGATGCTACGCTTCCAAGGACACGGCCGCGTCTGGCGAGCGGAGAGCCACGAAAACCGGTGACAGTCACCCATTTCTAGAAGTTCAGAAATGGGTGACTGTCACGAATGGTCCGCACTTAGGCCCAATGCCAGAGGCGTATGTCGCATCACCTCTGTAGCCGGGGCTTTAGCCTCGGCTCACAATGGCCTGTAGAGCCACTTCGCGCGAGGCTGAAGCCTCGCCTACGGTTGGGTGTGCGCGGGTGCCGACCCTAAGTGCGGGCCATTCGGGTCAGGAGCCCTTTGCGCTGCCAGGAGGAGGTGCTCAGGTGAGGGTGAGTCTGTGGACAGCAGCACTCGCCGTCGCCGCCCTGGCCTGCGGCCCGCTAGTCGCGGCTGAAGGCGACATACTGGTTGCTGACTTCGAGGGTGACACCTACGGCGACTGGGAGGTCACGGGCGAGGCGTTCGGGACCGGCCCGGCGCGAGGAACGTTGCCGAACCAGATGGAGGTCTCGGGCTTCGAGGGCCGGGGCCTGGTGAACTCCTACACGGGCGGGGACCGCACGCAGGGAACCCTCACCAGCCCGGAGTTCAACATAGAGCGCCCGTATATCGCGTTTCTCGTCGGTGGCGGGCAGCACCCGGGCGAGACGTGCGTCAACTTGGTCGTCGGGGGCCGCGTCGTCCGCAGCGCCACCGGGCCCAACGATCGCGCCGGAGGTACCGAACGCCTCGACGGGTACACCTGGGATGTGCGCGACCTGCGGGGGCGGCGTGCCCGCGTTCAGATCGTGGACGCCAGCTCGAGCGGCTGGGGTCATATCAACGTCGACGAGATCGTGCAGACCTCACGCCCAGTCGGCGTGGTCGAGTCCTCAGTCGAGCTCAGGGTCGACCGGCGCTATGTCTGCTTCCGCATGCCGGCCGGCGCGGGCCCGACCTCCCTGGTGACCGTATGGTCGGACGAAGGCCGCGTGGTCGGCTACCAGGGGGGCTCGTCGGCCGCCGCCGCCTACTGGGTGAGCCTGAGCGTGGCCGGACTCCGCGGGAAGACGGTGCGAGTCTCGGTCGCCGAGCCGTCCCGACCCGGTCACCGCATCTCCATTGCTGACACCGTCAGGCTCAGCGACAAGCCAAGGGGGTTCCGGAAAGTGACCGACCAGCTCTACAAGGAGACCTATCGGCCGCAGTTCCACTTCACGGCACAGCGGAACTGGCATAACGACCCCAACGGGTGCGTGTTCCTCGACGGGGAGTACCACCTGTTCTTCCAGCACAACCCGTCGGGCATCGACTGGGGCAACATGACCTGGGGGCACGCGGTCAGCCCGGACTTGGTGCACTGGACGCAGCTCGATCACGCGATCTACCCCGATGAGCTCGGCACCATCTTCTCGGGCTCCGCCGTCATCGACTGGGGGAACACGGCCGGTTTCGCCAAGCCCGGACAGCACGCCATGGTGGCCATCTACACGTCGGCGGGGACGCCCTTCACACAGAGCATCGCCTACAGCACCGACAGGGGCCGAACGTGGACCAAGTATGCCGCGAACCCGGTGCTGGGTAACCTGACCGAAGGCAATCGTGATCCGAAGGTCATCTGGCATGAGCCCACCCGCAAGTGGGTCATGGCGCTCTACCTGACCGAGAGCGACTACGCCCTCTTCGGATCGCCCGACCTGAAGCAGTGGACGAAGCTGAGCGACATCTCAATGCCGGGCTCGAGCGAGTGCCCCGACTTCTTCGAGATGCCCGTCGATGGCGATGCAGCCCGGACGAAGTGGCTGTTCTGGGGCGCCAACTCACGCTACATGCTGGGCAGCTTCGATGGGACGACCTTCCACCCCGAGACGGAGATCCTGCAGGCCGACTTTGGCGCCAACACTTACGCCGCTCAGACCTGGAGCGGCATCCCGGAGGCCGACGGCCGACGCATCCAGATCGCCTGGATGGCGGGAGGGCAGTACCCCGGGATGCCCTTTAACCAGCAGATGAGTTTCCCGTGCGAACTCACACTTCGTACCACGCCCCAGGGCATCCGCCTGTTCCGCGAGCCCGTCCGCGAACTGGAACTACTCCGGGGCAGAGTGCATGAATGGCACGACACGGATCTGGCGACAGACGGCGATCCTCTGGCGACTCTTAAGGGTGACCTGTTCGAGATCCAGGCCGATCTGGAGCCCGGACCGGACGCCGAGGTGACGTTCACCATCCGCGGTCAGACAGTGACCTACTCAGCCGCCAAGGGAACCATCGTGGCGCTGGGCAAGGAGGCGCCCGTCGCGCTCGAGGACGGCCGCCTGCGGCTCCAGATTCTGGTGGACAGAACGTCGATCGAGGTCTTCGCCAACAGCGGCCGTGTGGTGCTCTCATCGTGCTTCCTGCCCGATGCGATGGATCAGAGCCTGGGCCTTTCGGCCACCGGTCGGGCAACGGCTCGGTCGTTGCGGGTGTACGAGCTCAAGTCGGCGTGGCCCCAGGCGTAGGAGTCGACAGTCGCCCCGACGAGGGTTCGGTCCCCCGCACGAGCAGCAGGGGCACGCAGCAGCGGTGGCGGACGTCCTCGATGGTGCTCCCGAGGAACCATCCAACCATATGCCGGTGACCATGGCCGGCCATGGCAATGAGGTCCGCGCCCTCGCGCTCGGCCGTGCCAATAATGGCGTCGACCGGCTCGCCGTGCTCGACAAGGTGCCTGACCCTGAAGCCGTCACTCGCCAGCGCGTCGGCGATGGTCTGCAGGTACCCCTGGGCCTCGGTCACCTCGTGTTCTCTCGCATCTCGGGTATGGTAGTGGGCCACTCGAAGCAGGATGATCTCGCTGCCGAAGGCGCCGGCCAGGGCTCGCACGTGCGGGAGCACGGTCTGGTCGACCGGTGATACGTCCATCGGTACCAGGATCCTCTGGAACATGGCGCACCTCCCTCTCCCGGGAGCGGGCAGTCCGGCCGCTAGCCGAAGTCGAACGTGCCCCCGAATGTCTGGTAGAGCAGCAGGGCGTTGAGCACCATCACGGCTCCAGCGACGATGACGGCCAGGAGGAACTCCCCCGGGCCGCTCCGGAAGCTGCCCATTACCTTGCGGCTTCGCGCCAGGATCAGAAGCGGAATGATGGTGAACGGCAACTGCAGGCTCAGCGCGACCTGACTGAGGATTAGCGTCTTGTAGCTATCGAACCCGGCGGCAATCACTACCATGGCCGGAACCGACGTAACCACCAGGCCGAGGCGGTAGAAGCGGCTGTGGGTGTCCTCCGGTTTCCCCAGGAACCCACACACGACGTTGGCTTCGGCTAGCGACGACGTGATGGACGAGCCCACGCCCGCGAACAGGAGGGCGACGCCAAAGAGCACCTGAGCCAGAGGGCCCGCAAGCGGCTGGAGGGTCCGGCTGGCCTCCTCGATACTCCGCACCACGGTCCCATGCTGGAAGAACACGGCCGCGGCCACGATGATCATGGAGGAGTTGACGACCCAGCCCATTCCCATGGCTACGATGGTGTCCACGAGCTCGAACCGAATCAGCCGGCGCTTCGAGGCATCGTCGTCGCCCCACTCGCGGCTCTGGATCACGTTGGAGTGGAGGAACACGTTGTGGGGCATCACTACGGCGCCGAGCATTCCCATGGCAACCAGAATGCTCCTGGAGTCGATGCGTGGCGTGACCACACACGGCGCCAGCGTGCCCCAGTTGGGCTTCACGATCCAGAGCTCGATGAGGTAGCAGCCAGCGATGACGGCCAGGAAGACGAGGATCATACGCTCCAGCGAGTGATACCTCTGCCCGAGGATCGCCGTCACCACGATAGCCACGGTGACAATGGCCCCGAGCCAGAGCGGGAGGCCAAAGAGCAAGTGGAAACCCAGAGCGGCCCCCAGGTACTCGGCCACGTCCGTGGCGGCGCAGGCCACGATCACAGTCGCGCCAAGGGAATGAGAGACCCAGCGCGGCGCGCGGCTGCGGATGTTCGCCGCCAGCGAGTGCCCGGTGACCACGCCGAGGCGGGCCGACATGCTCTGGAGCAGGATCAGCATTGCGGTGCTGAGCGTGATGACCCAGAGCAGTGTGTAGCCGAACTCGGACCCCCCGGCGATGTTCGTGGCCCAGTTGCCGGGGTCGATGAACCCCACGGTCACGATGAAACCGGGACCCAGGTAGCGGAGAATGGGTGACCTGGCGAACCGCCCGAGCGCCCGTGCCACGGGCGACCTCGCCGCCATCTGTCGGCGCCAGGTGCGCTCGGGGGCTGCAGCGGCCACGGTCGAGGCTGGGTCCATCAACGCCCTCCGTCGGGTGCCCTGGTCACGGGTCGATGTAGACCCTCAGCTTCGGCGGTCCGCCGCGCGGCGCCTTCAGCGCTGAGGCAGGTCCCAGACCCTCGGTCGAGCGAACACGCCCCCGTTCGGCGGATGCGGGCCCCAGAGCCCTCACGTCACAGTGCAGGAGGCGGACCATGTCGCGCCAACCGCGGGTCGCCCCGTTGCTCCGTTCCGCCTGGCTGATCGCCGCTCCCTGGATCGTCCTGCTGACCCCAGGGCTCGGAGGAGCGCAGGAGGTATTCACCGTCAACAGCTTCGAGTCCGAGGACGAGCTTGCGAGCTGGCAGATCACCTGTGCCGGCACACGTCTCGTCCAAGAGGGGGTCACACACGGCCACCACGCCCTCGAGATGACCTTCGATCCCAACGGCGAGTGGGCGGCTGTCAGCATGTACTGGAACCGAGTGGTCCGCGATTGGTCGCCCTATGATGCCCTGGTCATCGACGTACTCAACCCGAACGACGGGCCCATCAGCGGGTACGAGTTGGTGGCCGATGAGGCGTGGCGCGACTCGGGAGGGTCCTACTGGAACCGGCACAACGGCAATGTCACTTTCGCGCCCGGACGCGGCCAGTGGGTCATCCCCGTCCGCGGGCTCTACCGGGGTGAGGCCGGTAGCCGCAACAACGACATCAAAACGGACATCGACCCGGCCCGCATCGTCCGGCTCGATCTGAACTTCGGCAGTAGGGGCCAGACCGGCCGCATCGTCATCGACCACATCCGCTTCGTGAAGGCTAGCCGGCCCGCGAGCGTTCAGGCGTTCGACTTCGGACCTCCGAGCCAGCCGGTGATGCTCGGATGGACGCCAGTTTCCCACGAGACCGCCTACACGGCCGAACAAGGCTATGGTTGGGGCCCGCAAGGTGGCGCTCCGTGGGACGGGGCCGATCGCGACACCACCTTCGGCACCATGCTGACCCAGGACTTCTGCGAGGCCGGCGGGTATCGGTTCCATGTCGACGTGCCGCCGGGCCAATACGAGGCCCTCGTGATCTTCGAGAACTGCGGCTACTGGGGCGGCGAGCAAGCGCGCTGCTCCGAGCGCTCGATCTCGGCAGACGGCGAGCTGGCATGGTCGGAGCGACGGCCCCATGGTCGTAGTACGGCTCTGTTCCGGTTTGAGGACGTCGAGCCACTCGGGCGCGACCTGTGGACGACCTACATGGCTGAGGAGATCACCCGACCCGTACGCTTCACTGTGGCTGCGGGCGCCGATGGCATCACGCTGGGGTTCGCTTCGGACGCGCCATGGGGCGCCAAGCTCTCGGCCCTGGCACTGTACCCTTCAGCCGACGCGGCGGCCAGAGAGTGGGTTGATGGCCAGTGGAAGGCCGTCGAGAACGAGTTCCGCGCCAAGGCCGTGTGTCTCGACGCGCCCGGCCCAGCGTTTGACGCACCGCGCGAGTGGGTACCGCTCGGCCTGGTCGCTTGGCCGGTTTCGCTGGATGACGACCTGTCGCCCTCGGCGGTGCCGGAGGCGCCCGTCGGCCCCGGCGACTTGAAGCTGCAGCGCCATGCCATGCGTGGCGAGTTTGAGCCGTTCTGCCTGGCCCTCCGGCCCCAGCAGGACCTGGGCCGGTGCGCACTCTCCATCGAACCCGATGGCCCGGCGTTACCCGCCACCGCCAGTGTGGTCTGGTACAACACCAGCCGGGACTTCGGCAGCATGGCTTACCACGTCGTGCCGCACACGCTGAGGCCTCAGGACGCGATCGACCTCCCTGCCGGCATCACGCGTGAGGTCGTCGTCACCGTCCACGTGCCCGAGGACGCCGCTCCAGGCGAGTACCGGTTCCGGCTGAGGCTTCGCACGCCGGGAGGCCGTGAGCTCCTTTCGGTGCCTCTGTCCCTGACGGTCCACGATGAGCTGCTGGACCGCACTACCGACTTCCAGATGGGCTTCTTCGGCCTGGAGCCGCCCGAAGGCCTGCTGCCCCCCGGCGCCGGACCCGAGGCGCTGGAGCAGACGCTGGCTCTGCTGCGCGATCATGGCATGAACAGCCTCTCCGGCGGACCCAACTGGCGACTCACCGGATGGGTGGGCGGGCAGCCCCAGATCGACTTCGATGGCGTCGACGCGTTCTTCGAGCTCTGCAGACGCTATGGGTTCGACCGGCCCATCAACGGCTATGGCGGCCTGCGATTCCTCGGCCTGCACGACGGCTATCAGAGGGGTGAGGCGGCGGCGAGGGTGACTCAGGAGAGCGGGCTCGACTATGAGACCGCCTTCATGCGGGCCTGGGACGCCGTCGATCGGCACGCACGCCAGGCGGGTTGGCCCACCATCTACTACGCCATGTGTGATGAGACGCGCGTCCGCGACGTTGCCGAGCGCGAGCTCGACTTCATGAAGCTCATGGCGCAGGTAACGGCGCAGTTCCCCAAGACCGTTCGCTCCAGCGGCTCCTACAGCGTGGACTTTCGCGACCGGCCCACAGACGGGGAGGACCTGAAGACCTGGCACCAGCGGTTCTTCGAGGCGCTCGACATCAGCAGCCTCAACGTACACGACGAGACCGTGATCGCCGAGGCACGGGCGCTGGGCAAGGAGGTCCACATCTACAACCAGGGCCAGACGCGCTACAGCTTTGGGCTGTACCAGTGGAACGAGTTCACCAAGGGCGTGCGAGCCCGGTGGCAGTGGCACCTCAACGTGCTGCACGGCTATCAGTTCTTCGACCTCGATGGCCGCGAGCCCGACACGGCGATGATCTGCTATGGCTCCCGGGGCATCTACCCGACCATCCACTTCGAGCGATGCCGCGAGGGCGCGGAGGACTTCTACCTGTATCAGACGCTGGCACACGCGATCGAGCGGCGGTCCGCCGCCGGCCAAACCGAGCGCGAGGCCACGGAGCTGTTGACGCGGCTGACGGACGGCATGCAGCTGAACCAGACCACACCACCGGACGGCTATAACCCAGACGCCACCAAGCTCGAGGTGATCGAGGCCCTCGAGCGGCTGAGGTAGGGGGCGGTGCCCACGGTTGACAGACGTGCGTGGCGCGCTGCGGCCCTGCCTGTGGGTTGAGTCACCAGGGGCGATTACGTGAGGAGGCTACCGGTGCAGATCCCTGAGCACATCTTCCGAGGCTATGATATGCGCGGCCGCGTGGGGCCGGAAGTCACGCCGGAGCTCGTTGAGCTCGTGGGCAAGGCCTACGCGACCTACCTCTGGGACCAGTCGGGGGCCAAGCCCGATGTCATAGTCGGCCGCGACCTGCGGCCCAGTTCCGAGGAGCTGTCGGAGGCGCTCATCGCCGGCATTCTATCGACGGGTGCCGATGCCGTCGACGTCGGCGCCGCGCCCACACCCGTGGTCAACTTCTCATACCACTACCTCCGCAAGACGGGCGTTGCCATGGTGACCGCTAGCCACAACCCATCGCATGACAACGGGTTGAAGCTCAAGCGCGCTCCCCAACGCCCCATCTGCGGGGCCGACCTGCAGGACGTTCTCGCCATCGCCAAGAGTGGCCGTTTCAGGACGGGCAAAGGCCTCCGAGCCGAGGCAAGCACCATCCCGGCCTACATCGATGCCATCGTCGAACGTCTCAGGCCGTGCAGGGGGCTCCGGGTGGTCGTGGATGGGGGGAATGGTAGCGGGTCGCAGACCACCCCCGACCTCCTCCGAGCCCTGGGCTGCGAGGTCATCGAGATCTTCTGCGACCCCGACGGCACCTTTCCGAACCATCACCCCGACCCGTCGGTGCCGGCGAATATGGTGGACCTTCAGGCGAAGGTCAGGGAGACCGGTGCGGCCATCGGGTTCGGCCTCGATGGCGATGGCGACCGCCTGGGCGTCGTCGACGATGAGGGGCGATTCATCCAGGCCGACACCTTCGCCCGAGCCCTCGTGCGCGAGGCGCTCGCCCAAAAGCCCGGCCGGATCGTCATCGACGTCACCTGCACCGAGAGCTTGACCGCCGACATCGAGATGCACGGCGGCGAGGCCGTCCCGGCGAAGTGTGGCTATCCGAATCTCCTGGTCAAACTGTCGGAGGGGCCCCAGTATCTGCTCGGCATCGAGGTCTCGGGCCACCTGTTCTTCAACGAGCCGTTCTTCGATTTCGATGACGGCACATTTGCCGCGTGCCGGATCGCCAGCTACCTGGCCAACACGCGCCAGTCCATGTCATCCATCGTCGATGACCCCATGCTGCCGGTCCGCGTTCAGACTCCGCAGATCCGCCTGCCGGCCCCCGACGCAACGAAGTTCCAGGTGGTGGAGGAGCTGGGCCGCTGGCTCGCGTCTCATGAGTCCGTGAAACGCACGGACTTCACCGATGGCGTCAAAGCGTGGATCAGCAACGGCTGGGCCCTCGCACGTGCGGCCAACACCGCGCCACAGATCGTGTTGCGCGTCGAGAGCAACTCGGCCGAAGACGCCGAGGGGATCGTGGGCTTGGTGAAGCCCAAGCTCGAGGAGCTCATCCAGGCAGACTCGTAAGCAGCTGGGCCGTCGCGAGATCGGTGAGGAGTGTGGACCACATGAAGCATCGCTGGACTCGACGCGAAGCGCTCCAGGCAGCCAGCGCCGCCGTTGCGCTTCCCTACATCATCACGTCTCGTGCACTGGGTCAGGATGGCCAACCGGGAGCCAACGATCGGGTCGATATCGGGATTGTTGGCCTTGGAGGCCGCGCTCGAGCCATGGCAGCGACGTGTGCCCTGGTGCCCGAGGTGCGCATCGTTGCCGTGTGTGACTGCTTCAAGCCCGCGTGCGACAGTTTCATCAACGATATGGCGCAAGGCCAGACCTGGAGTGCCTATGACGACATCCGCCGCATGTGCGAGGCGGAAAGGCTCGACGGCGTGATGATCGAGACGACCACGCACGCTCGGGCATGGGCCACCATCCTCGCCATGCAGGCGGGGGTGGATGTCTACATCGAGAAGCCCATGTGCCTCACCGTGGCCGAAGGTCGCTACATGGTCAACGCCGCCCGGCGGTACGGCCGGGTGACCCAGGTCGGCACCCAGCAGCGTTCGATGCCCATCAACAACTGGGCGAGTGACCTGGTGAAGAGCGGCGCCCTCGGACGGGTGCGTTCGGTGCTCGCACCCAACTTCCTGGGCCCCGAGCGGTGGAAGGACCAGCCTGAGCAACCCATGCCAGAGGGAGGAAGCGACACCTGGTGGGATACGTGGACCAACCAGGCGCCGTTCCGGCCCTATCACCCCGACTTGCACCGAGGCTGGGCGCGCTGGTGGGACTACGATGCCGGCGGGATATCGTTTGGCGTTTCCGGCTGGGGCACCCATGCCTACGACCAGATTCAGCGCGCCCTGGGCACCGACGACACGGGCCCCGTCCAGGTCGTCCTCGAAGAGCCCGTCGCAGTCCGCGGATGGGGAAAGGTGGGCGACAACTCAGGTGCGGTCGGTCCGCGCGCCCGGGTCCGCATGACCTATGCTAACGGGACCGATGTCCTGCTGCACGCCGACCGGCGGGGCACCGGACTCATCGGCCTGGGCGCCACCTTCATGTGCGACGAGGGCACCATCGAGATCGAACGCAACCACCTGGCGAGCACACCCGAGGAGATCGTTCAGTCACCCGATAACCCCGGGCCGAACCAGAAGGATGAGACCCAGTACCATGTCGAGGACTGGGTACGGTGTGTGAAGACGAGAGAGACGTGCACGGCCGACATCGAGATCGGACAGCGCTCGACCACACTGTGCCTGCTGGTGAACATTGCCCGCGACGTGGGCCGCGTCGGCGAGACACTCAACTGGGACCCCGTCGCCGAGCGGTTCACCAACTGCGACGAGGGCAACGCCATGCTCTCGCGCCCCCGCCGAGCCGGGTGGGAGCTGCCCGAGCTGGTCTGAGGCCGCGGCAGGGCTGGACCCCGTTCCACCAGCGACCGGGACGGGCCTCTCAGGCGCCACTGTCCGTGTCACCTGAGCGCCGCGAAGGCCCGAGGGTGCCCCCACCGGACCGGCGGCTCATGCCCGCCGCCCATGCCCCTACTCCTGCGGGGGGGGATTCATCGGCTGGTTTGGTTGCGGCGGGCGCACAAGCGCGTGCTGCTTCTCGATCTCCAGCGAATCGGCGTCGAGCTTGTAGACCGTCGCGCCCAGCACCACATAGACTTTCCCGTCGGCCACGGCGATGGCAGCCGCCGGAGCCATCGGCCCCATGCCGGGCACCATGCCCGGCATGGGGCCTGCGGGACTGGGCCCGGCTGGACCGCCCTGGGGCTGCCAACCACCGAACTGGCCAGCCACCGGCCGCGCCATCAGTGCCACGACTGCCAACGCCGCCACTCCAACCACGACCACCCACCGCCGGCTCCTGCTCGAAGAGGTGCTGTGTTCTCTCATGTGACGTACCCCCTCTGACCCTTTGGCGATTCCATAGGCTGCATCAGCGGGATAGGCCCTGCCCTCGGGAGGCTTCGCCGCGGGGTGAGGAGAACCTCCGCGCATCACTTGGACGGACGGAGAACGCGTATGCTGACCCTCCACAGCTCGCTGTTGCTCGCCATGGTGCCCGTGGTCGCCGTCGCGGCGGAGATCCCTTCAGAGGCCCCCAACGACGCCATCACTGCCCCCGAATCCGATGTTGATGAGTTGCACGAGTGGGCCTCAAGTGCGTTCCTCGGGCAAGCGCCCGAGCTGCGCGGCGCTCGATGCCGACTCCGCGTGCGGCGGCAGGACCACAGTGTGTTGCGCTTCCGGCAGTCCTGCATCGACACACCAATCTGTGTGGGTACCCGGACCTACGACCATGGCCTGGGGACCCACGCGCAGAGCGAGATCGCGGTTGAGATTCCCCACGGTGCCGAAGTCTTCGAGGCGGCTGTGGGTGTGGACAACAACGCGGATACTGGCGGCACGCACGGCACGGTCGAGTTCGTGGTGCGGGTCGATGGAGCCGAGGCCTACCGGTCTCCCGTGTGCCGCGGTGGCGGCGAACCGGTGCCTGTGCGAGTCGAGCTCCCGGCGGGCAGCCGTGAACTCATGCTGATCGCCCTGCCCACCGACGACGGGGCAGGGTACGACCAGGCCGACTGGGCCGACGCCGCCTTCATCATGGCCGACGGTACCCGCCGCTGGCTCGACGATAACCAAATCGACCTGCTTCTGGCCGAGGCTGGGCTGCCGTTCTCGTTCACCTACGGAGGCAGGCCATCGGGCGAACTTCTGGCGGCCTGGGAGCGCACGTCTAGCTCGGAGGAGCGCGCCGATCACGTGTTCCATACGGTCCGCTGGCGCGACCCTGAGACCGGGCTGACCGTCACCGCCGAGGTGAAGACGTTCAGGCAGACTCCGGCGGCGGAGTGGGTCCTCTACTTCGAGAACCAAGGCGATGCCGATACGCCCATCATCGAGGGCATCCAGGCCCTCGATGTGAGCCTGCGCACTGGCTACGGCAAGCGGCCCACGCAGATCCACCAGCTCCGAGGCGACTCGTGCGGCGAGCTCTCCTTCCTGCCTTTCAGCACGGACCTGGAGGCGGGCCGGACCTACGCCATGGCCCCGACGGGCGGGCGGCCCTCGTCGATCAGTGCGTTCCCGTTCTTCAACGTGCAGTATGACCGTGGCGGCGCCATCGTCGCCGTGGGCTGGTCCGGCCAGTGGGCCGCCACTTTCGAGCGCGCCGCGAATGGGCCCACCCGGCTCGCGGCCGGCATGGAGCGGACTCATCTGCTGCTCCATCCCGGTGAGCGTATCCGCACCCCGCGGGTGCTGGTCATGCCCTGGAAGGGCGACCGCATGGCCGCCCACATACGGTTCCGGCGCTTGCTGATGTTCAGCTACGCCCCCCGAGCAAACGGTCACGTGCTCAACCCGCCGGTGGCACTTCAGTGCTTCGACCGCTACAGCTGGACCCGGGCCGATTGGGCCACGGAAGCCGGCCAGCTCGACTACGTCAAGACCGCCGCGAGGCTGGGCTGCGACAGCGCCTGGCTCGACGCGGCCTGGTTCCCCGGCGGCTTCCCCAACGGTGTCGGGAACTGGTCGGCCAAGCCGGTCGAGTTTCCGAACGGTCTGAGGCCTGTCGGCGATGCATGCCACGCCAATGGCCTGCGCTTCGTTCTGTGGTTCGAGCCCGAGCGGGTGGCTCCGGGAACCCAGATCGCCACCGAGCACCCCGAGTTCGTGTTTGGCGGCCGGGACGGCGGTCTGTTCCGGCTGGACCTGCCCGAGGCCCAGCAGTGGCTCCTCGAACTGCTCTCCAGTCGGGTCCGCGAGTACGGCATCGACGTCTACCGCAACGACTTCAACATTGACCCGCTGGGCTATTGGCGTGCAAACGACACGCCAGACCGGGAGGGCATGACGGAGATCCGTTACGTCGAGAATCACTACGCCATGTGGGATGAGCTTCTGCGCCGGCATCCTGGCCTGATGATCGACAACTGCGCGAGCGGCGGACGACGCATCGACCTCGAGACCATCTCTCGCTCGGTGCCCCTGTGGCGCAGCGACACAAGCTGCTCGCCCGGCCACGCCGATTGGGACCAGGCCCAGGCCTGCGGTATCAGCCTCTATGTGCCCCTACACACTGCGTGCGCGTGGGATTCGCGAGCCTACACGGTGCGGAGCTCTGCCACCATGGGCATGGCCTTCCAGCCCGAGTACATGGCGCCGACCTTCGACGAAGCCCTGGCTCAGCGGACCCTGGCCGAGGTTCGCCGGAACGCGCCCTTCTGGTACGGGGACCTGTACCCATTGACGGCGATCACGAACACACCCGAGCACTGGATGGCGTGGCAGATGCACCGGCCGGACCTCAACGCGGGCATCGTGCTGGCTTTCCGCCGGGCCGAATGCCCGTACCCCATCATCGCGCTGAGCCTGCGGGCCCTCGATCCGGAAACACGGTACACGGTGGCCTCGTGCGGCGAGGATGGGCAGGAGACCACACAGACGCTGACCGGGGCCGAGCTCTCGTCGGACATGGAGATCCGTCTGGCCCGCGGCGCAAGCCTGGTCATGCGTTACGAGCCGGCGGAGTAGCGGCCGCTACGGACGGGCAACAGGGCGGCGTATCGCGAATGCCCGGGCGGGGTTCACGACGAGCAAGCGTCGCACGTCGGCCTCGGATAGACCCGCGTCGCGAAGCATCGGCACGAAGGCGCGGGGCAACCAGTCCCACGGCACGATGTCGCCCCCCCCGGGCTGGCCGACGTTGTACCAGCCGGCGTCCTGGCTGATGAGAAGCTGGTCCGGGTAGCGCGCGAAGGCCCGACGAACCTGCTCGACTCGCTCGCCGGCGTTCTCCTTGCGGATCCCGTCGTAGGAGAGCCACGCGCCCCGAGAGGCCACGCGGAACCTCAGGGCCTCATCGGGCTCGGCATCCGAATGCACCACAATCAGGTGCGAGGCCGGGCAGCCGACGTCGGCCAGGATATCCAACTCCTGGAGCGCCGAGGTGCCCTGAGTCGTGTGTGCCGCGATGGGGAGACCGGTGGCCTTCGACGCCAGCGCCGCCGCGCGAACGATCCTGCGCTGCACATCGACCAGTTCGCCCTCGTTCGCGGCGATCTTGATGAACCCGGGCCGGATCCTCTCCGGGCCGATGCCGGAGCGGGCCTCCTCGATCCAGTGAAGGGCCAGCTCCTCCGCCGAGGCCACGTGCGCCCAGGCCGGCAGATAAGGGTCCTTGTAGAGCCCGGTGTTGGTCACCAGCCTCACGCCGCTGGCAAGGCTGAGACGCTTCAGCAGACCAACGTCACGCCCCAGGTAGTCGGGAGTGCACTCGACCAGCGTCTCGATCCCGGCGTCCTTGAGCGATGCGAGGTATGGCAGCATGGTGCGGAACACCTCATCGGCGTCGTAGCGCTCGGGCGAGACCCGATCGGCACCCACGAAGTCGACCAGCACATGCTCGTGCGTGAGCGTGGGCCCGAGTTGCCACGGCTCGACGGGGCCCAGCACGGTCTGGACCCGACCGTATGCCGGGCCCACATCGGAACCACCGACCAGCGTCGACAACACGAGTGGGAGTATGCCCATGGTTGACCAGCTCCGCTCGCCATCCGTCCAATCCCAGGGGTCACCTACCCCAAGTCCGCCGAGAGGCCACGGTATCCCTTCGGCTCCGCTCGGAGGATCCGGGCTCCCCGGGCCCCACAACGGCCAAACCGGGCCGGCGGGCAGTCCATGAGCCGCTACCGCCGTGACCCGCTCATCGTTGATGGCCCACGGCAGCCGGCGCCTGCTCGCCGAAGTCGACGGACACACGGGGTTGAGTCGACCCCTATGCTATCAGACCAATGGCGCGAGGGCGCGATCCCTCGAGTGTCGAAACGCTCGGACGCGGAGTCGAGAGTGCATGGCGGTGCCACCGCGCCCGGAGCCAAGAGCGGGTGCGGAATCGCGGAGGGCAAGAGCTGGATGCGCGTGCGAGCGAGCTTGGCAGCGTGGTGTTGTGTGACGGCTCTGGTGACCACCCGCGGTCTGTGCGGCGTGGCGACTTTCGTCGACCGTACGGCCGAGCTCGGGCTGGCGATCGACACGAACGCCGCCTGCTGGGTCGATATCGACAACGACGGTTGGGTGGACCTGTGTGCCGGCGGAGCCGTCTGGCGGAACGACGACGGCAAGCGATTCGCACGGCTGGCGGACGTGGGCACGGTGGTTTCGGCCGACTACGACAACGACGGCTATGCCGACCTGTTCTCGTGGTCATCGTTGCGTCTGTACCACAACGACGGCGGCAAGGGCTTTGCCGAAGCGCCGCTCCCCCAACTGCCTCGGTGCGTATCGAGAGGCGCCTGCTGGACCGACTTCGACAACGATGGGTCCGTCGACCTGTACATCGGCGGGTACGAGGACTGGGACGCCGGGGTCACCTATCCCAGCATCGCCCTGCGGAACACAGGCGACGGCCTCTTCGTGGTGGCCTGGACTGATGAGCGCTACCGCGCCCGCGGAATCACCGCTTGCGACTTCGACGAGGACGGCGACGCGGACATCTACGCATCGAACTACCGGCTGCAGCCGAACGTGCTATGGCTAAACGACGGCACGGGGCACTTCACCGACGAAGCAGCGGGCTACAACGCAGTGGCGACCTCGGAGGGGTTCGACGGCGGCCACTCGATCGGCGCCGCCTGGGGCGACTTCGACAACGACGGGCACTTCGACCTGTTCGCGGGCAACTTCGCCCATGTCGACGACCGGGGCGACCAGCCCAAGTCGCGCTTCCTGCGGAACCTGGGCCCCGATGCCAGCCATTCGTTCGAAGACATGGGCCCGTGCGGCGTGTTCTACCAGGAGTCGTATGCCACGCCGGCGGCAGGGGACTACGACAACGACGGCGACCTCGACCTGTTCTTCACCACGGTCTACGGCACGGCATCGTTCGGGCGGCCCAATCACCCCGTGCTGTACCGGAACGACCGGGGCTTCGCGTTCGCCGACGCCACGGCGGCAGCGGGGTTAGGAGGCCTCCCGCCGACGAGCCAGGCGGCGTGGGCCGACTTCGACAACGACGGAGACCTCGACCTGGTGGGCGGCGGAAAGCTCTTCGTGAACCAGGGCACCGGCGGACACTGGCTGAAGGTCCGGCTTGAGGGCGATGGGCGCGCGGTGAACCGATGGGCGGTCGGGGCGCAGGCGCGCGTGTCCATCGACGGCGGTATCGTCACTCGTCAGGTCGAGGCCGGAACGGGAGAGGGGAACCAGAACGA
>JAKPQA010000069.1 GCA_029547025.1 Armatimonadota bacterium
GCATCGCCATCGAGAAGGGTGAGGAGTACCTGCCACTCATCACGCAGCGCATCCACCGGCAGCGGAACCCCGTCGAGGCGATCCGTCAAACCGGGGCCGACCTGGGCCTGTTCGAGCTCGACGGGGAGGGCGCATGACCACGCCCGAGCCTTGCCGGTTCATCGCAGCCGCCTACCCCGGCGAAGACTGCTTCGACCACCGGCATGAAGACCGCGTGTTCGACCTGAGTCGGGCACTGGCGGCGGCGACCCATGAGAACGCCGACCCAACAGACGAACAGGTGGGGTGGTTCCTCGCAGACGCGGACGCCATGGTCGACGACTTCGACCCCGCGCCGGGCGCGTGGGTGGTCACTGCTGCGGAGCCTTCCGACGAGTCCGGCATCGACTTCACGCTCACGATCAACGGGCGGGCCTACGTGGTTCAGGACAACGGAGGCAGTGGCGAGGTCTGCCAGCCAGTCGCCCGCGACGAGTGGGAATCGTGGCTGACAGAGGCCGACGAATGACCGCCCGCCCATGCGTCGGCTGCCCCTTCCGACGCGACTGCCCCGACTGCCCGTGGAGCGGCGAAAACCCCACCGCGGCAACGGTTTCCGACGCGCAAACGGGGGTCGCATCGGGTAGACTGGCGCTACTCGCACACACGCGAGAAACCCCCGCATCGATTGCCGTCGACCGGGGGCGTGGCCCGACTGGATTGGAGTCGAACGTGAACGATCGTACCCCCAAGCGCATCCAACGCAAGAGGTCGAAGGGCTGGAAAATGCCCGAGGGCGCCGTCTATGTCGGCCGCCCGAGCAAGTGGGGCAACCCCTTCCAAGTTCTCCCGCGCTCGTGCGGATGCTGGGACGTCGAGGATGAGAACGGCGTCACCTACCTGCTAGAACCATCCCGGCACGCGAGCTTCTGCTCAGACCCCTGGTCGAAGCGGTTCGCTGCCCGTGATGCCGTCGACCTGTTCGCCGGCCTCTACTACGGCGACCGCCTCGCCCGCGAGCGTGACATGAGCGATGTCCGTGACGCCCTGCGGGGTAAGGATCTCGCCTGCTGGTGCCCGCTCGACCAGCCCTGCCACGCCGACGTCCTGCTGGAGATCGCCAACGGGGGCGGCAACTGATGGCGTGGTTCAAGGTGGACGACCACCTCTACTCGCACCCCAAGTGGATCGACCTGCCCAAGGGTGCTCGCGCCCTGTGGGTGACAGCGGGCGCGTGGTCAGCCGGGCAGCTCCTCGACGGGTTCATTCCAGCCGCTGCCCTGCCCCTGCTCAGTGGCACGAGGGCCGAGGCGAAGCGCCTAGTGGAGTCCGGCCTATGGGTCGAGGCCCCTGGCGGGTGGTTGTTCCACGACTGGGCCGCATACCAGCCCACCAAGCAGGCCGTGATGGACAGGCGCGCGAAAGACGCTGAGCGCCTACGGGTTTGGCGCGAGAAGCGCGATCAGGAGAGAGGGGATTCGCTGTGAGCAACGCCGTTAGTAACACCGTTTCAACGGAGCGGGAA
>JAKPQA010000073.1 GCA_029547025.1 Armatimonadota bacterium
TCAGTGGCTTCCGGCCGAGCCGGTTTTCGTGGACTGGCCCCTGCTCGAGTGCGACGGCGGCCCGGGGCGCTTCGTCGGTACCATGCTCGGGGTCATGAACACCCATCAGGGCTGGTGGGGCGAGGGCGACGAGAAGTTCTGGGTCGACAACGACACCTTCCCGAGCTACTTCGGCACCGGATCGGAAGACTACTTCGGCTACGCCTGGTGCAACCCCGAGCTGTTCACGCACGCCTACCACAATCAGAGCATCTGCACAGGGCCGGCGAACTTTGGCTACACGGCTGTGGCGCGCTACCACATCATCGACGACATTCCCTTCCGCCACCGGCTGCGGATGTACATCGAGAAATGGGACGCGGCACCGCGGGAGTACTGCTCGACGTCTTACTGGTATGCGCCGTTGGGCGGGACGGACATGTACCGCCGCCCGCCGGAGATCGTGCGCGGCGTGCTGCCCCTGCCCGAGCCGTTCCACGTTGAGGGCGCCATCGAGGGCGAGAAGCTGGAGATCCTAGAGGTCACGGGCGGCACAACCGAGGTCCAGGGGCTGTCGGGGGACTTCAGCCATGCCGAGCACCTGTGGTGGAGGAACCCGAAGGAGGGCGACACGCTCGAGCTCAAGCTCCCCGTCGACAAGGCGGGCCGGTATCAGCTCATCCTGGGGTTGGTGAAGTCATGGGACTACGGCATCCACCAGTTCCTGCTCGACGGGAAGCCCATGGGCGATCCTCAGGATCTGATCGCCGACCAGGTGACGCCGTTCAGGCTGGACCTCGGCAGCGTGGACTTGGCCAAGGGGGACCACACGCTGACCGTCAAGTGCATGGGCACGAACCCGAACGCACGCCCGCACAACTTCATGTGCGGGCTGGACTACGTGCTGCTCAAGCCGGCCGGGTAGCGCGGCGCAAGTGCAGGTGTGGCCAGACGGCCCGCAGGCATGGATCAGCAGGCGGCACAGAGCGCAAACCGGTGACAGTCACCCATCTCTTGAATTCCGGAGATGGGTGACTGTCATGAATGGTCCGCACTTAAGCCCAATGCCAGAGGCGTATGTCGCATCACCTCTGTAGCCGGGGCTTTAGCCTCGGATCACAATGGCCTGTAGAGCCACTCCGCGCGAGGCTGAAGCCTCGCCTACGGTTGGGTGTGCGTGGGTGCCGACCCCAAGTGCGTGCCATTCGTGACTGTCATCGGTTTCCGCCCGACGCTCCTCGTTAGCCAGAGACCGTCTGCTCGGAAGCGGAGCGAGGGACCTTGGCGAGCGGAGGAACGCCGTTCAGGATCGCGTCGTTTGCCGATCCATGTCGCAAGCCATACCTACCCTCGGCCGTGGGCCACCAAAGCCGGCAAGGCGTATGGAACCCGCAGCCCCGAGTGACAGTCGAAGCCTGAGCGCGGCCGGAGGTGGTCGGCGAGAACCGCCGTGCAGGGGAGTGCGAGCCTTGTCCGCAGCCAGACGTGTCGTCGGCTGTGTCGCCACTGTGGTTCTGGTCCTCATGCCGGGCCTCCTGGGGGGCTGCCATCGGCAGACGGGGCCGAACGTGAGCCGCAGCGTCGCGGTACCCACGGCCCAGTCCGTGCCTACGCGCATGGCCCCACCCGGGGATGTGGTAGCCGTCGGTGCTGCGCTCGCCGTGGCGGCGAACGGGCCGCACATCGTCATGCCGACGGCAAGCGGCTCCAACATCACCCCGAGCACGGCGTACCCCCATGCCTTCGTCCGGGCCCCGGCCGTACCCACTGTCGAGTGCCGGCTCCGGCCGGGAGGGGAAGCCAACGCCTTCGTGCCCGGGCCATCGCTCAGGACCGGCCGCGGGTGGCACACCTGGGACGGACAGGGCGGCATCTGCCTGGCGCAGTTCGGAGACGAGCGCGTGGCGATCCTCGAGCAGTACCCGCGGTCCGCGATGGAAGTCGGGTACCTCTGTCCCGTGGCTACGCTGACGCTCGAGCACGGGAGAGCACGCGCGACCTCCAGCAACTTCGGCATCCCCTGCGGTGTGGGCGACGGTGCGTTCGGCGCCTATGTCCCGTCGGTGGATATCACGGACCCGTCCGCCGCAGTGGTCGGAGACAGGCTGTGGGTGGTCACCTGCGACCGATCCTCTCATCCGTTCGTGAGCTCGGCGAGATGGGGGCGGTTCGGCGGCGACGGCTGGGAGCTGGGGCACGAGCTGGGCGATGGCTACTGCCCTCGCGTTGCCGGCACGCCGGCCGCGGGCGTGTTCGTCGCGTACATACGGGCCAAGCGCGACCAACGCCAGGGCTATCGCTCGACGGGCCGGGTCGCCCTCCAGCGCTTGGCCGACGGCCGGGAGTGGGAGGAGCTGCCCGATGTCCCCGGGGCCCACGGAGTCGGTGAGCTGGCGCTGGCCGTCGACCCAGCCGCGGGGCTGTGCATCATCTACACGGCATGGGGCGAGGCCGGGCCGCCGCTGATGGCGATCAGATCTGCCGACTTCGGGCGCACGTGGGGTGAGCCCAGGAGACTGACCGGACCTGAGACGAGCGCGTCCTCGCCCCAGGTCGTGTCCCACGGCGGCCGCCTCTACGTCGCCTACGTGGCGACCCCCAGGGCCCCTGGGGCCCCGCCTGGTGGTGTGTACACATTCGTGCTGGATCCTCTGCAGTTGCCGGGCGGGGCGGGCGGCATGGACATGCCGTTCCCGGGGCGTCTGGCCGGACCTGAGCTGTTCGCGGCCGCGAGCGGTACGGCGGCGGAGGCGTCAGCCGCCTCGCCTACCGCCCCTTCAGTCCAGCAACACAGATGACGATGCCGCTGGGCGCCGATCAGCAGGCCGGCGCCGAGGCCCGCCAGAGACCATATCAGCAGGTCGGTGGAGGAGCCCCGCGTCAAGCCGGCGATGGCGCCGGCGACCAGACCCACCCCGGAGCCTGTGCCAACCCACTTCGCCTGCATGCGATGGTGCGCGCGGCTGGCATCAGGCACGAGCCCAACCGTCTGCGCGAACTGCTGATAGCCGAAGCCAGGCGCGCCCTGCCCTGGCGGCATTAGCCCCGTCACCTCGGCCACGGGGCGCCAGTCGGCGCTCGCGTCGCTCCGCGCGACGGCCTCGGGGCTCAGGCGTCCTTCGGATACCCACTGCCGGAGATCGTCGAGTGCCACGGGCCCGTACTCGGTCCCGCGATCTGAGACATACCACTGGTCCGCGATACGTGACCCCCGAGGTTCCGTCGCGGGCCCATCGCTAGATGATCTCGTACAGCCTCGCCCGGCTGGCCGGATCCAGGTCATTCACGTTGGGTATCTCGTAGACAGTGCCGTGCAAGTCGGTGATCTTGACCATGCCCGTCTCGAGCTCAGTGATGTTCTCCCGCACGCTGCGGACGCCGAACCTGGTGCGGCCGCGCGTGGTCTCCACGTCGAACTGGGCGATGCCGTACTCCTCCTTGATGCGGTGGATCGCCGTGATCGAGGGTGTGAAGTACCGCCGGTCGAGCTCCTCGGCAATGACCTTGCCGGCCTCCTTCGACAGCCCTTTCAGGTTCCGGAGCATTCCGATCTCGGTGTCCTTGCAGTCGTAGAAGGCGATGTACTCGTTCTTGAGCGACCGAGGGAACGCGCGTCGAACGCCCACGGCCAGGTACGACCGATCGCCCTCGATGGTCATGTCGGGCCGCGCCTGGCCGCGGGGGATGAGCGTGATCTTCGACGGCTCCAGGTACTTCAGTTCCACCGGCTCGGCCTTCGCGCGCGGCATCACGGCCTCGGCTTCCGATGAGCTCATATGCTTCCCCCCCCTACCCGTCCACCGCGCGGAGCTTCGAGAGATCGCGGTAGGTCTTGGCGAGCTTGGCGTAGACACCATCGCGCTTCTTCACGAGCTCGTCGTGGCTACCTAGCTCGGCCACCTTGCCCTTCTCGAGGACCAGCAGGCGGTTCGCGTTCCGCAACGTCGACAGCCGGTGAGCGATGGCGAAGGTCGTGCGCGATGAAGTGAGCCGAGCCAACGCCTCCTGGATGTTCTTCTCAGTCTCCAGGTCCACCGACGAGGTTGCCTCGTCCAGAATCAGGATCTTCGGGTCATGCAGGATGGCGCGAGCAATGGAGATCCTTTGGCGCTCGCCGCCGGACATGAGCTTGCCGCGCTCGCCCACCTCGGTGTCGTAACCATAGGGTGACTTCATGATGAAGTCGTGCGCGTTCGCCGTTCTCGCGGCCGCCATGATCTCATCCAGCGTTGCCTCCGGCTTCCCGTAGGCGATGTTCTCCGCGATGGTACCCGGGAACAGGAAGGGCTCCTGCATCACGATGCCGATCTGCCGCCGCAGGTCGTGGAGCCGGATCTTGCGGACGTCAACTCCGTCGATGAGGATGGCACCCTCGTCGACGTCGTAGAAGCGGCAGATGAGGTTGATGAGGGTCGACTTTCCCGCGCCGCTGTGCCCAACCAAGCCGATCATCTCGCCGGGCTCGACGTCGATGGAGATCCCGTCCAGCGCCTTTTTCCCCGGCTCGTAGCTGAAGCGCACGTCCCGGATCTCCACACGACCCTTCATCTCGGGCATCGGGATGGCCTCGGGATCGTCATAGGCCTCGGGCTCGGTGTCGATGACTTCGAAGATCCGCTCGCCGGAAGTCAGGCAACGCGAGAGCCAGTCGCCCATGCGACTCAGCGACTGCAGCGGGCCATAGAACATGCCGAGGTAACCGAGGAATGCCATCAGCGTCCCGAGCGTGATACCGCCATTCTGCACGCCGCGGCCGCCGAAGTACCAGACGAGCAGGAATCCGGCACCGCCCACCGAGTAGAGCAGGGGGAAGAAGGTGGCCAGGATCTGCTCGGACCGGGCACCCACCACGAACAGCTTGTCGTTGCGGACATCGAGCCGGCTCACTTCACGCTGCTCCTGCGCGAAGGCCTTCACCACGCGGATGCCCGCAAAGGTGTCGTTGAGCGCGGCGTTCATGGCCGACCATTGGTGCCAGACCTTGTGGAACGTGCTGCGGATCCGGCGCCAGAACACATAGGTAACCAGTGAGATCAGTGGCGCGGGGATCAGAATCAGCAGCGCGAGCTTCCAGTCCATGCAGAACAGCACGATGCCGATGCCGATGATCTCCAGCGCGCAGACCATGAACCAGAGGGCGCCATCAATCAGAAAGTCGGCCAGCATGCCGGTGTCGCGGATGACCCGGGCCATGACGGCGCCAACCTGCTTCTTGTCGAAGTAGGACATGGATAGCCGGTTGAGGGCACGGTACACCTCGGCCCTCAGATCGCGAACCAGCCGATTCCCCAGCCAGCCCGCCACCCGGCCCCGCCAGATCGAAAGTGCCAGCCCGAGCACATGCGACCCCGTTAACGCCAGCACCATGAGGCCGAGTTTGCCGTAGAACTGAGGTTCCTTGAGCACATGGTCGACGAGGTAGCGGGTCAGGTAGGGCGGCACGAGCCCTGCCGCGACAGCCGCGATCATCAGCACGAACACGAGCACGCATCGGCCGATATAGGGCCGGGCGTAGCCCAGCAGACGACGGACGACCTTGCTCTTGCGCACGCAGGCGGGGCAGACATCGGTGTCCTCGGGCAGCTCCCGTTTGCAGGTGGCGCAGACGCGGTCTTCATCAACGAGCGCGTCCTCGGGGACGTCGCGTCCGTTGGCCAAGGAGTCGATGATCTTACAGACCTTCGCGAAGCGTTTCGCTTTCGCGTTCGAGTACCGCACTAGCTCGACCCGGCCCGAAGGTGTGGTGAGTTCGATCGCCGAGACGCCGACGAGTGGCGTCACGGCCGCTCCCTTGATGGCCTCCATGTCCAGGTCGATCGACGGATGCGCTCCATTGCCGCTGGGGTACACGAGCACCCGCTTGTCCGCCACGACGAGCCAAGCGGACCCATAACCGCCGTCGGTGCCCACATCGGTCTCCACAATGGCACGAACGGAGCCGAGGGAGCCGTCCAGGGAGTCGACAGCCGCTCTGATCTCATCTGGGAGTTGTGTCGTGGTATCCAACTACGGGTTCCTCTTCAGATGACGGCACGCACGTCCACGCGGGGAGAGGGGCGGGTCCGAACCGGCACCCTCTATACTATAGCGCGGCGTGAATGGGCATTACAGGGCCGAGGGCACTCGGAGCCGCACCCTCGCCTATTGGATCTGCCTCCACCCGCGGTTCCGCAGCGCGTTCTCGGTGTCCGGGTCGTTGGGCACCCGGTGCATCACGCCATCGGGGTCCTTCCACACGCCGCCGTCGCGGTTGGGCACCTCCTGTGGATCGCCGCCGTCGGGATCGGGCACGCGGTCCATGTCGCGGATGAGCGCATCCCACCCGGCCGCGGCCTCATCGATGGCCCCACGGCGGCGGCCGAGCACCGACTGCACGGCCTCGGCCTGCCGCGCTCTCCATTTGGGCGAGGTCCAGAGTGAGGCCATCACGCCGCGCGCCAGTGGGAACCGCTCGTCGAACCGGTTTTCGGGTGCCCACGAGCCGCCGGTCATCAGGAACCAGTCCCCGCGGCCGTCCAGCAGCGGGGACGCGTCGAGCATGAATGTGCCGATGTCGACCCGCACGCGGACCCTCGTGCCGTCGCGCGTGCCCACGTAGTCGGCCCGGACCTTGTCGACCCGAGGGTTGGCGCCGAGTCCAGCGAGCTTGATGAGCTCGCAGAAGTAGTCGCTGACACGTGGCAGCCGACGCACCGAGTCGAGTTCGGCATCGGGCAGCTGCTCCCTGAGCCCCTGGAGCACGATGCCTCCGGCCAACTCATCCGCCGGGGTATAGGGCACCATGATGTTCAGCGCCGCGGGCGGGCTCGAGAAGCATCCGGTCAGGCCATCCGGGCTCTGCACCTTCCAGACGAAGTAGCCGGGTATGGCACCGGTGCGCAGGATCTCGCCCTCCCATGTCCACCCCACCGGCAGCACCAGGCGGTACGCATTCTCGGTGGGTTCCTGGAAGAAGCGGACGATGGGCGTCGGGATGAGGCGGCACGAGTCGAAGGCGCGCTCGATCTCGGCCGCGAAGGCTTCCGCCACGCCGGGGCGAGCCAATGCGGCGACGACGTAGCTTTGGCCGGCTTCGTCGCGACAACGCCAGCGTTCGACGAGCTCGCCGCGAACGCCGCTCGATCGGCACGAGACCTCCCACTCGCCCGGGCGCCCGGTGGGCGCCACGGTGGGCGCCACCCCGCCGTTGATCTGCTGCAGGTCGCGGGCCAGACGCCGCGCCTCCTCCTCAGCGGGGTGCCGCGCGCGGAAGAACCACAGTGCCGGCTGAGTGACCACCGCCGCCCCCGACGGCGCGTCGATGGCGATCTCGGTGTTGCCGCCGGTACCCGTGGCCATCTCCCAGTCCTCGGGGATCTCGATGGCGAAGCCGGCGATGGGGTTCACATACTCCACCTGGGGGACGGCACGGGCGGGAGCGGAGAGAGCGACCACAAGGACAGCGAAGCGAAGGGCGAGCCGCATGGGCTGTTCCCCCTCGGAAGCTTCGAGTGAAAGGCCAGAGCCCCAGTTCGCCACGCGCGGGCTCCAGCCTTCCTCCCGCGTCCCCGCTAGCGGTGCGCCAGCCCCCACCGCTGAGCCATCATGCGCTCAATCGGGCCAAAGACATACTGGGTGACCACCAGGCCGAGGATGAGGATCACGCTCATCGCGGCAACCACCTGGGCCATGTCGCCCAGGTTCCGGCCCATCATGAGGACGCACCCGAGGCCCTTCTCGGAGTACAGCAGCTCGCCGGCCATCAGGGCACGCCAGGCAAAGGACCAGCCGAGCTTCATCCCCGTGACGATGCTGGGGAGCGCGGCGGGCAGCACGACGCGAAGCTGCAGCGTGACGCCACGGGCGCCGAGGGTCCGGCCCGCCTTGACAAGGACTGGCGGCACATTGCGGATGCCGTCGTCCACCGCGGTGGCGATGGAGAATGTTGCACCCATCACCACCACGAATATGACAGCTTTCTCGGTGAGCCCAAACCATAGCAGCGCCAGCGGCAGCCAGCAGATGCTCGGAAGCGACTGAAGGCCCACGGCTGAGGCACCCACCGTGTCCTGCAACACCCTGAATCGCGCCGTGGCGATGCCCGTGCACAGGCCGATGGCCAGGGCCAGACCATACCCCACGAGCATCCGAGCCATGCTTGCGACAATGGCCACGGGGATGCTGCCATTGCGGACGTTCTCGACGACGGACGCAACCACAGCCCCCGGCGAAGGCAGCAACAGGGGCGGCCAGATCCGGAGCCAGACCACGGTCTGCCAGACCAGGACCAGCAGAGCGGCGAAAGCAAGCCTACGGGCCAGACGTGCCATTGTCGAACTCCTCGCGCTCGACCTTCTCGATCTCGTCACGCAGATGATCGAGCGCGATCTGCGCCAGATGCGAGACCGCGGGATCGGTGACCGAACGCGGCCGGGGCAGGTCCACATCAATCCCGTCGACGATGCGTCCCGGCCGGGCCGACATCAGCAAGACCCTGTCGCCCAGGCACACGGCCTCGCGGACGTTGTGGGTCACGAAGACAATGGTCTTGCCCGTGTCGGCCCAGATGCGCTGTAGTTCGCCGTGCATCAGGTCGCGCGTCTGGGCATCGAGCGACGCGAAGGGTTCATCCATGAGCAGGACCGGGGGATCGATGGCCAGAGCTCGCGCCAGGGCCGTGCGCTGTTTCATACCACCCGAGAGTTGGTGTGGCATGGCGTGGGCGAAGCGCGAGAGCCGAACCGCCGCCAACTGCCGGAGGGCTGCCTCTCGCCGCTCTGCCCGGCGTACCCCACGGACCGCCAGGCCGAACTCGACGTTGCCGGTCACCGACAACCACGGGAAGAGTGCGGCCTCCTGTAGCATCAGGACGGGCCTCGACTGGCCCGTGGCCGACACGCGCACCTCGCCGCTGTCGGGCTTCTGGAGGCCGGCGATGAGCTCGAGTAGCGTCGACTTCCCACATCCCGACGGCCCAACGATACACACGAACTGACCCGCGTCCACCACCAAGTCCACATCGCAAATCGCTGCGGTGGCGCGCGCCCCAGCGGAGTCGGTGTAGGTTCGCGAGACGGCGGAGAGCGAGATCACTTTGGGGCGCGCTCCTCCGGTGCAGCCGGCTGGGTGACCGATAGGTCGACGAGTCCGGTGATGTCGATGGCCTCCTTGGCGTAGCCCACCCGGTGCATGAGGTCCGCCATGGCCTGAAGGGCTTCGGGGTCGGGAATCGTGCTGAAACGCACCCGCTCCATGGCTGGCTTGAGGATCGCCTCGGGCAACCTCTTCCTCGTGAGCGCCTCAAGCTCAACGTTGAGGGCGGCGAGGGCTTCGGGATCAGTCGAGGCATAGTGGACCTCGTCAGCCAGGGCTCGAACGAAGGCCCCGACGACGTCCCGGTGTTGTTCGAGAAACTCCTTGCGCGCCACGAGCACAGTAACCGGGTAGTTGCCGTCGCGCCAGATGGCTCGCCAGTCGAGCACCACCTTGGCACCGGCCTCGCGTTCGAGTCGTGCCCCCCAGGGCTCGGGCACACACGCCGCGTCGAGTTGCCGGGTCTGGAACAGCGTCAGGACGTCCGGATTCTCGACAGCCACGACCCGCGTGGCCCCCCCCTTGTCGGCCGTCTGGATGCCGGCGTCTAGCAGAAGCATCCGCAGCATGGCATCCTGGGTGTTGCCGATCTGCGGGACCGCCACCTTCTTGCCCGCCAGGTCAGACACCCCGGCGATGGCGACATCGGGCCGTGCCACGAGCACGCTCCCCCCGTTGGCGACGTTCGACACGAGCACCACGTCGCCGCCCTTGGCATAAGCGTTGATCGCCGGCGTGGGCCCGACGAAGCACAGGTCGATGGCCCTGGCATGCAGCGACTCCATGGCCGATGGCCCGGCGTTGAAGATCTTGGTTTCGAGCGCTGCCTTGCCGGCGAGGGCCTTAGCGAAGCCGTTCCTGGCCGCAGAGAACCCCAGTACCGCGGGGGCGTGGGTGATGTTCGGGAAGTACCCGACACGCACAACGAGGGGCTCGGTCGCGTGGGTCGCGGATCCACCAGTAGCCGTGGTCTGGGGCGCCGCCTCCCGGCGTCCGCCACACCCCGCGGCCACAGCTAGCATCACGAATCCGGCCATCGTGGCTCTGCACATGCCCATCTCATACACTCCTCCAACACTCTCATAGGAGACTCAGACAGATCATACTAGCGCCGGTTCGCCCACGGCGCCAGTGGAAAAGATGCTGAGCGCCACCATCCTCCCGCCGATCACTCCGCGCGGCGGCGCGCTTCCTTGCCCCTTGGCGGAGTGCTACAATGCCGCGCAGTGCTTTGGTGAGACCGCGGGGCCGGGAGACGGGTGTCGGTGCGCGTGCGGCAGCGGATTAGCCTCTCCTTCGGGGTGAAGACCGATGTGGGGATCGCCCGCGAGGAGAACGAGGATGCCTTCGATGTAGTGGTGCCCGAACCAGGGGCCCTGTGGGACAGCCGTGGCGCTCTTTTCGTCGTGGCCGATGGCATGGGCGGCCATGCGGCCGGAGCCGTGGCCAGCCAGCTGGCCGTGAACGCCGTCGCCGCCGAGTACTACGAGTCCCAGCATTCGAGTGTCGAGGAAGCACTGCGTTCCGGCTTCCACCGGGCCAACACCGAGATCCTGCTCTCAGCGTGTGGCGATCCGCGGCGGGCGGGCATGGGTTGCACTCTGGTGGTGGCGGCGGTCCATGAGGCGCTCACCGTGGCCAACGTCGGTGACAGTCGCGCGTACATCCTGCATGACGGCCACGTGGAGCAGATCACGGAGGACCACTCGCTGGTCGAGGCCCAGGTGCGTGCCGGACTCATGTCCCGCGAGGCCGCGCGGGAATCGCCGTACCGCAGCGCGGTGACCCGCTGCATCGGCTCCAGAGAGAGTGCCGACCCTGACCTTTACGCCCGCGAGCTCGTTCCGGGAGACGTGGTTCTTCTGTGCACCGACGGGATGTGTGACGCCCTCACGGATGCCGACATCGCCCGGATACTCGGCGAGAACGCGTCTCCGACCGTGTCGGCCCGGCAGCTCGTGTCGTCGGCCATCGCGGGAGGTAGCCGTGACAACGTCACGGCCGTGTGTATACGGATCGACTCGGTGGACGATGCGTGAAGGGATGCCCCCCGGCACTCCGCCGCACGCGGCCCTGCCGGGCGGTAGCGCGTCCATGGCCGATTCCCTGACAACAGACGAACGCGTGGGCCATCTGGCTTGCTGGGCGAGGGCTTTCATCGAACTGGCCGGATGCGATTTGGTGTGTGTGCCCTCGATCGAGGTCTGGGCGGATCAGGCGGGAGTCCGGCTACACGAGGGGGCCCCCTGCCAGCCCGACAGCCCACCCACGATGCTCAGCTCCGGTGAGCGCCGGTACTGGGTCGCGGGCGCGGGCGCCGAAGGCTTCCTCATCGCCGGGCCCGTCGATGACCAACGGGGCGACGGCGTCCCGCAAGCCCTGGTGGCCGCCGCCCGAGCCGTGGAGATGCAGCGCCACTGCGCCGATCGCCTGTCTCTTCTGGCCGCACAGTCCCGGCTCTTCCAGCGTATGGGCGAAGCCGCCTCCTCCGCCGACGGAGCCAGGGCTGCCATGGAGGAGCTGCTCTCGGGCGTTCTCGATCTGCTCCGGGCCCGGTTCGGCTCCGTGATGCTCATCGACGATGAGATTCCCGAGACGATGACGATCTTCCATGCCAAGGGGCTGCCCGACGACATCGTTACGAGTACCCGGGTTCGTCTCGGACGCGGTGTCGCGGGCACCGTCGCGCAGACGGGCGAGGCGGTGCTGCTGAGGCGTGGCGAGGCCCATCCACTCTCGGCAGGCCGGCCCGAGGGGGCCTATGAGGCTGCCATCTGTGTCCCTCTGCGGGTCCAGCAGCGGGTCATTGGAGTCCTCAACGTTCGCGGCAGACACGACGTGGGGGACTTCGCGCCGGCGGATCTCGAGCTGGTGCAGGCCCTGGCCGGCCTGGCCGGACCCATCATCGAGGCGGCGCGGCTGCTCGAAGCTCGGGAGGCCGACATCCAGTCGGCGTTGGCGGATCTCCAGCGGACGAACCAGCTCCTGTCGCAGGCGAGAGAGCAGTTCGAGCGCGTGCTCGAGTCGGCGCCCAGCCCGGCCATCGTCGTGGATGGAAACCGGGTGGTCATGTGGGTCAACCTCCGGGCCGAGAAGCTGATCGGCCTGGCGCGCCACAAGGTGCAGTTTCGACCCCTCGAAGAGGGGATCGCCCATTCGTCAGCGGGTGCGGCCATGGTGGCGGCGCTGGATGCATTCGAGACGGGGCAGCCGCTCCCACGGGTCACGCTGGACGCGCCGGTTCACCGCGTGTTCCAGCCCCATGTCGCGCCGCTGCATGGCGATCCAGAGCAGGGCGGCGGCCACGTCATCCTCTTCGCCGATGTGACGGAGATCGAGGAGCTCAGCCAGCTCAAGACCGACCTCGTCTCGGTCACCTCGCACGAGTTCCGCACGCCGCTGACCGTGATGAAGGGCGCGGCGAGCACGCTGATGGCACACTGGGCGGTGGTGGATGAAGCGACGCGCAGCGAGTTCCTGGGCGAGATTGTGAAGCAGTGCGACCGCCTCGACCGGATGACGCGGCACATTCTGGACATCTCACGCATCGAGGCGGGACGAGCCCTGGACCTCCAGCGCTCGGACGTGCGGCCCGACGAGCTCATCGGAGCCGTCGTGGCTCTGCAGACGACGGCGTCGGACTCACACCGCATCGAGTTGCGGCTGGCCGACAACCTGCCCATCGTGTGCGTCGACCGCGACAAGGTGGAGCAGGTACTCATCAACCTGGTCTCGAATGCCATCAAGTACTCGCCCGACGGTGGCGTCGTGACGATCCAGGCGGAGGTCCGCGGCGACATGCTTGCCGTGAGCGTCTCCGACCAGGGCATCGGGATCAGTGAGGAGGACCAGACACGCCTGTTCCAGCGCTACCAGCGTGTGGGCGGCAGCCGCTCGCAGTCCATACGGGGTACTGGTTTGGGGCTATACTTGTCCAAGGGGTTCGTCGAATCGCACGGCGGGACCCTCACCGTCGAGAGCACGCCGGGGGCCGGGTCGACCTTCACCTTCACTCTACCCGTTGGGAGTTGCCCCTCCTAAGCGCCGGGCTCTCAGTTCCCCGCATCAATGGAGATGATCAAGCTGTTCACGTTTCCGGATTCGGTAAGCTTGGCCAATCGGCCCACGCGTCTGTACCGCCCACGCCGATCCCTGGCCGACTACTCGGGCGGGCGCGAGATCCTGGTCAAGCGCGATGATGAAACCGGTTGCGGCACATCGGGCAACAAGATCCGCAAGCTGGAGTTCTACGCGGCCGAAGCGCTCCAACAGGGCGCCGATACCATCATCACCGCAGGTCACCGCATCAGCAACCACACCCGCACCACGGCTCTGGTCGCCCGCGAACTCGGGATGGACCTGCACCTGATCCTCGCCGGTGAGGGCGAGTGTCGGGTCGATGGCAACCTGTTTCTCGAGATGGTGGCTGGCGCTGAGATCCACTTCGTCCCGCCTCAGGACCGCTCAGAGCTCAACATCCGCCTGGCCGAGCTGGCGGATGACCTCCGGGCAATCGGGCGGAGACCCTACGTGGTGCCCGCCGGCGGCAGTTCCCCGCTCGGCGTGTTGGGCTATGCTCGCTGTGCGCAGGAGATCAAACAGCAGGTTGACGAGGCGGGACTTCGCATCGACGCCATCACTGTCGCCCTGGGCAGCGGAAGCACGACTGCGGGCCTTATCCTCGGCGCCGAGATGTTCGGCCTGGGGTGCCCGGTCTACGGCGTGCACGTCACCTCGAAGCCCGAGCTCTACGGCCCGTTACTGCGCAACCTGATCGAAGAGACGCGCGACCGTTTCCACATTGCCACCGAGGTGCCCGACGACCGGATCCGGGTGATCACAGGGTATGTGGGCAACGGTTACGGCCAGTCAAGCACCGAGGATCTCGCGTTCATTCAGGATATCGCCCGTCGAACGGGTCTGCTGCTCGACCCGACGTACACCGGTAAGGCATTCCGCGGGACGCTCCACGAGATGCGCAAGGGCGTCCTGCAGAACTGTGAGCGAGTGCTCTTCATCCATACCGGCGGCCTCTTCGGGCTCTACAACTGGAGGTCCCAGTTCCAGTTCGCGGAACCCTCCGAGCTCGCCCCGCGGGCCCAGGCATCGGTGTAGCCCGACGCTGCGGGGACCAGGCTGCCGTTCCGGAGGAGGCCGCTGCGTGCCCGTGCTGGTCTACAATGACGACGGCTGGTCCACGTACATGCGGTACCCGGCCCCCATGGCGGCCCAGGACATCGTCCGAGTCACCGTGGGGGCCATCGCGGGCACGGGCGTGGGCGTCTACCAGTTCTGCGCTCTGGGCGGCCATGCGGTGAACTACGCCTCCGCGTTCCTCCCGCGCGTCGGCGCTGCGATGGGCACGCCCGATACCCTACACGTCTGGCGTATGCACCGCACGCTCGCCCATCTCGACTCCTTGGGTACAGACCCCCTCCACATCGTGGCCGACGCCTGCCACGAAGCCGGCATCGCCTGCCAGTTCAGCCTGCGGATGAATGATGCCCATCACACCTACGTTCTGCCGGACGGCTCGCCCTACTTTCCGGAGCTGCAGTCGCCGTGGTTCGATGCCCACACCGACGCACTTCTCGAGAACGGACAGCTCGACTACGCCCACCCCGATGTACACGCTTACCGCGTGGCCCAGATCGCGGAAATCCTCGACCGGTACGACGTGGACGGCATCGACCTGGACTTCACGCGGTCGCGCCCCTGGTTTCGCCCCGGCGAGGAGGACGCAGGCCGGCCGCTCATGACCACGCTGGTCGAGCGCATCCGTCGGCTCACCGACCGCCAGAGCAAGTCGCTCAGCATGAGGCTCGAGTACGATCCGGATGCCAGCATCGACAGCGGCCTCGACATCGAGGGCTGGCTCCGGCAGGGCCTGTTCGACCAGGTCACGCTGGGGGGCGTCGGTGACCACACACCCGACGCTCCCTCGGACTGGTTCGTCGATCTGGCTCACGCCTGGGGTGCCAAGGTCTATCCGGGCATCGAAGGGCAGCTCCACTGGCTCCCAGGGCCCGGTGCTGGCGGGATGGGACTCCGGCCGGGCCGCGGTATTGTCGATGGCTTCGGGCCGCCCTCGATCGAGTATCTGCGGGCCGTGGCCGCCCTGCACTACATGGACCACGCCGATGGGCTCAGCCTGTTCAACTTCACCTGTGCCGATGGCCCTTTTGAGGTTGGCGCATTCCAGGAGCTGGTCGACCCCGAAGGTCTGGCCCTCAAGGACAAGCAATACGTGGCCGCGGTATGGCCCTGGGATGCCACCATCTTCCAGGCGCCATGGTTGAGCCGGTTCCGGCTCGACCCTGGCCGCAACCAGGCGGTCTACCCGCTGCGGCTCGCCGACGACTTCGATGAGGCCGAGCGGCTCGGTAGCACACCCCATTGCCTGCTATGGCTCGACCTGATGGGAGTGAACCGCCCCGATGACATCGAGGTGCGCCTGAACGGAGCGCGGCTCGAATGGACGGGCGACAGCTACAACCACTGGGACCACGGCGGCTGGAACGACCTGCTGACCTACGACGTACCCGCGGAGTCGCTCCAGCAGGGCGAGAACGTGCTCGAGCTCCGGCGGAGGCGCGGCCCCGACCACTTCCCGGGTACGGTGCAGGTGCGACGGCTCGTGCTCGACGTTACCTACCCTCGCCGGTTCGCCCCGGGGCGCGGACGGGTGTAGGGCGGGAGCGGGGGCCGCAGAGGCCAGATGAGCGACTACCGGACCGAAGAGTGCCCCGTCGTGGACTCGGCGACGGGCTCCATCGACTACGGTCCGCCATCACCGCGGGACGTGCCCCTGCTGATGTCATCCCTGGTCGCATGGCGCAACTCGGACGAGGCCGCGCGACTCCCCGGTCCGGTCCGTGCCGGCGTCTTGGCGTACCAGTTCGTCACAATCCATCCGTTCGCCGATGGCAACGGGCGTACGGCGCGTGCGCTGGGTACCTGGGAGCTGTGGACCAGCGGGTACCGAATGCGTGGGTTTCTCTCTGTGGAAGAGGAGTACCACCGCGATCTGCCCCGGTACTATGGCAGTCTGCAGATGGGGTTACCGTCAAACTACTACAGCGGTCGCAACAACCCGGACCTGACGCCTTGGCTATCCTATTTCGTGGAGACCATGGCGACCGCCGCGGTGAGAGTTCGTGACCGCGCCCTACGCCTGCGGCATGCGGCGCCGCCCGATCCGCCCGCCTGGGAGGAGCTGACGCGGCCACAACAGCAGCTGCTGATGAGACTCCTTCTCGCCGGGATGGACCGCAACACCGAGGAGTGCCCCACTTTCACGCCACACGACGTGGCCGAGTGGTTCGGCGTGTCTCCAGCAACAGCCAGGCAATGGCTTGACGAGTGGCGATGCCAGAGGCTCATCGTGCCGGCGAGCGGCCATGAGCAAGTCCGCAGATGGGCGCTCCGAGAGGAGCTCGCGACTCTGGTCGCGGGCGCCATTAGCGCAACCCGCGGAGGCCCAATAGCGCAAGTCCAGACGGGCCATACGGAGCTCGATCGGTCCTAGACCCGCATTCCTGCGTCATGGGGCCCGGCGAATAGCGCAAGTCGGCCGGCGCGGACAGCGCGTATTACGCCCGCTTGTCGACCAGTCGGCGCGCGTACCGCATGTTGCCCACATCGTCCCGGCGGTCATCAATAGGTGTTTCCATCACAAATGGCAGGTGCCGGAGTTTGGGGTGGTTCACGATTCGCCGAAGCGCATGATGGCCAAGCTTCCCCTTCCCCAGATGTTCGTGCCGGTCGACGTGTGAGCCGAACTCGGACTTCGAGTCGTTGAGATGGACGAGGTACAGGTTCTCGAGCCCCACGGTCCGGTCGAGCGCGGCCAGTGTCTCGTCCAGCCCCTCCTCGGTATGGACGGGGTAACCCGAGGCGAAGGCGTGGGCCGTGTCGAGGCACATCCCCAGTCTCTCGGGCCCGCCCGCCCCCTCGATGAGGGCTGCGAGCTCCTCGAATCGCGATCCGTGGAACGTGCCGCGGAGCGCCGCGTTCTCGAGCAGCAGACGCGCCGGGCTGTCGGCACGCCGCAGCACCTCGCGTAGGGCCTGCGTCACTCGGTCCAACGCCTCGTCGTAGTTCAGGTCCCTGGCGTGACCCACATGTGTGTTCACCAGAGGCACGCCCAGCAGACCGGCCCGCCGCAGATCCTCGGCCACCAGGTCGATGGAGCCCTCGTAGAGCCCGTCATCGGCCGACGCCAGGTTGATCGGATAGATGGTATGGATCGTCACGGGATCGATGCCCTGCGCCGCAATGCCCTGGCGGAAAGCGGCGATGGCGTCAGAGGTAGGGGCCGGGCCCGACCAGCGCCTTGGGCTCTGGGTGAAGATCTGGATGGTGTCGCACCGGGTGCGGCGCGCCCGGGCGGGGACGTTCTGGAGCCCACCGGCGATCGATAGATGGAAGCCGAAACGCCGGGCGCTCAATCGGCGCCCACCCGTGCACCTTGCGCACGAAGCCGCTCAATCAGCTTCGGCCGGTTCAGCCGGCGGGGCGTGACACCCTCAGCCGCACACATCGCGGCGGCCGTGCCCGCGGCCTCACCCAACGCCCGGCAGTTGGCCTGCACTCGGATGGCCGCTTGGGCCTCGAAGGTGGCCGAGACGCACCGTCCCGCCACCAGCAGTTGGTTGACGACCTTGGGCACGAGACAGCGGTAAGGTATGTCGTGATAATCGCCCGGCGGGAGGGTTATCACTGTCACTCCCTCGCGATCCGGGTTGTGGATGTCCACCGGGTACCGTGACTTGGCCACGGCATCGGGGAACTTCGCCGCGGCCATGAAGTCGTGAACGGTAAGAGTGTACTCACCCTCGATCCGCCGGCTCTCGCGGATGCCGACCATGGGAGCCGATAGGGCCACGAACGCCTTCTCGAAACCAGGTATGTTCCGCCGACAGAAGCTCAGCAGCTTCTCGATGCGCCTTCGGCCCTCGATGGCCGCCCAGGTCAGCGAGGCCGAGTCAGTCCCATCAACGCGGCACACGCGTGGGCAGTTGAACGCCACCAACCCGGGACAGCCGGGGAGTGCGAAGAACTGGATGTAGACGCCCTCATCGCCGGCGGGGATCTCCCCCCGAGCGGCGCCCGCCTCCCACAAGTCGCCCAGGTTCTGCGCCCCGCCCTTGGCATAGCCGACTTCGATGTGGGCCAGATCCGGCACCGGATGGCCCCGTCCGCGGAGGAAGGAGGCCAGACGCTCGGCATCCACGCCCCCGGCGATGAACCGGAGCGAGGCCGGTTGGTTCATCCCGTCGGACTCGCGCCCCTTTTGGCACGGGACGCCGGCTGCCACGGCCACATCGGCATCGCCGGTGCAGTCGATCACCTGCTTGGCGAGAAAGCCCTCGAGTCCGGCTTTCGCCGCCGCCAGTACGCCCACGATGGACTTGCCGGACATCAGCACATCGACGGCCTGGGTGTAGTACCGAAGTTCGACGGAGGCCTCAGCGCACATGTCCTCATACACACGCTTGAGGACCTCGGGGTTGTGCCACACCCCGTCGTTCTCACCGAGCGCGTTGACGCGGTCGATCATCTCGAGGTGAATGCCCGTAATCAGCGGCTTGCCGTCGCAATGGAAGTCCATGATGGGCGTCACCAGGGCGGCTGACTGGCTGCCACCGAGGAAGCCCAGGTTCTCGATGAGCACGGTGTTGGCGCCGTTGCGGGCAGCGGCCAGTGCGGCGACGACGCCCGCGGTGCCCCCCCCAACGACCAGCACGTCGCTGTCGGCGGCGACGGGCACACCTCCGTCACCCACAGTCACTCGGTAATTCCTGCTGCGCAGAGTCATGGCTTCTCCTCAGTCTGAGGCATAGGGGACCGGGTCGCGCACGCCGGCCTGTTCGAACGCCCGGAGCCGCAGCCGGCAGCTATCGCACACCCCGCAGGCCACGTCGGTCCGCTGATAGCACGACCAGGTGAGTTCCAAGGGCGCGCCGAGTTCGATACCCCGGCGGACTATCTCAGCCTTCGACAGATGAATGACCGGTGTGTCGATGGCGATGCGCGTCTCCGGACGGGTTCCTGCCTCGATGACGCGGCGGAATGCCTCGTAGAACTCGACCCGGCAGTCGGGGTAGCCTGAGCTGTCGTCCTGCACCGCGCCGATGACGACGCGCTGGGCCCCGAGCACCTCGGCCCACGAGACGGCCGTGGCCAGTAGATGGGCGTTGCGGAAGGGCACGTAGGTCACGGGAATGGCCTCGGGCTCGAGTCCGCCTTCGGGTACGGGGATCAACGGATCGGTCAGGGCAGAGCCGCCCATGGTGGCCAGTGACGGCAGCGAGGTCACAAGCCGCCGGCTCGCCGGCACTCCATAGTGGTCCGCCTGCGCCTCGAACGCCTCGCGTTCGCGGTCAGCCGTCCTCTGGCCGTAGGTCACGTGCAGAGCGGCCAGCTCGCATTCCAGCACCGCTATCGCCGCGCAGACGCAGCTATCCATCCCACCGCTCATCAGGACAACCGCCAGCGCCCTCGTCATGTCTCACCCTCCAGGCTCTATTGTGACCGGCCGGTGCCCCCCTGGGAACTCCATGGGACCCCGGACTGCCTTCGGCCTCGCAGGACTGAGGGTCCTTGCTCCAGAAGGCGCATCCGGTAGCCAGCGAGCAGGAGGCTGGGGGTGCGCCGGGTCTCGCGGAGGGAGTTCGTCCAGGCCATGGGGGCAGTAGGAGCCGCCGCGGCGGCAGGTCGGCCCGCGCCAGCCGTGCCGAAACGGCGCGACCGGCCCAATGTGGTACTGATCCTCACCGATGACCAGGGCTATGGGGATCTCGGATGTCACGGAAACGACCGCATTCGTACCCCGAACCTCGACCGATTTCGCGCTCAGAGCACGGAGTTCACGCGCTTCTACTGTAGTCCCGTGTGCGCACCCACCCGAGCTTCCCTCATGACCGGGCGCTACAACTACCGCACCGGCGCCATCGATACCTACCTGGGCCGGGCAATGATGCATCCCGACGAGATGACCCTCGCCCAGATGCTCCGCGCGGGGGGCTACCGCACGGGGATCTTCGGCAAGTGGCATCTGGGAGACAACTACCCCATGCGGCCCTACGACAGAGGCTTCGAGGAAGCCCTGGTCCACAAGGGCGGCGGGATGTGCCAACCTGCCGACCCGCCGGGGGGCTCCTACTTCGATCCGTGGCTCGACCACAACGGAACCTGGGAGCGCCACCAGGGATACTGCACCGATGTCTTCACCACCGCGGCCATCGACTGGATCGGCGCCCACCAGCCGCACGAGCCCTTCTTCTGCTACCTGGCCACCAATGCGCCCCACACGCCCGTGCAGGTCGATGACCGCTACGTCCGGCCCTACCGCGAGCTCGGGTTCGACGACGAGAACGCGGGCGTGCTTGGCATGATCACCAATCTCGACGAGAACGTGGGCCGGTTGCTCGACCATCTGGACCGCTCGGGCCTGGCCGATGACACCATCGTGATCTTCATGACGGACAACGGTCCCCAGCAGGCCCGCTACGTCTGTGGCCTCCGCGGGCTTAAGGGCTCGGTCTACGAGGGCGGCATTCGAGTGCCGTCGATCTGGCGCTGGCCCGGCCGGTTCGAGGCCGGCCGAGCGCTCGGTGTCCTGGCGGCCCATATCGACGTCGTTCCCACGCTCCTCGACCTCTGCGGTGTGGATCCTCCCGACCGGGTGAGCCTCGACGGCACCAGCCTCGCACCTTGGCTGAGCGGCGAACCCACGGAGTGGCCGGATCGGATCCTCTTCTTCCAGTGGCACCGCGGCGACGAACCCGAACCCTTCCGCGCCTGTGCCGCCGTGACCCAGCGAGACAAGCTGGTCGATGGCCGGGAGCTCTATGACCTGGAGGCCGACCCGGGCGAGACCCGCGACCTCGCGGGGGAGCGCCCCGAGCGCGTGGCCGAGCTCCGCGCCGCCTATCAGCGTTGGTTCACGGACGTCTCAAGCACCCGCGGCTACGCCCCGCCGCGCATCGTGGTCGGGACACGGTTTGAGAACCCGTCCACACTGACGCGGCAGGACTGGCGGGGTCCTCGCGCCGGATGGGGGCCCGACGACCTGGGCCACTGGGAAGTCGAGGTCGCCGAAGCCGGCGAGTACGACATCACCCTGCGCTTCGCTGCGTCCGCCGGGAACGTGGCGGCCACTCTGCGCCTGGGCCCTATCAGGTGCACCGAAGCCATTCCGCCAGGGGCCGGGCAGCTCACCTTCAGCCAGGTCCCGCTACGGTCCGGTCCTGCCCGCCTCGAAGCCTGGGTGGCCCGGTCGGGCAGCCAAGTGGGTGTGGAGTACGTCGAGGTGCGTCGGTAGCATCGATGGTCGGGCGCCTGCGTATCTGGGGGAGGGCCGGACGGAAGGGGGGCGCGAAGCGCGAAGGGCGCAAGCCGGCCCGCACCTGGGAGCGAAACGACCCGGAGCGAGCCGCGGAGCGGCGCGCGTCTTTGACGCTGGCGGACCCTCGGAGCTATAGTGATAGGTTGGCGCCGGGCTCAGGTGCGGGTCGGTTCGCCCCTTTTCCGGGGTGCGCCTGCACGGCCCGACGGCGCTGGGGAAGCGGGATGGATGAAGACCACCGTGATCGTGGGGACCCAGTGGGGCGATGAGGGCAAGGGCAGGATCTGTGACTATCTGGCCGGACAGGCGGACTACATTGTCCGCTACCAGGGCGGCAACAACGCCGGTCATACGGTGGTCGTGGGCACCAAGACGTTCAAACTCCATCTCATCCCATCGGGTATCCTCCATCCGGGCAAACTCTCGATCATGGCCGATGGTACCCTCGTGGACCCGCGCGTGCTGGCGGCAGAGCTGGACGGGCTTCAGGCCGAAGGGATCGACACATCCGGCCTCCGCATTAGCGGCGCGGCCCACGTCATCATGCCCTATCACCCCGTGATCGACCAGCTCGAGGAGGAGCGGCGTGGGGCAGGCAAGATCGGCACCACCGCTCGCGGCGTCGGTCCGGCCTACGCGGACAAGGCCGCTCGGACTGGGATCCGGGTCTACGACCTGTTGAACCCCGACGTCCTGCGCAAACGGGTTGCCGGTGCTCTCGAGGCCAAGAACGTCCTGTTCGCGCAGCTCTACGGTGCCAAGCCGATGGACCCGGACGCCGTCTGTGATGAAGTGCTCGCGGTGGTGCCGAAGCTGGCCCCCTATGTGGCGGACACGCGGCGGATGCTTGTCGAGGCGGCGGACACGGATGCCCGGGTGCTCCTCGAGGGCGCTCAGGCCACCTTCCTTGATCTCGACTACGGGACGTACCCCAATGTCACATCCTCCCACCCGGTGTCCGGGGGGGCGTGCCTCGGCACAGGGATCAGCCCAACGGCACTCGATGAGGTGATCGGCGTGGTCAAGGCCTACGCCACTCGCGTGGGGTCTGGTCCGTTCCCGACTGAGCTCGAGGATCGCCTGGGCGACTCCCTGCGCGAGCGGGGCCATGAGTATGGCACTACCACGGGCCGACCGCGTCGTTGCGGATGGCTCGATGCCGTGATGGTGAGGACGGCTGCACGCATCAACGGACTGACGAGCCTCGCCGTCACCAAGATCGACGTTCTGGATCATGCGGATCCAATCCGGATCTGTGTAGGCTATGAGGCCCGCGGCGAGACCCTCCGGTCAGTGCCTTCTGATGTGTCGGTCTTCGAGGCCTGCACGCCCGTGTATGAGGAGTTGCCCGGGTGGTGTTGTGACACCTCGGGCGTTCGCAGGCTCGCCGACGTGCCGGCGAACACGCGGGCGTTCCTCGATCGGATCGGCGAGTTGGCAGGCGTCCCCGTGCGGTTTGCTTCCTTCGGGCCCGAGCGGACCCAGCTCGTGGACCTCGCCCCTTGACAGGGGCTGGCGAATGGCCCAACCTTTTATCTCCTCGCCGGTCTCCGGGCGGGTTCCGATGAACGGCGAGCGGTACCGGCGCGGGACCCGGTAGCTCAGTGGTAGAGCAGCGGACTTTTAATCCGTTGGTCGGAGGTTCAAGTCCTCCCCGGGTCACCAACGAACGTGAGTGAGCACGCCCCGGTGGTCTAATGGTCAGGACACGGCTCTTTCAAGGCCGTAGTACGGGTTCAATTCCCGTCCGGGGTACCATCCCATACCACCATCTGCAGCTGTGGCCTGCGTTGCCTTATCCTCTCTGTGGGCGAGTAGCTCAGTCGGTTAGAGCGTCTGCCTTACAAGCAGAAGGTCGTGCGTTCGAGTCGCACCTCGCCCACCTGCCGCCGGAGATGCCTCCTGGTGCTCCTGTCCCCGCCGAGTCGTCAGCCAGAGTGGGCGCAGCCTCGGGTACGGTATACTTGTCAATGTGTCCGGCCGATAACGGCTCATAGGCGCCGCCGCCGACACGCCGATGGGCCTGTGCGTGTGGGGGGGGAGGCCAAGCATGGGGCGGAGGGCGCTCGTACCGGTCTGGGCTCTGGTGTTCGGCCTCCTCGTGGTGGCCATGCAGGCCGTCTTCGACGCCGTCCTGTTCCATGCTGACGCGGCCGTCAGGCATCCGCTGCTACAACCGCCCGACTTCGAGCTCTATCTGCGGACCGTCATGCTGGCGCTCTGTGTCTTGACGGGCGTTGTCGTGGCCGTCTACCTGCGTCGCCGGGCCCAGGTCGAGGAAGCGCTGCGGGTCAGCGAGCAGCGCTATCGCGCCCTCTTTGATGATGCCTGCGACGCCGTCATCATCTACGATGACCAGGGCCGCATCACCGATGCCAACCGAAGTGCGTCCGAGTTGCTGGGGTGCCCGATCGAGGCCATCAGGGAGCTCCGCATCGGTGACATCGGCCTCCCGCAGGGCGATCCTGCGCACCCGGGGGGCGCCGATGCCGATGGGCGGCAGCCCGCCGTGAACGTTCAGCGCCTCCACCGCCCCGATGGCACCTGGGTCGATGTCGAGGTGACCTCGCGCCGCCTGCCCGTCGCGGCTGAGTTGACGCAGGCCGTCTTGCGGGATGTTACTGCTCAGCAAGCGGGCGAACGCGCCTTGCTGGCGAGCCTCGAGGCCGAGCGGCGGCTCGCCGAGGGCCTTGTCGCTGTCACGACCGCCATGCTCGAGCTCTCCACGTGCCGGTCGACCGACGACCTGGCGCGCAGTGCGGTCGAGCTGGGGCGCCAGTCGCTCCCCCTGGACCGCATCGGCCTGTGGTTCACCAGTGACGACGGGGAGTTCCTGATCGGGACCTACGGCACCGATGAGAACGGCAACACGCGGGACGAACGGCACGAGCGTCATCGGCTCGTGCCTCAGGAGAACCCTCACCAGATGATGTCTGAGCAGCGCCGCTGGCGACTGGTCTCGGACGTCGACCTGTACGACCACAACCACCGTGTCGTCGGTCATGGGTCCTCGGTGCGGGCCGCGCTGTGGGATGGCGAGAGAGTTACGGGGATGCTCTGTGGCGACAACCTCCTGTCCGGGCGGACCATCACCGAGCGGGACTGCGAGCTGGTTGCCCTCTACGCCGCGATCATCGGCCATCTGGCGTCGCGCCTCAAGATCGACGAGGAGCGTGCCCGCCTGCAGGCCCAGGTCCAGGACGCCCGCAAGCTCGAGAGCCTGCGGATCCTGGCCGGTGGTGTGGCCCATGACTTCAACAACATCCTGATGGCCATCATCGGCAATGCCGAGTTGGCACTCTCGCGTATGGAGCCCGACTCGCCGCTGCGCCATTTCGTCGACGAGATCGAGGCCGCAGCGTCGCGGGCAGCCGTTCTGTCTCGCCAGATGCTGACGTACTCCGGCCACGCGGCCCTCAAGGTCGAGCCGATCGATCTGTCACTTCTGGTCCAGCGGATGTCGCTCGTCCTGCGGTCATCAGTCTCGTCTCGAGCCGCCCTTCACTATGAACTCGGAGGGAGCCCCTGCGCGGTGCTGGGCGACGCCTCGCAGCTCGAGCAGGTACTGGTCAGCCTGGCTGTCAACGCCTCCGATGCGCTGGGCGACACTCCCGGCATTATCACCATACGAACCGGGGTGCTCGAGGCCGACGAGGATGACCTGGCCCAGGCACATGCCATGGACCGTCATCTGCGCCCGGGTGCCTATGCGTTCCTGGAGGTCAGCGATACCGGGTGCGGGATGGATCCTGAGGTCCAGAGCCGGATCTTCGAGCCGTTCTTCTCGACCAAGTTCGCCGGCAGGGGTCTGGGTCTGGCGGCGGCCCTGGGCACCGTCCGGGCCCACCACGGCGCCATCCAGGTCACGAGCGAGCCCGGCGGGGGATCGACCTTCCGTGTGCTCCTGCCCGTGGCCGACCCGGCGCCACGCGAGACCGCGCCCACCATCCGAGCCGAGGTGGGCGCTCACGACGTCGTGCTGGTGGCCGATGATGACGACGACGTACTGGCCCTCACGCAGCGGGCACTCGAGTCCTCTGGGTTCCATGTCATTACCGCGGAGAACGGCCATGACGCCGTGGAGTTGTTCCGCCGAAACGCCGATCGAGTCAGCGTCGTGATCATGGACACGACGATGCCCCGCATGGGCGGCCGAGAGGCCATTCGGCACATTCGCGACGTGCGCGATGACGTGCCGCTGATCGTGGCCTCGGGCTCGATGCAGCCGACCGAAGGAGACCCGGTAGACGACCACATCGCGGCGTTTCTGCTCAAACCATATCGGCCCAGCGAGATGGTGCAGCGCGTCCGGGAGGTCATCCGGGCCCGTGGGGAGCCCCGGGCCAGTACGGGCGCCCAGGAGGTATAGGGGCAGAAGGCCCCGCCTGTCGGCTGCCCGTTATCCTGGCTGCGGCTCGCGCCCACTCGCCTGATCCGGCCTCCGGGTGGTCCGCCGCCCCCCTGCCCTGTTCCGCGCCAGGCCGAGGGTGGCCTCGGCGTGGTTGCCGCCTGGTGCGGAGGACCCCTCACGGTCTGGGCCGAAGCCTGGAACTGCCCTCTGCCCGAGAGTCGCCGCGGAACCACCCGAGGGGAGGCTGTCCACATGCGAGTCCGGGTCGTGCTGGTTGTGCTGCTTGTGATTGCGCTCCCCGCAGTCGCCCTGCCGCCTGAGGCCAGTGTGCCGGACCGGTCCGCTGACACCGTTCTCGTGGCGTCGTTCAACATCAAGTGGTTCGCTCGCCAGACGCAGGACCTGCACAAGATCGCCCAGGTGATCGCCCACTTCGACCTGTGCAGCATCGTGGAGCTTCAGTCCGATGATGCCCTGCCGCGGCTCCTGCAGGTCCTCGAGGCCGAGACGGGCGAGGCGTGGATGTACATCTGCAGCCACGACACGGGTGACGATGCTCGATACCTCGAGCGGTACGGCTTCATATGGCGGCCCGACCGGGTCCGTCTGGCCAGCGGCTTCGTCGGGAACCTGTTCCAGCCAGCGGACCCAGACATTGGGGACCGTCACCGGCACGCGCCGTACACGGCTTACTTCCGCGCGGGTGGGTTCGACTTCGCCTGCATCGTGGCTCACACGGTGTGGAGTACCGTGGCCCGCCGCAAGCGCGAGGTGGCGTTGCTGGGCCAGGAGCTCGAGATGCTGCGGGCGCGTACGGCCGAGCGGGACCTGCTGCTCATGGGCGACTTCAACTACCCGGTCAGCTCACCGGCCATGGCCTCCCTCATCGAGAACCTGGGCTTGCGTTGCCTCGAACCCGAGGGAGTAGGAACTACTCTCAAGGCCGACGGTTCCGCCGGCGAGAGTGCCTATGACCATATCCTGGTCAACGCGAGCGCCACGGTTCGGGATTGGACGGGCCGCTCAGGGGCCTACTACTTCGTGCCGGCCCTCTATCCGGGCGGCGAAGGCGCGGCAAGAGCCAGCTCGGAGGTGTCCGACCACATTCCCGTGTGGGCCGAGTTCCACACTGGCCTGGTTGATGATGACTGACTCGGGGATCAACCGTTGACGAACCAGGCCGCCAGGCAAAGGGCGATGCACGCCGCCAGTACTACGAGGCAGCTCGAACCGGTCGTCGCGGCCTGCGGTGGCCGTTCGGCCGCGTCAGACTCGACGTGCGCGGGACCGAATCTGCCCTGGGAGAGGCGTCGTTCGACGCGTTCCTGCCGCTGCTTGGCCCTGAGGTCCACGAGCCCAAACTGCGCCGCCACCGACTGAAGCCACTGGCAGCCGACGCGGACCGCCTCGGCATCGCCCAGCCGCTCGCCCAGTGCGGCCAGGCGCTGGTAGGTGTCCTCCTGGTCGGAGCCGCGGCGCGCGTTCTCCCAATGGAGGGCCAGCGCCTCCCGGGCGTCGCCGCGAGCCTCCAGCGATCGCGCCATGAGGTTCCGGCACAGGAACTCCATCCCGTGTGGGCCGGGAGCCTGGGTGCGGGTAAGGTCGAGCGCGGCTCTGGCCTGGGCCAGCGCCCGGTCGTAGTCTCCGGCGGCGAAGGCCGCCCGGGCCTCCTGCAACAGCGATGCGGGCGACGCGGTTGGCACGGCACTATACCTCGGCGATCCTCATAACCTCCGCCGCCTGCTCCGGTGAGGCCACCCACATGGCAATCAGGAACTGCTTGAGCTCGTCACCGAACTCCCGCTTCATTGCCAATAGGCTGTCGAGCGACGCGGCATTGACGAAGACCTTCTTCCCTGCCTCCACCGTCTTGTGGTAGAGCGGCCACCACCTCGGGTGGTCCACGGGCTCAACTCCTGCGCCAGGCGTCCACTGGAGCATCGACAGACGCGGGATGGATAACAGATGGTCGTGATGCCCAAGGGCGCCCGGGCCGTCCCAGTGGAACATCGAGTGGGCCACGCGCTCGCACATCTCGCGTAACACGGGAACCATGTACTCCCCGAACATGTCCGGGCTGATCATGGCGGAGAAGTCGCACTGGAACTTGGCCATACGGCCGGGCGCCCACGCCCAGAAGTGCGAACCACCCACCTCGTCGCGGATCAGGTCATAGAGGATGTCGTAGTAATGGAAATAACGATCGGTGATCTGCCGGAGGCACCAACGGACCCAGTCCGGTCGCTCGGTCAGGTCGACGAGAAGCGGTTCGGTCCCCCGCATGGCAGCGAGAGTGTCGAGGCCTTCGATGAGGTCCGGGAAGCCCGTCAGGAACTTGCCAGCTCCCAGGCGCAACTGCTCGCGAGCCAGGCGGAGGGTGAAGTCCCAGTAGAAGTTGGCCGGGTCGTACTCGAAGCGGGCCTCGGCGGGTGAATCCATGCAGGGCTCACACCAGACCGTGTCGGGCATCTCAACGCCTCGGCACCCGAGGTAGAGTGCCAGGCAGTTGGGAGCCAGGTCGGGGAGCACACACGGGACGGCCTCGGCCAGGTAGTAGGTCCCCAGGCACTCGCGCAAGGCCAGGTTGACACGGTAGTCGAAGTCGCGCGTCGAGTAGTGGCCCGTCCAGCCGGGAGGCTCTGGCATCGCGGGGACCGCCTCCGCCGGTTCCGGCCGGGGCGCGTAGAGGTGAAGCGCCGGGCGTCCCAGGTCCCCCCCCTGCCACCAGAGGGTCAACCGCTGCCGAACCTCATCCATGTCACGGCGGTACGCGAGTCCTGCCATGTGGTACCCTCATCCGTCGGTTAGTGGACCATCAACGGCCCCGTCCACGAACTGCCGCACCAGCGGGTCGGCCGTCTCCGCAAAGGCGTCCGGCCGCCCCTCGAAGTAGATCGTGCCGCCGTGGAGGAGCGCGGCCCGATCCACCACCGTCAGGGCGTTCCTCACGTCGTGGGTGACCACAACTGCCGAGATCCCCAAGTCGTCGCGCAGATCGACGATAACGCGATCGAGTACCGCGGCCATCACCGGGTCCAAGCCCGCCGTCGGCTCATCATACAGAATCACCTTGGGCTCGGCCGCCAAACACCGGGCGATGCCCACTCGCTTGGCCATCCCGCCCGAGAGCTGTGCCGGCATGAGCCGCTCGGTGCCCGGCAATCCCACCACTGCCAGGTGGCGCGCGACGAGCTCACCCAACTCAGACTCCGTTAGCCGCAGAAACCGGCGCGGGTAGAAGGCCACATTCTCAAAGACCGAGAGCGAGTCGAACAGGGCCGCCGACTGGAACACCAGACCGACCTGGCGGCGCAACGAGTTCAACTCGTCCTCACCAAGGCCGCCGATGTCCTGCCCCATCAGCTTCACACAGCCCCTGTCGGGCCGCTCCAGACCGACAATGCAGCGCAGCAGGGTGCTCTTCCCGACACCCGACCGGCCCAGGACCCCCACGATCTCGGCTCGGCCTACCGTCAGGTCGACCTGGCGGAGAACCGGGTGTCCGCCGCGCGACAGACCGAGCCCGCGGCACTCGATGAGGGGCACGCCATCTCCGGGGCCACAGGCGCCGGTCATGGTCCGCTACTCCTCGAAGCGGGCCTCAACGCGCGTCGGAGTTCCGCTCGCCGCAAAGCGGACCCAATCGGTACCATGGTCGGCCCACTCGCGCCCGTTGAGCTTCACGCTTGTCAGTCGCCAGAGCCCCGGGTGCCGGAGGTGCAGAACCACGGGAGTCCCCCTGGGTGCACGAACGTCAGCCGACATGCGGCCCTGCGTCGCGTCGGACCTCAGGCGGAAGCTCACGCGTCCCACGGCGGTGGGCAGGTCGCGGACGGCGATGGACTGGCCGTCCAGCAGCCAGTCGCGTGGCACGGCCGAGGCCAGCCGCAGTGTGCCGCCATCCTCGAAGGCAACCATATCCCGGAGCATGCTGATGTAGGCGGCCGCAGTCTCCGCTTCCATCCAGCACCGCGTGGGCGAGGCATGGTCGAGAATGGCGTACAGGAGCTCGGCCGCCTTGTCATACTCCCCAAGAAGCATGTGGCAGCGGGCGACATCGCACGCGATGCGTGGCGCCATGCCGCCGGAGGCCGAGCCGGGCCCAGCGGGCAGCCCCTCGGCCTGGCGAGACCCAAGCAATGCCATGGTTCGAGCCATCCGGCTGTCTCCCAGCAGGAACCGGGTCGGGTAGAGCGCCGCCAGGTTGCCCCAGAGCGCAGCATCCTCCTGACTGCCGGGAGTCGATGGGATGTAGCCCTGACCATCGGGAAGCTCCACGAAGCTTCGTGCCACGCTCTCCGTGAGACAACTAGAGAAGTCTTCGCGCTCGGCCTCGAGCCAGGCCACATCGGAGGTCCTACCAAGCGCGCGGGCGCCACTCAGGACCAGTTCGATGCCATACAGCGTCCAGAAGTCGTGCGCATAGCGGGCCGCCGACGGCGCATCGCTGTCGTCGGTGCCGAGCAGGAGCAGGCCATAGGTCGGCGGCCGTTCGCCCTGGGCGTCGAGCCGCTTTGACCGGGCTCGGGACGCGGCAATCCCCCGGACTTCCCTCATCAGATCCGGATAAGCTCTCGCCATGAAGTCCCAGTTGCCGGAGAGACGGGCGTGGGTCGCGAAGGCCCAGATGGCTTGACCCGGCCAGTCCCACTGCGCCGCAGCCTCGTGGCTGGGTGTGTTCCCGCGCTGCCGATCCAGGCAGCAGGCGAGACGGCGTTCGGCATGGCCGAACAGGCCGGCGTACGTCAGCGCGTTGGCGGCCGTGGGTCCAGGGCGATCGGGCTGGAGGAGGATCTGGGCCAGCGAGGCCCGGTAGAAGTCGGTGGCAACTGGGTGTGGCAGGTCCGGGATCACTGCGTCGCGGAGCACCGCTTCCCATACCTGTCGCGCCCTGTCGATCAGGCCGTCGTCGAGTTCGCCGGGGAGCTGGCTCGCCGTCTCTCGGGTGGCATCCCGGGGCCGCACAACCCATGCGGTTGTGGGTCGGCCGGGAGCAACTGGCAGCGACAGCCGGATCGCGGCATCCGAGAAGGGGCGGTCGGAGAGGCTGCCGCAGTCGACCATGGCCAGTGCCTCGCGGTCCAGGTCGCCGCGGAGCAGAGCATCCCCATCGGGGGGCGAGCCCGCGGGGAACAACCAGATCACGTTCAGGATGGAGTTCTGGTCCGGCGCGCTCCTCGCCGCGGCGACGGTCACGTCGAGCAATCCGTTGCCGTCGGCATCATGGGCCGCGTACTGAGCCACCACCGGGTGCCCGGTTCCGGCCGAGACGGTATCAACCACCCCTCCGGCCTGGCCGTCGATGGTGGTCTCTACGAGGCGGTGCCCCCGCTCCTTCCAGTGCCACTCCCAGAAGCCCACCGCAACGACGTATGACCCGCCCGGTTCGACACGAAACCGGTAGGTCATCGGTTGGCTCCGCCAGCCGATGCACATGGTAGCGAAGACGGGGCTGTATTGCCCCTCAGGTCGGGGCCAGAACGTGCCGACGCCATGGTACTCCCCGAAGTGGCCGGCGGCGCGGCCCTCAACCTCGGCAGCCAGTTCGGGGTGCCCCTCGCCAGGCAGCCCGGCAAGACGGACCCGCCCGTCGCTCGTCAGGCGGGCGCCCTCGGCACGCAGCCCGTCACCCGCTGTCATCTCGGCCCGCAGCACGAGCGGCCCAGGACCTCCTCGAGATGGTCCGGCGGCCACCCGGACGACGTCACACGTCCCCACGCCGGGCAGGTCGACGGCGAAAGCCGTAAGGGCGACCGGCACGCCGCCAACCCGGGTGTCGGAAACTACCATCGGTAGGTAACCGTCCAGTGCTGACTGCCGAACCGTGGCATCGGCAGTCAGGGGACGCCCATCGGCCTGTCGGAAGCTGATCCGCTCGTCCGCCGCACGCAGCGATCCGTCGGGCAGCACGTATGTGGCCCCGGGGGCACCGAGCACGCCAATCGGCGTCTCGATGTCCGGGCCGGCGAAGCGGAACGAGACATGCCGAGCCCCCGCCGGCATGGTGACAGCAGTGCAGGCGACAGCCAACACCCAGACCGATGCCCGTCGGCAACATACCCGAGACAACGCGGACACTCCCCGGCGAGACAGCATGGCGCGGAGTCTAGGCGGACAGCGTGCCGAGCTCCTTCATGGCCAGTGCCGCCGCGCCCAGAACACCCGCATGATCTCCCAGTTTCGCGGGAAGGATTCCGATCCCCTTGGCCGTGCCCTTCAGGCACCGCTCACGGACGACGCCCTCGATGACCGGAATCATGACCGGCGCGAGCGACTCCATGACTCCGCCGCCGAAGACGATGCACTCGGGGCTAAGCAGATGGACCAGCGCCACCGCACCGTAACCGAGGTGGATGGCGCAATCGCGGATCACCTCCTCCGCCAGAGCATCGCCCCGCGAGAGCGCTTTGGCGAAGGCCTTGCTGCGGAGACCCGCCAAGTCGCCACCGGCGGCATCCAGCAGAACCGACTTACGCCCATCCCGCAACGCGGCCTCGACTCGTCGCTGCATCGCGGTTCGGCTGGCCAGGGCTTCCAGGCAACCTCGGCGCCCGCATCCACACTCGGGCCCGTCAGGGTCCAGCACAATGTGGCCGATCTCTCCCGTGATACCCGTCTTCCCACGGAGGATCTCGCCGTCGATGATGATACCCCCGCCCGTGCCCGTTCCGACGAACACGCCCACCATGTGGCGTGTACCACGTCCAGCTCCGCGCCAGAACTCGCCGAAAGTCCCCGCGTTCACATCGTTGTCTACGACGACAGGAACGGGATAGTGGCGCTGCAGCTCGGCCCTGAGAGGCAGTCTCCCCACCGGGATATTCGGCATCTCGAGCACGGTGCCGTCCGCCCGATCGACGGGCCCGGGCGCCCCAATGCCCAGAGCGGCGATTTCCGATGGCTCGATGCCTCCCGCGGCCATGGTCTTGGCAACGGCGTCGAGGATCTTCTGCAGCAGCCCGGCCCGGGTGCTCACCCCTGTGGTGCGCTTCCGTCCCGAGGCCACGACCTGGCCCTTCTCGTTGACGGCCGCGGCGAGGACTTTGGTGCCCCCCAGATCAATCCCCAGTACGACCTGACTCTGCATCCGCCACACCTCTCCCACACCCGGCCCAGCCTGGCGGTGCGGTACTGCCTTCTGGGCACGTCTAGGTCCGCGTTGTCTCGCGCCGTCGATCACCCGAGGAGTTGGCTCACCTTGGCCCGGAACTCACGCTGAACCGTGTGGATCGGTTGGGTGCCGTCGAGGGCCTGGAAGTCGTACTCGCGAAGGATGTGATCCTGGAACTCGTGCAGGATCCTGGAGTGGAACAGCCGGAAGCACTCCGCCGGGTCCGGATGCAGGCCGGTATCGAGCCCGGAGTCGTAAAACTCCTGAATGCGCGAGGGCGCCGTGCGGCGGAATGACACGTCGATGGGCACACTCAGGTAGAACAGCGCATCGGGCCGGATGGCGAAGCTGTAGAGCTTCTCGACCCATTGCCGATCGTTGCCACGCACCACGTCGCGGGCAAAGGATGTGAAGATGTAGCGGTCGGCCAGGACGATAAACCCGGCCTTGAGCGCGGGGATCACCTCGTTCTCAAGGCTGTCGGCGAAGTCCGCGGCGTGAATCAGACTATACGTCACGGGCGTGAGCGTCTTCTTGGCCTTGGCGTCCGCGATGGCCTGAGACACCAACTGCGACGTCCGGCGTTTCATGTAGTTCACCGCGTACCCCTCGGCCTCCAGCCAGGTGCCGAGCAGAGTGAGCTGGGTCGTCTTCCCCGCTCCCTCGAGGCCCTCCATCACCACCAGCTTGCCCGGGTACTCGTTCGTGCGCAGCGTTGCGGCCACGGTCCAATCACCCTTACCCGCGAGAACGCATCCGGCCCCAGGGGCGGCCTATGCTCTCATCTCCGAGATGACCTCCGGTCCGAACCGGGCCGCCACCACGTCCCGAACTTGGGCCCGGAACTCGGACTGCTGGTCGTGAATGGGCCGCGTCCCGTCGATGACGCGCAGTCCCAACTCGTCGACCATGCTGTCGTACTCCTCGATCACACGCGACTGGAAGATCCGGTAGCTCTGGTACACGTCGTCGGCAAGGCCTAAGTCCATGCCGGCCTCGTAGAACTTGGGGGCCCGGGTGGCCGAGATCCGCAGCAGCGACGTCTCGACATCAACGCGGAAGTAGAACGCGGCATCGGGGATGAGGGCGAAGGTGTACGTGTTGCGCACCCAGTCCCGGTCGGCCCCGCGAGCGACGTCGCGCGCCAGCGCGGTGTACATGTAGCGGTCAGCCAGCACCACCATGCCCGCCTGCAGCGCCGGCCGGATAATGCCCTCCTGCCGGTCCGCGAAGTCGGTCGCGTGCAGCAAGCAGAACGTGGTCGGTGTCAAGCGACCGGACTTCTTGCCCTTCTTGATGACCTGCGACACCAGACGAGAGGAGTTCCACTCGGTGAAGCAGGTCCCGAAGCCCTCCAGTTCGAGCCAGTTCTGCAGGAGCTGAAGCTGCGTCGACTTTCCCGAGCCGTCTGTCCCCTCAACGACGATCAGACACCCCGGGTAGTCATGGACCTGTCCGAGGACGGGCTTGGGTGCTTCCATGCTCGCTCACCTCGTGCGCGCGCACCAGGGTACCATCTCGTTCCCGATGGCAGCGATGCCCGCGGACCTAGTTGTTCTCAGCCGGGTCGTCCCCGGACCCGCGTGACTTGGCCGAAGGGGGCATACACCATGGCAGGACTCCCGGCGAGGCCCCCTCCTCGCGCATCTGCCGCTCGGCCTCACGAAACGCTCGACTCGTTCGTCGCACCAGCCGAACGCACAGCAACACCATGACGAGAAGCACCGCCACGAGCACCGCCGTGTACCACGGCGCGCGGTACTTGAGGAACGCCCACGGCCAGAGCGCCGCAACCGACAACAGCACCAGCACCGTCTCAGCGATCTCTGCACGGCTCAACTGCTGACCGCCTCGCTCCCCGTGTCCTGAGCGCACCGATGCAGTTCGGCCTGCGCGCACACCCAACCTTCGGGCCCCTGCCGCCGCTACGGCCCCGAGGCCGATGGCCTGGTCTGGGCCGGCCCGCTGGTCTTGCTCGCGGTCGACGCCCGGCCCGTCTGTTCTGTTGCCGCCCTGTCCGTCGGTGACGAGGCCGTCATGGACTCGGCCATGGCGTCGGTTACCCACAGGGCGTCTGGTAGCTGTAGGCGGCCCCGCAAGGGCGCAAACTGATAGCCAGCTGGCGGCTGTACGCCTCGGGCTCGATTCCAGAACTGGATCATGTCCGGATCACGCGGATAGTCGGTCGCCAGGCGAGCGCTCAGGTACAGGGCCGCCGGCTTGGCGAGCTGCGCATCGAGGAACCGGCTCCGGGCGACTGCGGGGTCCTTCGGGCACCACAGCGATGCCAGCCCCGCGTGCCAAGCGACATACCATGGCTGGTCGGAAACGACCAGGGTGTCCCGGGGCAGTTCGGCACCGGCCATCGTGATGTTCACCATATGGGTCCACGGCACCCGGACCGCCGGCGAGAGCATGGCGGATACCAGAGTCAGGGAGGCAACCACGACCGCGCCGGCCATGATCGCCCGGCGCCGGAGCGCACCCATGCGTTGGACCAGACGCACCAGCATCCACGACGCCCCGATCGCGGCGGTTGGCAGGAGGGGAAAGAAACGGTCAAGCGCCGCCTCCTGGGTCATGGCCACCGCCAAGATCGCGATGGCGAACCCGGCAACACCCCGCCGGCGCGTCCCCTCGGCCGGATCGGTCGCCGGAGAGAAGAACCACAGCACGGCAAAGGGAAGCATCACCACGCCCAGCATGACGACCAGGCCGTTGACCGCCGCCGTCAGTCCCGTCAGGGCGAAGCGCACGAGCCGCATCGGGTGCGTGAACGCGTAGACCCATGGATCGGGCGGCGCCGCGAAGTCGCGAAGCACCTGGGTGCCTGGGAAGTCCGCCGTGTTGCGGAGCACGTCGTACCGGGCAAAGCTGAAGAATGGATAGCCAGTGAGATGGTAACTGCGGATCCACCAGGGCGCGGCGAGGACAATGAACGCGGCCAGGCACGCCAAAACAGGGCCCCAGCCACGCCTCGATGGAGCCAACTGCCGACTGAGCAGCGCAGCGGGTACGATCAGCCAGCCGTAGAACGTGTCCGTCAGGTAGCACAGCGCGATCAGTGCCCCTCCGGCAATCGCGCGGACCGAGGGCTGGGTGAACACCCGGAACACGCGGAGCACGGACTCGGGTAGCTGCGAAGTCGCGAACGCGGCCTCGACACTGGGGCGAGGGGCCCTCGGCGACAAGGCCAACAGCGCCGCCAGGACCAGGAACCCTGTGAGGATGTTGGGGCGCCCGCTGATGGCCATCGACACGACTTCGGCATTGACCAGGAACAGAATGGCCGCCAGCGCCGCCACAGCGCGCCCATGCCAGTACGACGCCACAACGAAAACCAGAAGCACCGACGCGAGGTAAATAAGCTGGGTGAGCATCACGGCATGCTGGCTGGAGACCGATCGCAGCCGGAAATAGGCCGACTCGAGGATGGGGAAGACCGGCGGGATCGACAGCTCGGGGTGCTTGCTCACGCTACCCGCGAAGGCCAGACCGATCGGACGCACCACGTGGGTGGTGTACCCGGCCCCCCGGGCGATCTGGACGGCGAGCTGAGCGGTCTCAGCGGCGTCAGGGTGCAGCGCCGGAGGCAACCGCGTGGGCTGTCCCTCGACATTCACCGCTGGCTGCGACTGAATCTGCAGGTTGTAGGTGGCCTGACCGGCCGCGTAGGCCGCCAGGACGATCAGCATGGCGACGAGTGCCGGACGCGCGGCGAGGTTCAGTGTGTCCATCAGCTCACGCTTCGGCGGCTCTGGGCTTGGTCCGACCGTGGATGCCCGCGAGAGCACTACCTGCGGCCGATCCGTCTCGGCATTCCGCTCGTGTTGCGGACCGGTGTACTCCGGCACCTATGTACCACCTCGCACTCCCCCCGGCTTCGAGGCGAACCACTAGCCGCCTAAGACTCCAACCGGCTGGGCGCCCTCTCCAAGACGTGCTCTGCCACGCCCGCAATGGCGGAGGCCAGAGTGGCCACGTCGTTCGGCATCGGCCGCCGGTCTCCAGGCGCGGCGAACAGCATGTACACGACCGCCCAGGGTTGCTGGCGGCCCATCAGGCGCTCCAGGATCCGGCGACGCCATTGCTCGCTGTACCCCGCGACCGATCGGCCTCGCGTCGCGTACCAGTAGGCACACGCCGCCGACCGGTCGCCCGACGGGACGAAGTCCACCCAGGTCGCGTTCACACGGCCCGCGCCACCACCGGGCGCGGGAAAGTCCACCAGACGGCGTGACCCGACCTGCAGGTCCATGACCTCGTAGCTCGATAGGAACCGGCGGAACACCTGCGACCCCTGGTTCTGGCTCACCGCCAAGATGATCTCGCACCGCGTCCCATCGCCGCGTTCGTACCCGAACTTGCGTTGCTGCAGTTTGCCATCAATACTCACGATCGGGATCGAACCCTCCACGGGAACGCGGGTCCAATCCGCTACCCTCTCGGGCAGCTCCTCCTCGGAGATCGTGAACTCGTGCCCGAGCTGCCCCGGCGTGCGGGCAACCAGCACAACCGTGAGCGCGACGAGCGTCGCGGGCGCCAAACGGACCAGGGTGCTGCGCATTCTATCCCCCTTGGGCGCCGTGCTACCCGGGCCAGCGGCCGCCACCCGGCACGCGCTTGACTGCCTGGCATCATAACCGACAGGGCTCCGTGACGGGACGGACCTTCCTGGAATGCCAGAAGCCACTCCTGCTATCTTCCATAGAACGGCGCGATCCTACGTGAGGGTCACCTCGAGTTGTCGGTTGAGCGGTCGGAGTGCGGCGGCATGGAGGACGCTAATTCGTGCCGGAATGGCGGATCGCCGAGAGCTGCCGCCGGGCCAAACCGATGGCCAGCACGCCGATGAGCACATCCAACACGGCCGTGATCGCCGTGGCCGCCACTGTCAGGTCGCGTGTCGCCGCCATCATGCCCGAAAAGCCTGAAACAGGCATCGAGCCCGTGAACAACCCCATCCGGTGAATGAACAGGAGCTGCAGCGGCAGGATGACCACCGATTGTAGGATGGGGATCCCGACGAACGCCATGGCGTAGGATGCAACCACGGCCGCCACGGAGCGCCGCACCAGCGTGGAGAAGGCCACGCCCACCGCCGATCGACTGAATACCTGCACGGCCATGCTCGCCATGCCGAACAGCGCTAGCCGTGGCCCGATCTCGGCTACAGCTGCGCAGAAGCCGAACGCGGGGAGCACCGAGAGGGCCGCCAGGAAGCACGGGTAGCTGGACGCCGCGAGCTTGCCGAGGACGATCGCCCGGTCCGTCATCGGCGTCGCGAGCACCGGCTCCAGGGCGCGCCGCTCGGCATCACGGGCTATCGTGACCGCGCCGAGGCCCGGAGCGACGGCTTGGCCAATCAGCCCCAGAACGCTCCAGACGCCGAACAGCATGACGGCCTGCCAGCCGGCAACGCCATCCCCAAGGCCCGGGATCGCGACCGCGGTCGTGCCCAGCACCATGCGGAGCACCACGGCCATCTCGGCGTTCGTTGCCAGGACCGGGGCCAGGGCCAGGCCTCCCAGGACGGACCCGCCGGCGAGGGCGAGGCACACGATGGGCGCGATCCAGAGTCGGAAACGCCGCCAGCGCGCGCGGCCGTCCAGCAGATAGACGGCGTTATCGCCCAAGTGCAGTGCCTCGAGCATCCATGGCCCGATCCAGCGCGACCACACGGCCGTAGCCACCATCCCTACCGTCCGCGCAGCCTGCGGCACAGATGCGACACGTTGCGGAGGCCGAGAGCCATTGCCGCCAGCAGGAACGCCAACCCGGCCATCCATGGCGCCAACGTGTGCCCGCCGATCCCGATCCCCATGGACCGGAAGTCTGGGACGCCTGCGCAGGCGAACAGCACCAGGAGCCCCGCGGGGCTCGCCACCGAGGCCCAGACGGCCGGATCGACCGCCGCGCTGGGGCGAGCCGCGTTCCAGAAGCCCCACGCGAGGAAGGGGACGGCCGGGTAAGCGATCAGCACGACCAGGGTTCCGACCGCCAAGATGCGCTGCTTCGCCAAGTCCCACGGATGCCGAAGGGCTGCCCCCAGTCCGATGAAGTAAGCGAGGAGCAGGACACCGAGCTCGACGGCGAACAGACCGACCAGCCCAGGGACGTCGGAGGTGTGCAGCCACTCACCCATCAACGCCGCGCCCAGGAGCACCACGCCGGGCACGACGAGCCAGCCTGCGAGCGCCCAGGGCAAGCATGCCTCGGCCCCCACCGCGAAAGCGCTGCGGGGCCGCAGACCCTCGAGCAGACCTCGGCGCAGACCCAGGGCGTAGATCACCTGCAAGTGCCCTGTCGCTCCCGAGTTGGCGTAGAGCGCCGCCGCGAGGCACGTGACCATACTCGCCATGGCGACCAAGCCACCCAAGTTGCTGAGTCCGCCGATCGAGCCCGGCGGAGCGAACGAGGCTCCCACGCCGCTCGACAGCAGGTCGCGCAGTGATCCCCAGACCAAGACCACCGCGAGCATCGCCACGGTGGCGAGCCCCACGAGCCGCTTCAGGGCCACGTGATGGGGCCGGGGCGCCACGAGACGGGTGGGACCGTGAAGCAGCAGAAAGGCCGTCGTCAGGCACAGCAACGCGGCACCGGGGATCATGAAAGGCACGGCCGTCCCGAGGAAGCCCGCGTACAGCTCCTCTGGGCTGCACACCCGCCCCACCCAAGAGAGCGGCGTGAGGGCCGACGCAAGTATCGGGCCGGGCGCGAGCGCCTCGAGACCGCCCGCCACCAGGAACATCACGGCCAGTACCTCGCCGCTGAACACCGCCGCGGCCGTCGACCGCGACTGAGCGGAGATCGCCACCGCCATGGCGGTGTACAGCAGGGTGAAGAGCGCGAGCCCCACAAGGCAGAGGCACACCTCGCCCAGCGACACCCCTCCGAGGAACAGGCACGACGCCGCTGGCGGCAGGCTCGTCACCAGAAGGAGCGAGGACACCAGGAAGGGGCCCAGGCACTTGCCCCAGGCCGCCTGGAGCCCCGTCAGTGGCGTCATCAGGAGCATTTCCAGGGTCTGCTTCTCGCGCTCCAGCGTGAAGGCGCCGGCCGATAGTGCGGGCACGATCACACAGATCATCATGGCTTCCGCCACGATCAGACTGACGAAGAGCTGGTGCCCACGCGACGACACGATGCTCGACCGGCCATAGTAATGCAGGCCGTAGACCAGGGACCACGTGACGGCCAGAACAACCATCAAGCATCCCTGGAAGAGCAGGATCAGCAGGAACAGCCGGGGCCCCCGCATGCGCGACCGGAGCTCGCGTATAAGCAGAGGGTTGTGGATGGGGTTGAGCTCGAACCAAAGACGCCGTATCGCGTTCATGCACCCTACGTCTCTCCGCTAGGCCACGGCGCCCCGGGTCACTCGCATGAAGATCTCCTCGAGGCTCGCCTCCTGCTCACCGAACCCGGTGACCTGGCACCCCCGTGACACCAGAGCGGGCAGGATGCCCGCGAAGCCCCCGTCCTCGCCCTCGAACTCGAACCGGACCTCGTTGGGCTCGCTCTCGATGTTACGGACGCCAGGCACCTGCTGCAGTACCTCGACCACCGGCGCCGTGTCCCCCGCCACCCGTACCGTGACTCTCTTGAACGGCTGCAGCTGGGCCGTGATGTCATCCACCGAGCCCGATACGACGAGGCGTCCCTGTTCGATGATGCCCACCTGTGTGACGAAATCGGCCAGCTCGGAGAGGATGTGGGAGGAGATGAAGATGGTCTTCCCCAGATTGCGCAGCTCCTTGAGGAGCTCCCGGATCTCGACCCGGGCCCGCGGGTCCAGGCCGCTGGCCGGTTCGTCCAGGAACAGCACCTTGGGATCGTGGACCAGGGTCTTCGCCAGACACAGCCGCTGCTTCATGCCCCGCGACAGCTCCTCGACGAAGGCCTCCTTCTTGATCGTCAGATCGGTCAGGGCCAGGACGTCGTCGATGATCTGCGGGCGGCGGTGGCGCTCGATCCGGTAGGCCGTGGCGAAGAAGTCCAGGTACTCCCAGACCTTGATGTCGTCGTAGACCCCGAAGAAGTCCGGCATATAGCCGATGACCTTGCGGACCTCCTCCTGTTCACGGATCACGCACTTGCCGTCAACCAGGGCCGTGCCGGCGTCCGGCCGGAGCAGCGTGACGAGCATCTTGATGGTTGTGGTCTTTCCAGCGCCGTTGGGGCCGATGAAGCCGAAGATCTCGCCCTCGCCGATGCTCAGCGACAGGTCGTTTACCGCGACCAGATCGCGGTAGACTTTGCGCAGGCCCTGGCACTCAACCATCGCCATCGGCGTCTCCCCATCTCCGCGTTGATGCGCGAATCGTTCGAGCTGGTTCTGTAGGACGACGTCCGGCTCCTCGGAGAGTCGCGCCATCCCGGCACTCATACGGATGGGCCCGAGTCACTCCGAGTTGGACCCGGAGCGACCAGACTACGCCCGAAGGGGCTCCCGGCGGACCAGGCCTCACATGGCGGCGGCCATTCGCGCCCGGAGGGCGCCGTCAGGATCCCCATCGGCATCTGCCACGACCCGGAGACGTCACCGCGAATGCGCTGGGGGCGGAATCCCGCGCATGCGGCACACGCATTCAGCGCTCCGGGCGCGCCGAGGGCGAGCCGTTCGGGGGCGCACCCGATGCCGTCGTGCCCGACCCGGACGTCCGGGTGCGCGACAGCGCCCGCGTGGTCACGCTCCAGCCCCGCGCTTGCCCCGTGGCGTCGGGCGAGCCTTGCGCGCCCGCCCCGGCCGCCCGGCCGGTCTGCGGCTATCCGATGGGTCCTCGGCGGGCAGCAAAGCGTGTTCCAGCACCTGTTCGATCCGCTCAACCGGAACGAACTCCATCCGAGCCTTGATCTCGTCCGGCACTTCGAGCAGGTCGGGCTCGTTGCGCTTGGGCAGCACCATGGTCCGGGCTCGGGCCCGGGCTGCCGCCAGTGCCTTCTCCTTGATGCCGCCAACAGGGAGCACCTTGCCTTGGAGGGTGATCTCCCCGGTCATCGCCAAATCATGCCGGACGGGCCGGTTGGTGAGCGCCGAGGCCATGGCGGTGGCGATGGTCGTACCGGCGGAGGGCCCGTCCTTGGGGACCTGCCCGGCCGGCACGTGCACGTGCAGGTCCTTGGTGTCGAAGCTCTCGACGGCAATGCCGAGCTCGGGGGCGAGGCGCTTCACGCATGTGAGCGCTGCCTGGGCCGATTCGCGCATGACCTCGCCCAGATGACCCGTCAGAGTCAGGTTGCCCTTGCCTGGCATGACCGCGCACTCGACGAACAGCACCTCGCCGCCCGTCGGCGTCCAGGCCAGTCCCGCTGCCACGCCGGGGGTGGTCGTGCGCTCGACGATGTCATCGAAGAACCGAGGTGGCCCCAGGTAATCGGGCAGACTGCTGGGGGTGATCGTGACGGCACCTTCGCATCCCTCGGCGATGCTTCGAGCGCGCTTCCGGCACAGCGTGGCGATCTCCCGTTCGAGGTTCCGGAGTCCTGCCTCGCGCGTATACTGCGTCACCACAGCGCTGAGCGTGGCCCGAGGGATCCGAAGCTGCTTCCGCGTCAGACCGTGCTCCGCAAGCTGCTTCCGCACCAGATACCGCTCGGCGATGGCCAGTTTCTCGCCGTGCGTGTAGCCTGGCAGCCGCAGAACCTCCATCCGGTCCAGCAGCGCCCGCGGAATGGTGTCCAGCACATTGGCTGTGGTAATGAACATGACCTGCGACAGGTCGAAGTCCACATCAAGATAGTGGTCACGGAAGGTGTTGTTCTGTTCGGGGTCGAGCACCTCGAGCAGAGCCGAGGAAGGATCGCCCCTGAAGTCAGTGCCGACCTTGTCAATCTCGTCGAGCATGAACACCGGGTTCCGCGTGCCCGCCTGAGCCAGGCCCTGGATGATGCGACCCGGGAGCGCCCCCACGTAGGTCCGCCGGTGCCCGCGGATCTCGGCTTCGTCCCGCATCCCACCCAGTGACATACGTACGAACTTGCGGCCCAGCGCGCGGGCGATGGATCGGCCCAGCGAGGTCTTGCCCACTCCCGGAGGGCCCACCAGGCACAGGATCGGGCCCTTCATGTCAGGCTTGAGCTGGAGAACGGCCAAATACTCGAGGATTCGATCCTTCACGCGCTCCAGGCCGTAGTGGTCCTCGTTGAGGATTGCCGCGGCCTGGGTCACGTCCAGCACATCCACCGTGCTCTTGGACCAGGGGACCTGGACGAGCCAGTCGAGATAGGTCCGCGAGACGGTGTACTCGGCCGATGCGCTCGGGATGCGCCCCAGCCGGCGGAGCTCCTTCTCGGCCTGCTCCCGGGCCGCCGGCGGCATCTCGGCTTGCTCGATCGCCTCCCGGAGCTCCCGGATCGCCGCCTCCTGGTCGTCCTCGTCACCCAGCTCCTTGCGAATGGCCTCCAGCTGCTGCCGGAGAAAGTACTCCCGCTGAGCTCTCTCCATCTCGCCGCGGGCGTCGGTCTGGATCTTCTGCCCCAGCTCCAGAACCTGCAGTTCGCCCACGATCAGGCTGTGGAGCCGGCTGAGCCTCTGCTTCACATCCAGAGCCTCGAGGATCTCCTGGCGCTGGGACTGGTCGAGGTGGACATTCGAGACGATGAAGTCAGCCAGCTTGCCCGGTTCCGGGATGTTCGCCGCTTGAACCGCGGCCTCGTCGGGGATATCGGACGACAACTCGACGATGGTGCGGAACGTCTCCCGGACCGTGCGGACCAAGGCGTCCACTTCGACGTCGCTCGCTTCGATCGGCTCCAGCGTGCGTACCTCGGCCATGATGAAGGGGTCGGTCTGCACGATCCGCTCGATGCGCATCCGAGAGATGCCCTGGATGATGGCCCTGCGTGTCCCGTCGGGCACCTTCAGCATCTTCAGGATCTGCGCGGTGCAGCCGAACTCGTAAAGATCCTGCGGCTGGGGCGTCTCTTCGCCCGGGTCGCGGCGGGTGGCCACCACGCCAATCTGCTTCACGCGCACGAGCGTCTCGTCCATGGCGGCCGCATCCGACTCGCGCGACACGATCAGTGGCGCGATCATGTGGGGAAACAGCACGACCTGGTCGGCCACCAGAATGGGCATGACCTTGACGCCGGGCTCGGCCTCTGGCTCGGCCGGATCCGGCTTGGGTTCGTCGCTGACAGCAACCCCGTGGCGATCCGGGGCGCCTGCGGCGTCCTCATCGGGCATCTCAGTACCGTCCTCCTGGGCAGGTTGCTGACCCGGCGGCGCGAGGCCATATCCGGCCGGGCCGGGTGGCCGCGATCGCGTTGCCCGCCGGGTACCTAGCCGATCTTGACGCTATAGGGCGCGGGGCGGCCGGTCTCCTTCTGAAGCACGACGTCCAGGTAGCCGTCACTGAGGTGAGCGCGAATGGTCTGCCGATCCACGCGCGCGGGCAAGCGAATCGTGCGCTCGAACCGGCCGCAGTCGATCTCGCGATGGTGGACGCACTGGACTACGTCGTTTGCCAGCCCCGAAGGGTCGGGGCGTTGCCCCGCAATCGAGAGGACATCCTTGTCGATAGTCACTTCCAGATCAGCCACGGTCACCCCGGCCAGCTCGACCTTGACGATGATCTCCCTCTCCGTCTCGTACACGTCCACCGGAGGGACCCAGACCATGTCCCGAACGAAGAGGACATGACCGGCCGAGCGCAGCAGCTCATCAAAAGGCGACGACCGCCTCGGGCGGGCCGGGATCAGGTCTTCGTCGGGGCTCCTGCGCGGCAGTGCGAACATGCCGGCCACCTCCCTGTATCGACAGCCTATTCCGCTGCCGGCCGTATCGCCTCGCGCATGGCTGCCAGGCACTCGTCCACATAGGGCACCGGGTCATCCGGGTGCTCCTCGTACTCGAGCGCGAGGATTCCCTCATAGTGGAGCGTTCCCAGGACGTCGAACATGGCACGCACGTCCAGCTCGCCCTTCCCCACCTCGGTGAAGGACCGCTCGGCCGTCATGTCCTTGACATGCACCGCATAGACGCGCTCACCAAACGTCTGGATGGCCTCAATGGGATCCTCTCCCGACGCGATGTACCAACCCGTGTCGACACAGGCCCCGATTCGCTCGTGGTGGCCCTCCATGGCCTTGGTCACGTCCGTGATCTTGTCAAAGGGGTTCCCCGGGCCGTGGTTGTGGATGGCGATCCGCACATCGAACTCCTCGAGGAGCTCGTCGAGCACCTTCAGCCCCGCCGGTGTCGGTGCCGCCGTCAGCGTGGGAATCCCCATGGCTTGGGCGAACTCGAGTAGCTTCCGTGCGCCGTCCTTGTCCTGGTCGAACCCAAACACCCCGGCGGCCAGCCACTCGACCTCGACGGCCTTGAGCTCATCCTTGAGCTTCTCCTGCTCCTCCGGGTCGTCGGTCACCGGGAAATGGCCCGCGAAGGACTCCATGTAGTGCAGACCGAGCCGCTGCATGGCCGACAGGGTCGCTGCTCGGTCCAGGTTGCGGAATGAGTAGGTCTGGAGACCGACCTTGAACGGCCCGTAGGGCCCCTCGTCTTCCGCGCGGACTGGCTTCGACGCCCAGCGCAGTAACGGCAGGCCGGCCGAGGCAGCGGCAGCGCCTCGTTTCAGAAATGCACGGCGCGATAGGCCGGGATCCGTATTTCGACTCATGGAGTGACTGCCTCTCGGGGTCTCGGTGATGGAGCGCCGCGCGGCGCCAGGACATTCTACTACAATAGGGCGTCCCAGGCGGAGGCAGCTCGCACTCTCCCTTGGAGGGATGGCGGCCATGCGTGTTCTCGTCACGGGTGCGAGTGGCTTCATTGGCCGGCACTTGGTGCAGGCACTGCGTGAGGCCGGGCACGACGCCGTGCCGCTGGTCCGCAAGACCCTGGCCCACGGCGGTCCGGGATGGGATCCTTCTCGTGGCCTGGTGGATGACACGGCGCTCGAGCGCATGGAAGCGGTGGTCCACCTGGCGGGCGAGCCGGTATCGGGGCGGTGGACGCGCCAGAAGATGACCGCCATCCGCGAGAGCCGGGTTCGCGGCACCCGCGCTCTGGTCGATGCCATCGGCCGCTCTCAGGCGCCGCCGGGGCTCCTCGTCTGTGCCAGTGCCGTGGGCTACTACGGCGACCGCGGAGAGGAGTCACTCCCCGAATCCGCCGAGGCGGGCTCGGGCTTTCTGGCCGACGTCTGTCGCCAGTGGGAGGCCGAGGCCGAACGCGCTGCCTCGCTTGGACTCCGCGTCGTGCGGTTGCGCCTGGGTCTGGTGCTCGGTTCGGGCGGAGGAGTCCTTGGGGCCATGGTCCCGCCCTTCGCCAGGGGGCTCGGAGGCCCGATAGGCTCGGGGCGTCAGTGGTGGCCCTGGGTGCACGTGGACGACGTGATCGCTCTCGCCTGCTACGCACTGGAGAACCCAGTCCTGTGCGGCGCCGTGAACGCAACGTCGCCTGAGCCCGTCCGACAGCGGGATTTCGCCCGCGCCCTCGGCCGCACCCTCGCAAGACCTGCCCGGTTGCCGGCGCCTTCCGCGGCGCTCCGCCTCATGCTGGGTGGCTTCGGCTCCGAACTCCTGGCCAGCCGACGTGCGGTGCCCGAGGCCGCGGTTCGGTCGGGCTTCGCCTTCGCCCACACCGACCTCGAGCGCGCGCTCACGGAAGTTCTCGCACGGCCCCGGGCCTAATCGAAGCGCACCTGGGCCTTGATGGACACGCCGGCACGCATGGAGTCCATGCACGCGCCAAAGTCAGCGAGCGCGAAGGTGTGAGAGATGATCGGTGTCAGATCGACGCGTCCCGCGGCGATGAGGCGCAGCGCGCGGGCGCTGGTGAAGGGGTTGGTGAATGACGTGCGCACGGTGAGCTCGCGCATGAAGAGGTCGTAGGGCTCGACGGCCACGCTCAGGTCAGCGTCGCAGACGCTGAACCACATGACCGTGCCGCCCTTGCGGGCGACTCGCAACGCCTCGGTGACGCTGGCCCGGGTGCCAGCGGCCTCGATGACCACATCGGCCCCGACGCCCGTCATGCCCATCACCGAGTCCACGAGACTCTCGTGCTCGGGATCGATCGCGTGGGTGGCACCGAGTGCCAGCGCCAGCTCGCGCTTCTGAGGCAGCGGGTCGCTGACCGTGACCGTGCTGGCACCCGCCGCGCGGACCAGTTGGGCCAGGATCTGACCAATGCCTCCTGCGCCAATGATGACCACGTGGTCGCCGGCCCGGACGCCTGCCAGGTCCACTCCATGGAGGCAGCACGCGACCGGCTCGACCATGGCGCCGTGCTCGAAGGGAACGCCGTCGGGCAGCCGCAGCACGTTCTTCTCCACCACGGCCGAGTACTCGGCGAATCCGCCGGGCCGCTTGACACCGTAGCCGAACCAGTTCTCGCAGAACTGAGGGTAGGCGATCTGGCAGTAGCGGCACCCGCCGCAATAGTAGTTGGGGTCGATGGCTACCGCGTCGCCGGGCCGGAACTCACGCACGGCCGCGCCGACTTCCACCACGCGGCCGGAGTACTCGTGCCCGGGGATCAGCGGGTAGTCGGGCCGGAACTCGCCCTGCAGGAGATGCAGATCGGTACCGCACAGCCCACAGGCCCGGACCGCGATGACCACTTCATCGGGTTGTGGCGCAGGATCGGCCACGTGCTCGATCGACCAACGGCCGGCCTCGTGGAAGACGACAGCGCGCACAGCCTAGTTGTTCCCGGAGTCCGGATTGGCGCGGCTAGCGTAGTTGAGCTTGAGGTTCATAATAAGCGTTCTCAACTCCCGCTGCTGCTCCGGAGACAGCTTCGGCTCGAGCTTGCCCAGGATGAAGTCCAACGTGTCGATGGCAACCTGCGCTTCGGCCAAGTCCACGTCCAGTTCACCCGTCGCCGGGTGGGCCCGCAGCCCGATCTTGATCCAGGCAAGTTCCGCCAAGAGGGGGATGGGCGACGCAATCACGTCGTAGACGCTCCGGGGGAACAGCGCCTCGAGGGTCTGGGCGTCGAGCTTGGGCTCCTCCGCGCCCGACTCAGCCGCCCCATCGGGCGCGACACCCGCATCCGGCGGCGCTGCGGGGGGCTCTTCCGAAGCGGGAGGCGGCGGGGGAGCCTTCTTCGACCGCCCCTTGCTGGTCCGGCGATCGATCACCTCGACCTCTTCTTCTTCCTTTTCCTTGGGTTCGCGAGCCTTGTCGGCACCATCAGCCATGGGAGTCTCACCCCGTAGCACTGCGGCGTGGATTGACGACCGTGGCGGGGAAGTCTGCTACCGGATTCTAGCATTGCCGATTCCAGAGGGTCAAGGAAGGCTGCGCCAGGGCTTCCACAAGACGCCGGGAGGCACCCGTTCCCGTCCGCCGAATCCTGTGTCGGTTGTGGTGCAGCAGAAGAGCACGATACACAGGGGTGGAGCAGCTCGATGCCACGCAAGGCCGTGCGTGCCTCCGGTACGCCGCGAGAACCCCGCAGCCGGCCGGATGCCGGCGAACGCGAGCCGGAGGATCTGGCCCGATGCTTGCTGCAGTGCTGCCGGCAGTTAGCCGCCTCCCGCGCGTGGCCGCCGGTGGCCGATCGGCCGCTGGAGCGCGTCGCCCGGGCCCTGGGGGCCGATGCCAGTGCGGTGTACGGCGTCAGCGACGAGGCCGGCGACGGTCGGTCAGCGGTGCTCGACTCGCAGTGGGGTGGCGACCAGGGCACGCCGATCGCTTGGCCACAGCAGTTGCCGCTTCCCGTGGACTCGGACCAGCGGCGCGGTATCCTGGGGCGCGTCGTCACGGGCTCCTCCGCCTGGGGCGACCTCGCCGAGCTAGACGAGCCCGAGCGGTCGGCATGGGCGACACTCGGTTCGGGTGCCGTTCTGGCCGTCCCGTTTGAGGTCCGCGATCGGTTTGGTGGGTTCTTCGCGGTGTTCTCCCGCCAGGCCGGACGCGTCTGGCCGGAACACGACATCCTGCTGCTGGAGCTGGCGGCTCTGGCATCGCAAGAGATCTTCGCTCGCCGGACTCTGGCTGAGACGGTCCGCTCGACCGAGGAGCTCTACCGATCGATAGCGGGCGCCGTCGCGGACGCGGCCCACGTCGTCGACCGGCGTCTGAGGATCGTCAGCGTCGGCGCCGGTTCGGCCGAGTGGGTGCGATCGGTGGGCGCGGACCTCGGCGACCCGGTGGGCCGCCACCTCACCGAGGTGTTCCCCTTCCTGCCCCGGTGGGTGCTCGACGAGTATCAGCGTGTGTTCGACTCGGGCGAGACGCTCTTCACCGAAGACCTGACGACCGTGGGCACGCGCGAGGTCTACACGGACACGTGGAAGATCCCCGTCCTCGAGCATGGCAAGGTGACGCGAGTGGTGACACTCATACGCGACACCACGGCCCAGCACATGGCTGAGGAGGAACAGCGGCAACTGGAGGCACGCATCCGCCACGCGCAACGTCTCGAGAGCCTCGAGGTGCTGGCCGGTGGCGTGGCCCATGACTTCAGCAACATCCTCCAGGTGATCATCGGCAACCTGGCTCTGGCCAAGGCGACCACGTCCGATCTGACCGTCCTGGGGTACCTCCAGCAGATCGAGACAGCGGCGCTGCGAGCCTCAGAGCTCTCGAACCAGATGCTGGCCTATTCCGGCAGGGGCCAGGCCGAGATGCAGCCGGTGGACCTGGCGGCGCTGGTCAATGACATGGCCCAACTGCTGGCCGCGTCGGTCTCACGCAAGGCCCAGCTCCGCTGCGAAATGGGCAACTCGCTCCCTCCTGTTCGAGGTGATGCCACGCAGCTTCGCCAGGTCGTCCTTAACCTCATCACCAACGCCGCGGAAGCGCTCGAAGGTGGCGAGGGTTGCATCACCGTGCGCGCTCGCGCCGTGGAGCGCGGGAGCCCCTGTCTTCGCGGCGCTTACCTGAGTGAGGATGTTCCCGCCGGCGCTCTGGTGTGCCTCGAGGTCAGCGACACCGGCCGCGGTATGGATCGAGCGACGAGGGAAAGGATCTTTGACCCGTTCTTCTCAACCAAACCCACGGGCCGCGGCCTGGGTCTCGCCGTGGTCTTCGGAGTGGTTCGCGGCCACCGGGGTGCCATCAAGGTCGAGAGCCGCCTTCGGCGCGGCACGACCTTCCATGTGATGTTCCCGTGCGACGGCGCCGTGGAGCCGCCGGCCCCTCGGACCGTCGAGCCTGCCTCCGCGGCGGACGAGTGGACCGGTTCGGGCACGATCCTGGTGGTCGACGACGAAGAGGGTGTGCGCAAGCTGGTGAAAGCCCTTCTCGAACTCCGGGGCTTCGAGGTGCTGCTCGCGGGCGACGGCCGGGCGGCCGTCGAGGTCTTCAATGACCGGGCCAGCGACATCCGCTTGGTGCTCCTCGACATGCGCATGCCGCGCATGAGCGGCGAGGAGGCGCTGGACGCTATCCGCCAGCGGCGCCCCGATGTGCCGATCATTGTCGCGAGCGGTTACTCCGAGCAAGATGCGACCCGGCATCTGGACGGGCTTGGGCGGGCATGGTTCATCCGCAAACCATTCCGCTTGGCCGATCTCGAGACACTGATCAAAGAGGCGCTCGCCGCAGCCGAATCCTAGCACGAGCCGCACTGGTCGACGACGACTTCGGTCCTGTGGCGTCCGTCAGAGGACAGGCTATCGGCTTGAGCTGCCGCCAGGCGCGCACTAGCCAACAGGAATGCCGCCTTCTGTTCGGCCGACATCCCCGCCATACGCCTGCGGAGCTCCTCGCAGACGGCATTCACGTTCGGGAGCAGATCGATAGGAGTTGATGCCAAGACAACCTCCGGCGCCCGGGCCCTCCCGAGCTTCGCTTCGCGTCGGGACGCTTCTACCGGCTTCCGGGGTGTACATACCCCAATCGACCCAATACGAACCAGGGCGTCGGCGCCGGCCTCGCGAGCCCGTGTGCATGGGGAGGGCCGACTACCGCCGTCGCCGCTGCAGGATCCCTCCGTCTCGGCTGCGAACCCCTGGCTCTGCGCGGATGAAGCCGCCGGATGGCCACGGCCAGGAGGCATCGATGTGAGACCGCTCGAGGGCAAGATCGCGCTCGTCACCGGCGCGGGACGCGGGATCGGCGCGGCCGTGGCCAGTGCCCTGGCGGAGGCTGGGGCCACCGTGGTGGTCACATCTCGCACCCCGATGGAGCTGGCCACCGTCGTCGATGCGATCCGATCCGGCGGCGGATGCGCCCTGGCCATCGAGGGCGATATCACTGACGAGGCATTCCAGGATCGTCTGTTCGCCGAGATCGACCGGATCTTCAGCCGGCTGGACATCCTGGTCAACAATGCAGGCATCGCACCCTTTGGCCCGGTCGAGGAACTGCCAGCCTCCGACCTGCGACGGTGCCTGGAGCTGAACGTGGTCGCCGCCTATGGCTGCATGCAGCGCGCGATCCGCCTCATGCGCGACAACGGCGCCGTGGGGAAGATCATCAACATTGGTTCGGTCAGGTCGCACTGGACCGAGGCCGGTGATGCGGGTGCCTACAACGCCAGCAAGGAGGGCCTCCGGGCCATGACCCAGTCCGTCGCGCGCCAGCTCCACGGAACGGGGGTTCGCATCGCCGTCGGCATGGTCAACCCCGGCGTGGTCGACACCTCGCTGACCAATCCCTCGGGCACTCCCAAGCCCGACTGGCTGAAGCCCGAGACCGTGGCCCGAGCCGTACTCCACGCCGTGACCGCCCCACCCGATGTGAATGTGTTCGACACCACCCTGTTCAACGTGTCACAGAGTCCGTGGTAGGTGATGGCCCCAAAGGAGGATCGTCCATGCCCCGCAAGCCCGCCCAAGACCCCTTCCTCGCCCATGCCCTTCGGATGAAGAGGCAGCTCGTGCAGTGGCGACGCCAGATCCATCAGCACCCGGAGCTGGCCTATGGCGAGACCCAAACGGCGGCGCTGGTATCGGGGCACCTGCGGTCACTCGGGATCCACGTCCGCGCGGGCGTCGGCGGAACCGGCGTGGTAGGCCTCATTCGTGGCCCGCGGCTCGCGCCCACGGTCCTGCTCCGGGCCGACATGGATGCGTTGCCCATCCAAGAGGCCGCCGATGTGCCCTACCGGTCGAAGGTCGCCGGTGTCATGCACGCTTGCGGGCACGACATGCACACGGCCATGCTGATGGGCGTGGCCTCGCTGCTGGCGGCCCGTGCCGGCGAGCTTGCGGGAAGTGTGAAACTGTGCTTCCAGCCGGCCGAGGAGTCCGGGGCGGGAGCCCTGGCAATGATCCGCGATGGAGTGCTCGCCGACCCGCCCATTGATGCCGCCGTCGCACTGCACGTGCACTCCCGCCTGCCCGAAGGGGTCGTCGGCCTCCTGACGGGCCCAGTGACCGCCTTTGCTGACAGCCTGAGGATCATCGTGCGCGGCCGGAGTGCCCACGCCGCGGCGCCTCACGAAGGCATCGACACCATCGTCGTGGCCGCGCATCTCATCACCTCGCTCCAAAGCCTGGTGGCACGCGAGATCGATCCCATGCGGCAGCGCGTCGTCTCGCTCGGGATGATCGGGGGCGGCACCGCACCCAACGTCGTGGCCGAATCGGTCACGATCGACGGCACGATCCGGTCCTTCGAGGAGCCGGTCCGCCGGCGGCTATTCGCGCGGGTTCGCCGGCATGCCAAGGCCGTGGCCCAATCCATGGGCGCCACGGCGGAGGTGGAGTTGAGCGAGGGCTACCCGCCACAGGTGAACGATGCGCGGCTGGTCGACCTTCTCGCCGGCTGCGCGGGTTCGATGCTCGGCGCGAAGGCCATCAGGCGCATGGACGACCCCTCGCTGGGTGGCGAGGACTTCGCCTTCTACGGCCGTGAGGCCCGGGTGCCGAGCATCATGTTCCGGCTGGGTATCACGCCCCGCGGGGAGAAGAATCCCGCGCCGGGCCACAGCCCGCTGTTTCGCATGGACGACGAGGCCGTGGCACCCGTCGGGACGGCCGTACTGGCACGGTACGCGACCGAGTTGCTGGCAGACCTGGCGAGGCACGCATAGACAGGCGGAGAACGCCCTACTCCGGCAGCTCCTGCCCCTTGGTCTCCGGCGCGAGGACGGCCAGGACGATGCCCACAACGTAGATCAGCGACATCAGCATGGCAGCGTTGGGGATCGATCCCAGAGCCGCCGAGAGCTTGCCGGTGCCGATAAGCACTCCGGCGGCAGAGACCACCCGGCCGACATTGAAGCAGAAGCCTTCGCCCGTGGCACGTAGCCGTGTGGGAAAGAGCTCGGGCAGATAGAGGGGCAGCCATCCGAACATGGCCACCTGCGCCATCTGCACCACCACGGTGAGCACCAACATGCGCGTGCCATACTCGGTGCACGTCAGGTAGAGCAGGGAGACGAGCCCCAGACTCGCAGCGGACTGCAGAGCGAACGAGAGCCGACGGCCCAGCCACTCGGCCGAGAGGCCGCCGAGGAAACCCCCGATGATGGCGCCGACCGCCATGGCCATGGTGACCGCCGCGATGGGGCCGCTTGGGCTTCCCGGCTTCACCAGCTCGGTCACCCAGAGCTGGAGCCAGGACTGCACCGTCCCCCACAGGCCGAGAACGGCCACCGCCCCGAGCCCCATACCGATCAGCGTGCGTCTGCGGAACTCCGGCGAGAAGAGGTCAACGAACCGCGAGGTCTCGCCGCGCTGCCGCGACCGGACGAAGAGCTCCGGCTCCTTTACGTAGAGCCGGATGAGGAGTGTCAGCATGGCGGGCACGAAGCCAATCATCAGCACCGGCCGCCAGGTCCAGCCGAGATTGGCCTGGAGGAACCCGACGCCGGAGGCAGCGAGGAACCCGAAGTTCGCGGCCGCGCCCAAGAGGCCCGCCAGCAGGGGCCGGGAAACCGAGGGCCAGGACTCCATCACCAGCGCCACGCCGAGGCCCCACTCGCCCCCGAGACCCATGGCGCCGAGAAAGCGGCAGGCCGCGAGCTGCTGCCAGCTCTGCGAGAGCCCGCTCAAGCCCGTGAAGACCGCGTACATGAGCACGGTGATGATCATCGTCTTCACACGGCCGATCCTGTCGCCCAGACGGCCGAACAGGATTCCTCCGGCCGCCATGCCGGCCAGGAACAAGGCGACCATGATACCCATGAGCGGGCCGGTGATCTTCGGGTCCGTGGTGCCCATCAGGTCCTTCAGCGCGGGAGGAACGGCGATGGAGTACAAGCCCATCTCCAGGCCGTCGAACATCCACCCGGAGAAAGCGGCGATCAGGGCCATCCACATGCTCAACGTGGTCACGCGGCGGGACGTATCGGGCTGCGGGGTCGTTCCCGACTCTGCCATACCGCCCTCCCTGGGGCGCGGACTTGGGGCGTGGCGCCCGGGGTCTATTCGCACGGGCGCCACCTTGCCCTTTTCCACACACCACAAGGCCACCGCGCCTACGCGGGCGAAGGGGCGCAGTGCGTTCCCGTGGGCGAGTGGATGCTCAGGAGGTGTCGTCGGTGAGACACTGGCTGTCCCTGTTTGCGGTACCGGTGGCCCTGGCCGTGGGGGCCCCTGGAGTCCGGGCCGCCTACGTGCCCAGCTACACGGTGTTCCACGCCCACCAGGAGATCGTGGTCGACGGCGTGCCAGACGAAACGGACTGGGCCATGGCTCCGGCGTTGACGGAGTTCGTCGCGCCACGCCGGACCGCCAGCCAGCCGCTGCCCCCCGCCACGACATTCCGCGCGCTCTGGACGGACGATACGCTGTACCTGAGCTTCGTCTGCACCGATGAGTACATCACCACAGGACCCGGGCCTGGTGCCCCGGTGGCTCGCGAGGCCGACTGGGTCGAGTGGATGTGGATCACCCAACCGGGGGCGGGCGGCCGGGCCCTGGCCGTGAACCCCACCGGTCAGGTTGAGCTGCGCAGGCTGATGCAGCAGAACCCGGGGCCGGGCGGGTGGCGGCTGCCGGGCCTTCGCAGCCAGGCGACCGTCATCGGAACCGTCGATGATGTCACCGACGTCGACCAGCAGTGGTCGTGCGAGATCGCGGTGCCACTCTCCGCCCTGGCGACCGACCTCGGCCGGGCCGAAACCAAGGTCCCTCAGCCGGACACGTCGTGGCAGGTAGAGATCCGGCGGTACGGCGGGCCACCGGGCTGTGCCCTCATTCAGTGGGCGGGCGAGTGCGGCGTCACGGCCGCCAGGGCGCCCGCGACGCCGGGCCGGTTCCTCTTCTCGTCCCGGTCCGTGCGCGCGAGCCGCTGGACGCCGCCCGAGTACACCGTCAGGCGCGCACGGGGTCCGATCGAGATCGACGGCGCCATCGACGATCCCCCGTGGCGTGACGCCGCCGTGGCCGGGCCGTTGGTGTTCCCCTGGTGGGACCGCCGCAACGGCGAGCAGGACACGACTGAGGTCCGCGCCCTGTGGGATGACGAGAACCTTTACGTCGCCTGGTCGTGCCGCGATCCCTACATCTCAGCCAAGTACACGAAGCGAGATGCCAACACATGGGAGGATGACTGCGTCGAGGTCTTCATCGCCCCGAATCCGGAGCACGTCGCGAGCTACTACGGCTTCGAGATCAACTGCCGCGCCGTGTGGCTCGACTACCTCTACTCACCCCGGGCCGATGTCACCACCGGCTTCCCCTGGAACGCCCACGGCGTGGTGGTGAGGAGCCGCATCGATGGCACCCTCAACGATGACACCGACATTGACCGCGGCTGGGTGGTAGAGGCGTCGATCCCACTGGCCAACTTCGCCGCCGTGTCCGGAAGACTCCGTCCCGCCGTGGGTGACGTCTTGCGCGCGAACTTCAACCGGTGTGGTGGGCGCACGAAGGAGCAGTTCAGCCAGTGGTCGCCAGGCGATACGCCGACCCCGAACTTTCACCGGCCAACGCGCTTCGGGCGGCTGGTGTTCGGCGAGTAGCGGCCGGTGGGTCACTCGAGGGGCCCCGAGCGGGTCTGGATACGCATCCGGAGGTCCCCTTCCGAGAAGGGGGCTCCTGACCCCCTGCGTCGCGTGTGGTATCGTTACGGCGCATGGCCAAACCCACGTATCGGAGGCTCGCGAGTATGGCAGATCGCACCACCCGCCGTACCTTCCTCAAGCAAGCGGCTGCAACGGCGGCCGTCCCGTTCATCATCACCAACTGGGCTCGGGCGCAGGGCGCCAATGACAGGTTGCGCATCGCCTTCATCGCCACCGGCGGCATCGGCGGCGCGCACATTGGCGAGATGGAGAAGCTCGGCCAGGACTGCCCCTGCTACTGCGATGTCGACACCGACCGCATGGGCGGTGCCGCCGAGCGATGGCCGAAGGCCAAAGCCTACCAGGACTACCGCAAGATGCTCGACGCCGAGCACAAGAACATCGATGGCGTCATGATCGGCACACCCGACCACAGCCACTTCCCGGCCACCGCCATGGCCATGGGCTTGGGCATCCATGTCTACACGCAGAAGCCGCTCACCCAGACGGTCTGGGAGGCGCGGCAGCTCGCGAAGTTGGCGAAGCGGCACCCCAAGATCGTCACCCAGATGGGCAACCAGGGCCACGCGGGCGAAGACTGGCGCATCTTGTATGAATGGATCCACAGTGGCGCCATCGGCCAGGTGACCGAGGTCCATACGTGGACCAACCGCCCAATCTGGCCCCAGGGGATCCGCCGGCCGCTGGGCAAGGACCCCGTCCCCGCCAACCTCGACTGGGACTGCTGGATCGGCCCCGCGAAGATGCGGCCGTTCAAGAGCGGGGTCTACCACCCGTTCGCCTGGCGCGGCTTCTGGGAGTTCGGCGCGGGCGCTCTGGGTGACATGGCGTGCCACACCATGGATGGCATGTTCTGGTCGCTCGATCCCGGCACTACGTGTGCCACCGAGCCGGTGGAGGTCAATGGGAAGACGCGCGACTGCTTCCCCAATTCGTCCATCATCAAGTGGGAGTTCCCCAGGCGCGGCGATCGCCCCGCGTTCGTGCAGTACTGGTACGACGGCGGCCTGAAACCCAAGCGCCCCGAGAACCTCGAACAGGGCCGTGAGCTACCCGGGACCGGGAACTTGTTCGTCGGCACCAAGGGTACCCTCATCATCCCCGGCGACTACGGCGGGGGGCTCGAGACGATCCCGCAGGGGCTCAAAGACGAGGTCGGCACGCCACCCAAGCTGCTCGAGAGATCCATCGGCCACTACAAAGAGTGGGTCGAGGCAATCAAGGGCAACGGCAAGACGGTCTCCAACTTCGCCTACGCCGGCCCGATGACCGAAGTCATCCTGCTGGGCAACGTGGCCTGCCGGCTGGGCAAGCGGCTCGAATACGACGGCGAGGACATGAAGATCCGCAACGAGCCCGATGCCAACGAGTTTCTGACCAAGCAGTACCGCAAGGGATGGGATGACTGGGCATAGAGCCCGGTCCTGGCCGCATCACGGTGGTGGGGGCCCGCCGCGCCCGGCGGGCCCCCGTTCCGTCGAGGCCGAGTAGCCCGGTCCGACAGGGCGATGGATCGGGTGTAGCCCCAGCCGCCAGCCGCCTGAGCGGGCCCTTGATCCAGCAGAGCCTTTGGGCCATAATGGCACTCGCCCTGAGGACAGGGGCGTTGGGCCAGATAGCTCAGTTGGTAGAGCGAAGGACTGAAAATCCTTGCGTCCCCAGTTCAAATCTGGGTCTGGCCACCTGAGTAGTCTCGAGCGGAGGGGCGCCCGCCCCTCCGCTCTTCACGTGTGACGCAGGGCGCAACTCGACGGCGCGTGGGGTGTCTACCGAACCATGGCCGATCCTGTGGACCGGGAACCGGATGGGGCGCCGACGGCCGAAGAGGGTGACGGCGCCTCTATTGCGCGCAACACCACCATCGTCAGCGGATTCCTGCTGCTGGGCCGGTTCGTCGGTATGTTCCGGGAGGTCATCATCTCCCGGTTCATTGGCACCACGGCCGTCGCGGACGCCTTCCGCTTCGCCAATGAGACCATCCTCCAGGACCTGTACACCAAGATCGAGAAGCTCCTTCAGCCGATCTACATGCCCATCTTCGTGGCGCGGCAACGGCAGGATGGCGACGACGCAGCATTCGGGTTCGTCAATGCCGTGGGAACGCTGCTCACGGGACTGCTGCTCGCCATTGCCGCCCTCGGCGCTCTCTTCGCCCCCCATCTGCTCTCCCTGGTTGCCGGTGGTAACGAGGCGCTGCGGCCGGGCTCGCCCGGCTTCGCCCTCGCCGTCTACTTCATTCGCCTCTTCCTGCCCGCCCTGGTGATCTACAGCGTCTCGAACCTGGCTGAGCTGACGATCCAGGGCTACAAGCACTTCACGATCCCCGCGCTTGCGGAGGCCGTGCGGCGCGTCCTGCTCGTCGCTGCCATCGCGGCGGCAGTCGTGGTCTACCATCGCCCGACAGAGCACCAGGCGACCCAGGCCTTGGCCTGGGGCGTGGTTGTGGGTTGCCTGGCACGTCTCCTCATCATGGTCCCGAAGCTCTGGGTACACCGCCATCGGATCCGCCCCACCCGGCGGCTGTGGACACCAGACACTCAGAAGGCCCTGACCCTGGCCCTGCCGCTCTTCCTCGGGATCGCATTCGCATACGGACGGAACCTGCTCGAAGCCTACTACGCCCTGGGTGAGGGCGAGGGCATGTTCTCCGCCCTCAAGTACGCGCGCAAGCTCGTCGACATGCCCTGGCAGGTACTCAGCCTTGGGCTCAGCTACGTGATCTACCCGTTCCTCTCCGAACTCGGCGCCAAAGCCGACCGAGCGCGCATGGCCAACGCACTGGTCCGCGTCATCCGTGTCATGGTGTTCGTGTTCGCACCCATTACGGTCTTCTTCATCGTGGCGGGCGAGCCGGTGATCCGGGTGGCCTTCTTCGGCGGCAAGTTCGACGACCAGTCGGTCGCCATGACCCAGATGGCCCTACCCTACTACGTGCTGGGCCTCGTCTTCTTCGCCATCGAGGACCCGCTCCTCAAATGGTTCTACGCCATGTCCGACACCAAGACACCCATCGCACTGGGCATCTTCGCCGACCTGGTGTGGTTCGTCGTGGCCATTCTCGGTGTCCGGGAGCTCGGGCTTGGACTCGCCGCTCTGGCGGCAGCCATGACACTGGCCAAAGCCATCAAAGTCGTCGTCGTCGTCCTGATCCTCCGCAGACGGCTCGGAATGTTCCCGCTGGCCCCACTGGTGCCGTTCGCCGGCAAGGTCGCCCTGTCTTGCGCAGCCATGGGAGCACTGATGCTGGCTGCGTTGCGCGTCCTGGGCCCTATGGTGCCCCTCCATGGCCTCCCCAAGCAGGCAGCCCTGCTCGCACTGACCAGCGGCCTCGGCGCCATCGTCTTCGCCGGCGGTTGCGCCGTGCTCCGGGTCGAGGAACTGCAGCTCGTGGCCAGCAAAGTCCGCGGGAAGCTCAGGCGCTCCGCCGCCTAGTGCGCCGCGACTTCCGTGCAGAGCCGGCACCAGTTCGGGCCCCGAACGGCACGAGACGAGATCAAGCAGCGGGCACGGCTGTGCCCGTCCTGCCCTCTTTCGTGTGTCTCGCGCGCTTTGTGGACAGAACCTCCGCCGTCCGGGTCCCGCCCCATTGGCGCTCAGTTAGGCCCGAGATGACGCCGCAGGAGCATCGAGACGGCACGTCTGGATCTGGCGGAGGGGCCACATGGGGAGGACCGTCCGGCGAAGCCGGATGGTGGGCCCCCAGTGGGCCCGGGTCGGCCGCCAGGCCGACCGACCAAGACCGTCAGCACTCTCCGACTGCGCTCTCCGGCCCGTCCAGGGCCGTCGGGCGCCGGACCCGAGTAGGACTCCGCCGCGGCGGCTGCGAAACACCCTCCGGCCCGGGGAATGCCTCGGTTGCCGTTGCCCGGCCCTGTGCCGACCGAGGGGGTGTGCGCGCGTGAAGAACCTCGTCTCGATCAGGGACCTGCCCAACCAGGACCTGCTGAGGATCTTCGAGCTGGCCGAAGCGTTCTGGCGGCACCGGAGCGCTGACCCCGACCACAACGTCGAGCTCGCAAACCAGTTCATTGCCGCCCACGGTCTTGGTCGGCCCTTCACGCGCGACCGCGTGCTCGCCACCCTGTTCTTCGAGCCGAGCACTCGCACGCGACTCTCGTTCGAGTCCGCCATGCATCGTCTGGGCGGCCGCGTCATCGGGTTCTCCGACGCGCGGACCAGCTCCGTCTCCAAGGGAGAGACGGTCGCTGACACGATCCGCATGGTCAGCGGCTACGCCGACATCATTGCCATGCGCCACCCGGCCGAAGGGTCGGCCTTCGTGGGCGCGTGCTTCGCCACCCGGCCCATCATCAACGCGGGCGATGGCGGCCGGGAGCACCCGACCCAGTGCCTGCTCGACCTCTTCACCCTCCAGCGCGAACTGGGGCGCATCGAGGGGCTCAAGGTCGGGCTGCTCGGCGATCTGCGCTTCGGCCGGACCGTCCACTCGCTGGCCCAGGGCCTCTCCCGGCTCGGCGCTGAGATCATCTGCATCGCCCCGGAGTCCATGCGGATGCCCGATCGGTTCGTGCAGTTCGTCGAGGAGGCCACCGGCCGCCCCCCCCTCGAGGTGGTCCGCCCCGAGGAGGTCATCGGCGAGCTGGATGCGCTCTACGTCACCCGCATCCAGGCCGAGCGGTTCGAGGATCCTGACGAGTACGAGGCCATGAAGGGCATGTACATCGTCGATCGGCGCCTCATGGACCAGGCGCGCGACTCGTGTATCATCATGCACCCGCTGCCGCGCGTCGACGAGGTCTCGACTGAGCTAGATGGCGACCCACGGTCGGCCTACATCCGCCAGAGCCACTACGGCGTCCCCGTTCGCATGGCGCTGATGGTGCTGCTGCTGGCGTCGGCCGCAGAGGATGCCGCCGAAACCGGCATCCCAGCCGACCCGAATCCCGAACTCGCGGTCGCGGCGCGTCCGTGTGACAACCCTCGGTGCATCCTCCGCGTCGAACGCTCACTCCCACCGCGTTTCTTCCGGTCGCGCGACTCTTCCATCCGCTGCGGCTACTGCGAGGCCGTGCCTCAGCAGCGCCGACTGGAGCTCCGATGAGTGAGGGCGCGCCCAGGCCCGGCCAGGACCACTATGTCGCCCAGGTGCGAACCAACATCGGGGTGGCCGATGGCCATCGCCTCCTCACGTTGATCTGCCCCGAGGTAGCTCAGACGGCGGTGCCCGGCCAGTTTCTGCAGATCCGGGTCTCGGTCTCGGGCCAAGACCCGCTGCTCCGGCGGCCGATCTGTGTCGCGGCGGCGCGCGAGGATGAGGTCGATATTGTGGTCCGCGTCGCCGGCCGCGGAACCGACTTGCTCGCCCGCGAGACGCCCGGGGCGTTCGTCGACCTACTTGGCCCTCTTGGCCGGGGGTTCACACGACCAGGGCGCCACGAGCCCGTCGCGCTGGTGGGAGGCGGAGTCGGTGTGGCGCCGCTCCACTTCCTCCTTACCTCGCTGGCGGATCCATCGCGCGTTCGAGTGCTGCTGGGGGCCCGTACGCGCGCGCTCCTGCCGCGCCAGCCCGGCCTGTCGGGCCTGGAGGGACTGCGGATCGCGACCGACGACGGATCTGAGGGCCACCACGGGACCGCTGCGGACCTCCTGGCGGGCGTGCTCGAGACCGATCCCCCCCATCGCGTCTACGCATGCGGGCCTCAGCCGATGCTGGCCGCGGTGGCCCGCCTGTGCATCCAACGCCGAATCGTCTGCGAGGTGTCCCTCGAGGAACGCATGGCCTGCGGGATCGGGGTGTGCATGGGCTGTGCCGTCCCCATGGCCGGGGGCGGCTACACGCGCGCGTGCCGCGAGGGCCCCGTCTACGACGCCAGGGCGGTGAAGTGGGAGTGACCCCCGACCTGTCGGTCCGCCTCGGGCCGCTCACACTTCGTAACCCGGTGATGGTCGCATCGGGCTGCTGCGGATTCGGCCAGGAACTGGCCGAGTGGATGCCCCTCTCCGCCCTGGGCGCCATCGTGGTGAAGGGCACGACGCTGCGCCCGCGCCGCGGCAACCCACCCCCCCGCGTCTGGGAGACCCCCGCGGGAATGCTCAACGCTATCGGCCTTCAGAACGACGGGGTCCAGGACCTGATCGAGCACAAGCTGCCCTGGTTGCGGGAGCAGGATGTGCCCATCATCGTCAACATCGCCGGCGAAACCGTTGGCGAGTTCGCCGAGCTCGCGCGGGTCCTCGATCGCGCGCCCGGTGTCGCCGCGCTCGAACTCAACGTGTCGTGCCCGAACGTCCGGGCGGGTGGCATGCAGTTCGGCGTCTGTACCACGGGCGTGGCCGAGGTGACCTCCGCCGCTCGGGAGGCCACGCGGCTGCCCATCATCACCAAGCTGTCGCCCAACGTCACCGACATCGTCGAGATGGCCCGGGCCGCCGTCGATGCCGGCGCCGACGCCCTTTCGCTGATCAACACACTCCTCGGAATGGCCATCGACCCCGAGACGCGCCGCCCGCGCCTGGCGAACATCACCGGGGGCCTCTCCGGCCCGGCCGTCCGCCCGGTGGCCGTCCGCATGGTGTGGCAGGTCGCGCGGGCGGTTCGAGTGCCCATCATCGGGCTGGGCGGTATCTCCCGGGCCGAGCACGCGCTCGAGTTCATCATCGCCGGCGCGTCCGCTGTCTGCATTGGCACCGGCCTGTTCGCCGATCCCCGATGCCCCATCGCGGTCGTCGATGGCCTGCGGGACTACATGGAGCGCCATGGCATCGAGCGCCTGGGCGACCTCCGGGGGGCGCTGGAGGCGGCCGTGTAGGGCCAGCAGGCCCAACGCGCCCTTCGGGCGCGCCCCTATCCGGCCCCTCCCAAAGGCCTCCGAGCAACCGAGGAGGGGCCGAATGGAAGAGGCCCGCGCAGCGGGAAGGGCGCCATCCGGCCCATGGGCCTGATTGCCGAGCGGCGCCATGGCCGGAGCCATGCGTCCGATTGACGTGGTGGCCCCCCCACGCGCCCTGCGGGGGCACTCCTATCCGGCCCGACTCGGGCGGGCCCCGCGCGCAACGCCCTGGCCCGTGCCTCCTACCCCAACCCCACCAGCTTCGGGTCGAGGCGCTCGGTGCTCGCCATCATCTCGTCCCAGTACACCGTTCGCTTCTCGTAGGCCGCCATGCGACCGAGAATGGCTGCCAGGTTGCTGCGGATACTCTCCTCCACGTTGTTAAGCGTGTTGCCCGTGTCGATGCTCGTGCGGAAGTCCTTGATGTTGTTCACGGCCCCGTCGAGGTAGATGCCCTGGGTGCTGCCGCCCTCCCATGAGTCATCACCGCGGATCCACACCGGGCCGTCGTAGTGTGTCTCGATGGTGCCGCCCGCGCCATAGACACGCACACACATGTCGTGGAAGCCCTTGAGGAACTGGCTCGAGCTGAAGTCGATGGTCACCCCATTGGGGTAAGTGTAGGTCACGACGAAGTGGTCCCAGCAGTCGCCCACATCGGTCCGGACCTTCCGGCCGCCCGTACCCACCGCATGCCGGGGCGCCGCATCGAGCAACCAGCAGGCCACATCGATGACGTGGATGTTTTGCTCGACGATAATGTCGCCCGAGAGGGCCACGTCGAACACCCAGTTCCGCAGCCGCGCTTCCGGCGTGCCCGGCTTGGCCTGCGGGTTGAGGCGTCCGGTGTGGTAGAAGCACTGGCCGAGGACGGGCGCGCCGATGGCGCCCATATGCACGCGCCGGACCGCCTCGCGAAAGATGGGGTGGTTCCGCGTCTGGAAATCGACCACAAACGAGAGCCGACCCTTGGCCTTCTCGCCGGCGGCCAGAATCGTCTGGCAACCGGGTACGTCCACGGCCATGGGCTTGGCCAGGAACACGTGCTTCCCAGCTTCGACCGATGCCTGCACCTGGGCCGTGTGGAAGTACGGCGGGCTCTCGATGGCGACGGCGTCGACCGGGCCATCGAGGAGCTTCCGGTAGCCGTCGAGGCCCGTGTGGCACCGCCCGGCTTCCAGGCCGAACCGCTCGCGGGCGCCGTCGACACGGTCCTGGAAGTAGTCGTGCACTGCCACCACCTTGGCGTTCCCGTGCTGCTCGAACAGCTCGCCAATCCACCGGCCGCGGCCGCCGGTGCCGATGATGCCCAACTCGAGACGGCCGTTTGCATCCGCGCCACGCACCGCGCTCGGCCGCACCACGGTGATGGCCGCCGTCACCGCGCTCGCCGTCTTCGCCAGGAACTGCCGCCGGCCCATCTGGCCCTTGCCCGTGGTCTGACTCACCCGAGTCCCTCCTCTGACGGGGGCTCGCCTAGCCCCCAATGTCATATAGCGAACCGGTCCCGCACGGCCCGCCGCGCGCTGGTTTGTGCTCGACAGCGGCCTCCAGAGCCGCGCGCGCTCCCAGCTCGCGCACCGAGTACCGCAGGTCCGAGAACAGGCACGGGACCACCAACCCATCGCACGTCAGCCGAAGGCGGTTACAGCGGGCACAGTCCCCGCCGTCGCCGCCCAGGACGACCGAATACCGCCCCGAAGCCAGGTCCATCCGTGGGATGAAGCGAGCCTCGTAGCCGTGCCGGGCCGCGAAGGCTGCCACTCCCCGCGCGTCGGCTTCATCGGCCGATGCGGACACCACGCAGTTGAGCTTCAGCGGGAACAGGCCAGCCCCAACGGCGGCCGCGATGCCTTCCAGCGATTGCTGCAGGTCGCCTCCGCCGGTGATCTCGCGGTAACGCGCCGGATCCACGCTGTCGAGGCTGACGTTGACCCGGCGTAGCCCGGCATCACGGAGTCTCGCCGCCAGGGGCGCGAGCCGCGTGCCATTCGTTGTCATCGCGAGATCGGTGAGCCCGGGCAGTTCGGCGAGACTCTCCACAATCTGCGGGAGGTCCGATCGCAGAGTCGGCTCGCCACCGGTGATGCGGAATTTCGTGATCCCAAGACTCGCAGCCACCCGCGCCACCTCGGCGATCTCCCGCGCACGCAGCGGATCCCGGGACGCCCGAGGCGCGCCAGACGGCGGCGCGCAGTAGTAGCACCGCAGGTTGCAGGTGTCGGTCACCGAGATGCGGAGGTAGCTGATGACCCGTCCGTACCGGTCGACCATGGTGCTCCTCCGCCGGGCCCGGACCGAGCCCTCCCGTGAAGGGGCCGCCGCCGAACCCAGGAAGTGGTACACTCACGGCCCGGTTCCACACCGAGCGCTGGATCCCTCTGGCCGACCCGGCCAGCCGAAAGGCCGCTGCCCGATGCGATGCCCTCGTTCCCCCGGTCCCCCAAAGCTATGCTGGGCCGCCCTCGCCGTCCTGCCCTCCGTAGTCATGTCGGCCGAGCCGCGTGACGTACTCAGCGATACGTGGACGGCCACAGACGCCCTGGGGCGGGAGCTCCCGGGCTTCCATGAATGCGGACCGCCACGCGCCGGACGCCAAGTAGGCATTTTCTACTTCCTGTGGCTCGGAGAGCATGCCGGAGGCCAGGGGCCATTCGACAACAGCAAGATCCTCGCCGCCGACCCCAATGCCATCAACGACAAAGACCACCCCCTCTGGGGCCCCATGCACGCCTTCCACCACTGGGGCGAGCCGCTCTTCGGCTACTACCAGACCGATGATGCCTACGTGCTGCGCAAGCATGCGCAGATGCTCTCCGATGCGGGGATCGATGTCATCATCTTCGATGTGACCAATCAGATTACGTACCGCCGCTGGTACCTGGCGCTGTTGGATGCGTTCGCCCAGGTCCGCTCGAGCGGGGCGAGCACGCCGCAGGTGGCGTTCCTGTGCCCCTTCTGGGACCCGCCCCGAGTGGTTCGCGAGCTCTACCGGGACCTCTACGCCCCCGGCATTCACCCCGAACTGTGGTACCGGTGGGAAGGCAAGCCGCTGATTCTCGCGGACCCCAACCGGCTGCCCATCGGTGAGGGCAATGCGGCCCACGATGCACCAGTCGCTCTGGCCGTGGGACACACGCTGGGACAGAGCTTTGTCACCGACAAGGCCGTCATCGCTGTCGGCGCCTCATGCCCCACCTGGAAGGAGCGCGACTCGGCGGTGACCGTCACCCTCTACCGCGGCGGCCCAGCCGGGGAGCCACTGGAGGCCCGGCGGTTCGAGGCCGTGCGGGACAACGCCTGGCTCATGGTCGAGACGCACCCACCTCTGCCACCGGGATCCTATTACCTCGAGCTGTCCGACGCATCGGGGCGCATCGGCTGGTGGAGCCACTCGAAAGACGTCTACGCACACGGCCAAGCCTACGCCGATGGTGCGGAAGTCGCCGGTGACCGCACTCTGCGCCTTCTTGCCGCCGACGACGAGACCACGGCCATCCGCGACTTCTTCACCTTCCGGACGCCCGAGGCCAGCTACTTCGCCGGCCCGAGCAGGCCCGATATGTGGAGTTGGCTTGAGGTCCATCCGCAGCACGTGTTCCAGAACTCACGCGGCGAGAAAGAGCAGATGTCGGTCGGCGTGGCCCAGAACGCCGTGGGGAACCGCCTCGGATCGATGAGCGAGCCCGACGCCAGGGGACGGAGCTTCCACAATGGCGCCCGCGACGCCCGCCCCGGCGCCGTGAACCTGGGCCTCAACTTCGCGGAACAGTGGGAGCGGGCACTCGAGGAAGACCCGCAGTTCGTGTTCGTGACCGGATGGAACGAGTGGATCGCCATGCGCTTCGATGAGTTCGCCGGCATCAAGGCCCCCGTGATGTTCGTCGACCAGTTCGACCAGGAACACAGCCGCGACATCGAGCCCATGAGGGGCGGCCACGGCGACAACTACTACTACCAGCTCGTCGCCTACATCCGGCGCTACAAGGGCGTTCGCAGGCCACCGGCCGCCGGTCCTCCCGTCCCCATCGACCTCGATGGGGACTTCGGCCAGTGGACTGACGTGACACCGGAGTTCCGCGACGACATCGGCGATGAGGCCCGCCGCGACCACCCGGGCTATAACCACTGCGCGCAGTACACGAACACCACGGGCCGAAACGACTTCGTCACCCTCAAAGTGGCCCGCGATGAGTCCCTTGTCTACTTCTACGCCCAGACACGCGAGCCGATCACGCCCCACACCGATCCCCACTGGATGCTGCTGTACATCGACGCCGACTCCAACTCCGCCACGGGATGGCAAGGCTTCGACTTCGTCGTGAACCGTACGGTGCGCGACGGCGAAGCCACAGTACTCGAGGCGCGGGAGGCAGAGGAGTGGCGCGAGCGGGCCGCGGTACCCTGGCGGGTGAGCGGCCGCGAGCTGATGCTCGCGATCCCGCGGACCGAACTGGGCCTCAATGTCCCGGCCGAGTCAGTTCGGTTCCGCTTCAAATGGGCGGACAACACCCAACGCGACGATGACACTGATGAGTTCATCCTGAACGGCGACGCCGCGCCCAATGGGCGGTTCTGCTATGTGTATGCCAGCGAACCCTAGGGGCCAGAGATCGAGGAGCAACGGCCTCTGGCTACCCCGGGCTAACGCCCCCTACGCCCCTTCGGGGGTCCAGCCGGGCTGGTCTGAGCCCCCAAGGGGCATGGGCGGTAACATAGGGCCCTGGGCCGGGCGGCTGGGTCTCGCGAAGGTCGCGCGGAACGCCCGCCTGGTCTTGCGGAGGGGCCGCGCAGGGGTGCGCCCAGAGCCCCTGCCCGGCCCGAGGTTGAGGCGTGCGGATCGGGCGCGTTGGGGGCCCACCACGCTGGGAGACGCGTGGTTCCCCCCCCATGGCGCCCCTCCGCAACCAGGCCGATGGGCCACGGGAGCCCTCAGTTACCGCCAATGCCCCCAAGGGGGCGCCAACCGGTGGCCCGCTGCGGAAGCGGCGGGCGAAAGCGCCGTCCTGAACGGCACGGCGCTCTACCAGCTCGTCGGAGGCTGCCAGTTGCGGCGCCAGATCGAGCCCTCGGGTGGTGGCTGCTGGTCCTCCATCAGGGCCTGCATCGAGCGGAAGTCCTTGATGCGCGGCGCCACATCGCGCTCCCAGATGTCCTCCACATCCTGATACGTCAGAAAGCGCGGCTCGAGCCCCAACCGATCATACTCGGCCAGCAGCTCCGAAGCGCGCCTGCCGAGCCGATCGCCGGCCTCCTCGATGATCTTCTGACCGCGCCGCAGACTGGCCTGGGCCGCATCGGAGCCCATGGCGAAGTGCGGACCGGGAGCGTCGGGTGCGGGCAGGCGCGAGAGGTCGGCGCAGTCCTCCTGCGCGGCCCACAGCATGGCCGTCTCCACCGACCCACCGTGGCCGCTGTCACCGAACAGGTCCCAGTGGTCCCCATCCAGCAGGAACGCCAGACGCGCCGGGAAGTGCGGTTGCAGGATCTGCTGAAGGGCCTTCATGTCGTCCGCGTGGGGGCCTGAGTGCCCGGAGAACACGATGATGACCCTGAAGCCCCAGTTCTGGCAGGTCCGGACATGGTAGAGGACGTTCTTCATGAACATGGCCGGCGGCAGTGCGGTCAGCCACGGTCGGCTCTGGCCGATAACCGCCTCGCCCCAGACGGCATACCCGCCCAGCTCGTGGATGTTCCAGAACATGGTCGGTGCCACGATCCCGCCGTGCAGCTCGGCCGCGCGCCGACAGAATGCGTGGGCGCGCAGACCATCGCACCCCAGCGCGTTCTGCGGCCCATGTGGCTCGCACAGGCCATACGGCAGGTAGGCCACCGGGCATGCCGCGAACGCCGCCTCCAGCTCGTCGACGAACATCCGCTCCCAGCGCACTTCCCGTTTCATCGTCTCTCACTGCCTCTCGTTGGGCGGTGGCAGAACTCGCCCTCAGTTGGCCCCCAACAGCCGATCGACCACCATCTGGCGGAACTCCGGCGACAGGCTCGCGAAGTAGACACTGAAGCCCGTCAGCCGCACCACCAGGTCTGGGTACTGCGACGGATCCTCGTGGGCGGCCAGAAGCTGCTCTCGGTCGAGCACGTTGATGTTGATCTGCGTGCCACCCATCTCCATGTGGGTACGGATGAGCTGCGTCACCTGCTCGGTCCCGTGCCCGTTCCCACACAAGCCCGGGTCGAGCTCGATCTGCATCGGCGCCGAGTTGCCCCAGCCCGGCTGCACGGTGGCGACGGCGTTCGACAGGGCCGTTGGAGCTCCATCGGCGCGGAAGCCAGGATCGGGGTTGGCGCCGTGTGAGATGGCCTCACCTGCCCTGCGCCCATTCGGCGTCGCCTTCAACCCCTGGCCCATGGCGATCTGCCCCGCCCATGAGAAGAGCCCCGGGATCATGTTGAAGCCGGCCGGTGTGGGTCTCTCCTTCACCAGACTCGTGAACAGCCGCGTGATGCGAAGCGCGAACTCATCGCCCGCCGAGCCGCCCGAGCCGTAGCGCGGTGCGTGGCGCATCCGCAGACGCGCACGCTCGCCCGCCCCACCGGCCCAGTTGGCCTCGACGTGCCCGATGACCTCGTCCCAGCTCAGGCTCCGGCTCGACTCAACATACTGGGCCAGCGCGCCGAACGAGTCCGCGACCGTCGCCAGGCCAGCTCCGTCGACGCACAGGTTCACATAGTCGACCCCGCCATGCGACGCGTCCAGCCCTCGCTCGATCGTGCCGTGGCAGAGGAGATCGATCACGAGCTCGGGCATCACCCCGTGCATGTGCTCCATGTGGAAGTCCAGGCCCTCGGCCAGCACCTCGATGGCCCGCCGCAGATGCCGCTCGAACAGGCCCCACAGGCGCCCGACGCTCGGTTGCCCCCCCGCGAGCATCTCATCCCACGCCGCGACGAACACGGCCACCAGGTTGACCTTCACGCAGTCGTTCAGCGTGTACTCGCGGCCCGGCAGGGCGCTCCAGTGGCAGCCCGAGTACGCTCGTGCCCGGGCGATCTCGAGGGGGACCCCGTTGCGGGCGAAGCCGTCAATCAGGTTGTCGGTGCCCAGGAACTTCGGCACACCCGCCTTGTCCGCGAGGAGCACCTCAACGCCCCGCCGCATCAGCCCGGGGTCGATGCCGCGCCCCACACACACCGCGACGTTCGCCGGGATCCGCAGCCGGTGAGCGGCCTCGAGGACCAGATACGACACCGCGTTGGTCGCGTCACGCCCCTCGACGTCGTACCCACCAAGCTGGATGTACGCGGTGTCCATCACCAGGAGTGACGCCAGATGCAAAATGGCCTCTTCGTCCGTAAGGACCCCGGCTGCGCGATCGCGCTCGTAGTAGGGCCACAGCAGCACATCGAGCCGCCCCAGCGAGCCGCTGCCGTTGTAGGCCCGGGCCGCCATGTCATACCAAGCCATCCACTGGCACGCCTCACGAAAGGTCTGCGGCGGGGCCGTCACGAGGCGCTGGTTCATCTCGGCGAGCTCGAGCAGGCTCTGTCGCGCCTCCATCTCCCCCTCCAGGGCTGCCCTCCTGCGTGCCTCGGCGACGTTCGTCGCGATCCATGCCTGGATCCCCCGAACCACGTGCTCGAGCCCGGCGTAGAACCCCTCGTGCTCCGGCCCGCTGGCCGCGCGGCACCCAGCGATCTTCGCCAGTAGACCCCCGTACCCCAACTCCAGCCCGATGGCCAGATCCTGGCAGAAATGCTGGGCCGCGCCGATGCCGGTGTGCAGGCCATACTTCGCCTGTTCCGCGGCCAAGTGCGGGAGGCTCAGCTCCGGCGGCCAGCCCACCGTTCGGTACGCCAGGAAGTTCACCGAGTACCCGCCGAGCAACGAGCTCTGTGGGTCCACGTAAGGTGGGTGCGCCTCGAGCAGACGGCGGAAGTTGCGTCCGCAGGCCTCCGGTCCAAAAAAGCCGCCGCTCGGGTGGTTCGACTCCGGCACGAACCCCTTCAGGCGCACGTCGGTGATGGGCACCCCGGAGCCGCTGATGGTCTGTACCGTCTCCCGTCGATCCGGCGGCGGCAGGATCAACGCCCAGTCGTCGTGATCCATCGACCCGATGACCTGCTGTTTCTCTCGCGTGTGAAGCTGCTTGGTGGCACGGAGGGCCTCGATGCGCGCGCGGCACTTCGCTTCCGACAGCGTGGGGATCACCATCGTCTCCGACAGACAGATGCCGGTCGGGCGAGACCATCCAGCCAGACCGGCCCGGTGCCAGGCAACTACTGCGCCTGGGTCTCCTGACGGGCACAACCGCCGCCTCGTCCGAGGCTCGACATACCGAGGATAAGCCACTTGCCGTTGGCCCGAGTCATGTCGAAGGACACGCGGCCCTCCTGGGCCGGTAACACCAGCACGAGGAGCGGGGGCTTACTGCTGAACAGGTACCGCGACTCCGGGTCGGGCGTGAAGCTCGTCGGAACGGCCCGCTCCACACTGATCTCTGGCTTCTGGGCCGCCCTGGCATCGGTCTTGAGCCGCACGATACGCCCGTTCTCGATGGTGCACTTGAAGCCGGCCGGACCCGCCAGTGTCTGCAGCTTGGCCTCATCGCCCGCCCGCACCGCGCTCACGTAATCCCGCACCGTCGCCAGCGCCCCAGCCTTCGACCACACCTGCAGCTTCACGGCACCCACAATCGCCTCCGAGAAGTACAGGAGGGGCAGCAGCAGCACGAGACCCAACACCAGGACCACGACCGCGTCCCGGCTCACGGGAGGCCGTTTCGCTGCCGCCGCGGGCTGCGACTCCTGCTGGCTCTCAGGAGAGCCCAACTGCTGCGTGTCCGCGTCCCCCATGCTGGTCGGCTCCCTGACTGTGGTCGTTCACGGCTCGACGCGGCGCCACCCGATCGTGCGCCTCTCTGCCTACTGCTTGCCGGCCCCGATCGGGTTGAGGCTGATGATGGCCCACTTGCCGTTCACCCGCGTCATGCCAAACGAGAGCCGGCCACCATCCTTGGCGGGAAGCATGACCGTGTAGACGGGAGGGTCGGCTGTGTACCGGTAGTACGAGTCCTGGTCCGGAGTGAAGCTCGATGGTGTGGCCTGCTCAACCGGAATCGGGGGGAAGGAGCCAAACGCGCCGCCCGACTTGAGCGCGACGATGCGCCCACCCTCGAAAACGCACTGGAAACCCACACTGCCACCGACGGCATCCAGCGCGGCCTCGTCGTTGGCCTCCAGTGCCTTGGCATAGGCCCGAATCGCTCCGATGGGGCCCGCCTTCGACCACGGCCGCAGGAACAGCACTCCTCGAAGCGTGTCCGCGTAGTACATGCCGACGCACAGAACCAGAAAGGCGACGACCAAAGTCACGATCGCGCCCAAACTGACACCGGCCTTCTTGGCAACCGGCGGGGGGCGGTCCGACACCGCGGTCCTCTCCTCAGCGAATCCCGGGAGGGCGGGGGCGACTTCTAGTCGGCCTCCTCCTCCTCATCCAGAATGCGTCGAACCAGGGTAACCAGCTCCAGAGGGTTGAACGGCTTGGTGAGATAGCTGTCCACACCCTCCTGCCAGCCGCGGGTGATGTCGGCGTCCTGCGAACGCGACGTCAACATGATCACCGGTACCTGGGCCCGGTTCGCGTCCTCTCGCAGCGCCTTCAAAACTCCCCAGCCATCGAGGATGGGCATCATGATGTCCAGCACGACCAGATCGGGGTTGATCCGGTCGAACATCTCTAGTGCCTGCGCACCATCGGACGCCACGGTGACCTCGTAGCCCGCCTTCTCCAGATGGAGCGAGATGAGCTTGGTCATGTGGACCTCATCATCCACGGCCAGAATGCGCTTGCGTGCCCTATCCTCCGAAGCCAAGGGACGGTCCTCCCTGGAGAGCCACGGGGCTCTGCTGGCTGGTCGCTCTCCTATCTTCGGCACACCGCTGGCCAGCCCTTCCCCGGCCACACACCGGTGCACTCGGAGCCAACAGCAACTCCCTGGCGGAACGAGCCACCAGGGAGAGGACGGTCGCGCAACTCCGGCCAGCCATACCAGGCCCGCTAGGAGAAGCGATCACTTGGCCCTGAAAAAGAGATGACTACTGACCTTCGTCTCTCCGACGTACAGCAGCACCTCGTGCTCCTCGCCCGCATTGGTAAACTGGAAGTACACGGGGCTGCTCGCCTTGTTCTTCTCCACCGTCACCGCAGAGCCGGACTTACCCTCAATCGAGAACTTGTACGTCTTGTCCTCGCTCTTGACTGTGAGCTTGATCCGAACGCCCGTTGTCACGTAGACGATCCTCTTCGCGCCCTCCGCGACCGGGGCCGGGCTCACAATCGAGTCAGCCCGGAGCACGACCGTCAGTGGCTCCTCCTTGGGGGGAGGAGGCGGCGTCCGCCGCTCCGCGGCCGCCGGCAGGCCCAAGAAGACCGCACACCACAGGGAGACGAGAACCATGACGGCGAAGCCTCTGCGTGTCATGTGCATCGACCCTCCCCGCATGCAACCAACGCTCCCGAGACTCCATGGCCCCGTGCATCCTTAGATGCACCGCGGGCCGCAAGTACTCCCACGGGTACAAGGACGTTCGAGGTGGGGTCCGCGTTCCGGCCAAGGCCTTCGCCCTGTGACTCGGCCATCCTCCGGTCCCGGTCACCTTCATGCAGCCTAAGTGTGCCTCCCCGACCGCCGGCTCTCATCCGCCATGCCGAGCAAGTGGGGAGAGCTACTGGGAGCTCGGGATGATGGCGACCAGCGCGTACACCGATGTCGCCACGAGCAGCACCGTGTGCATGCCCAGTACCCATGGACGAAGGGGGCCCGGACTCACCCGCCACAGCCCCGCCACGTAGAGCGACGCCATTGCCGGCAGCATCAGGAACAGGTACCGGGCCTGGGCCTGAAAGTACGTCACGTTGAACTGCAGGTAGGCGAGGAAGACCAGGAAGACCCCCACCACCAGCACACCCAGGAACTTGCGGTGGCCCTCCGCCATCTCCCGCGCGCCCTCGTGGGCCAGATCGAGGAACATCAGCATACCGAACACGGCGACGATCGCCGGGACTGCCGCGGCGCGGTAGACCCAGATCGGCAGGAAGCATTGGGGCTGGCTGAGATGCCCGAAGGCGCCGACCAGGGTCTTCCACGTGTACGGCCCGACCAGAACCATCCAGTAGCTCGGGCTCGCCGGCCCATCGGGGAAGAACGTGAATGCCGTCGGGCGGTCCTTCAGGAACACCTCGTTGAAGCGCCCCACACCCAGGGGATCACCATAGAGCACCAGGTTACGGGCCAGCCAGGGCGCATAGACCACTGCCGCCGCAACGACCATGGCCGCCGAGCAAACGAAGGCCACGCGCGACGGAGCCTGCCGCGAACGGCTGGCGATAGCAACAGCCAGAGGTCCCACCGCCACCAGCGGCAGCGCCGTGCTCTTCGAGAGCAGCGCCAGCCCGATCAGACCTCCGGTCAGGACCGAGTCGAACACCCCAAAGCCATCGCGCGAACCTCGCACGAGACGCAGCAGCACCCAGGCCGCCACCAGGTTGGCCAGGCCGTCGTTGGTGCAGACCGACAGCAGGTAGAGGTGCATGGGCAGGAACGCACACAGGCCGGTGACGCCCAGGGCGAAGGCGTCGCCCGCCCGGGGCAGCAGCTCTCGGGCGAAGTGAAACACGACCACCAGGAACACCAACCCGATCGCCGTGTTCAGAAGCCGCAGGGCATACTCGTTCCCCCGCGAGACCCACCACACGAGCGCGCCCAGGGCGTAATAGGCCGGCGGCTGGTGCGCCTCGTAACCGGCGGGCGAGTCTTCCGAGAGGATGGGCAGCCGCATCTCGGTCGCCAGGTAGCGCACGTATGCGACGTGGTGTGCCTCATCCGGAGCCGTCCCCATGCGGGTGACGAAGGCACACACCACCGAGAGGAGTGCGAAGGCCCCGAGGATCGCCCAGAGCACGCGCCGCACCGCCAGTGTGGGCGGCGGCGGAGCCACCCACTCGAGAGACTCGGGCTGCGAAACCTCCGGAACGGAAACCGCTGGCTTGCGCGAGCGGCGCTTGGCCTTCGGCATGCCGCTCACTCCCGTCCCGTCAGTCGCAACACAAAGGTGGCTCGCTGTTCCGCGGGATCGCCAAAGGCGACCTCGAGCCGGCCTTCGGCCGCCAGCGCATCAATGAACCGCGCCACGCGGTCCTTCGGCCCGGGGCCCATCACCCCGGGGTGGTACCTCGGGTTCACGAGAATATGCGTGATCCCCCGCGCCCGCAAGGCCGATAGAAAGTCGTCAGGCGTGCGCATGCGCTCATACGGGTAGAGCGTGTTGTGGAACCGGTCGGCGAACTCGGCCGGCACATCGAGGCGGTACAGCCGTGGCTCGCCGAAGACCGCAACCTTGGCTTTCGGGCCCGCATGGGCGTTGAGGTACTCGAAAGCCCCGTGCGACTCGAAAGTGGCGGCGTCGACCTCCTCAGCCGTCCACACTCCCAGCGCCGTGGGCAGCGCGGCCGTGGCACGCAGCAGGTGTAGCGCCAGGAGGCATGCGGAGACCGTACCGAACGAGAGCCAGCCCGCCGCTCGTGGAGCCCGCCCCAGCCGCCCGAGATGCACCACCCCATAGCCTACGCCCAGCGCGCCCGCGGCGAAGAACGGAATCTGGTAGCGCGAGAGCTGGCTCAAATGCGTCTGCGCGAACAGCCCGAAGCCCGCGTAGGCGAGCAGCGCCTTGAGAGTCGGCGGCAGCGGGCGCAGCCAGATCAGCACCGGGAGCAGCGCCACGAACAGCGGCCCGATGATGCACGGCACCGCCGCTTGCTCCCAGAACCGCGCGGGATCGATCACCTCGAGCAGCGGCACAACGAGGGCGGCGGCGGCATTGGGCCAGTCGCCCCTGCGGAACAGCGCCCGCACCACCGCGGCCGAGGCGGACGCGTCCGCCGTCTCGGACTGGGCGCCGACGCCAACCTCCATCCGGCGGTAGGTGCCCTCGGCCACCGCCCTCGCGATGGCGTGGGTTCCGTGGCTCTGCTGCTCCTCCTGGTAGGTGCGCGCGTGCTCCCGGCTCCACCCTCTACCACCAAGCACCTCGTAAAAGAAAGGGAAGACCGGGTTGCCCGTGTAGACATACGTCTTGATGTACCACGGGCTCGCCAGACCGATGGCCGTGGCCCCGAGCAGCAGTGTGGACGCCACGGCCCCGCGTGTCTGGCGCCGCCAGGCCTCGGTGAGCAGTGTTGCGCCGCAGACGAACAGCACAACCAGGAGGCCCGTCATCTTCACACCCAGGGCCAGACCCGCGAACAGTCCGGCCGCCACCAGCCACCCTCGGCCGCGCCCCTGACGCCACTCCGACCACGCCAGCACGGTCAGGAGTCCATACAGCGCCAGCCCCAGGTCGATGTACGCCGTGCCGGCCTCCCACGCCACGGCGGGGATGGTCGCGAAGGCCAGGGCGCCGGCCGGGCCCACCGCTCCCGGTACGCCTGCGCCATTCCCGGGCCGCCCCAGCGAATGACCAGCGCCGCAGAGGGCCAGAACACACAGCAGATACATGGCGAGATGAAACAGCTTCGCCAGGCGATCGGAGTGCAGACCTAGCCCCAGCAGGTAAAGCATCTCCATGTTGAACGGGAAGTTCGTGTGGTGATCGTGCTCGATGAAGTGGATCCGATGCGCCTGCAGGAACTGCTTGGGGCCGGTGAGGTGATAGACCAAGGTGTCCCACTCATCGCCACCGGGGGGCACCAGGTTCCGGACCAGGGCCGCCACCCCGCACGCGATCAGCGCCGCCCAAAGCAGGCTCTCAAGCCGCCCCGCGGGCCAACGAGCCTCCCGAAGCCAGCGCACCCGTTCCGGGATCTGACGCCAGCCGATGGCGTACAGCGACAGCGCCGCCAGAGCCAGGGCCCACGGATAGAGCAGGCCCACCAACCCCAGCCCCAGCACCAGGTACGCGAGCACCCCGAGCCCCAGGGCGGCATCATAGCCGACCTCCAGGCACCGCGCCTCGCCCGTGGCTCTCAGCCAGGTGCGGATCTGCCGGCCGCACGCACACGCGCCGGTCAAGACCCCGAGCCAGAGGAGCACAGCCACCGGCCTAGTCGCCCCCCGAGAGGAGCCGGACCACGGTCCCGGCCGCGCCCGCCTCGCGAGAACACGCCTGACCAACGTAGGGCTGTGCGAGGAACCAGACCGTGATCCCCGCGATCCACAGCGCCACCAGACAGGAGATCAGCGACCTCACGGCCGCACCGCCTCCGTCTCCGCGTCCAGACTGTGACGGATCACCTCGGCCGCACGGGCCACTGGCTCCCACCGCACCACGGCGGCCGTCCGGGCCATGGCATCCCCCTCAACGTAGCACTGACCGGCCGAAAGCCGCACTTCGGTTCCGTGTATGTGCCCCGCCAGCGTGATGTCGACCGGCGCCAGCTCGGAGATGGCCAGGGCAACCTCCCGGGGGCAGTGGGTGAGTGCGACGACCACATCGCAGAGCGGCCGCAGTGTCTCCGCCTCGGTCCGTGCAGCTTCAACCGGGTCGACGAACTCGTAGCCGCTGATGCGGGCCCAGGGCGTCCCCGCCCGCACCATCACGTTCAGCACGCCGAAGACGCCCAACACCGTCGCGCCCGCGGGTACCAGCGCGTGCGGGGCGAACGAGCTCGCCGCGCCGGCCATCTTGGGGCGAACGTTGGCCGCGAGCACCGGGAAGCCCGCCTGCCGCGTCTTGCTCCGCAGCCACGATGGCAGCACGTGGAACTCCCGATTGCCCAGAGCCATGGCCGCGTAGCCCAGCGCCGTCATCCGCGCCAACACGGGCTCACCCAGGGGCGAGCACGCGGCATTCCCCGCTCGGATGGCATCGCCGCCATCGAGCAAGACGGCCCCGGGCAGGCCCCGGGCCAGATCGGACAGCGCCCCGGCTCGCTCGAGGGTCAGGCAGTTGTGGAAGTCCGAGGTGAAGATAACCGTCAGGGGGCCGATGACCGGTTCCCCCCCCTGTGGCGGCGCACGATCCCACCCCAGTGGCCCTGAGCGATCAGGATGTCGCGCAGGACCTCCCGGATGCACCCCGCGCCACCCGGCGCGCGGGTGATGTGGTGCACTGCCGCCAACACCTCAGGCACCGCATCACTCGGAGCCAGCGCCAGCCCGGCCACATCCAGCGCCGAGAGATCCTGCAGATCATCACCGATGTACGCCGCTTCCGCGGGCGACAGGCTGACCTGGGCCAGCAGTTCCCGCAGAGCCGGCCCCTTGTCGTCACGCCCGGTGACGAGATCGGCGATGCCAAGGTCCATACATCGCCGCCGAACCGCCGGGCCCTTCTTCGATGTGATCACCGCGCACCGGATGCCCGCACCGATGGCCTCGGCGATGGCCAACCCGTCCTTCACTGCGAAGATCCGGGCGTCGACAGATATCCCGGAGGCCTCCGTATAGGGCAGGTGCCCCTCGGTGAGCACCCCGTCCACATCCATCGCGAACAGACGGACCGCCCGCATTCGGCGCAGGGTGCTCGGGCGCAGCCTCCCCGGCTCGGCTCTCACGATGCGCGATGCCACGCGGTGCCTCCTCGCGGACCACAAACGACTCGGGGCCGGCGCTGCCGGCCCCGGCTCCACGCGTGCGGGTCTGCTGCCGTCCTAGATGAGGGCCGTGGCCGCCGCAAGAGCCTGTTCGTAGTCCGGCTCGTCGGTGACCTCTTTGACCACCTGAATGTAGCGAACGATGCCACCTTTGTCGACGACGAACACGGCCCGCGCCAGGAGCCGCAGCTCCTGGATCAGCACGCCGTACGCGGTGCCGAAGGCGACCTCCCGATGGTCGGACAGCGTCTGAACGTTCTCGACTCCCGCGGCGCCGCACCAGCGCGCCTGGGCGAAGGGTAGGTCCGTGCTGATCACGGCCACCCTGACGCCGGGGCCGAGCCGGGCGGCCTCGACATTGAAGCGGCGGGCCTCGGTGTCGCACACCGGCGTGTCCAGTGAAGGCACGGTGACCAGGATGGCCACCTTGCCCTTCAGCGAGGATAGGCTCACCTCAGACAAGTCGTTCGCCAGAAGCGCAACCTCCGGGGCCGGCTGGCCCACCGCGATCTCGGTACCCACCAGCGTCAACGGGCCGCCCTTGAAGGTGACGGCTCCGGCTCGCTCCGCCATGCGTCTCACGATCCTCTCGACCAATGGGATCCGGGGCGCGCCCGAGGCGTCCGCCCTCACCAACAGCCCCGGACCGAAGCGCGGAGTTCCCCGGCCACCCGGAGGAGTGCTGCCGCCAGGTGGCTGCCCATGGTTGCCGAGGGCCATACCGGGGCCCGTCGAGAGTCGGTTCAACCAGAAGCCCGGCGCGCCAAAGACCAGTGAGTCACCGCATCTTAGGCGAGACTGGTATGCTGGTCATATGATCTGACAAGGTCTTCTCGTCTGTACACCATCTGGCTTACCAACCGGCTCTCATTCGATGCGCAGGCCCGTTCGGGCCGTGGACCTCCTCAGGTACATATGGCCTCGGGCCGAATGGGATGAGCCCGCGAAGCGCGAAGGGATCCACCAATCCCGTACTCGAAAGCCAAACCGCCCTGTCGGAGTCTGCGACGCCCGCCTTGACAAAACATCTCTTTCCGTGTATAATCGTCTTGTGGAGTGACGCGTCAGCCGCCCCGGTCATAGACCTCTATCTCCGTGAACGTGGGCACGTCGGAGGCCGACCGGATGGTCAGCCGCAGCCGCAGCAACGAGCGCTGCGCGAACGTCGCCGTGTGGGCCGCACCGATCGGCCCACCGTCAGCCAACCGGATCCATCGCGTGCCGTCGAAGCCCTCGAGCACCCACGTCTGAACGCGCGGACCGAGGTCCGGCGCTTCGCGGATCCTGACGGCGTCGCACACGACAGCCGAGGGCCACTCGAGGGCGATCCAGGCGCCGTCGCGGTCGCCATGGGCGCTGTTCCACCGAGTGTCGGCTCGCCCGTCGCTGACCTTGGCCGCCGCATGCTCGGCCGACCAGTCCGAGGACGAGCTCGCCCGGGCACCCAGCGCCAGGTTCGGAGGTGGCGGGGCCGTGTAGCGGACCCGGACTGCCTGTGGGGGTTGGCCGGACCGGCCTTCGGGGCGGATCCAGATGGTGGCCTCGCAGGTGCCATGGCGCGGCAGGAGACCAGGGGTGAGAGATAGCTCGACGTCCGCCTGCGACGGGTACGGTCCGAGGCGGCCCCGGTCGGGGCTGGGTGCGACCCAAGCGGAGTCGGACCAGGCTCGCCACCCGACCGACGTGGGCCCCGCGTTGGCGAGGCACATCGTCGGCCGCGGCGCGGCTGGATCCACGGATCCGAGCGCAACGCGAAGCGGGTGCGCGCGCAGCCGGGGGCCCTTCAGCGGCTCGAGCCGGATGGCCCACCCGGCCCGAGTGGTGCCCGTGGGCGTCAGTGTGACGCGGGTCACCGCGCCCTCCTCGGCCCAGGTGGCATCGCCCGCGTCCGACCAGGCCCGCACCACCCGATGGGGACCGGTCACAATGGTCAGGGCATAGGGGTCGCCGTGCACAAGCTGCTCCGAACGCCCGTCGATGCGCCAGCCATCGCCATCCCGCGAGACACTTACGGCCGCCAGATCGATGCCGCCCTGGGTGATGTGCCGCGAGGTGGACAGCACCTGCGGTGCCCCGGTGTCGCGGTGGAGCGCGAACAGCCGCCCCTCGTAGGCGGCCAAGTGCACGGGCATCGTGGCCGTGTCGGACATCGTGCCGAGGTAGTCCTGTGCCCAGAAGTCGTACACGTGGTACTCCCCGGGCTCGAGATCCAGCTCGGCCAGTCGCAGGTCGCGTGACTTGGGGTCGGGCCCGTAGTTGAACACGCCCACCACGTCCCACCGGCCGAACGGCCGCTCGACCTTCAGGTCGATCACATCGTACCGCTGCCAGTCGGGCACCTCATAGAGGTTGGCGGGCTTGATGTCGGCGTTGGGCATGCCCCGCTGCCACGCGTGGGCCACATCGGGCCGGACGCGCGTCCACACCTCGTCGGTCAGAAACTGCTGCCCCGTGAGGGTCCGGGCTTGCGTGTTGAGTCGGACGCGCTCGATCTCGGCATCGGCCAGGTTGGCGGCCGCGTCCGGGTCGCACCACCAGGCCGTGTTGTTGAGGAAGTTCCAGCGGATGATGACATCGATGGCGTGCGGCCACTGCCCGGTGTCGCCACCGGTTCGCGAGCCGTCCACCTTCCCAATGGCCTCCAGCGGAATGCCCCAGCACCCATTGATGAAACGCGCGTTCCCCACGACGTCCCGGGCCGCATCGAGCCCCCGGCGGTACGCCTCGACCCCGGCGGATCCGTGCACCGCTCGGTAGGCATCGATCACATGGGGCTGGCCGTCGATCTTGAAGAAGTCGAACCCCCAGGTGTCACACATGCGCCGCCACCAGGGGAGGAAGGCCTGCTCCATGGCCTGCGGGTTGCCGACATCCAGTGTGTGGCCCGCATAGGGCTCGCTGCCGAAGATGATCCCGCCGAAGGTCCTGATGGAGTTCCCCTGGGCGTCGTGCAGGAACCACTCGCGATGGGAGTCGTAGACCGCCGCCGGCACCGCCGTGAAGGGTGTCGACCAGACTCCGGGGATCATCCCGCGGCCGCGGATGTAGTCCGATATGTCCCGCATGGTGGCATCGTTGACCGCGTAGTTGTCATCGAGCTGGAAGACGAGGTTGGGAGCATAGGGTCGGAGGTTCCGGGCGACCCAATCGATCTGGGGGAACAGCCTCTCGCGTGTCTGAGCCGGGCGCCCGGCCCAGCCGGGCAGGCCATACCAGGTCATCGCGACGCAGGGCGCGGTCCGGAAGAAGCTCGACTTGGACAGGGGCGCGTAGTGGGCAATCCCCAGCGTATCGCGGTAGTAGTGCTTGCGGACGGTGACACCCAGCAGGAGTTCGCCGGACCGGGCCGACGAGGTGACCTCGTAGCGGTCGGCCGGGTCTCCCAGCTCGTGGCTGAGCCGGGCCCGGCCCTCGGCCGCATCGACGGTGACGGCCACGTCGTGCCGCCGGTCGAACAGCGACCGGGCAGAGGGGATGTTGGCGGGGCCCAGGGTAGTGGTGAGCACGCCGGCATCGCCGGCCCTCTCATCGATGAGGCGCCCGATGACTGGTTCTGGCCCCATCTGCATCCGCGCCCTGGCGCGCGCGATGCTGGCTTCGTCCGGCATCGAGGCGGTGACCTCGACGCGGCCCTCGGCCCCGCGCACGCCGAACACGAGGAGCACGCCCGGCCGGTACCGCACCATGATTTCGGGTCCGGTCGGGCCGATACGCTCCTTGACCGCCGTGATCCGGGCGGCATTGCGTGTGTCGACCTCGGCCGCGCCAGCCCGGGCGACGATATACCCATCGGAGAGGACGGTGCCGATGTCGTCGTCGGCGATGGCGAAGCGCCCGGACTGAGTGTCGAATCGCACGGAGACGGTGCCATCGGACACCTGCGCGGCGTCGGCATGGCTGGCAGTGAGCGCCCAGAGGGCGATCAGCGACGCGGTATGTACCGTGCTCAGTCGATGTCGTGGACGCAGCATGGAGGTCCTTTCTCGGTGCCGGCCGCACCGCGGCCTGGGCTTCGGCGCGAACCATCTGCCGCCCTGCGATGAAGACGTGCGGGTCCAGCGTCTGGGCCCTTCAGTACCACTCAGTTGACAGAGGGGATCATTGCCTTCCCCATCTCAGAGGGTGACGGGCCGCGTGGCCGGTGATCCACGCGGCGCTGGCCGGTCTGGCGGGGGTGCATCATGAAGTGGTACTCGCGCACCGTAGCGTGTCTGGCCCTTACCTCTTGCCTCATGCTGTGTGCGGTCCCGTGCCGTGCCAACGGGATGTTCGTCAGCCACGAGCAGCAGGTCATCGAGCGGGCCGGCAGCTCGGGTGCGTCGGCGGCCCAGACCGGCATCATCTTGCGCGACGGCGGGCATGAGGTGCTGCTGCTCCGCACCACGTACCGTGGCCCGGCGGAGGATTTCGCCTGGGTGGTGCCGGTACCCCGGGCCCCCGACGGCGCCGATGACCTCTTCACCGCGTCGGGCCAGTTCATCGACAGGGCGCTGTCGCTCTCGAAACCGCGGCAGAGCCTTCTGACCGGCCAGCATGCAGCCCAGGCAGCTGCCGCCAAGCGCGCCGATTCCGCGCAAGCCCGCAAGGGAACGGTCGAGGTGCTGTTACGCCGGCAAGTGGGAGAGTATGACGCCAGTGTGCTGGCCGCCGGCGATGCCGGCGCACTCACGCGCTGGCTCGAGGAGAACGGGTACAGGCTCCCGTCGAACGCCACGCCGATCGTGGCCGACTACATCCGGCGGGGCTGGGTCTTCATCGCGATGCGCGTGCTCGACTGGGTCCGGGCGCAGAAGCCGGTCCTCGAGTCGGTGACGCCCATCGGCGTTCGTTTCCGGACGGAGCCATTGGTGTTCCCGCTGGCGATCTCGAGGGTGAGCGCGCCGGAGATGACGTCGGTGCTGCTGCTCGTGTACGACCGCGGGCCGGTGCGGTGCCGCGAGCTGCCGATTCGCTACGCCGAGCCTGGGACTCCGATTCGGCGTGGTGACTCGTACGAGCGGATCCGTGAGAGGTTGGTCTCCGCAGCCGAGCCAGCCCTCTTCTGTGAGGCGTTGGGCCCCGGTGTGGCTGGGCCCGACGGCAACTACCGCAGCGAGGGCGGCGCGCGCCCGACCTACGACAGGTCGAACCGGAAGCTGTGGGTGAGCCGGTTCTGGACGCGGATCGACCGAGATGACATGGTGGATCTCACCTTTGACCCGGATCGCGAGCCTCGCGAGCCGTACCGGCTGGCCATCGAGCTCGGCGCGCCGGGGACGGTGCTGGCGGGTTCGCCTGGCGGGGCGCGGTCCTCGGTTGTGGAATCGGCCCCGGCGAGGACCCGGCGGGGGCCGTCACCGGTGGCCTACGTGGCCGTGCCCCTCGCGCTCATCGCCTTGGCCGTGATCCTCCGCAGCCGGCGCGGGCTCGGCCCCATCGCCGCCCTGGCGGCGGTCGCGTCGCTGAGCCTCCCCGGTCACGTGCGTGCCGGTCCGGGCGGCGGGAGCACGCCCGAGTGGGTCATGCTGCTGGGGCAAGCGCAAGAGGCCATCGAGGACGCCGTGAAGGCGTTCGCCGCCGACACGGGGTGCTACCCAGCCTCCCTGGCAGACCTCACGCTGGGCGGGCAGGTCAGCCGAGGGGTCGACGCCAGTGGGAACCCCGTGCGTCTGATGGTCCGGCCGACACGAGCCTATCTCGCCGAGCTCCCGGTGGACGTGCTGACCGAGCGGTCGGACACGTGGCTGATGTCTGTGGCCGGCGGCGCCGTGGTGCAGTCGGGTGGCCTCGAGGGTGTGGTGAGGCGCGAGCACACCTATGGCCGGCAGGACGTGAAGTCGTGGGGCTGGAGCAACCCGGGCTTTGCGGTGGGCCGGGCGCATGTGGGATCCAGACGCGACAGGAGCCTGCCGGAGAGGACGGATTCGGCGCCCGAGACGCGCTCGTTCTGGGCCAGCGAGGTCGTGCGGGAGGGCCGCTTCGCGGCGATCGCGTCTCCCGCGGGCGACAAGCCCTGGGGTGTGGTGGCCGTCGGGAAGGACGAGACCGCGGTCCTGCTGGGTTCGGGCATGACGACTCCGACCACCGGGCCGGACGCCCCCAAGCCGGGCTACGCGCGCGCCGTCGAGGGCTGGGGATCCGGAAGGCGGTCGGAGGGGCTCACGAGCTGGTGCGGCTCGCGCCCGCGGCGGGATCACAGAGGCCGCCCGAACTGGAACTCAGCAACGTGTCGCCCGAAGTACTGGTTCTCGGTTTCGGACGCCGGGCCATCGTCGTCCGTCTGGGGGACAGTCCGGCGTTGACGATGGTCGAGGGCTGGCCGAAGCACTCGACGTCCGAGCTTCTGGCGGTCCCGCCGGGCATGAGGGTGACCCAGTGCATCGGCCTCGGCTACCAGAGCATGGCCGAGTCGATCGCCGTGGTCCTCGAGCCGGGCAAGGGCGTGGGTCTGGGCGAGATCTGGCGTATCGACGACCTGGCGGCCGTCGTGCAGAAGGGCGCCAGGCCATCGGCGAAGCTGCTGGCACGGTTCTACTGCGATCCAGGCCGGACGCGACTGGTGTTGCCGGCGAAGCGAGGCCAGGGGCTGGCCGCGGTCTGGGTCCTGCCCGACTCGCCACGGGCGTCGGTACGCGCCGCCGATCTGAGCGGCCCCTCGGCTCGCTGGCTGCCGGTGACGACCCTCCCGCCCGAGGATGGCTGGGACCTGAGGGCGTATGAGCGCGCCCGGCGCTGGATCGAGCGCAACGCGGCGGACAGCGAGGTGCCCGTGCTGCCGCTGTAGGGAGTGGGGAGGGGCTCGGAGCGCGGAGCCGAGGCACGGGGCGTTCCTTGACCCCCGCGACAGGGGCCTGCTACCCTCAGCCGCAGTGGGTCGTCTGGGGGCGGTGGCTCTGGCTCATGCGTGGCGCGCGTGGCTCGCTTTCTGCCTGGCGGCGGGGTTGCTTGCCGCCGGCGGTTGCTCGCGCTCGGGCAAGCGCCTCAGTTCAGGTCCGGAGCGGCCGGCTGCCGCCGGGGCGACACAAGACCGTGCTACGGCCACCAGCTCCGAGGCGGTGGGAGCTGTCGAGCGCGCCCAGGAGGTTCGCCCGGCCGACTGGGAGGGCGACTGGGAGAGCAAGGAGTTCCCCGGGCTCACCCTGACAGTGACTGGCGCATCGGTTGAGGGCGTCTACGCCGGCGGACAGGGCCACATCCAGGGCGAGATCCGCGGCAGTGGCATTGACTTCCAGTACTGGCGCGGCGCGACCGAGTTCCTGGGGGCCGCGCTCGACCAGCGCGGCCTCGGCAGCGGGGCGCTCAGTACCTCCGGTCTTTCGGTGAAGGGCACGTACACGTCCGACACCGCCGTCGAGGGCAAGTGGTCCATGAAGCGTCCCGGGCAGCCGGATGAGGCGCCGGAAGCTGCACCCTCCAAAGGAGAGACCCCTAGCGATGGTGAGAACCGACGGCCGCCAGCCCGCTGAGATGCGGCCAGTGACTCTGGTGACCCCCTGCACGAAGCATGCGGAGGGTTCGTGCCGCATCGAGGTCGGTGACACGGTCGTGCTGTGCACGGCGTCGGTGACCGACCGTGTTCCTCCCTTCCTGCGTGATTCCGGACGCGGCTGGGTCACGGCCGAGTATGGCATGCTCCCGCGCTCGACCTCGACCCGAACGGATCGGGAGGCCGCCAAGGGGAAGCAGTCGGGCCGCACTCTGGAGATTCAGCGGCTCATCGGCCGGGCGCTGCGGTCGGTGGTCGACCTGACGCAGATCGGGGACCGCACCATCACCATCGACTGCGACGTGCTCCAGGCGGACGGCGGCACGCGCACCGCTTCGATCACCGGCGGGTTCGTGGCTCTGGCCCAGGCGCTGCAGTGGCTCAAGACCGAACGCAACGCCTTTCCGAGGATCCCCCTCAATGACCCGGTTGCCGCCATCAGTGTCGGTGTGGTCCAGAACCAGTTGCTGCTCGACCTCAACTACGCCGAGGACAGCGACGCCATGGTTGACATGAACGTGGTCATGACGGGCCGAGGATGCTTCGTCGAGGTGCAGGGCACCGCGGAGGCGTTTCCCTTCACCCGCCAGCGGCTCGATGACATGCTCGACCTCTCGGCCAAGGCGATCCAGGACCTGATCGCCAAACAGCGCGAGGCGTTGGGCGGGCTGGTGTAGGACGGAGCGGCCTCCTACACCCCGGGATTGCCCGACTGGTCCACGGCAACGATTCGGAGCCCATCGGCCGTGTCACCGGCCGCGACGCGGAAGCGGCACGCCACGGTGGAGCCGATCTGTTCGTCTCCGCGGAATATGCGGTAGTAGCACAGGTCGGGGGCCGGGTTCTCATCCCATGCGGCCCACGTGCTGCCGTCGGTGTGGGTCTCGATGCGCAGGCCGGTCACTGCCGCGGGCGGCTCGTCGTCGTAGGCGGTCGTGTAGACCGTGAGCGTGCCGCGCCCGATCTGGTCGTCGAGCGTGCCACGGCGCACGGTGACGGTCGTTTCGGGGCGCTGCAGGTCGCCGAAGCGGTTCTGCGGCACGTGTTCGGGGTCGTAGACGTATTTGCGGAACGTGTGGCCGTTCGCGGCGTCGCCCATGGCGATGGAGACGGGCACATCGCCTCCATAGCGGTTCACGATGGCGATGGTACGCGTGCCGGCGCCGTGGTGTTCGATTGCGGCGACGCGGACATGGGGATCATCTACCTCGGTGCGCAGTATCGTCGAGGGGCCTCGGAGGAACTTGGTCAGCAGGCCGTAGGCGTAGTAGTGGGCGCGGGTGGAGAAGTCGTCGCCGCTCCAGCGGAAGGTGCCCCACTTGTTGAGGTAGTCGGGTCTGTAGTCGTCGGGGAAGTCCATGTAGGTCCAGTTGCCCATGGCGTAGACGCCCGCGTTGATGGCCGCGATCACGGCTTCGGCGAGCTGGATACCGACCAACGGCTCCTCGGGGGTTTCGAAGTACACGCAGCGATCGGCGCGCTTGCCGTCGAGCGTGCGGCCGTCTTGCTTGCAGCCGAACTCGCCGAGGATGAAGTCCTTCCCCTTGCTGCGAGCGAGATCGACGCCCCACTTCACCTTCGACTCGAACCAGGGGTAGAAGCGGAGATCCTGCAACGGCCGGTCGTTGATGTAGTGGTGGCCGCCGTAGATGCCGGTGATGTCATCCATGTGGGCTGCGGCCCACTCCAGTGTGGACCAGTACTCGAAGGGCGATGCGTCGGTGGCCAGGAGCTGGATGTCGAGCCCGCGTGCCTTGAGCTCGTCGTAGAGGGCTTGATGGTAGGCTCGGAAGGTGGGGAGATCCTGGGCCAGTGAGCCCCAGCTTCCCAGCGTCAACTCGTTGGTCATGCAGTAGGTGCGGATGTTGGTGAGGCCCTTGCCGCGGACCAGGTACTCCATGTAGTCGACCATGTGCTTGGCATAGGCCGCTCGCTCAGCGTCCGTCGCAACTCTGGGCGGGTCCCACGTGGTCAGGTAGATCTCAGTGCCGGTGGACTTCATCCACAACATGGTTTCGGCCACGTGGTCCATCATGGCTCGGCCCCAGTCGGGGCTGTCGTTGAGGCGGACGAAGGAGGGGTTCATCTCACGCCAGCGCTTGCGGACGATGTTGTCGCGTTGCTCGGGTGTGAAGGTGAAGATGTGGTCGAATGCGTGGAAGCCGACACCACCGAAGCGTGGGCTGATGGGGTCCTCGGAGTGCACGGTGATGTGCCGCACGGCGGTTCCCAGGTCGGGCCAGGGCTCGAGCCGGGCCAGCCGTACCACGCGGACATCGTCGAACCACGCCGTGGCGTTGTCATGGAGGATGAGGTCGAGCCGGGCCGACACGGTGCCGTCGGGCGCCGTACCCTCAGCCTGCAGCCGCTCCCACCCGGCCTTTCCATTGTTGGCTCCGGTGGCGCTGTGGGCAATCGCGAGCCGCTGCCCACCGGCATCGACAAACTGGAGGGCCATGTAGGCGCCAGGCGCCGTGCTGACGCCCTGGGCGCGCACCCAGGCCTCGGCCCGGAGCTGATCGCCTGGCAGCACGTCGGCGATGGGGTGCGTGAGCTGCTGGTAGGCGGGCGTCACGCCCTTGGCCACGGCGATGCGCGCGCACCGAGCCCCGGAGTGGGGTTGGTCGTCCGAGGCGGCGAACTCGGCCTCGCCCTGGGTGCTCCAGCCCTCGAGGCCCTGTTCGAAGCCGGTGGCCAGCAGTACCGGAGGCTCCGGTGCACCGGCAAGGACGATAGGCAGGCCGGTGAGCATTGTGGCGGCGTACCAGGCTCCGAGCATGGGGACCTCCTGAGGTGCGGTGAGCTGGGGCCGGTGTCGCTAACCCCATATCTGGCGCAGAACCTCGAGCAGGTCGTCGCCGGCGACCACTTTGCGGACCACGTCCGTGCCGTCGGGCGACGGGCGCACACTGACGACCTCGTAGGGCGGCTCCACCTGGAAGGGCGCCATGTCGCCGATGCGACTGATGGCCTGCCAGGCCCGGTCCCGAATGAGCGCCCGTGCGCGGTCGGGGTGGAGATGGATGGCGGCTCCCTGGGACAGTCCGCGTTTGACGGCCACGGTCTCCACCTGGGGGAGGAGCGCTCGGGCCTCATCGCAGCAAGCCTGGTCACCGGTCACCAGGATGCACGGCACGCCGAAGTAGCCGGCGAACGCGACGTTGAGGCCCAGTTCGCCGACCGACCTGCCGTTGAGTGTGCAGTCGATCTGCAGCCGGTCGCCGGTGTGGCACAGATGGCCCGTGGGGGTGCCGGCCTTGGAGTGCTGGCCGACGATGACCATGGCATCGAATGTGGAGTCCAGGCCGAAGGGGTATGTGAGCGGGCGGCCCGCGATGAGCTTGGCCGCCGGGTGAAGCATGTCCGGCCGTATGGCGCCGGGGCCGTGGCCGTCGAGCACATGGATCTCGGTGGCTCCGCCGTCGAGCAGCCCCTGAACCGCGGCGCTGGCTTCGAGGGTGGTGAGCTCGCGGCCGGTCTCATAGTAGCGTCCCTCGGGGCCGACGTAGTCGTCGAAGCTGATGACGCCGGCCACGCCCTCCATGTCGGTCAGCACGTATACCTTCATCGAGCGACTCTCCCTGGCGAAGCGGTCTCGCGCGTTGGTTGCCGGGGTACCAACCTCCGGTTCGCGGCGAACGTTTAACGCATCGCCAATCGGTCGGGAAGGGGGGAGACTCGAATCCATGGGGTGTGGGCTGCCCGATGGGATCTGGTTGGCGGCGTTCGCCGCATGGCTGACGGCGCTGCCGCCACTGGCCTCTGCGGGCACACAGCGGCTCGGCGCCTATGAGCCGTATCTCACTGAAGTGGAGCCCGTCCGCGTACTGCTGGCAGACCAGGCTACCCGGGTCGAGCTGTCGGCGCCTGGCGGGCTGGTCGTGATCGATGGCTTGGGCGGCGATGGACGCGGGGTCGCACCGGTTCCGTCGTGCCGGGTTGAGACCGCCGGGGCCGGTGATGAGCGACCGCCCGCTGCGTGGATGGTGCGCATCGAGGGTCTGTCGTCCGAGGCCGAAGCCAGGCGGCTGGCGGACTCGCTGGTTGAGGTGACGAGTCATGCCCAGCTGGCGAACGTGCCCGGCGTCGGCCCCGCGGTCTTGGTGGAGGGCGGCGCGACTCCCGGTCAGTGCTACGCGATTCTCAAGCTCATTGGCTCCCGGCTTCCGGACGGCACTGCGGCCATGGTGGTCCAGAGCGGTGCAGGTCCGCCCGGCGGGAGCCTGGTGATCTCTCGCGGCGGCGAGCCGGAGACGGTGGCCGGGCCGGTGCTGGTGCGCGGGGTCGATGATGCTCCGGTGGAGGTCCGAGCCACGGGGCCGGGGACCGCCGTTGCTGTGGACGGCCGGTTCCGGGGGACCGTTCGGATCGAACCCTCAGAGCGAGGTGGGTCCCTGGAGCTGGTGAACCTGGTTGCGCTCGAGGACTACTTGCTCGGGGTAGTCGGCTGCGAGATGCCGGCGGACGCACCGCCCGAAGCCATCAAGGCCCAAGCGGTGGCGAGCCGCAGCTACCTGTTGTCGCGCCTCGACGGCCACGCCGGTGCCCGATATGACGTTCATCGCGACACGACGTCGCAGGTCTACGCTGGTGTCTCGCGTGAGCGCCCTGCCATCGAGCAGGCCGTCCTCGCCACCCGGGGGGTGGTGCTGACGGTTGGGGGCCATCCGGCGCCCTGCTACTTCCACAGCACCTGTGGCGGCGCCACCGAGACGGATCAGCACGCGTTCGGCGGGGAAGGCCACGGTCTGGTGGGCGTGCGCGATGCGGAGGGCGCCACTGCCGTGGATCGGTCCAGCGAGAGCGCGGCCCGGCAGTTCATTCTGGATGCGGCCACATCCTATTGCTCCACCAGCCCGCTGTTCCGGTGGCGGCACCGGCTTTCGTCCGAGGATCTCCAGAAGGCGCTGGTCCCGTGGGTGCGCCGCAGCAAGGCGGTGGATCTGGGGTCACTCAGGGATCTGCGCGTTGTTTCGCGATCGCCCAGTGGACGCGTTGTTGGGCTTGAGGCGGTTGGCAGCCGGTCGGTGGTCCGTATCGCGCACGAGGATGTCCGGCTGTGTCTTGGCCACGGTTGGCCGGGCGGCGGCGCTGTACCGTCGACGCTGTTTGCCATCGAGAAACGCACTCGGCCTGACGGTGCTGTTGATGTCTACGAGTTCATTGGCGCGGGGTTGGGCCACGGCGTCGGTTTGTGTCAGTATGGGGCCATGGGGCTCGCCCGTGACGGCGCGCGCTTCGACGCCATCCTGGGTTTCTACTACCCGAGCTTTGAGCTCCTGCGCGTGGAGGGGGCGCGATGGTCCCGAGGATCCTCCCCATAGACGGCGCGGACGATCTCGCGGTCGCCCTGGAGGCGTCGATTGAGGCGCTTCGCTCCGGGCGACTCGTGGCGTTCCCGACGGACACCGTGTACGGTCTGGCGGCCGACGCCAGTAACGCGGCGGCCGTGGCCGCGCTCTACGTGGCCAAGGGGCGGGAGGAGGCGAAACCCGTGCCCGTGCTGGTGAGCGACGTGGGTTCGGCGTGTGCCCTCGCGGCGCCGCCGAAGGACTCGCTTGCGGCGCTGGGCCACCGGTTCTGGCCGGGCCCACTGACCGTGGTCGTTCGCGCGGCGCCTGGCTGCACGCTCACGGCCCGCGCCGCCGACGGAACGATTGCTCTGCGCGTGCCCGACCACCCCTTTGCGCTGGCCCTGCTCCGCAGGATGGGCGGCCCGCTCGCCGTGACCAGCGCCAACCGGTCGGGGGAGCCCGCGGCCCGGCGGGCCGCGGAGGTCGTCTCCGCTCTGATCGCGTCGGTCAGCGTCATCGTTGACGCCCCCTGCGGCGGTCAACCCAGTGCTTCCACGGTGGTCACCGTGGCTACGCCCTCGCCACGGATCATCCGCACCGGACCGATTCCCGCCGGTCTCATCGCCGAGGCGCTCGGCACTGCGGTCACAGAGCCCGATGGTCTGCCGTAGCGCCACCGGCGGACGACGCGTGTCGTCCGCCGGTCATGGATCGCGCGCTGGGGGTGCGGAGAGCTATTCGGGTATCCCGATGGCGAAGGTCCACATGCTCTTCTGTGTCAGCGACCGTCCGAGCATGCGGCAGGCGTCGGCCAGGGGGATCAGCAGCTGCGACCGGGACATCACCGGCACTCGATCGAGGGACACCGGTCGGCCGTCGGCGATGGCGTGACCTTTGCCGCAAAAGAAGAGGAGCGTGTGCGTGTCGACGCTGAGGATGGCCGCACCCAGTTCGGGGTCCCACTTCAGCTCGGCGCCGAGCATCTTGGCCAGGTCTTGAGCGCTCACATCGAGGCGATCGAACGTCGGGAAGGCACGCCACACGGCGGGGGTGTGGAAGACGCCACTGGCGGTGATGCGCAACTGGACCTCGGCGGCGCTGGTCCGCGGCGGGAATGCGCCGTTCTCGACACGGATCCGCGTGGCGCCCTCCCGGACGAGTTTGGAGCCGAGTGTCTCGGCCGCAAATCCGATGGGGATGATCATGGATCCACCGCTGCCAGAGGGCGTGTGCCGGATCCGGAGCTCCTCTCCGTTGATCAGTACCCGGTTCTTGCCGGAGAAGAAGCTGATCTCGGTGTTGTTCGCCTGCAGAATCGTCTGGCCCAGGGTGGCGTCAGACGACAGGACGCCGCCGAGGATCCGGGCGGCCGACGCGGCGGGCACCATGACCTCGCCGTCGGTGCGGGCCACGCCCGGAGCCGAGATCCTGGCACCGTCGACCAGGAACACGAACTGGGCCGCACTTGCCGGCCCGACCAGGCCCAGCAGAGTGGCAGCCACAAGGGCCCCGTACCGGGTGATGCCGAGCGAACGACGCTTCACTGGTCTGTTCCCCCTCTGGCCACACGAGGCAGCCCATCCTGGCACGTCACCGCGCCGAGATACGGGTGCTCTCGCGCGCACGAGCGTGGGCAACGGCCCTTCGCGCGCGAGGCGGCTGCCACCTGTGTCGATGCGCATATTCTGCCCGAGTTGGGCAGGTCCTCTGCCGCAAGGCGGGCCTCCAAGCGCTCAGACCTCGTCCTCGTCCTCGACGTCGGTGTCTCGGTCGGCCGACACGTCGAGGTCGCCGCGTTCGCCGGTGAGCTCTTGCATCGATTCGGTGACCTGGAGCAGCACGTCCACGATCTCCGCATCGAGCTTCGTCCCGGCCATGGCGCGGATCTGCTCGCGGGCGGCGCCGATGGCCTCAAGCGGATCACCTTCCCACGCCGACACGAGCCGGTCGAACTCATTGGCCGCGGCGGCCAGGCGTCCGAAGAAGGGGATCGACTCGCCACGAAGCCCTTCGGGGTACCCGGAGCCGTCGAGGTACTCATGGTGACAAGTCACCATGGGCAGCACGGGTTCAAGGAAGGATACGGGTTGGAGGATCGATTCGCCGATCAGGGGGTGCGTCTGGAAGAGGAGGTCGGCCGGCGTGCCGTTGGTGGGGCCGACGGTTCCGAGGGCGTCCTCGCTGATGCCCACCTTACCGATGTCATGGAGTACGGCGCCGAAGCGGAGGAGGTCGACCTCGTCGCGGCGGAGCCCGAGCCGCTCGCCGATGAGTGCCACCAAGTGGGTGACGCGCTCGGAGTGGCCGGCGGTGGCCGGGTCGCGTGCCTCGAGCGTCCGGGTGAGTGATCGGACCGTCTCGAAGTAGCTCTGGCGCAGGTTGTCGTAGAGCTCGGCATTCTCGATGGCGGTGGCGGCTTGGTTGGCGAAGGCCTCGATGAGCGATCGCTCGGCCTTGCGAAACCTCTTGGGCTTCGACGCATAGGCGCGGAAGACGCCCAGAGGCCGGCGCCTGGACTTCAGCGGCACGACCATGATGGCCCCGATACCCTCGCTGCGCACCTCATCGGCATACTGGAGCTGATCGCTGCGAGCGACGTCTTCGACCACCACCGTCTGGCCATCGAGAGCCTGGCGATCAATGGCGCTGCTGTCGACGTCCACCCTGCCCTTGGCGATGTACGAGGGCGAGAGGCCCTCGCTGGCCGCCAGAGCCAGCTCCCCCGTCTTGGGATCGAGCAGGCGGATAGAGACCGCTCGGATGCGCAGCCGGTTTCGGGCGTGTCGCACGATGCGTCGGAGCACGCTGGACGGCCGGAGTGAGGAGTTGATGGCCTGGGCTACATGGAACAGCGCCTGGAACTCCTTGGCCTGCTGCATGATGGTGGCCGAGAGCCGTGAGGTGATCAGGCCGATGACGGCGTAAAACAGGAAGCGGGTGATCCAGGGCAGCCACTGGGGGTCGCTGACCCGGCCGGTGATCAGTAAGTAGGGCCCAGCCAGGAATCCGGCGACTACCGCGCAGATCAGCGCCCCAAGGGTGCCGAACAAGAAGGCCGATATTATGATGGGGATGTAATGGAACTGAGTCGCGACATCCGTCTCGCCATACGTCACGAGGGTGAGCACCGTCGTGCCCGCGAGCATGGCGCCGAGGGACAGGAGGTACCCGGTCTGACGCACGGGCCTCGGGAGCCTCACCTTAGTCCTCCCTGCAGGGGAGCCGGTACATGAACGTCCTCACCACGGGGCCCCAAGTGCTGCGGGTCGATGCTCTGGCGGCGGACCTGCGTCGGCGGGGCCTTGGGCTGTCCCCCGGCACCCGACAGGTCGCGCGCGTCGTGAGTGTGAGCGATGGGCGAGCCGTTGTCAACATTGGCGGTGAGACTCTGGTAACACAGACGGACCTGCCCCTGCGCGAGGGGCAGGTGGTGGCTCTCCTCGTCGAGCAGGGAGAGAATGGCGCGCTCCTCCTCCGACTGACTGAGCCCGCCCAAACCATCCAGAGGGCGGGGTTGCGGCTGGCCCCGGAGGGCGCCATATCGCCTCGGACGGATGCCGACATCGCCGAGGCCGTCCGGGCGGTGGGTCTGCCCACCACCGAGGACCACATGGCCGCGGCACGCGCCCTTCTGGACCACGGCCAGGCCCTGACCAAGGCGAACATCAGTTTCGTGGCCCGCAACGCTCACCGATTCGAGGGACCCACCGAGGAGGTCGTCGCGGCCCTGGCGCAGGCCCGGGCTCTCGACCTGCCGGCCACGGAGGCCACAATCGCGGCGCTGAGGGCGGCTTCTCGGGGCACGGGCCTGGCCCTCGCGGAACGCCTGGATGGCATCGCGCGGCTAGCCAGCGAGCTGCAGACGGCTCTGGCGGAGCTCACGGGGGCCGTCCCGGCGGCCGAGCCGTCGGGGGGGGCTCTCACCACCGGGGCGGGCGAGCTCCTCGCCGCGCTCAGCCGGGCCCTGGGTCTTCTGCGGGGCAGCGCAGTGGGCGCCGACGCCGCAGATCCACGTATCGGGCTGGCCCAGCGCCTGTCGGCCCTGTTGGCGGCGATGGAGTTCGGGGGCGTGGTGCCCATCGCCAGTCAAACCCTCGACCGCTTGGCGTCCCAGCTGGGCCAGACGCCGGGCAAGGTTATCGAGGAGTCTGCGCCGCTGCTTGGCCGCCCATTAGTGCAGATCGCCGCGGATATTGAGGAGTCGATGGGGCAACTCGAGAGGTTCCTCACGGACAGGGAGCCCGTGACAGGCCTGCCGAGCCGTCTGCTGGCCGTTCTGGCCGCGGTCGACGAGGCTCTGCCCACGCCCGCGCCGGCGGCTGCGGCCAGCGGCGCGCCTGCTGCCGGCAGCCGGGAACGCGCGGAGGCGGCGCTGCTTCCAGCCGCCGGGGAGCCTGCCGATCCAGCGCCACCCTCGGCCGCCTCGGAGCTGCTCTCGCGACTCACCACCTTGCGGACCGCCCTCCGAGCCTTCAGTCTTCCGACCACGCTCTCCCCGGCCGCCGCTGACCTTGGGGAGATGACGGACCGCGCCATACAGCAGCTCGCCGGCCGAGTCGAGTCCACCATGGTGGTTGTGGCTGCGGAGGCCCCGGCCGATGTCGGGGCGCTGGTGACCGCGCTGGCCCAGCGGGCCGCGGAGGTACGGGTGCCCTCCGAGGCCGGCATCCATCCGGCGGTGCGCCTCGCCAGTCTCCTCGAAGCCGTCGAGGACACGCTGGCCGCTCTCCCCGCCGACCGCGCGTCGAGTTCCGATGCGTTGCTGGGTCTGCGTCATCAACTCCAGGGCATTGCGGCGTTCCTACGGGAGTCCCGCGGGTCGGCGGATGTCTCCTTGCTGGCCCAGCGGGGTGCCGAGCGCGTGCTGGAAGCCGTCTCGTCGTATGCGCAGGCCACCGAGGAGCGGGTCGCGGCCGTCGGCGAGGCGCTGGCCATGCGGACCCATCGCGACGCGCTCATCGTCGTCGCTCGTGTGGCGGCCGCGACGGCTCGCAATGCGGCCCAGGGCTTGGCGCGCGTCGAGGGCCTGCTTCTCGATGAGGGCCCGGCCGCGCCCGGAGGCTGGATCACACCGGGCCAGCTGCTCGCCCTCCACGACGCGCTGGACACGGCGACGGTACGAGTCGCCCAGGCACTGCTTGGCCTCGGGGCAATCACCGATCCGCTGAGCCGGATCGACCCGGGTCTGGCCCAGGCAGCGGCGGCCCTGTCGGCAAGTGCCGAACCGGCATCGGCCCGAAGTCCCGAGCAGCTCCTCCAGTGGCTGGGGCGGCTCCAGCCCCTGCTCGCCGATCCGGCCATGCGGGCCCAGCTGCCCACCGAGGTGGTTCGGTCGGCGCGGGCGCTGGCCGTCGCCATGGCCCTGGAAGCGACCCGCAGCGTTGCCGCGGAATCGGCGCGCCTGACGCGCCTGCTCGAGTCCGCTCAGACTCACCCGGATCGCGGTACGCCGCAGGTGCACGAGGACCTGAGACGCCTGGTGGAGCTCGTGGGCCGCAGTCTTGAGAACAAGCTGCTGTCCACCGACGCGGCGCGCGCCGTCGAGCGCGACCCGCGCGCGGTGCTCGGGCGGCTCGAGGTTGCGCTCGAGCGCCTGGTGCGGTCGCCATCGACGGCGGAGCACGATCCGGCGCTGGCCGAGCAGGCTCAGCGACTCCTCTCGGCGGTCACGGCGGCGCGATCGGCGCTGGAGGGGCAGCAGCTCCTGAACGCGGTGGCTCCTCGGACCCCGTTGCCCCATTTCGCCTATGTCGAGGTACCCGTGATTGTGGACGGGCGACAGACTCAGGCTCAGCTCAAGGTCCTGCGGGGCTCGGGACGGTCTGGAGAGCCGCTCGACCCGGACAATCTGAGGGTGGCTCTCCGGCTCGACACCTACACGTTGGGTACCGTTACGGCGCTCGTCGAGATGCGGCAGGGCATTCTCAATGTCGAGTTCTCCCTGGACTCACCCGAGTCCGAGGCTGTAGTCGACGAGCGCCTGCCCGAGCTCCTGAGTGCTCTTCAGGATGGCGGGCTGGTGGTGGCGCGGCTTCAGACCGACGTGCGCCAAGAGGGCGCGGCGGACGCCTTCGAGGCGCTGGGCGAGCCGGTGCTCGCCCCCTTCCGGATATCGGCGCTGGCTTAGGGAGCGGTGACGCGCGTGGCCGATGAGAACGAGGCAGTCGAACACCCCTACGGCCGAGTGGCGGCCGCGCTCCGGTATGACCCAGACCACGACGCGGCGCCGCGCGTGGCGGCCAGTGGGCGGGGCCATGTGGCCGAGCGCATTATCGAGCTGGCCCGCGAGCATGGTATCCCGCTTCGTGAGGATCGGGTGCTGGCCGCGGCCCTGGCGCAGCTCGATCTGGGAGAGCTGATTCCGCCCCAGATGTACAAGGCCGTCGCTGAAGTACTCGCCTTCGTCTACCGGCTCGACGCCGAGCGCAGCCGCGAGCGTTCGCAGTCCCTGATGCGCACGGAGTGATCCGATCTGCACGAGACAACGCTGGCCAGGGAGATCGCGCGGATCGTCCGCGACCGTCTGCCGGTGGAGGATCTCGGCCGCGTGGTGAGCGTGCGGGTCGACGTGGGCGAGTTCTCTGGCGTGGTGCCCGAGGCTCTGGCGTTCGGGTTCGAGTCGGTGGTCGCGGACTCGGCCATGCGGGATGCGCGACTTGAGGCAGTGCCCGTCCCGGTGGCGCTCCGATGCAGGGCGTGCTCGGCTGGCTTCCGCCTCGCGGAGCCCCCCTTCGCGTGCCCACGATGCGGAGCTTCGGATGTCGAGGTCCTCGGCGGTGTGGATGTGGTGGTCCGTTCCATCGAGCTGAAGGGGGAGGGGCCTTGAGGGTGAGCGTCGAGGAGAGTGCCTTCGCTACCAACGACCGGATCGCCGCGGAGACGCGGAGACGGCTGGCCGAGCGGCGAGTCCTCGCCGTGAACCTACTCAGCGCGCCCGGGTCCGGCAAGACCTCCTTGCTCGAGGCCACCATCGACCGCCTGCGGAATGCCGTTCGGATCGGGGTCATCGAGGGCGATGTGGCGACGACCCGCGACGCGGATCGCGTTGCCGCTCACGGCGTGCCGGCGGTTCAGGTGAACACCGAGATGCTCAGCGCCACGTGCCACTTGGATGCACGCATGGTCGCGCAGGCACTTGAGCGCCTCCCAAGCGACCGGCTCGACCTGCTGCTGATCGAGAACGTGGGCAACCTGGTGTGTCCCGCCGCTTTCGATCTGGGCGAGGACCTGAAGGTGGCTGTGCTCAGCGTGACCGAGGGTGATGATAAGCCGGTGAAGTACCCGAAGCTGTTCCGCGAAGCGGCCGTGACCCTCATCAGCAAGATGGACCTCCTGCCCCACTGCGGCGGCGATGTGGAGGCCATTGTCGCGAACCTGCGGGCGGTGCAGCCGGCGGCCGAGATCATCCGCACGTCCGTGCGGACGGGCGAGGGACTCGACGCATGGGCCGAGTGGCTACATCAGCGCTGGACCACCAAATGCAGATCCGCGGACTGATCGGGTGCTGATGTGGTCTGCAGCCGGCCCGCGGGGCCCATCATGGGCCCGGGCATGCCGCCGGGCGGGCCGGTCATCGGAGGGCGAGTGGCATCCTCGGCGAGGTGCTTCTGCCGGGTTGTCAGGTACAGCGGCGCCTTCGACTGGGCGCGGGCGATGGCCAGCCGGGCCTCGGCGGGCGAGGGCAGATGCCCCGTCTCCGTGCGGAGCCTCAGCTGGTAGTAGCGCAGGGGCGACAGATACCCGGCCTGCTGGGTGAACCCCTCGCCCATGACCCCCATTCGCTGGTGCATCCACTCCAGGTTCGCCTTGACCGTCCCGTTATCGGGGTCGAGCCGCAGCGCCTCCCTGTACATCCGCACGGCCATCCGGGGCTGGTGCAGCGCCTTGTAGCAGTGGCCGAGGTTCATGTAGCTCATGACGGATGGCTCGATGGCGATGGCCTGGCTGAACCACGGCATGGCCTGGCGATGGCGCTTTGTTGTGAGGTAGTGCGTGCCCAGGGCATGGCGCAGGTACGCAGACCCGGGGTTCGCCTCGATTCCGCACTTGAGGACCTTCACAGCGTTCGCGTCATAGCCCATGCTCCAGATGAGCCAGGCCGAGGAGTCGTACCCATCGATGTAGGACGGATCGAGTGCCGATGCTGACAGAGCGGCGCGGGTGGTCTTGCGGTAGTCGCCCAAGTGGAACTGGGCATCCGACTCCAGGATCAGTCCATTGACCAGAAGGCTCACGAACGCGTCCTCGGCACCGTCGCGGGCATCGGACTTGTCTTGGGCCACGGCAGCGGATCCCGCCACGGCACACCACACGCACAGCGCCAGGCACACGCACTCACCAGGCCTCATCGGACGCCCTCCTTCTCCCACCAGCGACCGCGGTCGCCGTTGGGAGGTAGTTCGCCAGCGCCACACAGATCCCCTGGTCGGCCTCGCCGGCGACCTCGGCGAGCTGCTACACTGTTGGGCATCCTCGCTTGGAGCCGGAGGGGTCGTCCACGCTCACGCCCACCATGGGATTCGTGCTGGGAGCTGTGGCTCCCGCGTCGATGCAGTCACTTGCCGAGTTCTCCCCGGTGGCTGACGATGCCTACTACCCGGCCGAGGAGCGTCCGGAGCGCGCGCGGCTCGGGTGGCCCGGGTTGGTCGCCTGGGACGGTGATGCTGGCCGGTTCGAGCTGCCTGGTGCCAACGGGCCCGTGCTGGCGCGGCCGGGCGAGACCGCCGGACCGTGGCGTCTGATCGCGCGCCTCTCAGCCCCGGGGGGCGACGTGGCCGTGCTGGAGCACAACGCCGCGCGCTGGGGGGTGTTCCTCTACCTCGCACCGGGGGGCGTTCGGGCCGAGGTCCGGAAGTCCGTGGGCTCGCTCTCACACATTCAGCCCGATTCCGTCGAGTACCCGGTGGACTATGTGGCGACACTCATGGGCTGCCACGGGGACGTCTTGGGTGATCGGGTGCTGGGTTCGGGCGAGCCCTCCTATGACCGGGTCGCCGGCTACCTCCCCGATCTGGCCGCCTACATGCCGATCTCTGACTCCCGCTCCGCGCGGAAGGCGGTGGTCGATGCCGACGGCCGCATCGGGTACCTGGCGCCCGAGTACGGCCGTGACCGGATCCGCGATGCGCTTTTCGACCCCTGCATCGAGCTGGGTGTCTCGGGCTGTCTGGCCGCCAAACGGGGCGTTCTGGGCGGCCATCTGCCCGTGGCCGACTTTGCCTTCGTTGGGGCTGACGGTAGCAGGGCGTGGGAGCAGATCGCCTTCGCGCCACCCGAGGCTCCGGACGCCGTCTACCTCGGTCTGAAGGTGGATGATGAGTGGTCGTATCGCGAGCTGGTGTCGGGTCAGACACTGAGCTCCGAGGCATTCCACTCGGCGCTGCTGGCACGCTGGCGGCTGGCGCGCGAGGCCGGTCGCCAGGGCATGACCGTCCGCCTGCCGGAGCCCCGGCTGGCCGATGCCTGGCTCGCGGCCCTGCTCCAGGCGGTCTCGACCTATGAGGGCGCTCATCCCAGGTATGGCCTCGGCGTCTATGCCGAGGCGGCGCACGACGGCTTCCCGCCAACCACCATCTGGATGGTCTGGTGCTGTGCCGAGTGGGGCTGGTGGGATGCCGCACGGGAATACCTCGGTTACTACCTCGACCGTTTCGTCAACGACGACGGCACCTTCGCCTACTATGGTCCCGCGGTCTCGGAGTATGGCCAGATGCTCGATGTGGCCGTGCGGCTGGCTCGCTGCTCGGGCGACCATGGATGGCTCCGCACTTACCTCGGCAAACTGGACGCCATGGCTGGTCATCTGCTGAGGCTGAGGGATCGGGCCCTGGCGGACCCCGGTCGGTCGGGGGCGACACACGGGCTGCTCTACGGCGATCCCGAGGCGGACGTCCTCGATGCGCCCAACCTGTACTTTTCGAACAACGCATGGGCCTGGCGGGGTCTGGTCTCCTATGGGCACTGGTTGGCCGAGCAGCCCGACGGCGCGATGCAGCGGCGCGGGGCAGAGATGGTGGAGCAGGCTCGAGGCATGGGGGGCGACACTCGGGCGGCCGTTCGGGCGGCCACGGTGCCGTCGACGCCCGCGTTTGTGCCGCCCTACCCGGGCATCGCGGAGCCCTTTGGGTCCATGACGGAAGGGCGGCTCGAGTCCTACACCAACTACCGCTACTGGCCCGAAATGCTGGATGCGGGCCTTCTGGATGCGGACACCGTCGACGCCATCCTCGATTTCCGCCGCGCCCACGGCGGCGAGCTGCTGGGCACCACGCGGTTCGAACGTCAGATGGACGACTGGCCCTTCGCTCGAGTGGCCTACGCGTTGCTCGAACGCGGGAGGGTCGACCAGTACCTCCTCGGTCTCTACGGCCATCTGGCCCACCATCAGATGCGGGGGACGTTCACGGCCTATGAGCAGGTCGACATCGGCTGGCAGGATGAGCGGCGCTATCGTGCCGACTACTGCGTGCCGGCGCAGCTCACCATTCCGCTGATGCTGAAGTGGGCCCTGGTGTTCGAGGAGCGCGATTCGGACGTGCTCTGGCTCGCCAAGGCGGTGCCGGCGAGATGGTTCGCGCCGGGGTCGTCATTCTCGGTTGATGCGGCGCCGACCCGATGGGGGCCCGTTGGGTGCATGATGCGGTGTGTTGATCACGCGGTACTCTGGGATCTGAAGCTGCCTGCCGGGCCCGAGGTTCGGCTGTCGATGCCGACGGAGGGATTCGCTGGCTTGATCGAGGCACCCGAGGCGTGCACGGCGGACGAGGCCACCGGGACGATCGTGGTATCGCCGGGCGCGAGTCCCCGACCGATGCGGGTGGTGGCCCGGATCCGAGGACAGGCTGGAGCTTCGGGGGTGTTGCGAGAGCCCTAGCCTGCCCTCGGTCTTCGGCGGGTTCGGTGCAGCCCTAACCTCCGCAAGCCTTGCGGAGCTCATCGGCCACATCGGTCTTCTCCCACGTGAAGTCGGGCTCGGTGCGGCCGAAGTGCCCGTAGGCAGCCGTCTGTCTGTAGATCGGCCGGTCCAGTTTGAGGTGCTTGATAATCCCGCGGGGCGAGAGGTCAAACATGTCCCGCAGGGCCCGGCTGATCTTGGCCTCGTCTACTGTGGCGGTGTCGAAGGAGTCCACGTAGATCGAGACGGGTTGGGGCTCGCCGATGGCGTAGGCCACCTGGATCTCGCAACGCCTCGCCAGGCCGGCGGCCACCACGTTCTTCGCCAGGTAGCGGACCATGTAGGCGGCCGAGCGGTCGACCTTGGTGGGGTCCTTGCCCGAGAAGCACCCGCCGCCGTGACGCCCGAGTCCCCCATAGGTGTCGACGATGATCTTGCGGCCCGTCAGTCCGGTATCGCCGGCCGGACCACCGACCACGAAGCTACCGGTGGGGTTCACGAAGTCCTTCAGTCGGCCGTCGCACATGGCGGCGGGCAGAACGGGCTTCACCACATGCTCCAGAACGTCCTCGCGGATCTGATCGCGAGTCACGTCGGGGCTGTGCTGGGCAGCGATGACCACGGCATCGACCCGGACCGGCCGCCCATCGGCGTACTCGATGGTCACCTGGCTCTTGCCATCGGGCCGCAGGTACGGCAGCGTCCGGTTCTTGCGCACCTCGGCCAGGCGTCGCGCCAGCCGGTGAGCGTAGAGGATCGGCATGGGCATGAGCTCCGGCGTCTCATCGGTGGCGTAGCCGAACATCATGCCCTGGTCGCCGGCGCCACCGGTGTCGACGCCCTGGGCGATGTCCGGTGACTGGCGCTGGACGGCGACCATGACGCCGCTCGTGTTGCAGTCAAAGCCCCACTCGGCGCGCTCATAGCCGATGTCCCGGATGACTGCTCGGGCCACGTCGGCGATGGCGGCTTGGGCCTTGGTGGTGATCTCGCCCGCCACCACACACACGCCGGTGGTGAGGAGAGCCTCGCAGGCCACCCGGCTGGCGGGGTCCTGCGCGAGCATGGCGTCGAGTACCGCGTCGGAGATCTGGTCCGCTATCTTGTCGGGGTGGCCCTCGGTGACCGACTCCGACGTGATCAGTCGCGTGTCTCCCATGTCCCTGCACAGCCTCCAATGCGTGCGCCGGTCCCGGCGCGAGACGAGTGGGTTCCACTGTGGCCCCTCGTCTATCCCTCGCCGCGGGGTGCCGCCTGGCCCGCGGCCAGCTGCCGATGCGTTCTCAGGCGTTCTGCCCGTATGATACTCTTGAGGTCGCACACGGCGGCGTCGACCTCGACGTTCCACACGACATAGTCGAACTCGCCGACGGCCAGGATCTCACGATCGTAGGCGGCCATGCGGCGCTGAATCCGTTCTTCGGTCTCCGATCCGCGCCCCCGGAGCCGGCGCAGACACTCCTCACGCGTGGGCGGCAGGAGCATTACCAGTACCGCCCTCGGGCATACACGCCGTATCTGGCGCGCTCCCTGCACTTCGATCTCGAGAACCAGATCCGACCCCTCATCCGCCGCCCGCTCGATCTCGGACCGAGGAGTACCGTACAGCTCCCCGCAGAACTCCGCGTACTCGAGAAACCCCCCGGCGGCGATGGTCGCCTCGAACTCGCCTCGGGTGACGAAATGGTAATCGCCATCGGCGTCCGTGGGGCGGGGCGCTCGCGAGGTGGCCGACACCGCGAGGCGCAGCCCCATACCAGGGCACACCACCCGGCTGAGCACGGTGCCCTTGCCAGATCCAGAGGGACCGGTCACCACGAAGACGATCGGGCGGCACCGGGTATCGGCCGAATCTGGGTGGCTCATAGAGAAGTCATTCTAGCACAAGGTCCCGGCGGTGTCAGGCGTCCGCGAGACCCGCGATCTGCCATCGTATAATGGGCCCACTGCCATGGTGTTCGACTCTGCCGTCACAGCCTGTTGTGTTGCCGAGATCGCGCACGCCCTGGTCGGCGGGCGCGTCGTCAGCGTGCGTCAACCCCGGCGGCTCGAGGTGGCCCTGGAGGTCGAGTCGGCCCAAGGCTCGAGCTGGCTCATTGCGTCAGCCGAGGCGCAGTATGCGCGCGTTCACCTGGGCCGAGCGCCGGCTCAGCGTGACCCTGCCCAGTTCCCGTTCGGTATCTTCGCCGCCAAGCACCTGCGCGGGGCGCGGGTCCTTGGGGTCCGGCAGATCGGCTTCGACCGCGTCGTCCGGATCGACTTCGAACCCAGGAACCGGCGGCTGGTGGATCCGGTGCGTGCTCTGGTCGTCGAGGTCATGGGGAAGCACAGCAATCTGATCCTCCTCAACAATGTGGACATGGTCCTGGAGGCCGCGAAGCACATCACCGCGGACATGAGCCGGGTCCGGACCGTGCAGCCCCACGACGCCTACGCCGCGCCCCCCGCCCGCGGCACACTCGATCCGCGCGTCGCCGGTGCGGGCGAGTTCATCCGGCTGCTCGAGGCCCCCGGGAGTGTCGACCAACCGGTGGAAGGTGTGCTGCTCGCTTCGTTGCAGGGAGCCAACCGCGTCCTCGTGCGCGAAGCTCTGCATCGGGTGAGTATCGGCCCCGGGGAGTCGGCGGCATCGCTGGGCTCGCACCGGGTGGCCGGCCTCGCCGCGGCGTTGGTGGAGGTGTTCTCGCCAGTCGCGGCCGGCGCGTTCCGGCCGGTGCGTTGGATCGAGCCCGCGGCGGGCCTGCCGGAGCTCTACCCGTTTGCCCTGGACCAGGTGCCGGGCCCGGCCGAGCCCGTCGAGAGTCTTGGGCTGGCGCTCGATCGAGCGGTGAGCCGTGTGCGGCGCCAGGGGGAGCTCGAGGCGGAGCGGGGTCGGCTCCTCGCCCTGATCGCCAAAGCGAGGGCGGCGGCGGAGCGGCGACGCGAGAAGCTGGCGGCCGCGCGGGTGCCGGAACACGAGCTCGACCGGTTGCGCCACGCCGGTGAGTCGATCCTGGCCGCTCTCCCGATCATTCCTCCCGGCGCCCGCCAGGTGCAGGTGCCGGATCTCTACAGCCCCACCGGTGAGAGCATGACGGTCGAGCTCGATCCGGCGAAGACCCCTCAGGCCAACGCGGAAGTCTACTTCCGCCGGTACCGCAGCGCCCGGTCGCAAGCGGAGAAGTTGCCCGCCCTTGTGGCTCAGGTCGAGGCCGAGCTTGTCGAGCTCGGGGACCTCGAGGCGCGAGTCAGGGGTGCCGACGAAAGGCGCATCTCCGGGGCGGCCGCCGAAGTCGAAGGCCATCGGTTGCTCCAGCCCTACGCCCAGCGCGGCCGTTCCGGCCGGCCGTCGAGCGGCCCGAGGTTCCTGTCGTGTTCGTCGCGTGATGGCTTCGAGCTGCTGGTCGGCCGCGGCGCCAGTGAGAGCGACGAGCTCCTGCGCACCGTGGCCGCGCCGGACGACATCTGGTTCCATGCCCGCGACATCCATGGCGGGCATGTGCTGATCCGAACGGCTCGGCATCCCGAGCGGGTTCCCATGGCAACGATCCTGGAAGCGGCAGCGATTGCCGCTCACTACTCGAAGGCGAAGCACTCGGCGCTGGTTCCAGTGGACTACACACTTCGCAAGCATGTGCGGCGCGCCCGCAAGGGGTCGGCCGGGCTCCACATCTACGAGCGCGCCAAGACGGTGATGGTCGAGCCGCTCTCGCCGGCTCAAATGCGCCAAGACGCCACGGATATGGAGCGACGTTCGTGACGATTGTCGTCGCCACCCGCAACCCGGGGAAGCTGGTTGAGATCCGCTCGGCGCTCGAGCGCGCGGCCCCCGGCCTGGCACTGCGGAGCCTGTGTGACTACCCCGACCTGGCGGAGTTGCCCGAGACGGCGGACACCTTCGAGGGCAACGCGATACTGAAGGCGACCGCGCTGGCCGGGCAGGTTGGGCTCCCCGCTTTGGCCGACGACTCCGGTCTGTCCGTTGATGCACTGGGTGGCTTCCCGGGAGTGCACTCGGCACGTTTCGCGGGTCCGGCGGCGACGGACGCGGACCGCAACGCGGCCCTGGTGGCGCGGCTTCGGGAGAGCGGCATCCCTCCAGACCGCTGGATGGCTCGGTTCGTGTGTGTGCTCGCGGTCGCGTCGCCACGGGGGCTCTGCGCCACCTACCGGGGTGAGTGCCAGGGCCGGATCATCGAGGAACCTCGGGGCAGCAATGGCTTCGGGTATGACCCGATCTTCCTCCGGCCAGGTGACGGCCGGACGATGGCGGAGCATACTCGGGACGAGAAGAACGCCTGCAGCCATCGTGGCGCGGCCCTGGCCGCACTGGTGGCCGATCTGCCGGCACTTCTGCGGCGCCTCGGCGCGGCCGCCACGGCTGGAGAGGCGACACAGAGAGTGAGAGGAATTCGATGAGTAAGAAGATTTTGGAGCCTTCGACGCGGCTGTTCCCCATCCCGGCGGCACTGGTCTCGTGTGTCGGCAGTGACGGCGTGCCGAACATTATCACCATCGCTTGGACCGGCGTGGTATGTTCGGAACCGCCGATGATCAGTGTCTCGATCCGGCCCAAGGCCCGCCACTCGTACCCCATTGTGAAGTCGAGCAACGAGTTCGTCCTGAATATCCCGTCGGCGTCGCAGGTGCGGACGGTGGACTGGTGTGGCACGGTCTCGGGCTCGCGGGTGCGCAAGTTCGATGAGGCGGGCCTCACACCGGCCGTGGCCTCGGTGGTCCGCGCGCCGCTCATCGCCGAGTGTCCCGTCAACATCGAGTGCGAGGTCCGTCATCGTCTGGCGCTCGGCACACACGACTGCTTCATCGGCGAGGTCGTTGCCGTGCACGCGGACGATGCCGTCCTCGATGCCGATGGGCGCATCTCGGTGGGTGCGGTGGAGCCCCTGGCCTTCTGCGACGGCGATTACTGGTCGATCGGCTCGCGCGTCGGCGTCTACGGCTTCAGCCGGGGCAAGCTGACGGACTGACCGCTACTCTGCTGAAACCCGCGCCGCAGAAGCCCGTCCTCGCGTGGGGGGAGGCGGTGGCACGGTTGGATGTTATCCGCACGCAGAACCTGACCAAGATCTACGGGCACCGGAAGATCGCCCTCAATGCCGTGGAGCTGCGGGTTCCGAAGGGTTCGATCTTTGGGTTTCTCGGGCCCAACGGTGCCGGCAAGACGACGGCCTTCCGGCTGATGCTGGGTTTGCAGCGCCCTACGGCCGGCCGTGTGGAGATCCTGGGCAAACGGGTCGGCCCGAACTCGTCGGATGTACGGCGCCATGTGGGCTACCTGCCCACGAACCCCGAGTTCCCGCCCGATATGACGCCCATCACTTACCTCGACTTCGTCGGGGTCCTGTGCGGTCTTTCCAGGGAGGCCCGAAGCCCTCGGCTTGGCTCCCTGGTCCGTGCGGTGGGGCTCCTGGGCGCGCAATCGCAGCGCATCGGGACCTTCTCGACCGGAATGAAGACCCGCCTGGGCATCGCGGCGTCGCTGATGAATGATCCCTCGATCCTGCTGTGGGACGAACCGTGTTCGGGGCTCGATCCGGCGGGTCGTCGGCACACCATGGACCTGATTACCTGGCTGGGTCGAACGAAGACCATCGTCGTTTCCTCGCACATCCTGGGTGATATTGACCAGGTGTGCACCCACGTGGGCGTACTGAGCGATGGTCAGCTCATCTTCTCGGGGACCATGGGCGAGATGAAGCAGCGCATCCACGTGGACACGTTGGTGGTGGAGCTCTCGGGCGGCGATGGTGTCCTCGAGCGGTTCCGCGCCGCTTCGAGGGCCATCGAGGGACTGGATGGGCTCGAGCGCGAGGGTTCCCGGTTTCACTTGCGCCCGGTGCCGGGAGCCTCGCTGGGCGAGCTGGTGGCGGCCGTGGCCGGGAGCGTTCGAGAGGCGGGGGGCGACATCCTGTCGTTGTCCACGGGACAGGGGCGTATGGAGGACGCCTATCTGCAGATGCTCGAGCAGGATGGCGCGCGAGGGTTCCTGAGGGCCTGTGGGGACGCGGAGGGGGGAGAGGCCAATGGGTGCGTACGTGGCACTCCTGCATCGTGACCTGGTGACCATCGCCCGGTCGTGGGTGGCGCGCGGGTGGCTGGTGCTGAGCGCCCTGGCCGCGGCCGTCGCGGTGCTCGGGCAATCCACCCAGGGCCTTCCCGCCTCGCAGGTCGCGGCTCAGATCCAGCTGACCTTCCTGTTTCTGTGGAGCATCTTCGTCATTGTGATCGGCGCCAGTGCCGTGGCCCCCGAGAGTGGCGTCCTGGCCGATTCCGTGCTGAGCCGTCCTGTGACTCGGTCTCAGTACATTCTGGCGAAGCTGACGGCCCGGTCGTTCGCCGTGCTGGTGGTCTTCGTCAGCGTCGCGGGCGGATCGGCCTATGCGACCTGGCGCTACTCGAAGCTGCCCGACGTCTCCTTCGCCGATGTCTCGCTTGGCGTGGTGCATGTCCTCACGGCCTTGCTGTTCCTGGTTGCGGTGAGTGTCGCGATGTCTTCGGTCATGCGAACGACCTTTGTGGCCATCGTGGCCCTGGTTCTGGCCTGGTACTCCGTGGGCGCGCTGTTTGAGTTCCTCAACGTGTCCTTCCTCTCTCCCTTTGAGCTTCGGACGAGCCTACCTGAGTGTCTCCGCGGCGAACTGGACGCCGATCTGTTGTGGAAGATCCCCCTCGGCTTCGGCATCCCCACGGTCGCCGTGTGGCTTGCCACCCTCGCGTATTTCAACTACAAGGACCTCTAGGCGGCGGAGTATTGCCCGCTGGAGGCAGCCGGGCCACGCGCGTGGCGGCCGGTGAGCGGCGAGGGTGACGGCAGTTGCGCGATGTGGCGAGCGAACGCGATCCGAGAGGGATCGCCATCCAGCGTGTGGGTATCCGGGGCCTCTCCCTCCCGACCCTGGTGTCCGTCAAGTCCGGCGGTCACACGCGGGTCAGCGCGACGATCGACATGAGTGTCGATCTGCCGCGGGAGTTCCGCGGAACTCATATGAGCCGGTTCGTGGCGCTGCTGGGCGAATGGCAGGACCGCCCGTTTGGCCGGCAGGAGATCGAGAAGCTCCTGACCACGGCCAAGCGCCGATTCGGTTCGACCAGTGCGTTCATCTCGGTGCGGTTCAAATACTATGTTGCGAAACAGGCTCCGGTGAGCCGTACCCCTTTCCACATGGACTACAACTGCCTATTCGAGGGCGAGCTGAATGGTAATTCGCTCGTCTTTCACCTGGGTGTCGAAGTGCCTGTCCTCACACTCTGCCCCTGCTCGAAGGAGATCGCCGAGGCCGGCGCGCACAGCCAGCGGGCCGCCGTGAGGGTTCTGCTGCAGAACGACTACGGGCGCATCGTATGGATCGAAGACGTTGTGGCCATGCTGGAAGCCCAGGGCAGCACGCCCGTGTACCCCTTCCTCAAGCGGGCCGACGAGAAGCTACTCACCGAGAATGCTTATGCCAACCCCAAGTTCGTCGAGGACGTGGTTCGGGACGCCGTTATTGAGCTCTCGAAGCTGGACCATGTGCCGTGGTTTCGTGTCGAGTGTGAGAGCTTCGAGTCGATACACAATCACAATGCGTACGCGATGTACGAGACGCCACCGCGACCGCACGGACCCGAGTCGCTGGCCCGGCCACATTCGCGACCAAAGCACTGAGTATGGTTGGGTGCGTGTGGAATAGGTTGAGTGTATCCGGCCGCTGGGGTGCGGTGGTGGCGAGGTGGTGACGGCCGGCGACGCCCGCTGAGAGCGCGGCGCCTCCTTGGGTGCTGCCTCACAGGACCGGGCCGGCGAGGTGAGAGAGAGACTATGTTTACCATTGTCGGGCTTGGCGTCGTCATGGCCAGTCTGGTCATCGGCTTCACCATGGCCGGCGGCAAGATTCCGGTTCTGATACAGATCAACGAGTACATCGTCATCCTGGGGGCCGCCACCGGTTCGGTGATCATCGGCAGCGGCATTGGCGGGCTCACCAAGCTGATCCAGACGGTGTTGGGACTGCTCAAGCCGGATCCTTTCGGCAAGGCCCAGTTCACCGCGCTACTCCGGATGCTCTACGAGATCGTCTCCCAGACGCGGCGTGAGGGTCTGGTCTCGCTGGAAGCGCACATTGACAAGCCCTCTCAGAGCGCCATCTTCAAGCGCTACCCCGCTTTCCTGGCCTGCCACCATGCGCTGAGCTTCCTGACCGACGGACTCCGGCTCATCGTGGACGGTATCGACCCGTTCATGTTGGACGAGCTCATGCAGGCCGATATGCAGGCGCGGCACGCCGAGTCGATTCGGCCGGCCCAGCAGCTCCAGAAGCTGGGGGACGCGATGCCGGGGTACGGCATTGTGGCGGCGGTGCTCGGCGTGGTGATCACCATGGGCCATGTCAGCGAGTCGGCCGAAGTGGTCGGGCACCACGTGGCCTCGGCTCTGGTGGGCACCTTTCTGGGCGTCCTGATGGCCTATGGCGTCCTGCAGCCCCTCTCATCGGCAGCCGAGGCGAGAGCCAGCTCGGAACACCAGTATCTCGAGTGTATCCGATCGGCGATGCTGGCCATGGCACGTGGCGATAACCCGTTCCTGGCCGTGGACTTCGCGCGTCGTGCCGTTGAGCCGGAGCTGCGGTGCTCCTTCGAAGAGCTTGAGAAGGCCGTCAAGTCGGCGGGATCGGCGTAGGGGGAGGGCTGAGCCATGAAGGGCGGCGGGGGAGACGGGCAGCGCCCCATCATCGTTATCCGGCGCCGCGGCGGCCACGAGGGCCACCATGGCGGGGCCTGGAAAGTGGCCTACGCCGACTTCGTTACGGCCATGATGGCGTTCTTCATCGTCATGTGGATCATGGGCATGAGCCCGGAGGTCAAGAGCGCCATCTCGGGGTACTTCCAGGACCCGACCGGTTTCGGGAAGCAGGGGCCGGGTGGTCTGCTGATTGGCGCACAGGGCGGCGAGAAGAAGGTTCAGCTCATCGAGTTGCCGGCCAAAGAGCGTTTCGCCATCGCGAAGCGTGAGCTGGAGAAGAAGCTCAATGCCTCTCCCGAGTTCGGCAAGGTCAAGGATTCGGTGGACATCACCGTGACCGACGATGGTCTGCGGGTCGAACTCCTCGAGGGTGAGCAGTCGCTATTCTTCGAGCTGGGCAGTGCGGAGATGAAGCCTCAGACGGCGGATCTGCTGCGCATGATCGCCAAGGAACTCGCCAAACTCCCCGATCGCTTGGCCATCGAGGGTCACACCGACAGTGTGGGGTACTCGGGGAGCAGGCCGAACTACTCCAACTGGGAGCTCTCGGCCGACCGGGCCAACGCGGCGCGAAGGGCGATGATCGCCGATCTCCGCGAGGGCCAGCTCTCGGCCGTTCGGGGACTGGCCGACACCCAGCTTCGCGACCCAGAGCACCCGCGCAGCCCGAGTAACCGCCGCGTGAGCATCCTGGTCGAGCCCAAGGAGCTGATGAAGGCGTCGTCGGTCAGCGTCGATGCCAAGACCGCCGCTAACTTGGGCGGTCGATCGTCTTCCGGCGAGTCGGGCGGCGCCACATCCGGGGCGGGTGAGTGAACCGTCGGGGCGGTCGCCGACACCCCCCATCGACGGTGACTTGGGGCTCCATCGGACCGTGGGCCTGGTTGCGGAGCGGCGCCATGGGAGGAACCATGCGGGCGGTGCGGCGTACGGGCTTGCCGCACACAGCCCGGGCTCAAGTGACCGCCCATGCGGACACCCCCGACGCCCCTGCTTCGGTATCGCGCGAGCGGCGCCCGCCTTGCCCGCCGGTGCTCCCTCTGCTAGAGTTTATGCTCTAGCACCTTCCACCGGCGGGAGCACCGATGACGATGACGCGGAGTGAGGCTGAGGCCCGGATCGCCGAGAGCTTGGCCCGCCTGGAGCACGAGTTCACGGGCCGCGCGACCGATGACGTTGTCGCCCATATCATCGGCGACCTTCTGGTGGCCCGCCTACGCGGCGGCGTGGCGCCTGCCGAGCGGCATCTGGTCGAGAGCAGCGATCGGGCCCGGGGCCGGGCGTTGGTGAAGAATGCGCACTTCGAGCTGGTGGACCGCGCGCGGCCGTTGATTGAGGCCACGATCCACGGGCTGCTCTCGCGGCGCGTTGTCTCCCTTCACACCGATATCAGTACCACCACGGGGGAGCGCATTCTGGTTGCCTCGCTGGAGTCCGCGCCCGAGTTCGAGCCCGAGGGGACCCATCCCGAGGCTTAGTGGAGTCGCCATGGCATTCAAGCGGTTCGATCTTCTGGGACGTCAGGTCATCCTCCACACGGAGGGCCTGATCTGCTCAAGCCCCCGCGAGATGCTGGGAAGCTCGGTGTTCCGGCGGATCGTCAGTCTCTTCTGCGACAGCCTGCGGGAGCGGCAATCACCGCTGATCGAGCCGTTTGAGCCCCCCTTCGTGGCCGGGCAGGACTGGATGGGAGTCGCGGACTTCCTCCGAGCCGTCGCCGAGAACCCCATCGAGACCATCGCGCGCATCCTGCCAGGGACCGAGCACATGACAGCACCCGGCACACGGGCCGTGCTGAACGACTTCGTCCAGGAGCTGTACAACTTCTGGCGGCGATTCGACCGGTATGTGGTTCTGCATTCGGAGCCGGGGCCCACCAGCATGGACCGGCGTCCCTATCGCGCCTTCAACTCGACCATCGAAGGTCTGGGCCACATTGTTCGTGCGGCGTACCGTGACATCGCTGAGAACATCACCGGAGACCATCCCAATGTCTACCGGCAGGTGGCGGCGGGATGCAACATCGGCCTCATTGCTACACCGCGGACGCTACCCCTGCCGTCACCCTATGCCGAGCTGCTCGACGGGATCCCCGTCATCCGGCAGGTGTGGATGACACCCCCCATGATCATGGATCCCCCGACGAACACCCGGTCGGGCCAGTTTGTGAGGGTCGACGAGAACCCTCTCGGCCGGTTTCGCCCGGAGCGCACCCGGTGGCTCTGTTACCCGGCCCGAGTCGGACCCATGGTGGTCCACGTGTGCTTCCACGCCCAATTCATGGGGCTTGGTTGCGCCCTCGCGAACCTGTTCGAGCTGGCCACCGACGATCAGCTCGCCCAGCCAGCCAGTGCGCTGTATTTCTACGGCGTGCCCCCCGAGGAACTCGCCGGCCTGGGCGATTCCCAGACGGTGTTCTTCGATGACGAGACCGCGGGGCTGCTGGTGGCCGCGGTACCCGGCGCCGAGAGGTATGGCTACTTCGGTTATCTCAAGAAGATGATCCTCACCCTTCACAATGCGTCGGCGATGAAGCAGGGGCTGATGCCATTCCATGGCGCCATGGTTCGCATCGCACTGCGCGATGGCCCCGAGGCGAACGTGCTCATCATCGGCGACACGGCGACGGGCAAGTCCGAGTCGCTGGAGGCCCTGCGGCTGCTGGGTGGGTCGCGGGTTCGGCGAATTCGGGTCGTAGCCGACGACATGGGGTCGCTCCGCATTGGCGGCGATGGCCGCCTGTTGGCCTACGGCACGGAGATCGGCGCTTTCGTGCGGCTCGATGACCTCCAGCAGGGGTATGTGTTCGGCCAGGTAGACCGCGCAATCATCATGAGCCCGCATCGAACCAATGCGCGCGTCGTGCTCCCGGTAACCACGCTGGCCGAGGTGCTTGCGGGCGCCCCGGTGGACTTCCTGCTCTACGCCAACAACTACGAGCCAGTGGGGCCGGACGTCCCGGCCATCGAGCCGCTCCCATCGGCCGAGCGGGCGTTCGAGGTGTTCCGCGAAGGCCAGGCTATGTCGAAGGGGACTACGACAGCGACCGGCCTCACCCGGTGTTACTTCGCCAACATCTTCGGCCCGCCGCAGTACCTCGCGCTGCACGATCAGCTGGCGCGCCGGGTGTTTGAGGCAGCCTATGCCTCGGGCGTCTATGTCGGGCAGATCCGCACCCAGCTGGGTATCGACGGCATGGCGACGGCGGGCCCCCAGGCCGCGGCCGAAGCGCTGCTGGAACTCATCGCCCGCCGCGGCACCGCGTAGCGCCCCGCATGCCCGGCGTCCGGAGCCCCCGACGTGGAGCGACTCTCCTGCCCGGGGCATCGGCGGCAACCTAGGCCCGGGCGGTGCGCGGAAGGCCCGTACCCCGCACTGCCCCCTCTTCCGCAGGGCACCCCAGAACGCCGCAGGCTCCCTGCTTCGGCCGGATGGCGTCCTTCCCGCTGCGCGGGCGCCTTCCATGGTGGTTCGTACGGTCTTCGGAGGGGCCGAATAGGGGCATTGGCGGTAACACAGGGCCCTTGGCCGGGCGGCTGGGTCTCGCGAAGGTCGCGCGGAACGCCCGCCTGGTCTGGCGGAGGGGCCGCACAGGGGGGCGCCCAGAGGGCGCGGGGCCCCTGACCG